>NZ_BBAG01000004.1 GCF_001311135.1 Secundilactobacillus paracollinoides DSM 15502 = JCM 11969
CCAACTCTGACGTAAATGCCAAGTTCGGCATTTACGTCAGAGTTGGCTTACACTCCGCTTCCTCCCGTTTTCCTTCACGCTCTACCTAAATACCGGTTTACTATTCCGATACAAAATATCTTCATTTTTTCCCAGCATATTGGCATACCGAGCTACTGCGAAGAAGTAGTCCGACAAACGGTTGATGAAGACAAGGACGTCCTTATTGATGTCATCTTCACCTTGCAGCGTCACAATATGGCGTTCAGCACGACGCGTAATGGTTCGGGCAACGTGCAGGGCGGATGCTGGTTGGTTACCACCAGGCAGGATGAATTTTTGAACGGCGGGAACGGCCTCGGTGTACGTGTCGATCTTACCTTCTAACCACTTAACTGAATCGACATTAAAGATGAATGACCGCTTGGGGTCGTCGTTAAGCGTTGCCAGATCAGTACCAGCGTCGAACAGCAGTTGTTGGATCTCCTCCAGCTCGTCCTTTAACACGGCGGTTTCTGGGGTCAGAACAGAAATCGTATACCCAACCCATGAATTAAGTTCGTCAACGGTCCCGTAAGATTCCACACGAGCGTCGTCCTTGTCCACAATTTTCTTACCAATGATCCGGGTCTGTCCCTTGTCACCTTTTTTTGTGTAAATTTTCATAATGAGCCTCCTGAAATAATGGGATAAAATTACTTTTCTCCATTGTACATAAAATAACCTTAAAGTGGCGATTCTTGATGCCCGTCGATAAACGTTGCTGCAATCGTCTTTAAAGCACTTAAACTCGAAAAAACAGAATCTCTAGCAAAATGGTGGCATTCATTTTGATATGACGTCAAAATAGTTGGTTTACGACGAGAATTTGTTATAAAAGCGGTTTCAAAAATCGACCAATTAAAATGAAGTGTGTCATAACCCTTGATTGACCAGTTATTGTCAGTTGACCGTTGTGAAAATGTCATACAATATTTTATCATTCGCAATTAATTCTGTACTATTTTGAAGAAATAATAGAATTGCGGCAAAAAAATTGTTAGTTGAATCACAAGGCGTTGAAATACAAGGGGAACCTATTATATTTTTAATAGGAACCAAGTTCGGTATGATGATGTAAGCGGCAACAATATCAATTATTCTATTCATTTAAAGAAAGTCAGGTTAGTCATTATGGGTAATTCAGATCGGTTAAGACGAATTGTTTTGGCAGCAATGTTACTTGCACTATGTGTGGTGGGCGCCAACATTAAGATCATGGGGTCGATTGCGTTTGATTCGGCCCCAGCGTTCTTAGGCGCCATTTTATTAGGACCGTGGTTTGGCGCGTTTCTTGGTATCTTTGGCCATTTGACCTCGGCTGCGTTGTCCGGATTTCCGTTAACCTTGCCGGTGCACTTAGTTGTCGGCTTTATGATGGGGGTCTGCATGTTTGTGTTTGGCTGGATCCGGCAACGGTTCGGTAAAGATAAATTTGGGGTGATCTTAATTTCTGACATTGTGGGGTACATCATTAACACCCCGTTGGAGATTCCGCTGCTTTACCCACTGTTAAAGGGCGCTATATTTGCGTTGTTTGTGCCGTTGACTGTCGCAACCATCTTTAACATCGTCATTGCTGAAATTGTTTACGCGTTTTTACCAAAAACGATGAAGCACGCCAACTTCTTAGGGAGCCACTAATATGACAATTATTCATGGCGGCAATCGTGAGTTGATTGCACAGCAGGTGGGCGTTGATCCCGCGTCACTAATTGATTTTAGCGCCAACATTAATCCGTTGGGGCTGTCTCCAAAATTAAAACGGGTGATTGCCGATGCTATTGATGAGGTGATCTACTATCCCAACCCCCAGTACCCAGAATTACGTGATGCAATCGGCACGCACTTTAACGTTTCGCGTGAGGATGTGTTCGTCGGAAACGGCGCGGTGCAGATGATATTTGACACCGCAACGGCCTTACAATCGAAGCACGCATTGGTTCTGGCGCCGACCTTTGGCGAGTATGAACGCTCATTGACCCGCGCTGGCGCAAGGGTCTCACACTTTAACTTAACGCCCGAAAATGTGTTTCAGGTCTCAGTGACACAATTGATCACGACGTTAGAGGCCGACAAGTCAATTGATCTGGTGTGTCTGTGCAATCCGAATAATCCGAGTGGTCAAGTCATTATGCCAGAAGCTGTTCAGCAGCTGGCAGACTACTGTATGGGGCACAATGTCTGGCTGATTTTAGATGAAGCTTTCATGGATCTTGCAGACCACGATGCTCTGAGTGCTGTGAGTCAGCTGACCGCAAGCGATCCCGTGATTATCCTGCGGTCAGCAACGAAGTTTTTTGCGATTCCCGGTCTCCGTTTAGGGTTTGCCATCACCAAAAATGAGCAGCTTAAACAACGACTGATTGCCACGCAGGAACCCTGGTCGGTCAATACCATGGCGGCTAAGTTTGGGGCGCATATGTATGACGATGCGGTTTATATTAACCAAACATACGCATGGCTAACGACTGAACGACCACGGTTGTTTGATGCACTTAAAACGATTCCGTACTTGACCGTTTTCCCCTCAGTCACGAACTATTACTTACTCCGCAGCACGATGCCTAACCTTCGCGAAAAACTCTGGCAGGTCGGCATCATGATTCGCGACTGTTCCGATTATGCAGGACTTGGCAATGACTACTACCGAGTGGCGGTTCGAACGCATTCAGAAAATGAACAGCTGATCGCGGCACTGCGTTCAGTCGAATAGATGTCTAGCAGGTGAAAGGGCTGATTGCATGAAGAAAATAATGATTGCTGGGGCAACGAGCGGTTCTGGTAAGACCAGTGTGACGCTGGGCATTTTGTCAGCACTCAGTGGCAGATGCGGATTCAGCCATATAAGGTTGGTCCGGACTACGTGGATACTAAATTTCATTCCCGCATCACGGGACGGCCGTCACGCAATATTGATAGTTTTCTTGTCCCAAACAATGAGACGTTAAAATACCTGTTTGAACGGGATACCAATGACCTTGATCTGGGTGTTGTTGAAGGGGTCATGGGCCTCTACGATGGGCTGGGCACTGATAAGGATGCCCATTCCTCCGCAAGCATTGCTAAGGCGCTGGCCATTCCAGTTGTCTTAGTGGTGAATGGCCGGTCAGCCTCAACATCGATTGCAGCGATAGTGAAAGGATTTCTGACATTCGATCCGGCCGTTCCAATTGTTGGTGTCGTCGTCAATAACGTGATGAGTCAAAACCACTATGAGTTGATCAAAGGGGCAATTGAACGCTACGTTAACGTCCCAGTTCTGGGGTATTTGCCGTTTAAAAAAGAGTTGGCTTTACCTTCGCGGCAGCTTGGCTGGTACCCGATAACGAACTGCCCGAAGTGGATGCCAAAATTGCGGCGCTTGGAAAATTAGCGACCGCACATATTGATTTAAATCAGATCCTCGCATTGGCAGGCACCAGTGTGGATCCGCAGGCACCGTCACCCATTGTGACGCACCAAGTGGCGTTAACGCTTGGTATTGCCCAGGATGATGCGTTTAATTTTTACTATCAAGATAATTTAGAAGCTTTACGGGAAGCCGGCGTTGTTCTCAAACCGTTTAGTCCCATTAAGGACAAAACATTACCAGCTGATGTTGACGCACTGTACCTTGGCGGAGGCTATCCCGAAGAATTTGCGGCACAGCTTGCAGCAAATACGGAAATGAAACAAGCCATTCGAAACTTCTCGCTGGCGGATAAGCCAATCTATGCAGAGTGCGGCGGACTGATGTATTTGGGCAAACAGTTGACGACTGAAAATGGGACTTACGAGATGGTAGGTATCCTCGATGGCAGCAGTACCATGACCCCACGGTTGAAACGATTTGGGTACTGCGAGGCAACACCGGCGAAGTCGTCGCTTATTGGCATGGCTGGCACCAAATTAGTTGGTCATGAGTTCCATCACTCCGTTTTTGCTGCCCAGTCAGGACTCGAACCGATCCTTCATATGAAAAAGGTGCGGGATGGTGTTGTGGTTGACGAGTGGACTGGCGGCTACCAAGTCCGCCAGACATTTGCGAGTTACCTGCATGTTCATTTTTACCAGAGCGCAGCAGTCTTTAACGGGTTACTGGATCGGTTAGGAGCGCGTGTTCATGCAAGTCATTAGTATGATTACGATTGGATTCGTATTGGATCTGCTGCTTGGCGATCCGCCGACCTGGCCGCATCCAGTTAAACTGATAGGACACGCGATTGCTGGTCTGACCAGATTGTGGAACAAGCCCGCCTACAAGCCAAGAACGCGGCGCTGGTTGGGCGGCCTCATGTGGGTGATCATCGTTGGCGGCACTTACGCAATTACGTTTGGTCTTTTATGGCTGACCCGGTCGATTCCCTGGTTACATTTTGTGATCGGCACGTATCTGTGCTACACGTGTCTGTCAATTAAGGGCCTCGCCATTGAAAGCCGCAAGATTATGGCGAGTTTACGGGAAAATAACTTGAAACAGGCTCGCTACCAGGTCGGCATGATCGTGGGTCGAGACACGGATCGGCTTTCGGCAGAGGACGTTTGTAAAGCAACCATTGAAACGGATGCTGAAAACACGAGTGACGGTGTGATTGCACCGCTGCTGTATCTAGCCGTTGGCGGTCCGGCGTTAGGTCTGGCCTACAAGGCAGTCAACACGCTGGATTCGATGGTCGGGTATCAAAACGAGACGTATGGTGATATTGGTCTGGCGTCGGCAAAATTAGACGACCTGTTCAACTACATTCCGGCCCGGCTGACCTGGTGTTTACTGATGCTGGCCACGGCGCTGTTGCGCTTTGATACCAGCAACGCGCTGGTTGTCGGCAGGCGGGATCGAGAACATCACCGCAGCCCAAACAGCGGCTTTTCTGAATCAGTTGTTGCGGGGGCGTTAAATCTACGTCTTGGCGGCCCGCACACCTACTTTGGCGAACTTGTTGATAAGCCATTTATTGGCAACGCGGATGCGGTTGCTGCCGATTTTGGGGCCATTCAAAACACGCTAAAACTCGTTTATACGGTTGCGGTTTTAGGCTTAGTCCTAGTCTGTGCTTGTCGGGTTGCATTTTTAATCATTGGAGGATTTATGGCATGAGTGATTACATTACGATTCCAAATAAAATTACGGATAAAAGTTTTGAAATGATTCAAGACGAAATTGATCATATTGATCCGAACTACACGTTTCATTCTGCAGTTGAGGAAGCCACAATTAAGCGTGCAATCCATACCACCGCAGATTTGACTACCTCAAAAATTTAAAGTTCACCCACGACGCAATTACAAAAATCGCGCACGTGATGCAAAATGGCGGCACGATCTTTACCGATACGACCATGGCACTGGCGGGAATGAACAAGCGAAAGCTAGATGCTATTGGCTGTCACTATCACTGTTACATCAGTGAACCGGAAGTATTCGCTCGGGCGAAAGAACGCGGCATTACCCGGTCAATGGCGGCCATTGAAGTTGCGGCTGAAGTCCCAACGGAAAAAGTGTTTGTCGTTGGCAACGCGCCAACCGCACTGTATAAGATCTTAGAAATGACTAAGGCTGGTAAGTTGACACCGGATGCCGTTATCGGCGTCCCCGTTGGCTTCGTGGAAGCTGCTGAAAGCAAGCAAGCCCTCTACGAAAGCGACATTCCAGCCATCGTTGCACTAGGGCGCAAGGGCGGCAGTAACCTTGCTGCAGCCATGGTCAACGCGGTGTTGTATAACCTCGATCTTGTAAAGTAGGTGACGTCAATGTCAGAACCAGAAGATAATTTTGTTTACTATAACGGTCGTAAGTTACGAAAAGGGTACACCACTGGCACGACTGCAACCGCTGCTTCCGTTGCAGCGGCCCAGGCCATTCTCGACCAAAAAGCGCCAGCTGTGGTTAAAGTGAATGCCGCAAACGGGACACCGGTGCAGTTTGATGTTCAGGAGTGCTCATTCGATCGTCATCATGCGAGTGTCGCGATTCAAAAGGATGGCGGGGATGACCAGGATGCTACGGATGGGATGTTGATCTATTCCACGGTGACGTTACGAGATGACCACACCATTACCCTTGATGGTGGTGAGGGGATCGGCCGGGTCACTCAGGATGGACTGGCGAATAAGCCGGGGATGCCGGCCATTAACCCAACGCCGTACAAGCTGATTCAAGAAGGGGTTCGACACGTGCTTGGCTCGGAGAAGGGCGCTGACATCGTCATTTCAGCCCCTGAAGGCGAGCGTGTTGCTAAGTTGACCTATAACCCAAAACTGGGCATTGTCGGTGGCATTTCGATCCTTGGTACAAGCGGAATCGTGACCCCGATGTCTGAGGAATCCTGGAAACATTCGATCTCGATTGAAATGAACATTCACCGCAAGCGCGGCGATACTGCGCTCATCTTAACGCCGGGTAATTATGGCGAAGATTTTCTGAAGGATGAGATGCATATTTCAGTTGATAAGCAGGTGCAGATGAGTAATTTCGTCGGCTACGTCCTTAAAGAGGTGCAACGGCTTGGGTTCACTAAACTACTGATCGTGGGCGACCTTGGCAAAATGATCAAGGTCGCTGGCGGTATATTTTCGACGCACAGTAAGGACGCCGACGCACGGGCAGAAATCATGGTTGCAAACCTCGCATTAATGGGTGCGCCACTAGATCTGATGAAAAACGTCTATGGCTGTTTGACGACCATTGCGATGATCAAATTGATCAACGAAGCCGGTTACCAAGACGTTTACCAGATGATCGTCGATAAGATCAAGGGTCGAGCCGACAAACTGTTGGCGCATAAGGAACCGAAAATCGACATCGATGCGGTGATTTTCTCACGTGATACTGGCTTTTTAGCTGCAACCAAGCCACTGAAAGAAATTGAGGCGGATTGGCAATGATCACAGTCTTAGGCATTGGTCCCGGCAGTCCAGAACTGCGTTTGCAGGGGACTGAGAATTTATTGCAACAGGCTACGCTGGTGATCGGGTCAAAACGACAGCTTGCAGGGTTTGATATACCGGCTGAAAAACAGCTTGTCCTCCCTAAACTAGCGTTGCTCAAAAAAGTACTGGTTGAACAGTATGATCAAAAAGTTGTTTTACTGTCATCCGGTGATCCATTGCTATATGGCATCGGAAGTTGGACATTGCGACAATTTGGACCGGATGACGTGACGATCATTCCCGGCATTAGCTCGATTCAGTACATGTTTCACCAGGTGGGACTAGCATGAACGATGCTTACTTTACCAGCAGTCATGGTCGAATTCCTGACTTTGATTTTCTGCTGGCACACAAAACGATTGGCATGGTGACGGATGAGGTCATTGGTCCCTACCAGATTGCCCAAGAAGTGGTGCACCGTCATCAAAAGCGGGCAATTTACATTGGTGAACAGCTCAGCTATCCAGAAGAATGCATCAGTCAGTTTCAGCCTGAAGCCGTTCCAGATAAAAAATACAAGATGAACGTGGTGATCATAACGAATGCGTGATGAGGAATTTTTACGGACAAAGGTCCCAATGACAAAGGCTGAGGTGCGTGCAATCAGTCTTGATAAGTTACAACTGCACGGCAAGTCACAGTTCCTTGATATTGGCTCAGGGACGGGCAGCGTGAGTTTGCAGGCTGCACTGGAATTTCCAGAACTCCAGGTGACTGCTGTTGAGAGAAATGACGATGCAGTGGCCATTATGCAGGAAAATATGGCGCGTTTTGGCACAACCAACATTTCGTTAGTCCAGGGTGAGGCACCAGCTGATATTCCAGACCAGCAATACGACGCGATTTTTGTCGGCGGCAGTGGCGCTAATTTGGAGACGATCATTGATTTTTCAGTGGCTCACTTAGTTGATAGTGGGGCACTGGTGCTCAACTTCATCCTGCAAGAAAACGCGTTTGAAGCGATGACACACCTGCAGACTGTCGCTGTTACCGACCTAGAAATGGTCGAAACGCGGATCGCAAAGTGGCACGCACTTGGCAAAGGTCACTTCTTTAAACCCCAAAATCCGACACTCGTTGTGAGTGCCATCAGAAAGGTTAGATAAATTATGACAGTAGTAAGTTTTGTGGGCGCAGGCCCTGGTGATAAAGATCTCATTACGTTGAAGGGGTATCGGCGCTTAGCTGAGGCTGACGTCGTCATTTATGCGGGTTCATTAGTGAACCCAGAGTTGCTGGATTATTGCAAAGATGGCGCGGAGAAAGATGACAGCGCTAGCATGACGCTCGAAGATATTATTGCCAAAATGCAAGAAGCTGTTGCAGCAGACAAGACAGTCGTGCGGTTACAGACTGGTGACTTTTCAATCTATGGGTCGATTCGTGAACAAATTGAAGAATTAAAAAAGCTTGATATTGGGTATGAATGCATTCCCGGTGTCAGTTCGTTCCTCGGTGCGGCATCCTCAATGGGGGTTGAATATACAGTTCCTGAAGTCTCACAAAGCGTCATTATTACCCGGATGGCCGGTCGCACACCGGTGCCTGATAGTGAATCACTGCAAAGACTCGCCAGTCATCACACTTCAATGGTGATCTTCCTCTCCGTTCAGGGTGTCGGGAAAGTTGTTCGCGAACTCTTAGCCGGCGGGTACAAAGAAACGACGCCAGCTGCCGTGATTTATAAAGCAACTTGGCCGGATGAAAAAATGGTCAAGGGGACGCTGGCGGACATTGCCATGAAGGTCAAGGAAGCGGGCATTCGTCGGACAGCCTTAATCATGGTTGGTGACTTCTTAGGTGACGACTACAGTTACTCTAAACTTTATGATGCCACGTTTACTCATACCTATCGAAAAGGAATTAAAAATGCCAAGCAATGATGGCCCAAAACTCGGTGTGATCGCATTAACGCTTCAGGGGACACGGGTTGCCCGACAGATTGCGACAGCGATGCATGGTGGCCTTTATTTACCGGCCCGCTTTGCGGCACCTGATGAGTCGTCGTTTGGTAAGGGTCAGTTTACAGTCACTTGCCAGCAGCTTTTTCAGGAAATGGATTGTGTGATCTGTGTGATGGCGACCGGAATCGTTGTGCGCACGATTGCACCACTGATCAAGGATAAAACGGTTGATCCAGCTGTCCTGGTCGTCGATGAACGTGCTCACCATGTGATCAGTCTTCTGTCTGGCCACGTTGGCGGCGCTAATGCTTGGGCGACCCAGTTAGCGACCTTGCTGGATTCTGATCCCGTTATCACGACAGCGACTGACACAGAGCACGTTCAGGCATTGGACACGCTGGCACAACAGGTTGACGGCTGGTACCCGGATTTTAAATTCAATACCAAAAAATATAACAGTCTATTGGCTGCTGGTGAGCCGGTTGAAATTTGGATCGATCCAGCGTTTAACACTTATTTTCCAGACCTAAGCGGCTTTCGAAAGCTGACCACGTTGGCCGACGCATCAGCTGATGTGCCGCTGGTCATTGTGTCTGATAAGGTGAACTTTGAAAAACGTGCTGCTAGCGTCCAGGTGATTCCTAGAGTCAATGCGTTAGGTATCGGTTGTCGAAAGGATGTGACGTTCGACATGATTCAAACTGTATTTACCCAGTTTTGTATCGAACATCAATTAGCTTGGCAATCCATTTATGCGTTGGGTTCTATCGAAAAAAAGCAGCACGAGGGCGCTATTCATTACCTGGCTGACACGCTAAATGTGCCGGTAACGTTCTATACTGCGGCGGCATTGAAACCAGCAAGCCAGCACTATCCACAGTCGACATTCGTTGCCAAAACAGTGGGTGTCGGCAACGTTGCTTGCGCTGCAGCTGAAACGCTCACTGGGCAACGAACGATCACTGATCGGTTTGCGTTGGATGAAATCACGATTGCAATGAGTCGCAAGTCGTTGTAATGCAGCGCTGCGTCATCTAAATAGCACTATCATGCCGCTTCGTTGCACCACGCAGAGTGCAATGGATCGTCACCTAACATTAAAAGACGCAAGAAGCTAGTCAAAAATCATTAAACAAAGAGGAGTACAGACATATGTTATACATCGTTGGGCTTGGCCCGGGGTCAAAGGACCTGATGACTCAAGAAGCATTAGATGTCATTGAAAAAACAGACACGATCGTTGGCTACGCAACTTATGTGCGGTTAGTACAGGACATGCTGAAGGGCAAGGAACTTGTTGTAACTGGCATGCGAGGTGAGATAGAGAGGTGCAAAAAAGCCATTGAAATTGCCCAAACGGGTAAGGACGTTGCCATTATTTCCAGTGGCGACGCTGGGATCTACGGGATGGCCGGTTTAGTATTGGAACTTGCTTCAAAGGCTGACCAGCACATCGACGTTAAGGTCGTCCCTGGTGTGACGGCAAGTATTGGTGCGGCCGCTGCGTTAGGAGCACCGTTGATGAACGATTTTTGTCACATCAGTTTGAGCGACTTAATGACCCCGTGGGATGTCATCAAGGACCGCGTGGACGCTGCAGCCAAGGCCGATTTCGTGATCTGTTTGTACAACCCGCGCAGCAAGGGACGGCCAAACAATCTGCATGAAGCACTGGCTATTATTTTGAAATACAAGTCAGAAGATACAGTTGTGGGAATCGGTAAAGACGTTGCCCGCAAGAAAGAAATTGAAAAAGTGACCACTATCAAAGACCTCGATGAGGAGGAGATCAACATGACGACGATCGTAATCGTGGGAAACAAGAACACCTACGTTGCGGACGGTCGAATGGTGACACCACGGGGGTACACCCTGTGATCTTGCTCCTTGGGGGCACGAGTGAAAGTTTAGAGGTTGCTGACGACCTGACTCAGCGTAAGGTACCGTTTATCCTATCGGTCACTACGGCATACGGTGCAGAACTAGCGCGAGCCCACGCAGCACAGGTGAGTCAACAGATCCTAACACCGGCAACCTTTCACGCGTTCTTTACGCAACACGGCGTGACACTGATTATCGACGCGACGCACCCGTTTGCAAAGGTGATCTCCAGCACGATCATGAGTGCTGCTAAGACGGACGGGATTCGCTACATCCGCCTTGAACGCACAAACGGTCTGGCCGAGGGCCCCAACTTAAAGTTATTCGATGATCTGGATGGCGTTGTGCGCTATTTACAGCAAACAACTGGCACTGTTTATCTCTCGACAGGGAGTAAGACAGCCGGTGAATACGCTGAAAAATTAGGTGTTGATCGGCTGCACGTCCGCGTCTTACCAACTGTGAAAGCCATTGGCCTAGTGGATGATGCCGGGTTTGAAGCGGACCAGATTGATGGCGTTCGTGGCCCGTTTACTGAACAACTAAACGTGGACCTGTTTCAGCGGTGCAACGCTGTAGCAGTCGTCACAAAAGAGTCTGGTCGACGCGGCGGGGTTCAAGAAAAAATGGCCGCCTGTGACGCACTTGGCATTCCGTGTTTAGTGATCAAGCGACCAACGCTGACGTATCCAGAACAGGCCGCAAGTTTATCTGAATTAACGACACTATTGGAGGGAACGCAATGAATGGTTTAGTCTCATTGATCGGTGCGGGTCCGGGAAATCCGGAGCTGCTCACCTTGCTGGGAAAACGCCGGCTAGAAGAAGCCGATGTGATCGTTTACGACCGGTTGGTGAACCCTGCGATGTTGGCACCATACGCGGCCGAAAAGATCGATGTCGGGAAGTTACCGTTGCATCATAAGGTCAGCCAGTATCAGATCAACGATATGCTGATGGACTTGTCCAAAGCCGGTAAGCGGGTGGCGCGACTCAAAGCGGGCGACCCCTACGTGTTCGGGCGCGGCGGCGAAGAAGGTCAATACTTGAGTAAAAATAAGATTCCCTTTGAAGTCGTCCCTGGCCTCACGAGCGCAATTGCGGGCTTGGCAGCCGCGGGAATTCCAATTACTCACCGTGATTTTGCGTCGAGTTTTCACGTCATTACTGGCCATCGCAAGTCAAATGGTAAGGAACTGGATTGGGAAAATATCGCGCATCAGGAAGGCACCATTGTTTTCCTGATGGGCATGGCCCAGCTGCCAACTATTACGCAGGAACTGATGGCGCATGGGATGGCGGACACGACGCCCGTTGCCGTGGTGCAGTGGGCAACACATTGGAAGCAGCGGGCAGTCTCCTCAGACTTGGCGAACATTGTCAAACTGGTTGAAGAAACGAAAATAACCTCGCCAGCGCTTATCGTTGTTGGCGGTGTCGTTCAACTCATGGGAGACCTTCAACCGCACCAACCGCTTCAGGGACTGCACCTTTTAATTCCGTATAAACAGGATTCTAAATTGTGCAACGCACTGCAGGATGAGGGTGCTGCAGTTAACTTCTTTGACCGACGTGTGAAGCGACCATTGGCGTTTGATCTACCAGATTTCAACGCTGGCGGTACGCTGATTGTGATCGACTTTGCGGCCTTTCACTATTTTCAGGAGCGGCTCTTGACAATGGGCATTGACAACCGGGCGTTGACGAATTGGAAACTGGTTGCCTGCAACCACATCGTGAAGTACCGGCTGCAACAAGATGGCCTGCTGGCAGACGAGTTGTATGATCCGCAAAAGTTAGACTATCAGCGCCCGGTTGTTTTCATTGGCGAAAAGACGGCACTCACGAGCTATAAGCCAGCAATCAAAGCAGATTATCTAGCAACCTACCAAAGTGAGACCGTGGACCAGTCAATCGACCTGAACGCGTTTCACGGAATCGTGTTTCCCAGTTCGGCTGCTGTGGCTGACCTCTACACCGGTTGCACGAGTGATGAACAGGAACTCATGCGGCACATGCGGTGTTTTGCAATGGGCCAGACAGTTGCTGATGAGTGCCAAAAACGGGGTCTCCAAAACGTGATCGAAGTTAAACCAAGTTACGATAATGTGATTCAAACAGTAAGGAAGGTCTTTGCACGATGAGTAAAACAGCACTATTGATCGTTAGTTTCGGCACGACCTATCCACAAACGCGACACGAAACGATTGAAGCCACGGAAAACGCCTTTCAAATGGCATTTCCGGATGCTGAAGTCTTTCGTGCGTTTACGTCAAAAATCGTGGTGTCGCGCATCAAACAAAACGAAGACATAACTATTGATTCCCCACAAGAAGCGATTGCTAAGATCAGCGCGGCGGGATTTGATACCCTGTATGTGCAATCGTTGCATTTGATTCCAGGCATTGAATACCATCAGGTTGAAGATGCCGTTCGCGCATCAGCGAGTCACTTCAAGCGGGTGGTCATCGGCCGGCCGTTGCTGAATGACTTTGCTGACTATCAGGCAATCGTGCACTTTCTAAAACAGATCGGCAGTCCGCTCGCAGCTGATGAAGCCGTCCTCTTTATGGGGCACGGTACGGCTAACAGTGCGTTTACCGCCTACGCGTGCTTGGATCACATGTTGATGGACAGTCAGCATTATATGGGGGCTGTGGAGAGTTACCCCGACATCCAGTTTGAGATTGGTCGGTTGAAAGCCGCTGGTACCAAAAAAGTTCGGTTACAGCCCTTTATGCTGGTCGCTGGGAATCACGCCCACAACGACATGGCATCTGATGCACCTGATTCTTGGCAGTCACAATTGCAACGCGCAGGGATTCAGGTCACGCCTGTCCAAAAGGGCATGGGCGCTTATCCTGAGATTCAGCAGCAGTTCGTAGCGCATTTAAAACGTCAGTTGGCCGCACCTTCGGCCGCTGAAACGAAAGGCGGAATGTAAGCATGGCAACATTTTACGGCATTGGCGTTGGCCCTGGTGACAGCGAGTTGATGACGATTAAGGCGGTCAACACGATCAAAGCCCTTGATGTCCTGTACGCCCCCAAGGCGCATAACGACCAACCAAGCGTGGCAGAAAAAATTGCGGCGCCGTACTTTTCAGCCCA
Source organism: Secundilactobacillus paracollinoides DSM 15502 = JCM 11969 (assembly GCF_001311135.1). Lineage (GTDB taxonomy): Bacteria > Bacillota > Bacilli > Lactobacillales > Lactobacillaceae > Secundilactobacillus > Secundilactobacillus paracollinoides. Next base: position 13,824 of record NZ_BBAG01000004.1, read on the forward strand.
GTTGACAATCAAACGGCGCCGGTTTCCAATGGTCAAGAACCTGGCAGAAAAACAGGCGAGTTGGCAAGCCATTGCTGAAGAAATCGTTACCGACGTTCAAGCAGGCAACGAGGTCGGCTTCATTACACTGGGTGACGCATCCGTATATAGTACCTATAGCTACTTGCTGGATATTATTGGTAATCGCATTAGTGTTGAAACACTGGCCGGCATTTCATCATACTCCCAAATTGCAGCGACCATTTCGACACCCTTAATGCTTGATGATGAATTGCTGGAAATTATTCCGGCAACCGCGGATGAAACAGCCATCGCCACCGCCATTGATGATAATGACAACGTGGTCATGATGAAGATTTCAGCCAACTTACCGCTGGTCTATGCGCTGCTTGAGAAACGCAATTTGTTGGACCACGCGCTCATCATTAGTAACGCATCAATGCGCACACAACAAACAGTCAAGTTGTCGGAAGTGGATTCAACGGAAAAGTTGCCCTACTTCTCAACATTATTATTGAAGAAAACATATGCGTTTTGAGTTTCAGGTCTTTTCGTTTTGTCTTTGAGGGCGTTGGGTTCCTTGATTGGTAACGCTACTAAAGCAAAAGCCACGCTCATTTTAAAGTGGCAGATAAGATCGAAAAGACCCTACATACATGGTGGCCGCATCCCGGTCAAGACCATGAGTGTGACGCACGATCACGCGTCATTTATAAGAATCGATGACCATTGATGAATTCAGGAGGGTTGATTAGATTATGGGCACACAATCAATCATGTTTCAGGGGACCGCGTCGGATTCAGGCAAGAGCTGGGTTGCGGCCGGGCTTTGCCGGATATTGAAGAATCGCGGCTTAAAGGTTGCCCCGTTTAAATCACAAAATATGGCACTCAACTCATACATTACTGCGGATGGCAAAGAAATGGGCCGCGCGCAGGTGTTTCAGGCAGAGGCGGCTGGCGTTGCACCAGACGTGCGGATGAACCCGCTACTACTTAAACCGTCGACGGACAAGGAATCACAGGTCGTCTTTATGGGGAAGGTCCTGACCGACATGACGGCGGTTGAATACCAGAATCACAAGATGGCGCTTAAAGACCGCGTGTTAGCCACGTACCGGTCATTAGCTGCTGAAAATGATGTGATGGTGCTGGAAGGGGCTGGCAGTCCAGCAGAAATTAATCTCGATACCAAGGGCCTGGTCAACATGGGCATGGCTGAAATGGCCCACGCACCAGTGATCCTCGTTGCGGATATTGATAAGGGCGGCATGTACGCCTCAATTTATGGGACGATCAAACTGTTGCCTGAAGAAGACCAAAAGAGGTTCAAGGGCATCATTGTCAATAAGTTTCGCGGTGATGCTAGTCTACTGAAGCCCGGCAATGATATGATTGAAGAATTGACTGGTGTGCCGGTGATCGGTGTCATTCCGATGACTGACGTTGACCTGGATGAAGAAGATAGCGTGGCCTTGGAACGCAAGTCGCGAGTCATGGATACGACCAAGGACTTGGATGTGGCCGTGATGGCACTCCAGAAATTATCGAACTTTACTGATTTTCACAGTCTTGAAATTCAACCGGATGTTTCCGTTCGGTACGTGGTTAAGCCAGAAGACCTTGGCAACCCCGACTTACTGATCTTGCCAGGGAGTAAAAACACCAACGAAGATATGGCCTATCTGCGCGAGCATGGATTCGTGTCAGAAATTCAGGCGCTGCATGAACGAAAAACACAAATTGTTGGCATTTGCGGCGGTTATCAGATGTTGGGCAGTAAGCTCCATGACCCGAACCATGTTGAATCTGATATTACTGATCAAGACGGCTTACAGTTATTGGATATTCAAACGACCTTTACCGGTGAAAAAACGACCACTCAAGCGATTGCACAGCATGCAGGCACGGATTTGCACGGCTATGAGATTCACATGGGTGAAACCAGTTTAGGGGTAAACGCCAGCCCATTTTCAACGATTATTGAAAATAACGGGCAACCGGAGGATCGTTTAGACGGTGCGGTCAATGCTGATGGCAGCGTGTGGGGCACCTACCTGCATGGGATATTTGATAATACGGCATGGACGCGCCAATTATTGGATCAGCTTCGGGTTGCAAAGGGGCTCCAGCCACTACATGCCAAGAACGAAACAATGGCTGAGTATAAGGAAGCCCAGTACGAAAAATTAGCGAAAATTGTCGAAGAAAACGTCGATATGGCTAAGATTGATGACATTTTAGCTGCGTCTGACGTGGATTACAGGAAGTGAACCTCGTGAATTATCCATACCCAATCAATATTGATCTGAGTCGCAAGCAGGTCGCCGTCATTGGCGGCGGGAAGATTGCCGCTAGGAAAGTAGCCGGTCTGCTGGACGCTAAAGCGAACGTCTTTGTGATCAGCCCATCGCTGTGCGACAAAATTGATCCGGCAAAAATCACCTGGATCAAAAAAGACTACGCAACGGGCGATATTGCCGACATGGATCTGATTATTGCCTGCACCAATAGTCGTCGCGTCAATCGGCAGGTCACAAAAGACGCGACTCACTTTCAATTAGTTAACGACGCGAGTGATAAAAAACAGTCTGACTTTTTCAATGTGGCGCGCGTTGAGTCAAAAAATTTGCTGGTGACCGTCTCAACGAAGGGCAAATCACCAACTAAGGCCAAGCAGATCAAAAAAGAAATTCGCCAGTGGCTGGAAACGAGACACTGGTTTAATCAGGAGGAGGGTTAACCCATGTTTGTCATCTACGTCAGTCTGAACTATCAACAGCTGCCGATCACGACCCGAGAACAGCTCGTTTTCAGTAAGGATGAGCTGACCCGGGCGAACGCACTGTTAAGTGACGAAAAATCGATCCTCGAAAATATGATATTATCAACGTGTAACCGAACCGAAGTTTACGCCGTGGTCGACCAGATCCATACCGGCCGATACTATATCAAACGGTTCTTAGCGAACTGGTTTCATGTCAGTATTGACCAAATCACACAGTGGGCGCAGATCGGGTTTAAACAGGACGCAGTTGCCCACTTGTTGCGTGTGACAACTGGGTTAGAGTCGCTGATCGTCGGCGAGCCGCAGATCCTAGGACAGGTGAAGGAAGCCTTTTTTACCGCTAGAGATCAGGGAACAACGGGGGTCATCCTTAACCATCTGGCTAAAACTGCTATCACGTTTGCTAAGAAACAACACACAACGTATCGGGTCAGTGAACTGGCTAAAACATCGGGACAGACTGGGTTACATCAAATTAAACTGAGTTTGAAAGACCTGACTGACAAGCATTTAGTCATTGCCGGTCTTGGTGATGTCGGCACTCATGTCCTAAAAAATGCAAGTACCATGGGTTTTCAAGACATCACCATTTTAAATCGGACAAACGAGCGGGCGACCGCGCTTGCCGCTAGCTATGGTGAGACGGTGCAGGCAGCTGATTGGGATAAACTGGCTGTTGCGGCTAACGCTGCGGATGCTGTGGTTTTAGCAACCTCAGCTAAACAGCCGGTGCTCAACGGCCATACCTTGGCGAGTGGCGCAACCAATTTGAAGACGGTCGTTGATCTGGGTGTGCCGCGTAACGTCCACAGTGAGGACCTGCCAACTGAAATCACCTACTTTGACATTGACCATCTGACGGCGATTATCTCTGAAAACCAAATGGCTAAGGGTGAGATGCTTGAAGCGATGGCAGCCCAAGTACCAGCGGCAGTTGATGCCTTCTTTGTTTGGCAGCAACAGCTTCACGTGGTGCCCGTCATTCAAGAGATTCGTGAGTCGGCACTGGACGTTGAGAAAACCGCGTACGACAGTTTATTGCGTAAACTGCCAGAGCTAGATGCCCATCAGCGCAAAGTAATCAGCAAGCACATGAAATCGATCATCAACCAGATGATTCTTGGTCCCATTAAGAGTGTGAAGGAACTCTCTTTGCAGGATGATGCTGACTTGGACCTCGCGTTTGTTTGCCAGATCTTTGGTCTTTCAACGGACTTAGTTAAACAGGAGCAGCCTTATGAAAAATGAAGTTATTGTTGGATCCCGTAAATCGCTGCTGGCCATGTGCCAATCTAAATTGGTCATCGCAGCCTTACAGGAACGCTTCCCAAACATCACGTTTAAGATCAAGGAAATCGTGACGCAGGGGGACCGTAATTTAAAAGATAGTTTACAAAAAATTGGTGGGAAGGGCGTTTTTGTGAAGGAAATCGAGGCCCAGCTGCAAACTGGCGAGATCGATTTTGCGGTTCACAGTCTAAAGGACGTCATGCCTGTCTTACCGGATGATCTGATGATTGGGGCCATTCCCAAGCGTGAGTCGCCGTTTGATTGTCTGATCAGCCCGCGGAAGTTTTCGAGCTTAACAGATCTACCCGAGGGGGCGCGCATTGGCACGAATAGTTTGCGCCGTCAGGGCCAGCTGCTGCATTTGCGCCCGGATGTTCAGGTGATTCCAATTCGTGGTAACGTGGATACGCGCATCAAGAAAATTGAAACGGAACACCTGGATGGCGTTATCTTGGCCGAATCGGGGTTGGATCGCCTGCAAGTGCCATTAGATGGCTCTACCGTCTAAGCTTGAAGGATGATATCCTGCCTGCAACGGGGCAGGGGGCACTCGCCATCGAATGTCGCAAAACAGATGCCGACACCTTGGCCCTGTTGAGTACGATCGACGATGCAACAACCCAACTGAACGTTCGCGTGGAACGCGACTTTCTGCGTGCTCTTGGTGGCAGCTGCAATTACCCAATTGGCGCCTTTGCTGAGACGACTGGCAGTCAGGTCACCTTTAAAGGCCTGGTTGCATCGCCGGATGGCCACCATTTATTCAACAAAATAGTCCAGGGCGCGCCTGAGGATAACCTTGGCCAACAAGCTGCTGAGACATTAATTTCAGAAGGCGCTTTGAAATTAATTGAATCAACGTTAAAATAAATTTATAAGCTGGATGGTGACGCTTACTTGCTGACAATGCGGTAAGCGGTCGACACCCAACAGAAAGAAGCGTTTATCATTATGGTTACATTTGATCGTCATCGTCGTTTAAGAAGCAGTGCTGCAATGCGTGATCTCGTCCGCGAGACGCACTTGGAAAAGTCTGATCTCATCATGCCGGTTTTCGTAGATGCCACGATTTCTGATAAGGAAGAAATTGCCTCCATGCCTGGCATTTTCCGGTATAGTCTCAATACGATCTTAGATGAAATTAAGGAAATCGTTGATCTTGGTATTCAGTCGATCATCATTTTTGGGATTCCAGATCACAAGGATGACGTCGGGTCAGGCGCGTGGGAGGATGACGGCATTGTGCAACAGGCCATCCGTAAGATCAAGGCAGCCTACCCAGACCTCATTGTCATTGCCGACACCTGTATGTGTGAGTACACATCCACTGGCCATTGCGGAATCGTGAAGGATCACAAAGTGTTAAATGATGAATCACTTAAATACAACACTAAGGTTGCGGTCAGCCAAGTAAAGGCCGGGGCTGACATGGTTGCGCCATCAAATGCGATGGACGGGTTTGTTGCCGCTATTCGTGAGGGCTTGGATAAAGCTGGTTATATCGAAACGCCGATCATGGCTTATTCCGTTAAGTTTGCATCAAGCTTCTACGGCCCATTCCGGGATGCTGCTGACGGCGCCCCACAATTTGGCGATCGTAAAGGCTACCAGATGGATCCGGCTAACCGTCTTGAAGCAATTCGGGAAATGAAGAGTGATGAAGCCGAAGGGGCTGATTTTACCATGGTCAAGCCAGCGATGGCGTTTGCTGATATCATTCGTGATGTGCGTAACAACACCAATTTGCCGCTCGTGGCCTATAACGTTTCAGGCGAATATGCGATGGTTAAAGCGGCTGCCGCAAATGGCTGGATCAATGAAGAACAGATCGTTAACGAAGTGCTGGTGGGGCTTAAGCGTGCTGGTGCTGATCTGATCATTACCTATTTTGCGAAGGAAGTTGCTGCTCGGATGGCTCAGTAGTCGGGATGTGTTGAGGCGTTTGCGTTTAATCTGTGTTTTAGATAATAATGAAACGACTTAACCGGCAACGGCAATACTCATTAAGAAGGGAACCAAACACATTGAAGAATTTTGACAACTCAAAAAAAGCGTTCAAGGAAGCGCAGGGTTACATGCCAGGTGGTGTGAATAGTCCAGTTCGTGCGTTCAAGAACGTGGGTGGCGACCCGCTGTTTATTAAACAGGGAAAAGGGTCACACATTGAAGATATTGATGGGAATACGTACATTGATTACGTGCTCTCGTGGGGACCGCTGATCTTAGGTCATGCTGATGATCAGGTCGTGAGTGCGCTCCAAGCAGCCACGGCGAAGGGAACCAGCTACGGTGCGCCAACAGAATTGGAAACACAGCTGGCAAAGAAGATCCGCGAGATCGTCCCATCCGTTGAAATGATGCGGATGGTGTCCTCTGGGACGGAAGCCACGATGAGTGCGATTCGTCTAGCCCGCGGTTTTACCCACCGTGATAAGATCGTTAAGTTCATTGGGAACTACCATGGGCATAGTGATTCATTGCTGGTTGACGCGGGTTCCGGGTTAGCCACGTTTAACATCAACACGTCGCCAGGTGTGCCAAAGGATTTGGCTTACGATACCTTGACCGTGCCATATAACGATGTTGAAGCATCAAGGCCGTGTTCGAAAAGAACGGACCAGAAATTGCCGCTGTGATCGTTGAACCAATTGCGGGAAACATGGGTGTAATCCCTGGGACCCAAGAATTCCTGGATACGTTACGGCAACTGACAACTGACGCAGGATCACTGCTGATTTTTGACGAAGTGATGTCCGGTTTCCGGGCAGCCTACCATGGTGCGCAGAGTTTGTACCACATTAAGCCAGACCTGACCACACTTGGTAAAGTTGTTGGCGGCGGCTTGCCCGTTGGCGTCTTTGGCGGCCGGCGCGACATTATGGAACACATTACGCCGGATGGCAGTGTTTACCATGCTGGGACACTGTCAGGTAATCCCCTTGCGATGACTGGTGGGTTGAGCACGCTTAATCAGCTGAATGATAACCTATACAAGAACATGACGGCTAAAACGACGCGGTTAGTTGAAGGCATCAAAGCCGCAGCAGATGCGCACGATGTACCGATCACAGTGCACCACGTTGGGACGATGTGGAGCTACTTCTTCAACGGTGGCGACGTCAACAACTTTGCGGACGTGCAAGCCAGCGATGTGGCCTACTTTGCGAAATTCTTTAAGCAGTTGCTGCAACAGGGTATCTACACGGCACCATCACAGTTTGAAACGAACTTTATGTCGAGCAAACACACGACGCAAGACATTGACGACACGATTCAGGCGTTCAACGATGCGTTCGACGCCGTGAATAACGGGTAAAACAGATGAAAAATACACAGTTTCGAGACTTAACGTTAGCACCGATCACTTCTGAGGAATCACTCGTGATCGCGTGCGACAGCAGTGCCGGAATTGGGGAGAAAAAAGCAGACGTTGTAGCCGTTGATCCAGCTATTACGGCTGCTTATTCTTTAAGGGTTCCCTTGCTCGAGTTAATGTGCTATGGTGCCCAACCCATAACGGTGATCGATACGATCGGCAATGAGCTGGTGCCGACAGGTGAAAAAATGATTGCGGGGGTGCGTGCCGAAATGGCGCGGGCGAAGTTAGCTGATGTGCCGCTAAATGGCAGTACCGAAGATAACATGGCCACAATTACAACCTCCATTGGTATTACGGTGATCGGCCGCATTCAAAATAACATGATGCCGACGACCGCAACGGCTGAATTGACAGTTTTCCAGCTGGGGGTGCCGTATGTTGGCGATGAAGTGGTTGCCCATTTGGACAGCATTTTCAGTTATGATACGGTGCGCCAAATCAGGCAACAGTCTGCAGTGGTGGACATGCTGCCGGTTGGATCAAAAGGCGTCACCTATGAGCTCGGCCAGATGGCGCAGACTCACGGACTTGCTATTCATTATCTGGTCGACAGTGAAGCGCCAGCGTTGCACACGTCAGCAGGGCCGGCAACGGTTGTGCTGGTTGCTGTGACAAAAACGCAGGCGGCGGAAGTGACCCAGAAATTTCCAGAATTAGTTGCGATTGCGGACTTGAAGGAGGCGATAAAATGACAAACAGCTTAACACTCGTGACGGGCGGGGCAAAGAGCGGTAAATCCGTGTTTGCCGAGCAATCTCTTCAAGATGATGCGCGAGTCTGTTATATTGCCACTGGCGTGATGACGCAACCGGATCCGGAGATGCAGTTGCGTATCAAAACGCACCAAAAACGGCGGGAAGCCAAGAATTGGGTGACTGAGGAGCGTTTTAAACAAGTTGGTGAGTTTGTGGCTTCCAGTCAATACGATGCCTATCTGCTGGATGATGCTACGATGCTCAATACCAACTTATTTTACGATTGGGCAATTGAATTTGCTAGTTCGCGCCATCTTGAGCTTGATGATGCCATCGACCAGATGACAAGCGATGAGATTGCCATGGTCAGCCACCTTATTTTTGAGGCGTGGGAAAGCATCATTTCAGCCTTGCAGAAAACCAGTCAGTCAATGGTGATCGTGACTAACGAAACAGGTCTGGGCATCGTCCCGGCAACGAAGCAGACCAGAATATTGCGAGATATTTATGGTCAAGTTAATCAGCGTCTGGCCCAAGCCGCGGACCATGTGTATTTTGTCGTCAGTGGATTACCGCAACAGTTGAAATAATTGGGGGTTCGTATGGGACAAGCAATGATTTTATACGCGCAATTCTTCACGCGCATTTCGATTCCAATTGAAATAAAGGATGCAACGACTAAATTTAAAAATAATATTCAGTACTTCAGCCTCTTTGGACTCTTATTGGGCTGCATCGAGGCGCTGATCTTCTGGGGGTTCGCTAGTATTTTTCCACTGTGGTTTGCTTGGATGATCTACTGGATCACAGATGGTCTGCTCACGGGCGGCTTTCATTTAGATGCGCTTGCGGACACCGCTGATGGGTTGTTTTCATCGCGGAAACCAGAACGGATGAAGGAAATTATGCACGATAGCCGGCTGGGGACAATGGGCGCGCTGGGGCTGATCTACTTTTACCTGATCGTTATCGGCAGTGGTATTGTGATCTGTAACCAGTTACCCCTTTGGCAGTTGATCGGACTCACCGCGGTGATGACAATGATGGCCAAAACGGGTATTGCACTACTGTTTTACAAGATGGTCTACAACGGCGATAGTGGTCTTGCCAGTATCTGGGTCGGCGTGAAGACTTGGCGGATCGTTGCCTCGCAGGTGCTCGCAATTGTGGTGATCGGCGCGGTGTTGCAGTGGCCGGGACTAGTTGGCTATTTAGCATGGTTGTTTTCGGGTATTTTTATCGGCGCTTTCATATTCGATTATTAAAGGGCTTCAGCGGTGACACCATTGGCGCCTTTGGTGAGCTGTCGCAGGTTGTCTTCCTGCTGGTCTATAGTGGGATTATAGAGGTGCTAAAATGACGCTATTTGTGACCCGTCACGGTGAAACAACGCTTAATCAGCAACGTAAATTTTACGGTGCGCTGGATGTTCCGATTGATGAACAGGGCCGACAACAGGCAAGCCAACTGGCTGCCAAGCTACGCGGACAACCGCTAGACGTCATTATCCGTAGTGATACGCGTCGCACGCAACAAACGGCTCAGCCCATTATCGAAGACCACCCGAACGCAGAAGTACTCGTTAATCCCGGCTTGAATGAAAAAGGGTTTGGTGATTGGGAGGGCTTGGATGCGGATGAAATTGAGGCCAAGGACAGTGACCTGGCATGATTGGATTGCCAATCCCTTTGATGTAACGCCCAATGGTGCGGAATCTTTCGCTGATTTTTCTAATAGGGTACTGACTACTGTTGCAACGTTGATGCCGATGTTCAATCAAACGGCAAACATGTTACTAGTGGCCCATTTAGGGACACTGCGCGTCATGCACCAAGCGTGGGTACCGGGAACGGTTTTCTGGAACCTCGACTTTAAGGCGGGCCACTATTCGACGTATCAGATTCAAGGTGGCAAGGGACTTCTACAAGCGCTAAATCGTTAAAATGAGAAGGTGTTTTAAGTGGCATTTTTGATTACGTATCCGAAAGAAAAGGTCTCAACTGAGTTTCAACGGGCACTCGCAACGGTAACGACGCCGTTGTATATGTCGTTGCGTGAACTGGTCGCTAGTCAGTTAACGCCGTCAGAGGTGGCTCAGATTGCCCAAGCCGAAAACATTGTGATCACCAGTCCCTTTGCACTCCAGCTCTATTTAGGACAATATTGGCAAGACCAGCGGCAACCACACTACTATGTCTTAAGTCAAAGAATGGCTGATCAGTTACGTCGCCGCGGGGCAACTCAGGTGCACCAGTCTCAATCGGAAAATCAGGCCAGTTTGGCGCAACTGGTGCAGCATAGTACCAATGCTCCCGTGCTGTGGTTAACCGGCAATCGTCACGTCAAACAAAATCGGTTGTCGGCACTCGTAAATGTGCACCAAATGATCTGTTATAAGAACACTTGGTCGCAGCAAAAGGAGAACGAAATTGTTGCCGCGTTACAGGGTCAAACCATTAATCGAGTGCTGGTCACTAGTCCGTCGTCTTACACTCGGCTTCGTGTGATTGAGTCGCGACTTTCAAAGGTGTTTTCATCAGTCACGTATTATACGTTAGGCGATAGTACATTTACTGAAATCAACAAATTTAGCCATGACGTTGTTAAACCTGTTAACAGGCAACACGTTCTTGGACAAATGCTTATGAAAATGTGCAATGACGAACGGGCAGACCAGTAAAATATTGAACGACATCACACATTATTGTTGTAAGGAATCACATTTATGTTGTAAAGAAGTGAAAATAATGTAAATAAAGCGCTTACAAATATGCTAATATTAGTTTGTTAATTGTGAATTAACAAACTAATATAAAGGTGGGTGTCACTAATGGATGGTTTTATTGGTGAGTTTTTCGGCACTGCAATCCTGATTCTCTTAGGAGCCGGGACTGGTGCTGGGATCAACTTAAATAAGACGTATGCCAAAGGCTCAGGTTGGCTGTTCGTCTGCCTGTCATGGGGTATGGCTGTTACCATGGGGGTCTATGTTGCAGGTCTTTTGGGTTCAGATGGGCATTTGAACCCTGCAGTTACAATTCCATTTGCAATCTTCGGGTTGTTTCCATGGAATGAAGTTTTGCCATATTTAGCAGGTCAATTCTTAGGTGCGTTTTGTGGCGCAGCAATCGTCATGGTTGCTTTGGGGCACACTTTAAAGAAACCAAAGGGGAAGAGAATGGGAACACTGTTGGGATATTTGCTACGATGCCAGCAATTAAGTCACCACTTTTCAACTTCCTCTCAGAAGTTATCGCAACATTTGCGTTTGTCTTTATTCTTCTTAACTTAGGTAACTTCACAACTGGCTTGAAACCACTTGTTGTTGGTTTCTTGATCTTCGTCATTGGTACTAGTTTAGGGACGACCACCGGGTTCGCCATTAACCCGGCCCGTGACTGGGGTCCGCGGTTCGCGTACACGATCTTGCCTGTTTCTAACAAGGGTTCAGCTCATTGGGACTATGCATGGGTTCCAATGTGTGGTCCACTGATCGGTGGTTTTCTTGCCGCCGCATTGGAAACGGCTGTTCATTAGTCATCCTGCACTTATTCAAATAAAAATGCTATCAAGTTAATTTGATAGCATTTTTTTGCGTATTCAGAAAAGTGTCCAGTATACAATGTCATAAATTAAGTATTTTTCCTAAATTACGATGTGAAATTGAAAATAGGAGAGACTTTTAATTTATCAAACGTTAAATGGATGAGAAAACCAACTATTACTTAATTGTCGTAGGATAATTGACGCGTGTTCAAAAAAATACCATTATTTTTGCTTGTACCTGGTAAAAATGACCTAATTCGCGAATGCCGTGTAGATCCACTGTACAACTGACTTGCCTTTAATGCTGACAGCACTCGATGGCACCGTCGGCTGTTTACAGTCAACGGTATAGATCCAACCGCGAGAGCCGGTCGAGTCGGCGAGGTTGCTGATGTTATTAAAGTACGGGTAGCCATTTACCGGCTGCGAGAAGTAGGCAATGTCATTTTTTTGGAAATAGCGTTTTGAGACGTCAAAAACGGTGTCACTTTCCTGCCAGGTAATATCGCGGTGAATTGTAAAGATCTTTTGAATCGACGTATTCTGGTGGCGGTATTCCGATGGTGTCAGACCAGTGCGTTGCTTAAAGATCTTGGTGAAATAGCTCGTCTGTTGGAAGCCGATTTGATTCGCAATGTAGTTGATCGGCAGCTTAGACAAAGCGAGTTTTTCACTGGCTACTGCAATCTTTCGGTAGTTCACGTAGTCGATGAAGTTGACGTCGAGGATCTTCTTAAAAATTCGACTGAGGTAGGACGGGGACAAAAAGACTTCTTGCGCGACGGTCGACAGTGAGATCGTGTGCCGAATGTTCTTTTCAATATATTGAATGGCGGCATCAATACTCTGGGTGACGCCATCATCCTCACTTTGGACAGTGGGCTGCGATTCAGTTTCTACATTGTGGTACTTATTGCGGTCCGTCTTGACCGGCTGCGTGGTAATTTGATTACCTTCTGCTGTTGAGGCACGCAAGAAAGTGTCGAAGTAGCGGATTTTAGACAACTGCTCCGTATCTAGGGCATCCCAGACAGACACGGTGATGTTGAAATCCGGTTCTAGCAGTTGATTAAAGATATTTTCGAGATAACTTCTAGAAAGATAAATACGCTGTTGGGAAACGTTTACTGAGTTACAAATAATGAATCCCCATAGGCGATGCTCAATGGTGACAGGAAAAATCGCGTAGACCTTTAACGCATCAAAGTTGATATTCTTTTGGACCTCGTCAAGCCCTGAGTACACAGCGTTATCCTTTAGTAATTGCTCGTCTAAGGTATAAAAAACAGTGTCGATCTGAGTAATACCGGCGAACGTCGCAACCGCCCCTGCAAGTGTACGATAGTCTTCTGTTTTAAGTGGATAGTCGATCATAAATGGTCCTCCTCCAATTGTATGAGAAGCGGTTCACGTACACTGTATAAATACGGTAAACGATGCCAACTCCTTTACAATTGATTTTAAAATAATCGCAACGGTAGTTCAACATAATTTTTAAATTAATTTGTATTATTTTGCACTAATGCCATATTCTTTTGAAAGCGTTTACCTTTTTTGACATCGCGAAATACACTTGATTAAAATATCACAAATAGAATCACCTATAATGTAAGTGTTTTCAAAACTAATTGGAAATGCGCGGAAATTAGATAATAACAACTTCTCAAACGTTTACTGTCTAACGTCACTGCACTTCCAAAATTTAGGAGGAAGCTCTAATGAACCAAGAAGCTTTAGGATTAATCGAAACGAAAGGTCTGGTTGCCTCAATCGAAGCAGCCGACGCAATGGTCAAGGCCGCAAATGTTGATTTGGTGGGCCAAGAAAAGATTGGTCATGGGTTAGTCACAGTTATGGTTCGCGGTGACGTTGGTGCCGTAAAAGCCGCTGTTGATGCTGGTGTTCAAGCAGCTGAAAATATCGGTGAAGTCTTATCTAACTACGTCATTCCACGTCCACATAGCGATGTTGAAAAGATTCTCCCAGATCCTAAGAAACTCTCTGCAGAATAGTCAGTTAGCCTGATTATTAAAGGAGATTAGGGTATGAGTGTGAATAAAGACGCGTTAGTTGAGCAAGTAATGAGTGAGCTCCTCAAAAAAGGAATCTCGCTTGATGATAAAAATCAGTCAAATGCATCGGGAGGATTCGAAATGAATGATTTTTTAAACTCTACTAGTGTTGTCCCTGAGTTTGTTGGAACTCGAGAAATCGGTGACACCATTGGTATGTGTATTCCCAGTGTTGACCCAACTTTGTTAGATCAACTGCACATTACAAAGAAATACTCTGTACTTGGTATTCTTAGTGCTCGTTCAGGTGCTGGCCCACAAATTATGGCCATGGACGAAGCTGTTAAGGCAACCAACACAGAAGTTGTCGATATCGAACTTCCACGTGATACAAAGGGTGGCGCTGGTCACGGTTCTTTGATTCTTGTTGGTGGGTATGATCCTTCAGACGTTCGTTCAGCTATTAATGTAGCTTTGGATAACCTGAGCCGGACTTTTGGAGACGTTTATAACTCTGCTGCTGGTCACTTGGAATTACAATTTACTGCCCGTGCTTCAGGCGCCTGCCACATGGCATTCGGCGCTCCTGAAGGCAAAGCATACGGTTTGATTTGTGGCGCCCCTTCTGGGATCGGTGTTGTTATGGCCGATACTGCAATTAAAACTGCCGGGGTTAACGTTCTTTCCTTTGCTTCTCCTAGTCATGGGACCAGCTTCTCAAACGAAGGGATGGTTCACATTAGCGGTGATTCAGGTGCCGTTCGCCAGGCCGTTATTGCCGGCCGTGAAGTTGGCCTTAAGCTTTTGGCACAACTTGGCGAAACTCCAGTAAATGATTTTCCATCATACATTAAGTAGTAGCAGAGAGGAGGAACAATATTGGAACGTCAAAAAAGATTTGAAAAATTAGAGAAACGTCCAGTTCATTTAGATGGGTTCGTTAAGAACTGGGATGATGAAGGATTAGTTGCCCTTAACGGTAAGAATGATCCAACACCAAGTATTACGATCGAAAACGGTGTTGTTACTGAAATGGATGGTAAGAAGAAGGCAGACTTCGACCTTATCGACAAGTACATCGCCGAATACGGGATCAACTTGGACAACGCTGAAAAGACTTTAAAGACCGATTCAGTTAAGATCGCCAACATGATGTGTGATCCTAACGTCTCCCGTGCTGAAATTATTGAATACACAACAGCTATGACTCCTGCAAAGGCTGCTGAAGTTATCAGCCAGTTGAACTTTGCTGAAATGATCATGGCAACTCAAAAGATGCGGCCACGTCGGACACCTATGACACAAGTCCACGCCACCAACACGTTGGATAACCCAGTTGAAATTGCTGCTGATGCTGCCGAAGCCGCTTTACGTGGGGTTCCTGAAGAAGAAACCACGACTGCCGTTGCTCGGTATGCGCCAATGAACGCCATTTCAATCATGGTCGGTGCTCAAAGTGGCCGTCCTGGTGTTATCACCCAATGTTCAGTTGAAGAAGCTGACGAATTGAGTTTAGGGATGCGTGGGTTTACCGCCTATGCCGAAACGATTTCCGTTTATGGGACTGACCGGGTCTTCACTGATGGTGATGATACCCCTTGGTCAAAGGGCTTCTTAGCTTCTTGCTACGCTTCACGTGGGTTGAAGATGCGGTTTACTTCAGGTGCCGGTTCAGAGGTTATGATGGGCTACACTGAAGGTAAGTCAATGCTTTACCTTGAAGCACGTTGTATCTACATTACCAAAGCATCAGGTGTTCAAGGCCTGCAAAACGGTGGTGTTAGTTGTATCGGGATGCCAGGTGCCGTCGTAGGCGGGATCCGTGAAGTTCTCGGTGAAAACTTACTATGTATGTCACTTGACCTTGAATGTGCTTCTGGTAACGACCAAGCCTTCTCTCACTCTGACATTCGTCGGACTGGCCGGATGATCGGTCAATTCATCGCCGGTACTGATTACATTTCATCAGGGTATGCCGCCGAAGAAAACATTGATAACACCTTTGCTGGGTCAAACATGGATGCCTTAGACTTCGATGATTACATTACTTTGGAACGTGACTTGGCCATCAATGGTGGGATCATGCCTATCACTGAAGAAGAATCAATCAAGATTCGTCACAAGGCCGGTGTTGCTCTCCAAGCTGTCTTTGATGGGTTAGGCTTACCACCAATCACTGATGAAGAAGTTGAAGCCGCAACTTACGGCAGCAATTCAAACGACATGCCAAAACGTGACATGGTGCAAGATATGAAGGCTGCTCAAGACTTAATGACTCGTGGTATTACGGTCATTGATGTTATCAAGGCCTTATACGACCACGATATCAAAGACGTCGCTGAAGCTGTGCTTAAGTTAGCTCAACAAAAAGTTTGTGGTGACTACCTGCAAACATCCGCTGTCTTCTTGGATGGTTGGAAGTGTACTTCAGCTATTAACGATGCTAACGATTACAAAGGCCCAGGTACTGGTTACCGTCTATGGGAAGACAAAGACAAGTGGAACCGTCTAGAAAACGTTCCGTGGGCTTTGGATCCTCAGAAGTTGGAATTCTAACCAGACAGGTCGAAGGGAGGTAAGCACAGTGAGTTCAGAAATTGATGAAACATTGCTTAGAAATATTATCAAAGGCGTTTTAAGTGAAGTTCAAAACACTGATACGCCAATTTCCTTTGGTGGTGACCAATCTGCAGCATCAGCCCCAGTTGCTGGTGCCAAGGAAGGTGCCGTACCAGAGAAGAAGTTAGATTGGTTTGAACACGTTGGTGTCGCCAAGCCAGGTCTGTCAAAGGACGAAGTTGTGATCGGGGTTGCCCCAGCATTTGCTGAAGTTTTGACTAAGACCATGACCAAGATTCCTCACAAGGATATCCTACGTCAAGTCATTGCCGGGATCGAAGAAGAAGGCTTGAAGGCTCGGGTCGTTAAGGTATACCGGACTTCAGATGTTTCCTTTGTTTCCGCTGATGTTGACCAGTTATCTGGTTCTGGCATTTCAGTTGCTATTCAATCAAAGGGTACAACGATCATTCACCAAAAGGATCAAGCACCATTATCTAACCTTGAATTATTCCCTCAAGCACCAGTGTTAACACTTGATGCCTACCGGGCAATTGGTAAGAACGCTGCCCAATATGCCAAGGGAATGTCACCAAACCCAGTGCCAACCGTTAACGATCAAATGGCTCGTGTCCAATATCAAGCTCTTTCAGCCTTGATGCACATTAAGGAAACGAAGCAGGTTGTCGTTGGTAAGGCTGCCGAAGAAATTAAGGTTACCCTTTAATTGAGGAGGATTTAATACTATGAGCGAAGTAGATGACTTAGTCGCTAGAATTGCTGCTCAGTTACAACAGGGCGGCAACGCTTCTAGTGCATCAACTAGTGCTAGCACCGCTACTAGTTCTGAAAAAGAATTAGGGGCTGCTGACTACCCACTATTTGAAAAGCATTCAGATTTAATCAAAACACCAACAGGACAAAGCGTTAACGAAATTACGTTGGAAAACGTCGTTAACGGTAAGGTTACTGCCAAGGATATGCGGATCACCCCAGCAACGTTGAAGTTACAAGGTGAAATTGCTGCCAACGCTGGCCGTCCTGCCATTCAACGGAACATGCAACGGGCTTCAGAATTAACTTCTGTTCCTGATGATGTTGTTTTGAACCTTTACAACTCATTACGGCCATTCCGTTCAACAAAACAAGAATTATTGGATACCGCCAAAGATCTTCGTGACAAGTACCACGCACCGATTTGTGCCGCATGGTTCGAAGAGGCTGCTACAAACTACGAAGTCAACAAGAAGTTGAAGGGCGATAACTAGTTAGGGGGTTTTAGTATGACACGTGTAATTGGTGTTGATATCGGAAATTCCTCTACTGAAGTTGCCCTTGCGGATGTGTCTGACAGTGGTGAAGTAAATTTCATTAATTCTGGAATTTCCGAAACAACTGGCATTAAAGGTACCAAGCAAAACTTGATCGGGTTCGTAAATCGATTCAAATCGTTTTGCAAAAATCAAACATGCAAATTTCCGATGTTGATCTGATTCGGATCAACGAAGCAACGCCCGTTATTGGTGATGTTGCGATGGAAACCATTACTGAAACGGTCATTACTGAATCAACGATGATCGGGCATAACCCAGGTACGCCTGGGGGTGTCGGAACAGGTTCTGGCTACACGGTAAATTTGCTGGATCTGTTGAGTCAGGGTGATAAGGACAAGCCTTACATCGTGATCATCTCCAAAGAAATTGATTTTGCGGATGCGGCAAAGCTGATTAACGCTTACGTTGCATCAGGCTATCAGATCACAGCTGCCATCCTCCAAAGTGATGATGGTGTCCTGATCAATAACCGGTTAACAAAAAAGATTCCAATTGTGGATGAAGTGTCACAGATCGACAAGGTACCGTTGAACATGCTTGCCGCGGTTGAAGTTGCACCACCTGGCAAGGTCATTGCTCAATTGTCAAACCCATATGGTATCGCCACACTGTTCGAACTTTCTTCTGAAGAAACTAAAAACATTGTGCCCGTTGCCCGGGCTTTAATTGGAAACCGTTCAGCTGTTGTCATTAAGACGCCAGCTGGTGACGTTAAAGCGCGTGTGATTCCAGCTGGTAAGATCTTGATCAATGGCCAACCAAACGGTCATGGCGAGGTTAACGTTGCAGCTGGTGCGGATGCCATCATGAAAAAGGTGAACGAGTTCGATAGTGTCGATGACATTACCGGTGAATCGGGCACTAACGTCGGCGGAATGTTGGAAAAGGTGCGTCAAACGATGGCGCAGTTAACTGACAAACAAAACAGTGACATTGCGATTCAAGATGTGCTGGCTGTCAACACCTCCGTTCCTGTAACGGTTCGGGGTGGTCTGGCTGGTGAATTCTCGATGGAACAAGCTGTTGGGATCGCCGCCATGGTTAAATCGGATCACTTACAAATGCAAGCGATTGCGGATCTCATGAAAGACGAGTTCCACGTCCAAGTTGAAATTGGTGGTGCTGAAGCTGAATCAGCAATTCTGGGTGCGTTAACAACGCCTGGGACAACGAAGCCGATTGCCATTCTTGACTTGGGTGCCGGTTCAACCGATGCTTCAATTATCAACCAGAAAGATGAAAAGGTTGCGATTCACTTGGCTGGTGCCGGTGATATGGTCACCATGATCATCAATTCTGAACTTGGGTTGGAAGACCCATACTTGGCAGAGGATATTAAGAAGTATCCACTTGCAAAGGTTGATAATTTATTCCAGTTACGGCATGAAGATGGTGCCGTTCAATTCTTCGAAGATCCATTACCTGCTGATTTATTCGCCAGAGTTGTGGCCGTTAAACCAGATGGATACGAACCGCTTCCAGGTAATTTGAGCATTGAAAAAGTTAAAATCGTGCGTCAAACAGCCAAGAAACGGGTCTTCGTTACAAATGCTATTCGTGCCTTACACCACGTTAGTCCAACAGGTAATATCCGAGATATTCCGTTCGTGGTCATTGTCGGTGGGTCCGCCCTCGACTTTGAAATTCCACAACTGGTAACCGATGAATTATCACATTATAACTTAGTTGCAGGTCGTGGTAATATTCGGGGAATTGAAGGTCCAAGAAACGCCGTGGCGACTGGTTTGATTCTTTCATACGCGAGTGAGAAGAGGGGATAGTATGGCATTTGATTCTGAACGGCCGTCAATTATATTGGCGACACCAACGGGTTCTAATGGCCAGCTTCCTGCAGTTCTTGATCCAATGCTAAATGGCATGGAAGAGGAACAAATTCCGTTTCAAATTCTCGATATGGAAGGCAGTTCAGCCGTTGAACGAGCTTACAACGCTTCCGTTGCTTCACGATTGTCAGTGGGGGTCGCCTTTGATGATACACAGATCATTGTGCATTACAAAAACTTGGCACCTGATAAACCACTGTTTGATGTCCAGATCACTGATCCGGTCACCGTTCGTAAAGTTGGGGCAAACGCTGCTCGACTGGTAAAAGGAGTTCCATTCAAGAAGTAAAGACAGGTGAACGTTTTATGCAATCAATTGGATACCTTGAAGTAGAAGGGCTTCCTGGCGCAATCGTTGCGGCAGATCGAATGCTTAAAACAGCCGATGTGAGTCTGAAATACGTTGAAAATACTAAGGGTGGCGGTTGGATCACCGTCTCTGTCACTGGTGATGTTGCAGCCGTTCAAGCCGCAATCGATGCTGGTATCGGTGAACTTGGCGATCAAGTTTACTGCTCAGACGTGATTGCCAACCCAGCGCCTGGTATTGAGACCTTAGGGAAAAATGATGCGATCAAAGGCAATCATTTAGACGACCAAGGGCCAGATGATCCTCAAGGACCTAGTGATCCAAAGGGACCAGATGATCCGAAGGGGCCAAATGATGGACCAGCACCAAAGGATACCCCTAAGCCAAAGGACGATTCATTGGCAGCATCACCGGTGGAAGAATCGACTAATACAATCGATCAAGCTGGAGGAGCAAATGCTGCTCCTTTAGCTATTTCAAAAGGGAATACACCAGATGCTAAGCAAAAGGAAGCACCAGTGTCGGATAAGTCAGCAACTGCAAAGACAGCCGACAAAAATGATACAAAAGAAGCCACATGTAACCTTTGTGGTGATCCTGCCTGCCCACGCAAGATGGGGGAACCACATAAGAAGTGCATTCACTACGCTGAATTAAAAGGCACCAAAAATAGGAGGAATTGATTATGAACAACGCATTAGGAATGATTGAAACAAAGGGTCTTGTCGCATCTATCGAAGCAGCCGATGCTATGGTTAAAGCAGCTAACGTCGTTATGGTTGGCCAAGAAAAGATCGGTAGCGGGTTAGTTACTGTTATGGTTCGTGGTGATGTTGGTGCCGTTAAAGCTTCTGTTGATGCCGGCGTTCAAGCTGCTGAAAACATTGGCGAAGTCTTAACGTCATTCGTTATCCCTCGTCCACACGCTGAAGTAGAAAACATCTTACCTCAACCTGCAAAATAATCAATAATCGAACAAAGGGTGGCTGTTAATTTATGGAATTAACTGAAGAGAAACTCAGACAAGTTATCAAACAAGTGATTGCGGAGGAATGCGACCCTAACCGTGTTCAGGTTAGCGTTTCAAACCACCATATTCACTTGACTGAAGCAGATTTTAAAACGTTATTTCCTAACGGCAAGATGGAAGCGTTTAAGCCTTTGAAACAACCTGGCGAATACGCAACTGCAAACGTGGCAACGATCGTCGGCCCTGCTGGCAAGATCGAACACGTGCGGGTCCTTGGCCCATGCCGGTCCCACTCACAAGTTGAAATTGCCCGTTCAGAAGCCATTGCAATTGGGGTCGATGCCCCAATTCGGCTTTCTGGGCACTTGGATGGTACGCCATCCGTTAAGCTTGTGACGCCGGATGGACAAGTTGACGTTCAAGGGGTCATTGTTGCAAAGCGTCACATTCACATGAGTGATGACGATGCCAAGCGCTTGGCGTTAAGCTTGGCGATACGGTCTGTGTTGAGATCATGTCAAACAATCGTCGGACAACGTTTAACGACGTTATTGCCCGTCCTCGTAAGGACTTTGTTCTTGAAATGCACATCGATACTGACGAGGCCAATGCGGCTAACGTTGGTATGGGGAGCACAACATATGGCCGGATCATCGTTCCGGATAAGAAATAACTTGAATAGTTAAAGGTTGGTGGCCAACATGGATCATCTTATTGAGCAAGTACTGACGAAAATCAGACAACGCGAACACCAATCATTCGAAGTTGATTATCTTGATAAGACCTTACCACCTGATGACCAGGTTTTTACCGACTTTGCAAACGTCTCAATTAACAATGTCACCATTAATTTGTTAATTGATCTGTACCGAGTGGACACGGCAAATGACTGGGTTCACTGGCTCTTGCAAGGGATTAGCTTTCAAGTAAACTTCACGTTTAATATTAGTCAATACATGGTCAACTTTATTCCTAAAAAGATGCTGTTAAATTGGCCGGTGAAATTTGTTGTTGATAAGGGACGTCCTGTGGTGACGTTCAATCGCAAAACAGTTAGCAGATCAGACGTTGCTGCCTTACCTGATAAAGCGGTACTCGTTGTCACTACTGCTCAGCATTTAACAACCGAAGCCACGGAAGTTAGCCGGTTGAAGCAGATTACTATACAGATTAGGACTGATGAAGATTGTATATGGCAAAAGTAGTTGGAAGCGTTGTTTCAACGCAAAAAGATCGTTCACTTGTCGGTAGAAAGTTGATGATCGTGCAACCAGTCAATTCTAATGGAGAAGAAGTTCGCCACGAAGAAGTGGCTGCTGATAGCGTCGGTGCCGGGGTTGGCGAGTATGTGTTACTCGTCAGAGGCGCCGGGGCACGACGCGCAAACTCAGAGGATATATCTAAGGATGTCAATGATTGTTCGATTGTCGGCATCATAGACCGATTTGATAAGTGATAAAGAAGGGGTAACTATGGCCATTTATACTAAGGGTGGCGATAAAGGCAACACAAGTTTATTCGACGGTAAACGGGTCCCCAAGAATTCCTTGCGGGTTGAAACTTATGGTACCTTTGATGAACTGAATGCAAATGTCAGCTTAGCTGATAAATTTTGCCTTGATCCGGAAAACCGTAAGATCTTACAACGAATTGAATATCGCATGTTTTTCCTTCAAGGTGAGATTGCCACCGAAGAACCAGAAAAATTTCGGCAACAAAGTACCATCATCACTGACGAGGACGTGCATTACTTGGAATCAATTATCGACAAATACACAGCCGAACTCCCTAAGGTAACGACGTTTATTTTACCCGGTTCAAGCTGTGCAGGTGCGCAATTGCATGTTTGTCGGACCGTCTGCCGTCGCGCCGAACGACAATTTGTTTCCTTTATGGCCGAAAATGACGTTCGACCAGAGTTGGAACGCTATGTAAACCGTCTTTCTGATTTCTTCTACATCATGGCGCGTTCTGAAGACCACGTTGCAGAGAATCAGAAGATCCTTGACATGGTTGTTGAACGGTATAAAAAGGCAACGGAGGAATCCTAACAATGGATAAAGATCAAATTAGTAAAATTATCAGTGAAGTTCTGGCAGAAAACGGCGTTCAAGCTGGTCCTGCTGCTCAAGCAAACGTTTTCGATAAGCATAAGATGGAACGTGCTATTGATGCCGGTATTGCAAAAGCAAATGAACTTAAAGTTGGTGTGACCTTTGCCATCATGGATTGCAAACAGGTCGTTCAAATGTCTTACCACATGCCAAACGGTAATTTGGTGGGGACATTCTTGGCACCAAAAAAGGCTTGGTCAGCAATTGCAATGAAGGAACCAACGAAGGATATCAGTAAAGATATTCAACCAGGTGGACCCCTTTATCAAATGGAGACCATGCTGGATGGCAAACTTGTGTCATTCCCAGGTGGAATCCCGTTAACTTGTGATGGTGAAATTTTCGGAGCTGTTGGTGTTAGCGGTGGCCTGATCGAAGAAGACCAAGCAATCTGTGAAGCCACAGTAAATGAGTTTCTTAAGGAGACGACTAAATAATGACAACTGAAGCAGAACAAGCAAAATTATTCGACAAGCATAAGATGGAACGCGCAATCGATGCTGGTGTCGCAAAAGCCAATGAACTTAAAGTTGGCGTGACCTTTGCAATTATGGATTGCAATCAAGTTGTTCAGATGTCATATCATCTGCCAAACGGTAACTTGGTCGGGACATTTTTAGCCCCTAAAAAAGCTTGGTCCGCTATTGCAATGAAGGAACCAACTAAGGATATCAGCAAAGATATCCAACCAGGTGGTCCTTTATACCAAATGGAAACCATGCTGGATGGCAAATTGGTGTCATTCCCAGGCGGAATTCCATTGACTATAAACGGCGAGATCATCGGCGCCGTTGGCGTTAGCGGTGGGTTGATCGAAGAAGATCAAGCCATTTGTGAAGCCGTCGTAAGCGAATTTCTAAAGGAGAGTAACTGAGTATGGCAGATCAAAATATTGAAGCAGAAATCAGACGAATTTTACAAGAAGAATTAAGCGGCAACGCTTCATCTAGTGCTGCTGGTGCAACTACCAGTCAGCCTGATGGGTTAGGCAACGGGATCTTCACTAACGTCAATGATGCCATTGCTGCTGCTAAGCAAGCTCAGGAAATCTTACAAGATAAGCCACTTGCCTTCCGTAAAAAGATCGTGCAAGCAATCAAAGACGGCTTTGGCCCATATATTGAATATATGGCCAAGCAGACCCGTGAAGAAACTGGCATGGGGACTGTTGAAGCTAAGGTTGCTAAGTTAAAGAACGCCCTCTACAACACACCAGGCGTTGAATTACTGGACCCAGAAGTTGAGACTGGTGACGGTGGAATGGTGATGTATGAATACACCCCATTCGGTGTTATCGGTGCCGTTGGCCCAAGTACCAACTTGTGAAACTGTTTTGAACAACTCTATCATGATGATCTCAGCTGGTAACGCTGTGTTCTTCGGTGCCCATCCTGGTGCTAAGAACATTACCCGTTGGACAATTGAAAAGTTGAACGAATTTGTCTGCAAGGCAACTGGCTTAAAGAACCTGTTAGTTTCTCTGGACACACCATCGATTGAATCCGTTCAAGAAATGATGCAACACCCAGACGTTGCCATGTTAGCTGTTACTGGTGGCCCCGCAGTTGTGCACCAAGCATTAACGAGCGGTAAGAAGCTGTCGGTGCCGGTGCTGGTAACCCACCTGCAATGGTTGATGCCACCGCTGATATTGATCTAGCAGCGCACAACCTCTTTACATCAGCTAAGTTTGACAACGAAATCCTATGTACCTCAGAAAAGGAAATCATTGCTGAAAACTCAATCAAGGATGAACTCCTTCAAAAGATCGTTGCTAAGGGTGCTGCCCTTGTCACTGACCCTAAGGATATTCAACATCTCGCTGACATGACCATTTCAGCTAATGGTGCGCCTGACCGTAAGTATGTTGGAAAAGATGCCACCGTCATTCTTGATGCTGCGGGTATTTCATACACCGGCGATCCTAAGTTGATCATGATGGATGTTGATAAGGATAACCCATTGGTTAAGACTGAAATGTTAATGCCAATCTTACCAATCGTGGGCTGCCCAGACTTTGACGCCGTCTTAGCCACAGCCATTGAAGTTGAAGGTGGCAATCACCATACTGCTTCAATTCACTCAAACAACATTCAACACATCAACAAGGCTGCTCACCGGATGAACACCTCGATCTTCGTTGCCAATGGCCCAACATTTGCTGCAACTGGTGTTGGTGATAACGGCTACTACAGTGGTGCCGCTGCGCTGACAATTGCTACCCCAACTGGTGAAGGTACTACCACTACTAAGACCTTTACCCGTCGTCGTCGTTTCAACTGTCCACAAGGGTTCTCATTGCGTTCTTGGGAGGTTTAATCTATGGAAGAGTTTAAAATTCCAACCAAGGTCTTCTCTGGTAACGACAGTCTAACTTGGCTGCAAAACATTTCTAACAAAAAGATTTTAATGGTCTGCGATGCATTCTTGCCTGGTACACCAACTCTTGATCGTATCAAGAAGAATGTCGAAGGTAAAAATGAAGTGACCATCTTCTCTGATGTGAAGCCAGATCCACCTTTGGAAAACATCATGGCCGGTGTTGAAGTCTTCAACAAAGTCCAACCAAACGTTGTTATCGGGATTGGTGGCGGTTCTGCCATCGATACTGGGAAGCTGTTCGGTTCTTTGGTGAAAAGCTCAACAAGTACACCATTGATCTGTTTGTCGCTGTACCAACGACCAGTGGGACTGGTTCTGAAGTCACCCAACACAGTGTGTTGACTGATACGGAACACCATAAGAAGGCCCCAATTATGGAGGACAGCATCATCTGATGTTGCCCTGCTGGATCCACAACTGGTGATGACGGCACCTAAGAGTGTCAGTGCGTTCTCAGGACTTGACGTCTTGACCCACTCACTAGAATCATTAGTTGCCCAGGATTCAAACACCATTACTGACGCTTTAGCTGAAAAAGCAGCTAGTGTTATCCTGCATAACTTGGTTGAATGCTATCGTCATGGTGATAACGAAGCCGCTCGTAAAGTGGTTCATGAAGCCTCATGTGCTGCCGGGATGGCCTTTGCCAATGCCGGCCTCGGAATTGCCCACTCAATTGCGCACCAATTAGGGGCAAACTTCCATGTACCGCATGGGTTAGCATGTGCCATGATGCTGCCGCACGTTGTGTTGTACAACGCAAGCAAATCTGACTTTGCTTTACACAAGTACGCAGAAGCCTTCAAGAAGTCTGGTTTAGTTTCAAACAGCATGAGTGACCGGATCGCAGTGAAGCGTTTAGCTGTTCAGATCCAACACATGATGGTTGAAATGGATTGTCCACAAACGCTTAAGTCATTTGGCATTGACCCAGCTGAAGCGTTGAAGATGGTCGATACAGTTGTTGATGGCGCTAAGAAGGATGGGACTTTCCCTGGCAACCAGTTGTGCCTTCAGACGAAGACCTGGCTGCATTGTACAAACAAGTCATTAAATAAGTTTAGAGAGGAAGCTCATCTATGTCACAGAAAATCCTTGCCATCAATGCCGGGAGCTCTTCTTTGAAGTTGAAGCTCTATGATATGCCCGAAGAAGTCGTCCTGGTAAGCGGATTGGTTGATCGGATCAGTCACGAGGATGCCATTTTTACCTATAAAATTGGCGGTCATAGTGATAAACATGAAACGACACAACCGGTCAAAGACCACACAGCAGCTGTCCAACTGGTGATCGACGCACTTCTCGGAAGTGGGCTCATCCAAGACAAGTCTGAAATCGTTGGCGTCGGTCACCGGGTCTCTCATGGTGGGCGTTATTACACCCAATCCGTTGAGATCAACGATGACGTTGCCGAAAAGATCGACGAATTGTCCGTCTTGTCACCACTGCACAACCCTGTTAACCTCCTGGGGATTCAGGCATTTGAAAAATTATTGCCCGATGCTAAAGAGGTTGCAGTCTTTGATACTTCCTTCCATAGCACGATGCCGCGTAAGGCATTTATGTACGCGCTTCCTTACAAATACTACACTGAAGATGGCGTACGGCGTTATGGGTTCCACGGCCAATCTCACCAGTACATCTATAGCGAGGCGACCCGCTTAGTTGGTGAGCAGGCGACAAGTAAATTGATTTCTTGTCACTTGGGCAATGGTGCTAGTATCTGTGCCATCAAGGATGGTAAATCCGTCAACACCTCCATGGGCTTTACGCCCTTGGCTGGTCTCGTGATGGGGACCCGGTCCGGTGATGTTGACCCAGAGATCTTACCGTTCTTGGAAGAAGAACACCATCTCAGTTCTGAAGATGTTCGCAGTATGTTGAACCATGATTCAGGCTTAAAGGGCTTATCGGATGTTTCAAACGATGTTCGAGATGTCCTGGATGCTGAATCACAGGGCAACGACCGCGCAAAATTGGCACTTGAAGTTTATGTGCACCAGATTCAAGAGTATATCGGCAGTTACACGACCGATCTTGAAGGATTGACAACGTTAGTCTTTACAGCTGGCGTTGGTGAACATTCAGCACCAATCAGACAGCGGGTCTGTGAACGACTTGGGTACCTTGGCGTGAAGATCGATGACGCCAAGAACCAAGCCAATGAAATTGAGATTCAAGCCGATGATTCACGTGTTAAAGTGATGGTCATTCCAACTGATGAGGAACTGATCATTGCCCGTGACACGCAAAAAATTGTTGGTTAACACAGTCGTAACGGAGGGGTTCAGTCATGGCTAGGGATATTGAACGGACAATTCAAGAATACGTTCCAGGTAAACAGGTTACGCTGGCTCATATCGTTGCAAATCCGACCGAAGACATTTACGAAAAGCTTGGGATTCAAATCCACAAGAATGCGTTGGGAATTTTAACGATCACACCTAGCGAAGCATCCATCATCGCTGGTGATATTGCCACCAAGGCCAGTAACGTTCAATTAGGATTTATTGACCGGTTCAGTGGTTCTGTCGTCATTGTTGGTGAAGTTTCTGAGGTTGAGTCAGCGTTGACCCAAGTGATTGAGAAATTACACGAATTACTTGGTTTCGATATTCCTAGTATTACTCGAACTTAAATATGGAGTGGTTAGATGAAAATTGATCAAATATTCAGTCCATATCAGCTTAACAAGCGTGTCACACTTCGTAACCGTCTTGTTTTAGCACCTTTGAACATCCAATCGTCATTATTTGATGGTTCGGTGAGTCTAAACGACCTAAATTTTCATAAGGCGCGGGCAAAGTATGTGGGGCTAGATATTATCGGGTCAGCATACATTTCGGATTCGGCAAATACTGCCTATGGTGCGATCAGTGTCGCAGATGACAGTAAGATCGACGGATTGAAAAAGCTTGCAACGGTCATTCATCAAGGTGGCAGTAAGGCAATTTTGCAGCTGGTCCATGCGGGGCGGATGACAAATGCTTATGCTGCGAAGGGGGCGCCAGTCCTTGCACCAAGTGAAGTGAAAGCAGCCCATGGTGATGTTGATCTGCCGAAAGCAATGACGAAGACCGACATTGAAACGGTTATTCAACAGTTCGAAGACGCAACTATTCGGGCAATCAAGGCTGGATTTGACGGTGTCGAATTGCATGGGGCAAATACCTTTTTGTTCCAGCAGTTCATGTCACCATTGTCAAATCTGCGGACTGACGAATATGGCGGGTCACTCGAAAACCGCATTCGATTTTGTGCCCAAACGACTAAACGCGTTTTGGACACAGCGCGGGCACACAAGCCTGGGTTTATCGTTGGGTATCGGATCTCACCAGAAGAGTTTGAACCCGGTGCGCTGAAATTAGGAGACGATCTTCTCTTAATGCAGGTTCTTGGCAAGCTGGGCATTGATTATCTCAGTCTTTCACTTCGCCAGTATGATCAGACCTCGATTACATGTGAGACGCTCTCTGATTTGCAAATTACTGACATCGTGAAACAGGCAGTCGGGGACGACTTGCCGATCATGGTTGCAGGGCATCTTGGTACACAATTTGCGTTTGAACGAGCCTCAGGTGACTTGTTTGCGGTTGGCAGTAAGTTTCTTAAACAACCTAACTGGCCAGCTCAGGTACGCAACCCAGGTGTGCAGCCAGAGTCCAGGGTGACTGGCACGGTGATTCCATACACCACATTAAACTTGTAACGGTAAAGGGTGATATTAATGACACGATACAATGAGGCAATCCCAATATCAGGTGGCTGAACTGCCGTGATCTCGGTGGTCACGTCGCGCGTGATGGCAGAACTGTCAAGTATCATAAATTAATAAGAGCCGGTCATTTGTCAGAATTGACGCCCACTGGTCAGCAGCAGTTGCTCGACTATGGGGTGACAGTTGATATTGATCTACGGTCTAGCGCGGAACTCGAACAGTATCCGGACCTTATTCCAGCGGGAATTGACTTTATTCACTTCCCATGTCTGGATAACGATGACACTGAGAGCACTGAAACAGTGAATGAGTTAAATCAATTCTACTCGAGTAGTGCGCACAGCGGCTATCTGCGGATGCTCTATGTGTACCGCAAGCTTGTGATCAATCAGCATTCTCAATCTGCAATGCGTCAGGTATTTACCTATCTTCTTGCCTATGGAAACGACGAGACTGTCCTCTTTCACTGTTCAGCAGGAAAGGATCGGACTGGACTGACCAGTTTGCTGATTTTATCGGCACTGGGCGTTTCTTTGGCGGATGTGAAGCAAGATTATCTGCTGACGAACAACTTCCTCGTTGAGCGGTTAAATCAACGGATAAGTGACGCAAAACAGGCGCATTTGAATCAGAACTTTATCAGTTCGATTCGCGACCTGTCCACGGTGAATGAAGATTATTTTGATCAAGCAATGACGTTGATCAACTATGAGTTCGGCGGTATCAAAGCTTATCTGCGTGATATCGTTCAGCTCAGCGATGCTGACATAAGACAGTTACGCGACACGTATTTGGAATAATGTATCGAAATGCAATAAGCGATAGGGACAAATAAAAGTCTCCTTTCAGCCAATGACTGAGAGGAGACCTTTTTTGTAGAGAGTGTGAAGCAAGGCGGTTAAGGGGCAGAATGTAACGGGCTCTGGCCGAAAAGTCCGGGCCTGACTTTTTGGTCAGAGCCCGTTACATGGCCGCCCCTTGCCTTGCTGAACACGTTTCGGCAATGTAAAAGTAGCGCACGTTGCCAAGCAAGACCAACAAAATAGTACGCCCAAACAAGGTATTTTCGTCAAGGCCGCTATGCGGAAGCCGTTTACTTAATGAACATAAATGCGTCCAACTCAGAAAACGCTGGCAAGAATCCATCATAGAATTTTTGTCAGCGTTCTTACGTTTCTAATAATCATGGAACAAATTTCAATTGAAACCAGCACATATAATGCTATTTCTCGGCAGCTGCCACCAACTTATCAGTAAAGGCAGCCAACGTTTCAACATCCTCTTCTACGGGTTCCAGATCGATCTTCACGTTCTCAGCCCCCTGCGTTGCACTAGCGGCCTTAAATGCCTCGCCATACTCGTCGACAGCCTTATTGAAGTCATCGCCATAGAAGACGTCGCCAGAGCCGGCAACCCCGTAAATTTTGCCTGTGAGGTCGAGGTCCTGCAGGTCCTCGTAGAAGTCCATGCCTTCTTCAGGGAGGGCACCTTCATCATAGGTGTACGGGCAAACAACACAGATGTCGGCGTCTAAGAGCTCTTCGGCATCTGTTTGTGAGATCTCCGTTTCATTGACGTCGATATCGTGTTTTTTGAGTTGATCTGAAATAATATCAGCGATATCTTCATTATTGCCTGTGATACTTGCGTAAACGACGTGTGCGTTCATAAAATAAATGCCTTCTTTTTTAGTGTTTGGTAACGGCTTGACAGTGCCTAAGCAAGTAAATCCGAAACCTTATCAATATTAGTATCAGTATAAGACGAAATCGAAATAATGGGATCAGCCCCAGCGTCATCTAACCGCTCCTTGACGATCGCGACGTCTTTGTCGTTGGCAACGTCGGTCTTAGTGACAATGCCGATGGTGGGGCAGCTGAACATTGAACTGAACCCGGTAGGAAGAATCACCCGCGGGTCAGTGGCGCTTTGCATCAACACGATAATGTCCGCACCCATGGCAGACGTCATGAGGTTGGAATACATAAATCGATGCTCGACATATTCGCCGGGGGTATCGATGATGTTGTCGTAGTATTCGATGGTTTGCGTTTTGTTGTACTGGATCTTCATTTCGTTTAATCGCTGAATCAGGGTGGTCTTGCCGCACCCAATTGGCCCGATAAACATTGCCTTCTTCATAATAAAAGGCCTCCATATCAATAGTTATAATGATGTCATTGGTTGCTGAACGCTCAAAAAGCGTTGTTTTTAATGAGGATGTAAACCCCCAGAACAATGAAAATAAGTGGGATGACCCACTTCCGGTAGTGCTCAATACGTTTCTTTAAGACGGGCAGGTTGGCTAGTTTGTACCCAATGAAGCACCAAATGAGCGTCATGACCGCGTAGACGGCGATCGTTAACCATGTTTCGCCATCATTGTATTGGGAAAATAGTGGGACGTAGATGCCGATGTTATCAGCACCGTTTGAAATGGTCAGTAGGCAAATGCTCAGGATTTTAATGATGGCAAACTGATTGTATTTGATAGCCTTGGGCAAGTTGCTGTTGTCAGTTTTGCTCCGATAATAGTAGTCAAACCAGTACTTGATGCCCAAGCAAATTGGCAGTAGGCCAAGCCATTTAAGCAATCCCGTTGTTAAAAAACTGAGGCCGTAGTCAATCAGTAGACTGAAAACGACTAGGCTGCCGATACCCAATAGTTGTCCCAAAACGATTTGGTAGTGTTTATATTTTTCTTCCTGTGTAAATAGGAGCGTGAGGACCACAATGTCGTCTAGGTCTGAACTGATAAATGACACGACCCCCGTAATAATCAGTGCTAACATGTTCAACCCTCTGTATCCGCTTTCATTTACTGCTTATCTTTTCATTTTAAGTGATAAGATGCACATATTCAAGCGCTTATCTTGTTCAGTTAGCGGTTGTCAAAATTTAAGAAGCTGCCCTGATATCAGGGTTGTGAGGATTAAATGCGTTAGGCGTGGTTTTCAGAAAGCCGTTAGATCGGGCCACCAGTTCAGGCCTGAATTATGATTATTTTGTTAGCCTTGAGACAAAATAATTGAACCATGCGAAATGTGACCATAGTGTCCCGATGAACAAGGGCGCGGACCACTGTGGTAAGTGGCAAAATTGTGATACTGACGAAGTATGTATTTTTGCCTCACGTCTCGTTGGGATGACGAGTAGAATAGAAGATAACGGTGCGTTAATCCTACATAGTAACAAGCGTTGCACCGTGTGTGCGATTCAGAAGGGAAGTTCAATACTTGACATCATCCACAAAACGCACCACCCAACTCGCCATCGGGTACGCATTAATTTCCGCGTTACTCTACGCCTTTTACCCACCGCTGGCAAAGCTCCTGATCCACTCGGTACCAGTGGCGATCCTTTCGAGTCTGTTATATTTGGGAACCGGCATCGGCACGGCGTTGATCTATCCGCTGGTGCACCGTGGTCACCACGTCGCTAACGGGTTGAAACGCAGCGACACCACGGCGTTAATTGCCGTCATTGGATTTAATATCGTTGCCAGTATTTTGATGAACCTGGCACTCAAGCTGAGTGACGCAGGCAGTGTGTCACTACTGGGCAACTTTGAGATCGTCGCCACTTCAGTGTTAGCGATGCTCTTTTTCCACGAACATATTTCACAGCAGTTGGGATTGGGCATCGTGGTCATTACCATTGCCAGTATTCTGCTGAGTTCGACCGGCGTGCTGCATTTTTCCTTCTCACTTGGCGCTGTTTTGGCGCTCATCGCCACGGCCTGCTGGGGACTTGAAAACAACCTCACCCGCGTTCTATCGGATCGTGATCCGCTGCAGGTCGTGATCGTTAAGGGACTCGGAGTTGGTATTGGGAGTTTGATTGTTTCGGTTGCGCTCCGGGAGAGCTGGCCCGCAATTGGGACTGTGATTGCAGCGCTGATCCTTGGATTTTTTGCCTATGGCATCAGCATCGTGTTCTACATTTTGGCGCAACGCAGTATCGGGGCAGCCAAAACGAGCGCTTACTATGCTGTGGCCCCCTTTCTGGCGGTTGTACTCTCGTTCTTCTTATTAGGCGAGCGGCCCACGGCTCTGTTTGGTATTGCTCTAGTGTTGATGATTATCGGCACGGTGTTTGTGACCCTTGATGACATGAAAAATTAAAAAACACGTTGCGGGCAACTAACAGCCGTAACGTGTTTTTTATTGGTTCAATCTTCAATACCACTGTCGTGCTAGTGCGTGTACAGCCACACACGTAACGTCAGCAAATAATCTTCAATAATCGGAAGTTCCACGTTCTCCGGCAACAACTTATCTAAGCCATCAATGGTCTGTTGCGACCAGGGGTGGCTTTCTTTTTGTTCAGAGATCAAGGCCAATTGCGCGGGTGTGAAGTAGCTGGCCAACGCCGGCCGTTTCACATGACCGAACCGGTAACGCATGCCGACGGTCCATAAATAGTTGTAAAGCTTTTGCTTCGCGTCTGCTGGCACCGTCATGACAGCCGTTAGCGCTTCGATCCGGTCAGTAAAATAGGGTTCCAGTTCGCTGTCGGTTATCGAAAAATGGGTGGTGAATTGACCGGTAACGGCGGCTGCGTTTAACAGATCCAATACGGCTCGGATAATGTTTGATTCCTGGCCGACTGCGCCTACTTTCTGGTCGTCTGTGGGGTCCACCACGATTTTATAGGGGTACAGGTAAGATGAGACCAGGTTTAAATCATGGCGCAGCGTCTCTTCATCCGTTCTTAAGTAATCCTTCAAGTCAGTTAAGGCCGTGTGTTGGGGTGCATGCACCAGCAGCCACAAGGCAAGCTGGGCTTGCCGTTCAACGAGTTCAGGGTTCATGTCTCTAATCATGTTCAGTCCCTCCTAATCGGTTAAGTATCTCGTGAGTTAATTCACGTTCATCTTCATTTTCCCAATATTTGACGGGTGTGTCAATAGAATTGAAACAATTTATAAAGCGCTTTCAACATTTTTAGCTGCGCATTAATCGTAAAGTGGTATAGTTGCGCATTTTATTGCTTTAGTAGCGTAACACACAGATGTAATAAAAATGGTCTTGACGTCATTTAATACGAAACAGTAGCAGTGGTTGTCTTTGGTGACGATTAGGATCACAGGTCATTCAAACGACCAGCGTCTGTCGGCATTAAATACTGGTCATCGTACGTTTATGGTTCAGACAAAACAGGTTAATTGTCGCTATTTACAGGTACGGATAACCCTGGATTTACAATTACTATGCCAAACAATAAGGTATTTTTGATATTAACTTGTGCGTATTCCTGGTTTAACAGGGCTAATACAAAAATGGCAAAGATGGGTTAACTGTTGGTTAACTAAATGTCTAATTCTTAAATTAAAACGCACTTAAACGTTGCTATAACAGCGTTTATCACGATTTACGTTACAGGAATGTGTCAAACGTGATTCTTGAAACAAAATATTAACTATCATGATATTTTCTGGTAACTGACCTGTCGCACAAGAGGTGTAACTTAGTAAGCGTATCAAATGAGGAGGAATTTTTTTGAAACGAAAGAATGGACATCATTTCTATATGAAGGTCGGACTACTGGGATTGCTAGGGCTGGTATTGGCGTTAGCGGCCACACCTTAGCCCACGCCGACACGTACGTGAAGGAATCCAGTATGACGCCCACGACATACGTTAAAAAGAGTACCGCCGGCGCCATGTACAATTTATCGATCAGTAGCTCAACGGTCACTTTTAGCAGTAAGACCCACTACTTATCGAACTATCCCAACACGACTTGGGAAGCAACTAAGAAACTTTACGAGAAAAAATCAGACGGCGTTACATACCTGTACTACTACGTGACCAGCAAGTCTGGGAAGGTCAGTGGTTGGATCTGGAACGGGTACCTTAAAGCTGGTGCCAGTTATGCCACAGTTTATGGCGTGGCTAAAAGTGAACTGGGAAAGTCGTATAGCTATGGGGCAACTGGCCCATCATCATTTGACTGTTCTGGCTTGACCCAGTACGTATATGAAAAGGCAGCTTACAAGACGCTGCCACGGACCGCACAGTCACAGTACAACACGTACACTCACGTCTCGAAGGCGAACTTAGAGAAGGGTGATCTCGCCTTCTTCGGGACAAGTACCGGCAGCATTACCCACGTCGGGATGTATATCGGCAGCGGTAAAATGTTGGATGCGCAAGACGATGGTGTGATCACAGAAGCGATTTCGGCACCATGGTGCACGTGGTCGGTTACGCTCGACCAGAAACGTTAGCCCAATAATTGATTTGGATAAGGATGCATTGGTTAAACGATATCGCGATATGACTCACACGCGCCCTATCGTTTAACATAGAGGAAGGATATGATTTTTGTGAGTGAGACAGGTAACCGCCTCGGTGGTCATCGACTGATCATCTGGCTCTTTACAGCAATTTTAGTGGTGTTCGGGAGCTTGAGCATTGCCACGAAGCCGGCCAAAGCCGCCGTTGGCAGTTCGATTCCCGATCTCTCAGAGTGGCAGGGGAAACTAACCGCTACCGAAGTTCAGAATTTGAAGAAAACAGTGCCGTACGTCATCCTACGGGTTCAATACGGGAGAGACTACAAGGACAAAGACTTTGCAACAACCGCAGCCTTATGTAAGAAATACGGGTTGGAATATGGGGTCTACTCATTTAGCCAGTACTCGAGCACCTCAGATGCCAAGACTGAAGCAAAGGACCTCTACAACCGCGCCCCTGACGCTGACTTCTACGTGAACGACTACGAAGATCAGACCGTCACAAGTGGGACCACCAACAGCGCTACCGCAGCTTGGTACACTGAATTACGGTCATTGGCGCCACACAAACGGATCCTGTTTTATTCCTACAACAGTTTTGCGACTGAATACGCCAACACTGCCATGACCAAGTACGATGGTTACTGGTTGGCCGCTTACCAATCAAGCGAACCAACCACCAGCCATGATCTTTGGCAATACACCGATTCATGGGCTTCAAGTGCATTGGGTCAAAACGTTGATGCAAGTAAGGAACACAAGCGTAACAAGAGTTGGTTCCTGTCATCACGGGCAATCAGCTACAACAAGACCGTCAAGATCACAAAGTCTGGCTATGACATTTGGAAGTCATTAGTATTTACATCAAATGCTGGTACAGCCACGGTCGGTAACACGTACACGGCGAAGTACTACTATAACCACTACAACGGGCGGAAATATTACTCACTGTACT
Organism: Secundilactobacillus paracollinoides DSM 15502 = JCM 11969; assembly: GCF_001311135.1. Classification (GTDB taxonomy): domain Bacteria; phylum Bacillota; class Bacilli; order Lactobacillales; family Lactobacillaceae; genus Secundilactobacillus; species Secundilactobacillus paracollinoides. The sequence goes on from NZ_BBAG01000004.1 coordinate 49,961, forward strand.
CAAACGGCAAGTGGGTCGGCTACATCAATGCCAACGCCGCTACTGTCACAGACTAATTGAAAGAAGGGCTATCAATGTTACGCAAACAAAAACTAATTACGGCGGTTGCCACTCTGGCAATCTGTGTCGGTGCCGGGGTCGGCTTATCTAAGGCCGCCTCACTGATCAGTGTTCAGGGGGATTCCGCAACCAGTACCACTCAGTTATCAGTCCCAACCAAGGTCGATTCTGATGGGTCAACGGCAAAGGCCAGTTCTGTCAGTGGGACTAACGCCAACGCGAAGATGACATACAAGACAACGGATGACAACGATACGACAGCAACCTATCAGCAACAGACAAAGTCTTCTACTGATAAGGCAGCGTCGGACGTTTCAGCTGCTACGCACGGTGGGCAAGCGGTGACCTTGTCAAACGGTACAAAAGCCGAAGAACAGGGCGTTATGGGCCACGTGATCCTCAACTGGAAGCAGGGCGATTGGACGGTGACCACGGTGACCGACACCTCAACCTTAGCGCATTCCGCGCCATCAACGGTGGCATCAACGGTGTCAAACCAATTGAAGAAGAATAACATTACCAACCAGGATGTCGATAAGGGTGCTGTCACGGTATACGATACCGCGCAGGATTCACAGGCAAACCAGATCAGTTGGCAAAATAATAAGAAGGTCTCTACGGTTTCAAGTCAAACTTCGGACACGGCTTTGCAGATTGCTAAGAGTGCTTTGAAGGGAGATAAGTAGAGAGTGGAAGGAAGCGGTTAGAGACCAGAGTGTAAGAGCGATTAGTGAGAAATCCCGGGTTTGGATTTGTCACTAATCGCTCTTACGCGGCCGGTCTCTGCTTCCTGGAACTCGTTTCGGCTACGTGGCCTAGAAAGACAAGCTTGTAAAGCCTATCTCTCAAGGACCATAGTAAGTATGTTAATTACACAGCCAATTTTTTCCAACGTAACTATAAAGCGCCCCCAACTTAAAATCCTGATTTGGATTTTAGTTGAGGGCGTTTTTGTGTTCTAGTTTACTGAGTGCAATTGGCGACGAGCTTTAATACCACATTGTAAAAACGTGTTCAGCAAGGTCAGAGGGCTACTGTGTAAGCAACTCTGGTCAAAAAAGTCAGACTTGGGATCCATTTTCACTTTACTTAGTGCCACTGGCGACGAGCTTTCATGTCATATTGCCGAAACGTGTTCAGCAAGGTAGAGGGCTCCTGCATAAGCCAACTCTGGCAAAAATGCCAGACTTGGGGTCCATTTTCACTTTACTTAGTGCCACTGGCGACGAGCTTTCATGTCACATTGCCGAAACGTGTTCAGCAAGGCAAGGGGCTAACGTGTAACGAACTCTGACCAAAAAGTCAAGCCCAGACTTTTTGGTCAGAGTTCGTTACACACCGCCCCTAACCCGCCTTGCTTCACACTCTAAAAAACACCCCCACCAGATCATGCAAAACCTGACAGGGGTGCTATACTGGTCACCCGTTTTCTAGACGGGCAACATGCTTGATGAATTACGAGTTTAATAGTAATTCGGACTTCATTATATAAAATTATTGCGAGTCTGTCCATGTTTTTACCCAATTGTAACCGGGCTTTAAAATCGCTGAAACGTGTTAGCAACAGGGTGTTACTTTATTTTTTGATATTTAATTCCGCTGTTTATTGCTTTGGCTCTGCCCGCTGGACTGTTACTTTAACTTTGGCAACACAGACTTCTTTAAAAAGATCACTAATTGATCATATTGTTCTTGGTCTTTAGGTGTTGGAAACTGCGTTAGGTCAATTGTTGGCACCTTCAGCTCTTCCCTCAGTCTTGTCACAAACGCTTTTCGGGTCATAAAGTCTGTGTCGCCTTTATGCCCACCAATCGAATAGAATTGCATGTTAATTGTCTCTTTTCATTTAAAGGATTACTACACCGGCCATTGTTGCCAATCATAAGCCCACAATACCGCCATTGTACCGGCGCCCACGTGAACGCCCAGTACGGGTCCCAAGATGGATTCGTCGATCACCATGTCCGGGAAACTAGCGTGTAGATCTGTGACCCACTGTTGTTGGCGCTCGGCGTTGTCGGCGTTGATCACGGTGAACCGTAGCGGCACCTTGCTTGTTTCATAAGCGTTGGCAACTTTTTTTCTTAATGGCATTATATGCGCGCCGCATCGTGTGTTCACGCTCGATGGCGACAATTTGACCGTCTTCGTTAAACGTCAGGATCGGTTTCACCCGCAACAGGTTCCCCACCAGACTTGAGGCGTTTGAAAGGCGTCCCGTATGAACGAGGTGTGACAGGTCGTCCACGACAAAGTAGGCGTCAATGGTATCGCGAAACTTGGTCAGCGCGGCGATAATTTCTTCCGGCGTCTTTCCAGCTTCAACCAAACGAGCGGCCAGTAACGCTAAGTTAGCTTCGCCAGCTGATGCGATCATTGAATCAAACGGGTACACCTTGATGTTCGTGACACTCGGCACGAACTGTTCAAGATTGTTGAAGAAGGTAGTGATACCGGATGATAGGTGGATACTGATGACAGCGTCGTACCCTTCATCGGCCAACTGGTCGTACATGTCCTGCATTTGCCCGAGGGTGATCTGTGATGTTGACGGCATGATGGGGTCTGCAGCCATGCGCTTATAAAATTCTGCGGTTGTGATGTCAACGTTATCAAGGAAGGTCTGCTTGCCAAAGATGACGGTGATGGGCATCACGTGGATGTTGTATTTCTTGACGTCCTCGAAATCAAGGTACGTTGCTGAATCGGTTACCACTGCAATTTTCATGGGTTGAGCACCCTCCGAAATTTCCTAGTTTTAGTGATACGTTAGTGTCAAAATGTGTATTTTGCGTAAAAAACTAGTTCCAGTTTAACGAACCGAGGTAGAAAATTCAATTAAGTTGTCGACGGGCATACCGAAATTGTGAACACTTGTCAAAAAAATTGGTAATCGTTAAGGGCTTTCACTAACGGCCGTTGAATATGACATGTTATAATAACTGTAATATTTTTAACGGTTGTTTATTAACGCGCAGATTGGCTAAGTGGGGTGGATGTATGATGAGCAGTGCCCATAACGGAATGCTAAGCATTAGTGATAATCAACAGTTGCTGCTTGATCATAAGCCGCAACTCATTTACTGTGCCAGTCAGTTTAAACATGTTGATCTGAGTCTGGCTCAGGCAATCATTGATTATGCAACAACTGAGGCCTTTAATCAAAACGATATTGACGTGTTATTACATTTGGTGGATGCCTTTCGTTTTATCCTGATCAACACCAACACCTTTACGTTTCGAACGATTCAGCGCATCAATCAGCTTGTCGTGGGTCCCGGTGTGGCTGGCGCTGGTAAGTTGCGAACTGCTACGATCCGTCATTTGGCACCGAGGAGTCAATGGGTACCACCGATTCCGGACCAAACGGAACGTGAGACGTACCTGATTGAACTGTTGACCAGCCGGCAACCGGTGACGGACCAAGCGATTGACCTGTTTTTAGATATTTGTCGGCTCCAGTATTTTGTGTCAGGTAATCAGCGGACTGCTTTGTTTGCGGCGAACAACCTGTTGCTCAGTCAAGGCGCCGGTGTGCTGACGATTCCGGCTGACAAACACGATGTTTTTCGGGAGCTGTTGGATGCCTTTTGTTTGAGCGGGGATGATGAGATGGTGAAGCAGTGGTTGTATGAATTTGGATTGGTGAATTGAATTGGTGATTGTATAAGTGCGAGTATGTATGGGTCGGCTGCCTTGAATTAGGGCTGGCTCTTTTTTTGTGTTAAAGGCGATTGTATGCTAGTTGATATGTACTACGGATGGGTAGTGTGATGGAGGTAGTGAGCTTTTGATGCACTTTTCTTTTTTGATTTCCGAAAGGACCCGTTTGGCATGGTGTTCTACTTTTATCTAGCCGAAACGTGCGACACGGGGCAAGGAGTTGCACCTAGTGGACTTCGCCCGCAAAAGCCAAGCCCCGGCTTTTACGGGTAAAGTCCACTAGGCTCCACTCCTTAACCGCCCCTGGTTCTGCACTCTACTCTAAAAAAGCATCCCTCCCCGATCCATGCAAAGAAAGGGGTGGGATGCTTTGGGTGTAAATCTGGTTTCCGAGCAGATTCACGGGCTTGATGAATTACCTTGTTTCGGTAAATCGTATATATTATATGGTGGTTCGAGAACTTTGTCTAGTCATTTCAGGAAAAAAGTTCTTAAATTTTGGCGGGTCAATAGTCGAAATGAGCGCGGAAACCACGCCATTTTTGGCGGGTTTGCTTGGAGGTTTGATTGTAGAGGATCGTGTTTCTTGTCACCGTCGCTGGACGCAGTTTGTTCAGGTTTTCGTGCAGGTTTGGCACCCTGTTATCTGTCCCATCGCCAAACAAGGACACCCGAAGTCGGCTCACTGAACCCGTTGCATCCTGCCAACCATACCGCAGTCGTGTCAGGTGACGCTGCGTTGGGTTGATCACCAGCACGTCCCAGGCTGAGTCAGAAGGGGTTGCGTGCGCCCCGTGGGCTGACTTCCTGCGGTCCGGCGCATCGCAAGTTGTGGTGATCCAGTTGATACCGTCATCATCCGCCCAATCGTCGACATGGGTGTGGCCGTTCATGACGCTGATGATTTGTGCGTGATGACGGATAATCGTTTGATAGACCTGAACGTAAGCACCCTGTTGATTGTTCGCAAACCAGTCGTAGGTCCAAAAACGACCAACCGCGTTATCGGTCACGGCTGAGCGGATGCTGTCGTGCGTGAAAATAATGACTTGTTCATTTGGTTCTAAATCTGCCATGGTCTGGCTAAACCAGTCTGCCTGTGCCTGTTGAATCCGGGAACGACTATGACGGATGTTTTGTAAGATTCCTGTCCAGTGAAGGCCAGTTGGCGCCTCAACGTAATCACGCTTAAAATAGCCTCTGAGGACGAATCGGGGATATCAAACGTATCTAATAGGATCAAACTGACTGGGCTGTGAGGTACCCGGTATTTGCCGTAGAAGGCAGGCTCGCTTGTTTGTGGCCGAATTTGGCTGGCAGAAGCATGACGATTTCGTAAATTGGATGCTGCAACGTTTGAGAGCACCTGGTCAACGCGGTAGCCGTTTTCGTATCGGGCAAATCCGGAGTTGTCATCGTGGTTGCCTGGGTGATGAAGAATGGGGTGTCACTGGTTTTGAGTGCAGTAACTGCCCGGTCGATGTCTAAAATCGTGCGATCGAGCGTTTGAACGCCATCGTTGAGGTCACCGTTAGCAACCAGGGCATCCAGTCCGTAGTTTTTGGCGAAATAACTTAGTGCCTTAAGGTCATGCAATGTGTTAGCGGATTGCGCGGTGTTGTAGCTATCAAGATGGGTGTCATTGATCAGGCCAATGACAACGGTGTCTGAAGCAGCAACCTGGGCAATTTTGGCGGCTAACTGATCGAACCCGGTTTTTTCATCGGTGGTGGGTACTAAGGATTGACGCGGGTCTTCAGTAGTTGTGATGGTTTCTGGATGCGTGTAAGTCCAGGGCTCAATTAAACGGGTCACGCCTTTCGACCCGGTCTTTTCGCGACCCCAATACTCGGCTATTCCTGCAACGTAGCGGATAAAGGGACATACCCGTTACCACCCTCAGCATGCGAAATTTCTAGCCAGCCATGGTGAGCAGTGCGGTATTTGGCGACATATGGGAGCGTCGCACCACGTTTAAAGGTTCGGCTGACTGGCGCATTGAAATCAGGTGCGCTGTGTTCGGCAAGGGTCTTACGAGTCACTCGAAATAGTCCGTTCATTGCGTATCGATGGCCGACAACAGGCGTTTGATTTGGCACCTGCGAGACAGTGGGGTCACTGTCGGCACCAAACACGGTGTTGGTTGTCAGATCAGCCGTTGGCAGATAAGTCCCCTCAGTTGTCTTGACGTATCGGTAGTGACCAGTGGTGACGTGGTTAACGTAGTGCACAAGTGTGCCGGCCGGCAACGTTTGCGGTGGGGTGGCCAACGCGGTCCATTCCGGCGCGGTGCGGATCATCAGCGATTGCGCCAGAATAAAGGTGTGGTCGTCTGGATAGGGCGTGTGCCCACCGTGGTTGTGTTGGTTAAAGGGTTGGTCGCTCATTTCATCGGTCCTTTGCGTGTGATTTAAGGCCCAATATAGCGCGTTTCGATTAGGTTGTCTAGAAGACCGTACAAAAAAAACGACATATAAAATAGCAACACTAATCCCCTGCAAACATCTCCAGAGTAGGCGCTGGTGCACGTTATCCACGTTCCATCTGAAACGCTTCAGCGTGATAGCCAAAAAAGGTGCGGGAATCAAACATCGATTCCCGCACCAGACCGTTGAAAGTCATCCTAGTTATTTAATTAGGATCAAATATAAACTATAGGGTCAACCACTGTGATTAATGATTAACCGCATTAAACGCCAAGGCAAAGTTCCCAACCGTTGCGGATCCGTTATGTTCACGAGTGGCATTGTCAGATAATCAGCCAGCTCGCCAACATCGAGGTACCCATTCATCAAGGTCTTAAATTGGTCACGTACTTTATCCAAAAATGCCTCACTCATGACGCCACCGCCAAAAACGATTTTAGCAGGACGCATGACCAAAGTGGTCTGCAAGGCTGCTTGGGCAATGTAGTAGGCCATAATATCCCACACGTGGTCGGTCAGTGGCACATCGGCACCCTTGTTGCCGGTCCGCGCTTCAAAGGTTGGTCCGGCAACAAGGCCTTCGAGACAGTCGCCGTGGTAGGGGCAAATTCCTTTAAAGTCGAGGTCATCAGGATGGCGCTTCAACCGCACATGGCCCATTTCCGGATGTCCAAGTTCGCCGACAAACTTCCCGTCGATCACGGTTCCCGCCCCGACGCCGGTACCAATCGTATAGTAGGTCAGTGAATCGATTCGCTCGTTATATAGAACGGACATCACGTATTCACCATAGGCCGAGCCGTTCACGTCGGTCGTCCAAACAATTGGCAGATCAAAGTCCTGTTTGAGTCTGCCCAAGAAGTCGACATTGGACCAGTTGGGTTTGGGGGTTGCCGTAATGAACCCATATTTTGGCGCATTTTTACGAATTTCAATGGGGCCAAACGACGCAATTGAAATGGCCTTTAAGTCCGGAAACTGTTTAAAGTAATCGACCGTCTGTTGCAAAGTTTCCACCGGCGTTGTGGTTGGAAATTGCACCTGATCTTCAATTTGATAATTTTCGTTGCCCACAGCACAGACAAACTTTGTGCCACCGGCTTCGATGCTTCCTAGGCGCATCGGTGCCACCACCCTTGCTTGTATTTTTGGAACCGTTTTCGTTACCACTATCATAGCATGTCTTCTAAGAAATCAGGGTGTAAATTAACGGTTTAAATATGACCTTAACGCTGATTTAGCGCTGTAGACGGGCAATGTAATCGATTGTATTTTTGAACTCGTTTTAGCGCGACACCCATAGCGTACGCGAGAGGACTCCGCTATAATCAAAGCAAATGGGACATGAGAAGGTGGGTGACATAATGGCTGACAACAAGAAGGTCACAATTCGTGAGCTGGCCAAAAGGGCGGGCGTTTCTGAAGCAACCGTCTCTAGGGCGCTCAACGATAGTCCGCGGGTCAAACCAGCAACGAAGCACAAAATTCAGCAGTTAGCTAAGACACTGGGCTACCGTCCTAATTTGCTAGCGCGTAGTATGCGAACCAACCAGTCGAAAACGATTGGCGTCATCATTTCCAATATTGCGAATCCCTTTTTCACCGCAGTTGTTCGTGCCATTGAGGATGAGGCCGCGACGCTGAACTACCGAACCATCGTCATCAATACGGATGAGAACCCGGGCACTGAACGACAGGCCATTGAGATGCTGCAGGGCTACATGGTCAGCAGGTTTATTATCGCTAGTACCCGTCGCGGTGTGGATTATCATCTACTATTGGGTCGAACACCGGCCATTTTTATTGATCGTTTGCCGAACAATAATGGCGACTACGATACGCTGTTGGTCAATAATGCGGATGGCGCAAAACAGGTCGTTAATGCGTTAATTGCGCAGGGGGCTACCCGAATCGGCGTCATTTCCAGCAGCGTCTCCACGGCGGGTCAGGAACGATTGGCCGGGTACCGGATGGCGCTGCAGGAAAATCGCATTGCGGTCGACGAGAATATTATTAAATGCAGTGACGTCCAAATGAGACGGGTGCGACGGTACACCAGCAATCTACTGATCAATCAGGCCTGTGATGGGCTGTTTACGGCAGACAACGAAATTTTTTTAGCCGCTATGGCGGAAATTACGGCGAGGAATTTAACTGGCCTCAAATTAGGCACGTTCGACAATGCACCATGGTTTGACTTCTTAGCGCTTCCGGTGACTGCTGTTCAACAGCCTACTGTGGAAATGGGCACCCGGGCTGTTCAGCGCTTGGTTGCCCGAATTAACGGGTCAGATAAGTTGGATGAACCCGAGCTGATTCGTTTGTCAGTTAAATTAGTGAAACGTAACTGAAAAACGGTCTTTCCAATGTTAAAAGATTCAAATAGAACCAGCATGTCGTTATGTTCCACCATCCGGCCCCACTACACGGCCTTCCCAAATTGCGGAATGAAACGGCCTGCTACCTAATAAAGGAAAGGCTCTTAAAAAAGCAACGCCTCGATTCACCAACCAGTGGAATCGAGGCGTTGCTTTGCTTTAATATCTAACACACAAGATTAAGCCTGCTTCGTCAGCGGCGCCTTCACAAGGGAAGCGGCCGTGTCTTGAGCAGTGAAAAGGGTGACCTGGTGGCTCAGTGCCTTGGCAGCGAGCTGTTTAGAAGTCGGCGTCTCGTCTTCAGTTGCGAGGACGAAGGCGACGTTATCTGGCCAGTCTTGGTCAAGCTGGTAGACGGTGTGCGGATAGCCGCTGTCTTCCAATCCAGCCATCAACTCCGTGTTTTCAGCATCGTGCGCACTGACCAGAATGGGGCCCGTGACACTGCTGTCGAAGTGGTAGCTGTCAAAGAAGGCCTTGTGCAGCGCCTCATCCAACGTTTTACCGTGACCGAGGTCTTCACCGGTGGATTTCATTTCAGGGCTTAAGGCTGTCGGCGCGTCAGGCAGTTTGGCAAACGAGAAGACGGGTGCCTTGACGTAGACCTGGTCGGGTTCGGGGTACAATCCCGGTTCCAGATCAAGGTCTGCCAGCGATTTGCCAACGATCAACTGGGTTGCGAGTTGTGCAGGTGCAAATGGGTAATCTTACTCATAAACGGCACGGTCCGTGATGCCCGCGGGTTCACGTCGATGACGTAAGGTTTGTCCGCCATAATAAACTGAATGTTCATCATGCCGACACAGTGAACGGCGGTGCCGATTTCCGTGGCAATTTTAACGATTTCGGCCTTCTGAGCGTCGTTTAAATGCTGTGGCGGATACATGGCAATCGAATCGCCGGAGTGCACGCCAGCGCCTTCCAAATGTTCCATGATGCCCGGAATGAAGACGTCCTTACCATCGCTCAAGATATCGACTTCACATTCGATTCCCGTAATGTCCTTGTCGACCAAAATGGGTTCGCCATGACTGTTCTTGAGGGCGGGAACCAGATAGTCATCGAGTTCTTCTTGAGTGTGGACTACGGCCATGCCCTTGCCGCCAAGGACAAAGCTCGGCCGTACTAAAACGGGGTAGCCCAGGTTGTCGGCAATGGCGTGCGCGTCGTCTAAACTGAGCGCCGTGTCGCCGGCTGGATGGTCGATGCCTTTTTCAATCAAAAGTTGTTCGAAATCGTGACGGTTTTCCGTCATTTCGATACCTTTCATGGAAGTGCCAAGAATCTTAACACCCTTGTCGACCAACTGTTGGGTGAGGTTGATGGCCGTTTGACCACCGAATTGCACGATCACGCCCATTGGCTTTTCCAAATTGATAACGTTCATGACGCTATCAATGGTCAGGGGTTCAAAGTACAACTTGTCAGAAATTGAGAAGTCCGTTGAAACCGTCTCGGGGTTGTTGTTAATAATAATGGCGTTGTAACCAGCGGCCTGAATGGCCTTTACAGAGTGGACGGTTGTGTAGTCAAATTCCACACCCTGGCCAATTCTGATGGGGCCAGCACCGATAACCACAATACTGTTGCCCAGCGGTTCGCTTTCGTTCTCGTCGCCGATGGTGCTGTAGAAGTACGGTGTGGCGCTGTCAAATTCGGCGGCACAGGTGTCGACCATCTTGTAAACGATCTTTTGATCGGCCATTTCATGGAGCTGTGCCAACTCGTGGTCGGTGATTTCCCGCACGGCCTTGATCATGGTATCGCTGAAGCCCAGCTTAGCAGCCCGCGTCAGCAGGTCAGCCGTCAGCATCCGCGTCATCAGCCGCTTTTGCATGTCCATAATGTGGGCGAGCTTTGATAGGAAGAATTCGTCGATCAGGGTGGCATCGTGCAGTTGCTCGATCGTGGCGCCCTTAGCGATGGCGGCGAAGAGTTCAAATAACCGAATGTCGGTGTCAGTGCCAACTGTGGCGAGGAACTCTTCAAGTGATTTGCCCTGAGCATCCTCTGGCAGCAAGGTGTTTTGCATGTTGGCGTTCAATTCTAGGGATTGGACGGCCTTTAAGAGCGACTCTTCGATGTTGGTCCCAATGGCCATGACTTCACCAGTGGCCTTCATTTGGGTGCCCAGAACCCGGTCGGCGTTGTAGAATTTATCAAACGCAAAACGGGGGATCTTAGCCACCACGTAGTCCAGTGTTGGTTCAAACATGGCGTAGGTCGTTTGGGTGATCGGGTTGATGATCTCATCAAGGTTCAAGCCAACGGCAATTTTTGCGGCAATCTTAGCGATCGGATAACCCGTGGCCTTTGACGCAAGGGCAGATGACCGGCTAACACGCGGGTTCACTTCAATGACGAAATAGTGCTTGCTGTTCGGATCTTGAGCGAGCTGAACGTTACAGCCACCCTCGATCTTTAACGCGTTAACGATGGTCAGTGAAGCATCCCGTAACCGTTGATATTCCCGGTCTGTCAGCGTTTGCGTTGGAGCAAACACAATGGAGTCGCCAGTGTGGACACCGACAGGATCGAAGTTTTCCATCCCCGTAACGATGATGGATGAGCCGTTGTGGTCACGCATCACTTCAAATTCAATTTCTTTGTAGCCGGCGATGCTCTTTTCAATGAGGCATTCTGTTTCGGGTGACATGGTCAGCCCACGAGTCAAAATGGTGGTCATTTCATCGTCGTCCTTGGCGATCCCGCCGCCGGTTCCGCCAAGCGTGTATGCTGGCCGAATAATAACTGGGTAGCCGATCTCATGGGCGAAATCTAACCCGGATTGTAAGTCGTAGACGGTGAGCGATGCTGGAATCGGTTGGTTTAATTCGTGCATCAGGTCTTTGAATTCTTCCCGGTCTTCAGCTTGGTTGATGGTGTGCAGGTTCGTGCCCAACAACTCAATGTTCAGGTCGTCTAATACCCCGGTCTTAGCGAGTTCAACGGCCAGGTTAAGCCCAGTCTGACCACCTAAAGTTGGCAGGATGGCGTCTGGTTGTTCCTTCTTAAGAATCTCAGTGACACTGGCAACCGTCAGCGGTTCGAGGTAAACCTTATCAGCTGTCTCGTCATCGGTCATAATGGTGGCGGGGTTGGAGTTGATCAGGACCGTTTCGTAGCCCTCTTCCTTTAAGCTTAAACAAGCCTGGCTGCCAGCATAGTCAAATTCAGCGGCTTGGCCGATAACGATTGGACCAGAGCCCAAGATCACAATTTTTTTTAATATCAGTTCTTTTTGGCATTATTTCGTCTCCCCGTTAGTGTGCGCGTTCATCAGATCAATGAATTGGTTAAACAAGCGATTTGCTTCGTGAGGGCCAGGTGCGGCTTCCGGATGGTACTGAACGGAAAACACTGGTCGTCCCGGATATCGCAGGCCTTCGCAGGTCTTATCATTGATCTCAACGGCGGTCACTTCTAACGGGGTGTCGTTAACGGAGTCGACGTCAACGGCATAACCGTGGTTCTGAGAGGTAATCACAACTTCATTGGTCAGTAGGTTCTTGACTGGGTGGTTGATGCCCCGGTGACCGAAGACCATTTTATAGGTCCGAGCACCGTTTGCCAGTCCTAATAATTGGTGGCCAAGGCAGATACCAAACAGCGGGTAGTGGTCCTGTAACTCACGGATAACGGGCAGAAAGGCCTCGTAGTCCTCGGGGTCGCCAGGGCCGTTGGACAGCAGCACACCAGTTGGGTGTAACTGTTCAATGTCCTTAAAACTTGCGTCTGGGGTAACGATGGTGACGTTGCAGCCCAGTTTTTGCAAGGAGTTGACGATGTTTGACTTGACCCCGAAGTCGACAAGGACAACGTGGTCAGGATGTTCGTCTTGGGGCGTCGTGAAGGTGGCCGATTTAACAACCTGTTCAACGGACTGGCTCGTGTTGAGCTGACTGTCAGCGAGTGGCTGGTTGGTTAAACTGGCCTTCATGGTCCCATGTTTGCGGATGATCTTGGTCAATTTCCGCGTATCGATTCCCGTAATCCCTGGAACGCCAGCCTTATCAAGGAAGTCGTTCAGGCTCATCACGCTTTGGTAATGAAAAACCGTTGATGCAAGTTCATGCATGACAACGGCCGATGCGGCCACTGCGGGTGATTGATTCGCATTTAGCGAAATACCGTAGTTGCCGATTAGGGGATAGGTAAATGTAATGATCTGGTTGGTATATGATGGGTCGGTGAGGGTCTCTTGGTAGCCGGTCATACTTGTTGTAAAGACCAGTTCGCCCTTGATTTCCTTGCACAGGGCACCGCAAGCATTCCCTACGAACACGTCGCCATTCTCAAGTGTTAGATATTTTTTCATTTAATAGCCTCCTGAATTTCCGCCTCACGGGACAGTGTTAATTGCTTTTTGTATAAGATAAGAGAATTATGAGAAGATGTCAAGCTCGTTTATACATAAAATTAGCTAAATATAGATTAATATACAATTTTTAGCTAAAATACGCATTTATATAAAACGTCTTTCATCATTCTCTCATGTCACAAAAAGGGTGGTGCGAGAAACTGGTAACCGTTTCAAACAGTGTGGCTATTACATTCATGAAAATTCAAATATTTACGAAAACGTGTATACATAACTAAATATATGCATAAATCGTATATACAAAAATTTTTTTGTGAATATTGGCCATCTAACGGTCACTTGATCCCAGATCATCAATTAGTTTAAAGGGAAATCGTGAACATTACTAGGGTAAATTACGACATTGTTTAATAAATTAGTGACTATTTTGACGTAAAACGATTTAATTAATCGTATTTTGTAATCATTTTTGTTAATTTTAATTTTCGAGTTTTATTTACAGATAAATCGCCATTGATATCTATTAGGCTTGATAGCGGATTCGATTAGGGTTGAAAGATCGTTGTATCAGATTGTTGCGTAGTTGATGCTCATTCAACTGGTTAAGCCAGCAGGATAATTGTGCTGGATAATGCACAATAGAAAACACTAAACGGGATAGCTATGAATGAAAAATGTATAATAACTAACAATCACTCATAAGATTGCAGACCTACTTTTGGATCATCTGGTGTGATGAATGTTTCAACATACAGTCACGTCAGCGTAGTGGCACCGGGCGGAAGCAATCATCAATGTAAGAAACTTCAACATAATGTAGGGACAAAAAAAGCACTCAGAACAGCTGTCCTGAGTGCTTCCGTTAATTACGAGGTAGACTAATTAGTTGTTGCCCTGTAACTTTTCAGCTTCATCGTCAATAGTGGCGAAGCCTGACTTCGTTGACTTTGGCTTTGGGTGCTTTGCGCGCTCTTCCTCGGCTTTTTCGATCATAGCTTTACGTTCTTCTTTGCTCAATTTGTTTGACATATGATCACGCTCCCTTTTACTAATTAAAATGTTAGCGTTTTAACTAACACGTTCATCTTAGCACTCTTTTTGGAGATTGTTAAAAAAACATCCGGATAATCAAATGATTTACCATTTCGTAAGAAACGACCTACACTAGACCTGTTAGGAGGAATTCAAAATGGCAAAAACAGTAGATGAAACACAGTTTATTGATTATCAAATGAGTGACGCCTTTGATTGGAGCGACAGTGAGATGCCGGTCCGCGACGCCATTTGGGATTACCTGATGGAAAAGAACGGTCACGACACATTGAAGACAGAGGCCGATATGACCCCATTCATGACAATGGCTGAGACTGACGTTCGCGACTTTGTCGACAAGAATCTCAAGACCGTTTCCAGTAAGTAGGCCTTCTAATGTACCGCTTACCCAACCAATGAAACAGGGCTGAAAGGCACTGTCAAATAATAAAGCAGGCAACCAAACACTTTATTGCGTTTGGTTGCCTGTTTTTAGTTGGTGGCTAAGTGCTTGGCACCCTGATTAAAGATGTCGTCTAACTTATCATAATCGGTAAAGATATTAAACTTCTGGTTAGTCCGTTGGATCCAGCGCGGAATTGCGTTGACCCGGCCGATGAAGAAGCACTTATCTAATTCACTGATTTCAGTGCGTTGGTCGATCAGGCGTTCCACGAAGAAATCAAAGAAGGCACTCACAAATTCCGTGTCGTGTGCTTGGTACTGAATCATATTCTTTAGACTAGATCCCTTGATCTGCGCGAGCATTCGAAACGGGTGTTCATACAAGGTGCTCGTGTCGATGGCGTCCTGGTCCAAGACACCCTGAAAGACAGTTTCGAGCAGCTCATACTTGTCCGTGAAATGAACGTAGAAGGTTGAGCGGTTAATAAATGCGGCGGCCGCGATGTCGTTTACCGTGATCTTCGTAAATTGTTTTTGTTGCATCAATGCGTTAAACCCGTTGAGAATCATAGCCCGGGTGCGTTTTGTACGTAAGTCTGTCATAAGCGTTTCCCCACAATTTTAGATAGTGTCTATTAACACAATAACCTCTGATAATCGTGCATTGTCTTGTTAATCTATGGTGTTAGTATAGCAATATTCCAAAAATAAACAAGATATCGAGGCAATTAAAATGACAACAGTATTTATGACAGGTGCAACAGGTTACGTTGGCAGCAAGGCCGCAGCAGAATTAGTTGAAAAGGGCTATAACGTTCGGGCATTGACGCACTCTGATAAGGGTGCAGAAAAATTAACACAACAGGGCATCACTGCTGTTAAGGGTGACCTCGAAGATAACGCATTGTTAACAACTGAAGCCAAGAACGCGGATGCCGTTTTACACTTGGGCATGGGTGTCACTGAACACTACAACACGTTTGAAGGGATTTCTGACCTAGACAGCCAGAATATTCACGCCTTTGGTGATGGTGTGAAGGGGACCACGAAGCCCGTTATTGTGACTCACGGGACGGCGTCAATGATGCCTGGGCAGTTCTTTACGGAAAACGACCATGCGGATGCGGGCTTCCCAAGCCGGTCACCACGGCTTTCAGAAGTGGCTGCCCGCGAACTGTTAGCAGACGGCATCAACGCTTACGTTGTCCGGTTGGCACCGTCCGTTCATGGTGAAGGTGATGACGACCATGGTTTTATCCCGCAACTAGTTACCGAATCTCAGAAGCAGGGTTATGTCATCAACTACAACGGTGGTGAAAACCGCTGGACCGCTGTTAACGTACTGGATGCTGGTCATCTCTATGTGTTGGCCCTAGAATACGCTTTGAACGGCGATGACAACGACAAGAAGCTGCACTTTTTCAACGCCAACGATGAAGAACAGCTCAAGATGCGTGTGGTTGTCAAGAAGATCAGCGATGGCTTAAACATCCCCGTTAAGGAAGAACATGCTGATCCAGAAAAGCTGGACTTTTCACACCAGCTCTTTGCCATGGACATTCCAGCTTCAAGCAAGCTGACTCGTGAAACGCTGAAGTGGACACCAACCCATGATGATCTATTGACCGATATGGCACGGTATTTCAAGTAATTGCGACACTAGATTATATCAAAAAAGCGCCTCAAAATTCCGATTGGAGTTTCGGGGCGTTTTTTTTGTATCCTGCAGTTAATGTGCAACCTTAATATCGACTAACCAGTTATCCTGGTTACTGCGGTTCTGTAAGTCATCAGTGGCCTTCAACAGGTCGTTGTTGCGCGCAATGATCCTTCCGGTTACAGGCGCCTTCAGCGTTTCAACGGCCTTGTCACCCTCGAGTTCGATCAGGTCATCGCCGGATTCAATCGCATCGTCAGGGTTTGAAAAATCCATGAACGACACGCCGCCAATGTCTTGGTAGGCAAACGGGGTCAGCCCCACGCGGACAACACCTGGTTGCAGTTCCTGGTACCAGACACCATCCTTTTCTTCGGGATCAAAGGCTGGCTGTTTCGACGTGGTACTGCCGCCAAATAGTGTTTTAATGCTGGTCATCAAACGCGTCCAAAATGAGGGTCTTGCTGCCATAGTTATCGCTCCATTCGTAAAAGATCTTATCTTGAGTATACCGAGTTTTCACAATAAAAGAAAGCGGTTATCATTGAGTGGCGAACAACGCAAAAAACCAGTAGAATAGAGATGAGACAGGAACGTCGGCTATTGGGCGACGCAACTCATGCTGCTATGTGAATTGTCAGCCGCCTAAAACTCAAAATAAAGGGGAACACTGCTATGTTCTTAATTGATACTAGTCGCGATGGCAAGCCGATCTACGACCCCATTGTGAACCAATCCTTAGATAACTATTTGATCAATGATTTAAAACTGCCCGGTCACGGGTTGATCATGTACATTAACGACCCATCCGTCATTGTCGGTGTGAACCAGAATATCTTTGCGGAAGTCAACGTACCGTATCTGCGGGCGAACAACGTTGCGTTAGTGCGCCGATCCTCTGGTGGCGGCGCCGTTTACCATGACCGCGGTAATTTGATTTTTGAAAATATCGTGGTGGGTGATACGGATGATGGCGCAAAGTGGGGCGACTACAAAGTCTTTGCTGATCCCATTTTGGACGCTTTGCACGCCCTTGGCGCCAACGATGCTGAGCTCCGTGGTCACAGTGACCTGGTTGTCAACGACCACAAGTTCACTGGGATGACGATGGTTAAATCCGGTGATGCGTTTGCTGCCGGCGGGACGTTGATGTTTGATATGAATCTCGACGCTGCCAGTCAGGCGTTGCACCCGGTGGAAGACCGGATCAACGGTAAGTGGGTCAAGTCAAACCGCAGCAATATCGAAAACATCAAGTCCCATTTGGCGCCTGAATATCAATCGTTGACGCCGGACGACTTTCGCGAGCAGCTCTTACTAAAATTGTTCAACGTTGACAAGCTGACAGACATTGAAACGTACCACCTGACCGATAAGGACTGGGCCGTTATTGACCAGCGTTTGGCAGAAAAGTACAATACCACGGATTGGAACTACGGTGAAAATCCAGGCTTTAACCGCTATCGGTTTGTGGCACTGGAACAGGGCGACCTGGGTGTCAACATGATGGTTGAAGGCAGTTTGATCACTAAGGTAGCCGTTTATGGGACCGCCTTGGATGAAAAAATTGCGCACAAACTGGAAGGCCAGTTAACGGACACCAGTGTGAACTTGGCAGAACTACAGAATAAGTTAAGCAAGCGGTGGCTGAAGAAGGCCATCGGTGAAGACGGCATTGCCGTATTAGCAAAAGAATTGTCGATTGAGCGACAGTAAAGGAAGTTTAACTAGTTGAAGGCAAAGTACAAGGTTGAAGAATATATCGGCGTGCCCGTGGAGCAGGACCAAAGCGGCCACTACGTCATTAAGGATAAGGATTTTTCGCTGCACTCGTGGCGAACTGGACGGCATACAAAAGGCAAGTTTAAACAGCTGGGTCAGGTCTTTTTGACCGAAAACAGTTTGATGGTCGCGGTCATTGACATGAAACCTGTGGCGTATAAGGACCGCCATGAGATTACGCCAATGGCGCGGTTTACTAGTGAAGTGGTTTCGGAGGAGATGTTGGCATTGGGAAGGACCAAGTTATAGAGAGTGGACGGTTTGTAGGTAACCAGTCCGTTCCATTCCGCAATTTGGCACTCCGCCATAGTGGCTCGCGATGAAGCTAATTCAGCTGTCGCGGTGCGCCATCTGAATGGATCTTCATCGTCTCGCACATCAGTAACCGACCACAGTACGGTCGCTAACTGATGTCGACACCATGGCTCCGTGCCAAATTGCTCCATTCCACTGACAATGAACGACGATATCAAACTAGTTAAGGATTGAAAGACAGTCAAAGGCCAGTTGGTAGAGAATCCGCCCTCGACTGTTAGCATATCCATTAACTGGCTTGCTTCATATGATGCTCAAGTGAACAGTAATGATGACCTAGCTTCTTTCGTACCGCATACGTAGACTGGTAGTACATGTTGATTTTTACCAGGATGTAGCTTAGAGGAGCCGTTCGGCATTGCAGCCGAAGCGACCCCACCTCAGCCTGCAGGGCCAAACGGCGTAACGAAGCGACACGTCAACACTATTTAACTCACCAGACAGTTAAAAGATTCAAACCACAACAAAAAAGGCGTCATCCAAAACTGGATGGCCCCTTTTTTTAATATAAACAGGTTTACTTCTTCACCTCAACCGCAGAAACAGTTGGCAGCCCATCCACAAAGTTCAAATAGGCCGCTTCCTCGTCAGTTTCAGTAACATCAGTCGTTTCAACGGTCACATTAGCGTGGTGTAGATCAGCCTCGTCAACATCAATGACGTGCGTTTGAGTGGCGTTACCGATTAAATCAATGTAGTACCGGTCAGCGTCCTTGTGCACCTTAGTTTTAACCATGCCGCCGGGATTGTAAACGGTAATTGGGTCGTCAAAATGGCCGAGGTTCGGGTGGACCATCGCGAAAGCCAGTGAAGTGGCTGACATACCGGTGCCACAGGCGTTGGTAAAGCCAACACCACGTTCAAAGGTTCGGACAAAGAGTTGGTTAGGCCCAAGAATCTGCGCAAAGCTAACGTTGACGCCATCCGTAAAGTATTCGTTTGGCTTGTTCAACATGGTTCCTAATTTCCCAAGGTCATCGTTGTTGATCTCTTCTTCATCAACAAAACTGATGAGGTGTGGATTGGGCACTGCGATGGCCGTGAAGTTCAGACCAGGTAAGAAGGCCGGCACTGGCGAGTCGATCAGCGGCTGGTCGCCCAAGTTTTCAAATGGAAAGGCACTTGGATTAAAACGCACCGGTGAAATTTCAACACTAAAGGCGGGGACGTTGGCTGCTAAGTCGCTTTGTCGACTGACCTGCAGATCCGCTTGTAACGTTTCGACCTTGAATTGGTTGGTGTGATGTTTTTCAGCGAGATATCGGGAAACGGTTCGCAGACCGTTGCCGCACATGGAGGCTTCGCTGCCGTCTGCGTTGATCACACGCATTTGACCCAGAACGTTGTCGTGGGTCGACTCATCAACGACTAGCACGCCATCGGCACCATTCAGGATGCCGGTCGCAGGATCGGTGACCTGTTGTGCGAGAGCGGTCAACTCTGCGTCATTTAATTTTTCAGAAAGGGTGGTTTGGTCGAGTAGAAAAAAATGGTTTTCAGAACCATGCACCTTGCGTAATTGCACCATGTAGAAGTCTCCTTGTTGGGTTAAGTGAATTAATAGAATTGCAGTTATTGTATCAGGCTGGTTGTCAAAAGTCGCGTGGATTGACTAAAACTTAATCGTTCGCAACGGCGTGTTTGGTAAAAAACTCGTCATAGATGCATTTTACAGCTTCATCCGCATCAGCTTGACGCGTGCCCAGCATGATTGAAATGCGGGACGCCCCTTGATTGATCATGTGGACGCCAATATTGTGGGCGGCCAGCGGTTCGATAATGTGCTCTGTGACACCGATCTGGTTACGCATGCCTTCACCGACAATCATGATGATGGCGTAATCGTTGATCCATTCGATGGTGTCGGGATGCAACGCCTCTTGAATATCATGGCACATGGCGTGGATCGTTTCGGTGTCTAGCTGCGTCTTATCAAAAATAACAGTCAGGTCGTCGATTCCCGAGGGCATGTGTTCGTAGGAAACGTTGTATTTGTACAGCACCTGCAGAAGCTTGAGCGTAAAGCCGACTTCCTTGTTCAACAGGTAGCGGTGCAGGTAAAGTGCCGCAAAACGATTTGAGCTCGCCACGCCCGTAATGGTTTGGGTAGGTTCAAAGTCTTTCTCGGGCACAATCAGAGTTCCCGGTAAGTCTGGCTGGTTGGTGTTCTTGACGTTGATCGGAATCTGGCCTTCAATCGCGGGAATAATGGCTTCGTCGTGGAAGACGGAAAAACCAGCGTAGGAAAGTTCTCGCATTTCGCGATAGGTCATCCGAGAGATGGCTTGCGGATGCGCAATGATCTTAGGGTTAGCCGCATAAATGGCGTTCACATCGGTAAAGTTTTCGTACCGGTCAGCGTGAAGACCGCGGGCAATGATTGCCCCCGTGATATCGGAGCCACCGCGAGAGAAGGTGGCAATTTGGCCGTTCTTTGTAAAGCCAAAGAAACCAGGGAAAATTAATTTCTCATCCCCGTAACTCAAGCGGTCAAGGTTGTCGTAGGTTTCAGGCAAGACTGTTGCGTTGTTCGGTTCATCGCTGACAATGAGGCCGCATTCCTTCGGGTCGACAAAACGTGCCTTGATACCCAGGTTATTGAGCACGGTAGCCATAAGCCGGGCGTTGAGCCGCTCGCCATGAGCCTTGAAGGCGGCCATGAGATAGTCGTCGTTGGGGTAGATGTGGTGGGGTAAATTAACGATGGCCTCTTTGATCGGTGTCATTTCTTCAGCAGGCACGTTGAAGTACGTGCCGATGGCCTGATACCGCGCAGAAATTTGTGCCACGATCTCAGAGTAGTCCTTGTGCGCAATCGTTAATGTTGCATATTTGATTAAAAGGTCCGTCACCTTAATGTCGGTATCGTGACGTTTACCAGGAGCCGAGGTAACCACCACCTGGCGCGCTGGATCTGACTTAATGATATCAATTACCTTTTCAAACTGGGGGCCATCCGCAAGCGAACTCCCACCAAACTTAACGATCTTCACATCAATACACTCCTCAATTCGTAACACCTGAGTTCTCAGTTATCACTATTTGTTAATAATTAAATCGAATTCTAACTTTTTTTAAGTGGTTGTGCAACTGTCTTTATTTTAGTTTGCGGTTCAAAATGATTCGCTTAGATAGTAATAACTATTTTTATCATGTTATTTAAGTGACGTTTTTTATGAGAGTCCGTTGCATTCCGTAATTTGGCACTCCGCATAGTAGCTCGCGATGAAGCTAATTCAGCTGTCGCGATGCGCCATCTGAATGGATCTCCATCGACTCGCACATCAGTAACCGACCAAGAAACGGTCGCTAACTGATGTCGACACCATGGCTCCGTGCCAAATTACTCCATTCCACTAACAATGAACGACGATATCAAACTAGTTAAGGATTGAAAGACAGTCAAAGCCAGTTGGTAGAGAATCCGCCTCGACTGCAGGACAGTCATACGGAGCGACTCTTCGAATACTGAATAAGGGTAACCCTAATCCTTCGAAATAACGGGATTTATGCATAACATGAGGGCGAATAGACTGAATTGGACAGATGAATTTGCAAGTTTAAAGTAGCATTAACATACCATCAATCTTTGAGGACTCGCTCAAATTGACTACCTGACCAGTCAAGGGCGGATTCATATCAA
This sequence comes from Secundilactobacillus paracollinoides DSM 15502 = JCM 11969, assembly GCF_001311135.1. GTDB lineage: Bacteria > Bacillota > Bacilli > Lactobacillales > Lactobacillaceae > Secundilactobacillus > Secundilactobacillus paracollinoides. The sequence goes on from NZ_BBAG01000004.1 coordinate 71,643, forward strand.
ACTGGGGTTAATGCTTTTTTGATATTCAATGACTTTATGCGAGAAGCACTCTGTAGCGTAACGGAACGGGGTGGCATTGCGGAATGGTGTGTCGATGGTTGTTAGCGAGGGTCCTTTCCTCGCTTATAACCATGGGAGACGGAGGAGATCCACTTTCGTTGACCGCCAGGGGCGGGCAATGAAAGTTAGCTCCGGAGCGACCCACACCATGGAGCAGGGCCACCCCGTGGAGTGAAGCGACAATAGAAAACAAACCCAAAAGGTTTGCGATTTCAAAGGATATTGGACAAAATATAAGCGCTTAATGTGAAAGATTGGTTAAAAGGGGGTTGACTATCTGAAAGAATCATTATAATATCTTTAGTAAATCGAAGAGGTTGCGACCAATAAGAGTCGGTTAGTCGAGTTTCTGTATGGATGTTGACACTAACTTAAAGGGGCGGTCGCCGAAGCGCTGATAGCATACAGCTATCAGTTAGCTGGGACGTTGTTGAATAAATGACGGACTGTCGCGAGCTACGTGCTCGCGGGGCGCTATCGAACTGATACCAAATGAATCTTGTGATCGAACTATTTTGGGGTCCTTTTGTTTAGCGTAAACAAAAGGGCCCTTTTTTGATGCAAATTGGCCGCAGCCCACGATAAAAACTATTTGGAGGTCACAGGAATGAGTGAACAAGTATCAAACCAACAGATTAACGATGCAGGACATTTAACCATCGGCGGCGTGGATGCACTGGAATTAGCTCAGCAATACCAAACGCCGTTAGCAGTGTACGATGTGTCAAAGATTCGCGACCAGATCCGCCGGTTTAAATCCGTGTTTGAGGACAACGGCGTCGACTACGCTGTGACCTATGCCAGTAAGGCGTTCGCAACCATTGCCATGTATCAAGTGGTCGACCAAGAAGGCGCCCACATCGACGTGGTGTCAGGCGGCGAACTTTACACAGCCTTGCAAGCGCACTTTCCGGCCGCTAACATCAGTTCCATGGCAACAACAAGTCCTATGATGAACTTGAAATGGCCATTGAAAATCACGTCGGTACCATTGTGCTGGATAACTTCCATGAAATTGAGCAACTCAGTGACGTGTTGGAGAAACACGATGCCAGCGTTCAGGTTATGATGCGCATCACCCCAGGGATTTACGCCCACACCCACGAATACATTCAAACGGGTCAGGAGGATTCCAAGTTTGGCTTTGACCTTAAAACAGGCTTGGCAGACAAGGCCTTGCAACAGGTGCTTGCGAACAAGCGGATGAACATGATCGGGATTCACGCCCACATCGGTTCCCAAATTTTTGAACTGAACGGCTTCCAAATGGCAGCTGAAAAATTAGTTGACATTGCTGCCGAATGGCACACCAAGTGTGGGTATCAACCACAGGTAATCAACGTGGGTGGCGGCTTCGGCATTCGCTACACCAAGGATGACAATCCGTTAGCACCCGAAGCGTTTGTCGATGCCATCGTCAAGACAATCAAACAAAGTGCCGCCGATAAGGGATTAACGATGCCAGCGGTTTGGATCGAACCGGGCCGTTCAATTGCCGGTCCTGCCGGTTACACCCTTTACACAGTGGGCGGACGCAAGGATGTTGACGGTCTGACCTCGTATCTGACGGTTGACGGCGGCATGGGCGATAACATCCGTCCCGCGCTGTATCAAGCGGAATACGAAGCCGTTTTGGCTAGTGATCCGTTCGCGAAGACGACCGAAACGGTGCACCTGGCCGGTAAGTACTGTGAGTCAGGCGATATCCTGATCGACCAAGCACACCTGCCAGCCACCAAGCCGGGTGACGTGCTCGCCATGTTGGATACCGGTGCTTACGGTTACTCGATGGCCTCCAACTACAACCGAAATGGTCGGCCAGCCGTTGTGTTTGTCGAAAATGGCAAGTCGCAGGTTGTTGTTAAACGTGAGTCTTACGCTGATATGACGCGGTTAGACCAATCCTACGATCCTGAATAAACTAAAAAAACTTCCTATTATAATTGAGAAAGAGGTATTTAAATGGCAACCCTAGACGCACAAGCAATTATTGATTTTATTGGTAACGCCGACAAGAAGACGCCGGTGAAGGTTTATATCAAAGGCGACCTTGACCAGCTGACCGTCCCCTCAAGCATCAAAGCGTACGTGGAAACAAGGACGGGTGTGTTATTCGGCGATTGGGCTGACATCAAGCCCTTCTTAAAGGATAACCAATCCCAGATCACCGACTACGATATTGAAAATGACACGCGTAACTCCGCCGTTCCATTATTAGATATGAAGGAAATCAACGCGCGTATCGAACCTGGCGCCATCATCCGTGACCAAGTGCTGATCGGCGACAATGCCGTCATCATGATGGGGGCGATCATCAACATCGGTGCTGAAATCGGGGCCGATACAATGATCGACATGGGCGCCGTGCTTGGTGGCCGGGCCATCGTTGGCAAACACGCCCACATTGGTGCCGGAACCGTCCTTGCCGGGGTCGTGGAACCCGCTTCCGCTCAGCCCGTTCGCGTTGACGATAACGTGTTGATCGGGGCAAACGCTGTTGTGATCGAAGGCGTCCACGTCGGTGAAGGTGCAGTTGTTGCGGCCGGCGCCGTTGTGACGAAGGACGTTGCTCCGCACACGATGGTTGCTGGGGTTCCTGCTCAATTTATTAAGAACGTTGATGACCAGACCGAATCTAAGACCGGCCTGGAAGACGATTTAAGAAAGATGTGATTACATGCCTGTACTAACAGAAGAAAGTCTCATTCAGATTCGGCGTGACCTGCACGCCATGCCAGAGTTAGCCCTCAATGAAGTCCGAACCGAAGCTTATTTGGAGAAAGTCATCAGTGGCTTTAACCAGGCGCATTTGACGGTCAAACACATTGCGGACCTGCCGACTGCCCTGTTAGTACGGGTGGCTGGCAGTCATCCTAAACGCACTTTAGGATACCGCACCGACATTGATGCGCTGCCAGTCAGTGAAAAAACAGGCTTACCGTTTGCGTCAAAGAATCCCGGTGTCATGCACGCTTGCGGCCATGACATCCATATGACGGTTGCGTTGGGTGTCCTGAGTTATTTTTCAGAACATCAGCCGACTGACAACATGATCTTCTTTTTCCAACCCGCTGAAGAAAGTAAGAATGGCGGGAAATTGGCATACGAACTTGGCGTGTTAGAAGGCGAGTGGCGGCCGGATGAATTTTATGGGTTGCACGACAATCCTGATTTGCCTGCTGGCGCGATTGGCTGTCGGATGGGGACGTTGTTTGCCGGCACCACCGAGGTCAACATCGACCTGGAAGGCAAGGGCGGCCACGCGGCTACCCGCAAGATGCCAACGACATGGTGGTGGCTGCGGCGCAACTGATCGGCCAAGTGCAAACCATCATTTCCCGCAGTATTGATCCCATCGAAGGCGGCGTGATCACGTTAGGCAAGATGGAAGCGGGCACGATCCGCAACGTCATTGCCGGCCACGCTCACATTGAAGGCACCATTCGTGGCCTGACCCAAACGATGATTCAAAAAATCGACCAGCGCCTGCAAGAAGTCGGCGCCGGCATCGCAAAGAGTTTCAATGCGCAGGTGACCGTCACCTTGAACCAGGGTGGGTACCTGCCAGTAGAAAATGACCCAGAACTGACCCGTCGTTTCATCACGTATATGAAGCAAAACGACGACGTCACCTTTATTGAAACGGAACCCGCCATGACCGGTGAGGACTTCGGCTACCTATTATCGAAGATTCCTGGCACCATGTTCTGGCTCGGGGTGGAAGACGACTCCCAGTTGCATTCCGCCACGTTGAACCCAGATGAATCTGCAATTGCAAAAGGCATCACCGGTATTACAGGGTTTCTAGAATCCCGAATGGCTGACTAATTTGCACCCGACAGTTAAAGTAGAAAGAGGAGAACGACTATGACTAAATTGAATAACATCGATTTAATGACCGCCATCATTACCCCGTTTGACGGCAACGATAACATTGATTACACCAGTCTGGAACGCTTAACGAACCACTTATTTGAGACGGGCAGCCGCGGGTTCGTCATCGGCGGGACCACGGGCGAAACGCCGACGCTGACCCACGATGAAAAGATCGACCTCTACACGCGTTTGCGCAAATCGTAAACGGTCGCGGTCCAGTCATTGCCGGTACTGGCAGCAACAATACCCGCGAGACTGCTGAATTAACGCGCGAAGTCTCCCAGATCGCCGGCGTTGATTACATGTTGGTCGTTGTGCCCTACTACAACAAGCCAAACCAACGCGGGATGATCGCCCACTTTACCACGGTTGCGGACGCGTCCGAGAAGCCGTTGATCATTTACAATATTCCGGGGCGGACTGGTGTGACAATGGCAAATGAGACCATTATCGAATTGTCGAAGAATCCAAACATTGCGGGTGTTAAGCAATGCACGTCAATTGAAGATATTGAATATCTGGTTGAACACACGGCGCCCGGGTTCAGCGTGTACTCTGGCGAAGACGCACAAGCCCTCGCTGCAAAGACGGTGGGCGGTGCCGGTGTTATTTCCGTAGCGGCCCACATCTACGGCGCTGAAATGCGCAAGATGTATGATGCCATTGAATCAGGCGACGTTGCTACAGCGGGTCAACTGCAACGTCAGCTAACCCCAAAGATGGCCGCCTTATTCGTGTTCCCATCACCGTCACCCGTCAAGGCCGTTTTAAATGCGCAGGGCTTCGAAGTCGGCAGCAGCCGGATGCCCGTTTTACCATTGAACGATCCTGAAAAGCGGGAACTGGCCGTTGCTTTAGGGCTTGACCAGGACGCACTGTTACACGAAGTTTCGCAAGAGTTAGGAGTATAGCCATGACCACAAAAGTGTTAGTTGCTGGATTTACCGGCGCGATGGGACAAAAGGCAGTCAATTTGGTCAACGAGAGTGATGGATTTGTCCTCACAGCTGTTTTCGCGGCGGGATTAACGTCCACGACACCTGCAGACTACGACTTGCCCGCCAACGTTGCGGTGTTTAGCAGCCTAGCTGATATTGAGACGGATGCTGAGATCTGGATCGACTTTACATTGCCAAGCGCGGTATACGCAGACACGACCTTTGCCATTGAACACGGCATTCATCCGGTAATCGGGACGACCGGTTTAACGGATGATCAGGAGACTGAACTGCAGGCACTGTCAAAAGAAAAGGGACTGGGCGGCATTATCGCGCCAAACTTTGGGATGTCGGCGGTCTTATTGATGAAGTTTGCAAAGGAGGCTGCGGCCTACTTCCCAGACGTTGAGATCATTGAAATGCACCACGGTGACAAGGCGGATGCTCCATCCGGAACGGCGCTGAGTACTGCTAAGTTGATCGACGAAGTTCGGCCGGCGCACAAACAGGGCAACGAAAACGAGACTGAAACGTTAGCCAATGTCCGCGGCGGCGATTACAACGGTATTCGGATCCACGCGGTACGGTTGCCAGGTTATCTCGCCCACGAACAGGTCCTCTTTGGCGGCCCAGGTGAAGCCCTGACCATTCGCCAAGATTCTTTTGACCGCAGCTCGTTTATGACCGGCGTGAAAGTCGCAATCGACAAAGTCAGTGGGCTTTCTGAATTGGTGATTGGGTTGGAAAACGTGCTTTAAACAAAAATAACAAGAAAAAGCGAGAGCACGCAATTCGCCTTGAACTGGATGTCTTTCGCTTTTTTTGACCAAAAATTTTACTGATTTCACCAGGGTAAGTTGTTTTTCTCAGGCAACTTAGTGTTAGCGCATGATGGTGAAATGATGAAGATGATTGAACAATAATGTGTTAATGAAGTGGTTTTCAACATGTCGTACATGCCACAACGTGTACAATTAGACACTATTGCGCAAGTTAAGCTTTCGTGAGCACCACTATGCGTGATAATTTCATATGGTGATTGCTATAAGTATCGTAGCGTAGTGGAGTCGTTCGGAATTGCAGGCTGTGGTGTCGGTGATCGTTAGCGACTGTTCTTTAGTCGGTTACGACCACGGGAGACGTAGGAGATCCTTGAATTTCTGCTAAGACATTCAATAACTCCCCAAAGCGACCCACTTCAGCCTGCAGGGCCGAGCGACGCAACGGAGTGGCAGTTCGAGACATGTTACGGCAATATAGTCTCTATCGATGACTAAACTTGCTCTAAATGCTCTAATTGAATTATAATGTTCTCAATATCTTAAGGATGGTGGATGTGTGATGCCAAAATTGGCGAGTGAGTTATCGGGACAGGTTAATGAACGCCTGAACCAAGTTGGGCCATCGGGAATCCGCGAGTTTGACCTGCGAATTTCATCGGTACCCGACATTATTAAATTAACATTAGGTGAACCGGATATGAATACGCCGGAACACGTCAAAGAAGCTGCAATCAAAAGTATTCAAGCCAATGATTCCCACTATTCTGCACAAAAAGGCACCATTGAATTGCGTCGCGCAATTAGCGGTTACCTGAAGAAAAGTCAGAATTTAGACTATGATCCAGAAACAGAAATTATCGCGACTGTCGGGGCAACCGAAGCCGTTACGGCAACGTTTCTCTCAATGCTGAACCCGGGCGATAAGGTCATTATTCCCACGCCGGCGTTTGCGCTGTATTTCCCACTGGTGACGATTGCTGGCGCAGAATTGATCATGGTCGATACCTCAAAGGACGGGTTTATCCTGACGCCGGAGAGCTTGGAAGCCGTTTTAAAGAAGGAGGGTCCCGCCGTCAAAGCGGTCCTGCTGAACTACCCGGGGAATCCAACTGGTGTGGAATACCCAGAGGAAACGATTGAGGCGCTCGCAGACGTCATTCGCGAACATCACATGTACGTTATTGCGGATGAGATCTACTGTGAATTGACGTATGGTGTCGATCACTTTTCAATTGCCAAGATCCTGCCAGAGCGAACCGTCCTGATCAACGGTCTGTCTAAATCGCACGCCATGACTGGCTGGCGGATGGGCTACATTGCCGCACCAGCAGAATTTACGGCGAACGCTACGAAGATGCACGCTTCATGGTGACGTCACCGTCGAACCCCGCCCAGGCTGCAGCTACTGAAGCGCTGACCAACGGGTTGGATGATCCCGTTGCCATGCGGAAAATTTACCAGAAACGGCGTGACTTCGTTGAGGCTGCGATTAAGGATATGGGTCTTGACATGGCAACGCCGTCCGGTGCGTTTTACGCATTCGTCAAGATTCCTGAAGCCTTTGGAACCGACGATGTGCGCTTTGCTGAAACGTTAGCGAAGGAAGCTAAGGTCGGCGGCGTACCAGGCAGTGCGTTTGGTGCTGGCGGCGAAGGCTACATCCGCTTCTCCTACGCCGCTTCAGATGAAAACCTGCATGAAGCCATGAAACGGTTGAAGAACTACGTGGCATCACTAACGACAAGTCAGGTTGATTGATTTTAAAACAAAAACCTGTAACAATATGACAAACAAATTCTCTGAGCAGTCGTCAGAGTCAAAACGAGGTATGAGATATGAGTGATAAGTTAAGGGTTGGTGTGATTGGTGCAACGGGGATGGTCGGACAACGATTCATCACCATTTTAGCGGATCACCCATGGTTTGAAGTTGCCGTTGTTGCTGCAAGTGCCCACAGCGCTGGCAAGACGTACGGTGAGGCTGTTGACGGTCGCTGGAAGATGGACACGCCAATTCCAGAAAACGTGAAGAATATGGTCTTGATGGACGCCAGCAAGGTCAACGAAGTCGCTGATCAAGTCGACTTCGTGTTCTCTGCCATCAAATTAGATAAGGCGGACACCCGTAACCTGGAAGACCAATATGCGAAGACGGAAACTCCAGTTGTTTCCAATAACAGTGCGCACCGGTGGACGCTGATGTGCCAATGATCGTGCCAGAAATCAACCCGCAACACGCTGATATCATTCCATACCAACGTCAACGGTTGGGGACGGAACGCGGCTTCGTTGCCGTTAAGCCGAACTGTTCGATTCAATCCTACACGCCGGCACTCTCTGCTTGGCGCAAGTTTGAACCAACGCAGGTTATCGCAACGACCTATCAAGCCATTTCCGGCGCTGGCAAGACGTTCAAGGACTGGCCAGAAATGGTCGGCAACGTGATTCCTTACATTGCCGGTGAGGAAGAAAAGTCTGAACGCGAACCGCTTAAAATCTGGGGGAACGTGGACGCTGCAACGAAGTCCATCGTGCCTGACGAAGGAACGGTGATCACGAGCCAGTGTCTTCGAGTACCAGTCCTGTATGGGCACACGGCAGCAGCGTTCGTGAACTTTAAGCAAAACCCAACTAAGGATGATTTGATTGAAGCGCTTGAAACTTACTCAGGTGAACCACAAGAACTCGGCTTGCCAAGCGCGCCAAAGCAGTTTATCCAGTACATGACGCAGGATGACCGCCCACAGGTCATCCTTGACGTGAACTTTGAACACGGCATGGGCATCTCAATCGGCCGGTTGCGCGAGGACAAGATCTTCGATTGGAAGTTCGTCGGCCTGTCGCATAACACGGCGCGTGGCGCTGCCGGTGGTGCGGTTGAGTGCGCGGAACTCTTAAAGGCTAAAGGGTATATTTCTGCAAAGTAGAGTGTGGAGGCAGGCGGTTAGCTTATGCAGTAGCCCTCTGCCTGCTGGAACACGTTTCAGCTACGAAGCCAAGAAAGTCAGCGCACTGTAACCGTCCAAAAAGTAAAAGCCAAAAAATCTTTGGGATTTTAATGTCCCAAGGCTTTTTTGCGTATAACAGTGAACCCCTTTAAATCATCTGAGAATTTTTAGACAATAAATAAGGCTATTGTCAATTTTCGCCCCACTGGCTAGGCGTTGATTATCTCTCTGGTATAATCGACCAAGAGAAAAAAACAGTTCCAAATCGAACCACGTAGTTAGAAGAAGTGAGGGAGAAACAAATGATTTTGTTGATTGTGTTTGAGCTAATTGTGGCAGTGGGGTACGCGGGCATCACCGCGTTGCTGATGAGTGTGCAGTATCACGACCATGCGGTGACCCTAACGTCGTTTCGCAAACATCTGATGTATGCGCTGTTCGTTTGGATCGTACTGATCATCATTGAAGTGGTCGTGTTTTATTGATACGGGTAACCGGCGACGCCAAAATCTGATAGAATTGAACTAATCATTTTAAAGAAGGGAATTGACACCATGACGCCGCAGGAAATATTAAAACAACAGTTTGGTTATGACACGTTTCGACCGGGGCAGGGAGACGTGATCGACCATATTATGAACCACGAGAACGTCCTGGCGATTATGCCGACAGGTGGCGGGAAATCGCTGTGTTACCAGATTCCAGCATTGCTGCAGGATGGACTCACCCTGGTGGTCTCACCGCTGATCTCGCTAATGAAGGACCAGGTGGATGCACTCAATGAAAACGGCATCCCGGCGACGTTTATTAACAGCTCGCTGACGTACGGATAAATCAATGACCGTTTTGACCAAGCGCAGGATGGCCGAATAAAGCTGCTCTATGTGTCGCCGGAACGGCTCGATTCAGGTTATTTTGACCGGTTGGCAGAATTACCAGTTGAACTGGTCGCCATTGATGAGGCCCACTGTATTTCACAGTGGGGACACGATTTTCGCCCAAGTTATCTGAACTTGACGGCGACGATTCAACAACTGCCATCCAACCCAACTATCGTGGCTTTGACCGCCACGGCCACGCCGAAGGTCGCCAAAGATATCATGGACCGGCTACAGTTGGATGCGGAGGTCAAAACGGGGTTTGCGCGTCCCAATTTGTCGTTTAAAGTGGTTAAAGACCAAGACATTGACGCGTTTTTGATCGATTATTTAAAAACCAATGCTGACCAATCTGGCATCGTTTACGCCTCAACGCGTAAGGAAGTTGAACGCCTGACAAAGTTGCTGCAACATCACAAGGTGGCCGCAACCATGTACCACGGCGGTCTGACCAAGAACCAGCGGCGTGAAAACCAAGATGATTTTCTGTACGATCGTACGCCGGTGATGGTGGCCACGAACGCCTTTGGGATGGGGATTGACAAGAGTAACGTCCGGTTTGTGATCCACGCTCAGGTGCCGGGTAGTCTGGAATCGTATTACCAAGAAGTTGGCCGTGCTGGTCGGGATGGATTACCTAGTGAAGCAATCCTATTGTTCAAACTGGCTGACGTTCAGATTCAACATTTCCTGATCGACCAATCTGAGCGTGATGAGCAGAATAAACAGCGTGAGTACGAAAAACTTCAGGCGATGACCCAGTATGCCAACACGCCGGAATGTTTGCAGAAATACATTTTGGGCTACTTTGGCGAAACCTGCGATGATTGCGGGCAGTGCAGCAACTGTCTGGATACGCGTGAAAGTCAGGACATTACCGTGGATACACAAAAGGTGCTGTCGTGTGTGAAACGGATGAATGAACGATTTGGTAAAAGTCTGGTGGCTCAGGTGCTTGCTGGGTCGTCTAACCAGCGTATCAAGCAATTTCATTTTCAGAGTTTATCCACTTATGGTCTGATGAAGAATCGTAAACAAAAGGCCATTGCGGATCTAATCGATTTTTTGACGGCTTCCGGCTACCTCGCAGCGGAGGGCGGGCAGTATCCCGTTTTGAAACTGACCCCCGCTGGCGTTGACGTGTTGAAGGGTGAGACCCAGGTCTTTCGCAAGGAAGCTGTTAAGGTCGACCATACCTTGCCAGTTAACAGCGAGCTGTTTGAAAAGTTGCGTGTTCTTAGACGTGAATTTGCTGAAAAACAAGGGGTGCCACCGTTTGTTATTTTCTCGGATAAAACGTTGCGTGATATGTGTGCGCAGATGCCGCAGACCCTTGATGATATGCTGAACGTTAAGGGGATCGGCGCTAATAAGCTGGAGAAGTATGGCGATGAGTTCTTGGCTGTTGTGCGGGCTGAGGGGGACGCTTCTGACGTTGAAGATGCTGAAGAGACCGCAGGAGTTGCGGCTTCTAATGCTGATGATGGTGAATAAATTGATCGACAAAAAAGACATCTGTCCTGTTGGGGAGATGTCTTTTTTTAGTTACGCTTCCAAAATTGAATTTCGAAAAACAAATAGTTAAGTGTAAGTCAACTGTAGGGAAACAAGTTCTGCTCAGCATTGCGGTGTGGTTCTCTGTCCTCGAGCCGAAACGGGTTCCAGAAAGCAGAAGGTTGCACACAAGCCAACTCTGACACAAATTCCAAGACCGGGAATTTCTGTCAGAGTTAGCTTGTGCTCCACCTTCTAACCGCTTTCTTCCACCCTCTACTTCACCAAATACGCACTCTTATAATCCGCAACCACCCCACTAATATTATAAACAACCCCATTCAACTTAGGATTCGACAAGTAGGAGTCCGCCTGCTGGTACAGGGGCGTGACCGCCTGGTTTGTCATCAGCAGTTTTTCTGCATCCAACATTTCTTGCCAACGATTGAGTTGATTGCCAGTCGGATTGTTACTGATTTTGATAATCAGGTTATTATAGGCTTTATTTTGCCAGCTGCCGTAGTTGAACCGGCTGTTGGCTGTCATGATCTGCAGGAAGGATAGTGGGTCCGGATAGTCGGCACCCCAGCTGCTCAGTAGTAATTGGTACTGGCCGTTCAATGCCAGCCGATTTGCTGTACTGGTCCGGACGGTCCGGATTTTTACGTCAAAATGGTTTAGTTTTGTTTCTAACTGGTGTTTAATGTTAGTAGCGACTCGTTTGCTGGCCCAGTCGTTCGCAACGGTCAGGGTCAGGCTGTAATGGGACAGATGCAGTGTTTGCTGAGCTTGTTGCCACTCCTTCTTGGCCAGCGCAGTGTTCCCTTTAACGGTGCTTTGCGCAGCTTGCTGGTCAGCAAAGTCGGCCTTTGTTTTAACGTTCTTGCTCAGCCCCGCAGTCACCAGTCCCTTTGGTGCTAACGAGGCATTTTTGAGGGCGTTGTTGATCAGCGTTTTTCGGTTAATGGCGTGGGAGATGGCTAACCGCGCGTCCTGATTGTTGATCAGCTGGTCGGCCGTTTTATTGGTGGTCTTAAAATTGTAAGAGATAAACCGCATGGATGAAAATGGACGAACGAGGTAGTCGGGCTGATTTTTATTTTCAGTGATTTGATTATCAAACAACTGAACCTCGTCCAGCTTACCGGCCCGGTAATTTTTCAGGTCGGTTTTTAACGACGTCGCGGTGGTGATGGTTAACCGGTGGAGGTACACGTGCGCTTATCCCAGTAGTAGGGGTTAGGTGCCAACACACGGGTCTTGCAATTTGACCGCCATTTGACGAGCTTAAACGGCCCACTGTACAGCTGGGTGCTGGCTCTTTTGCCATACCGAGTGCCATATCTTTGCACCTCAGTTTTGCTTTGCGGGGCGAATAAGGGGTAAGCTAGAAGGGTCTTAAAATACGCAATCGGGTGATCCAGAGTGACCCGCAAATGATGAGCGGATACCGCTGTGACACCAAGTTTGCTGGCGGGAAGCTGCCCGCGACGAATCGCAGTGGCGTTTTTAATGCCGGCAAATAAGTTGGCATTGACCGAGTGGGTCGATTTCGCAATCGTTCGTTTCCAGGAGTACACAAAATCCTGGGCAGTTATCGGCTGACCATTGGACCAGCGGGCGTTTTGGCGAATCGTGAAATCGTAAATGGTACTGTTATGGCTGACCTGCGTCTTACTGGCGAGGCCGGCAACCAGATGACCGTTTTTACCCTGACGAAACAAGCCCTCAGTTGAACTGCGGAGCTTTGAAAAACTCGTCACTTTAGAAATGTCAACGGTGTCCGGTGGTGTTTGTTGCACAATGGTCACGTTTTGGTTGTGCAACATGACGCCTTTGTTATCAGATTTGGTGGCTGACTGGGTGCTTGGGTGACAGCCGGTGAGCACCAGCAGAGTGAGTCCAAGGACCCCCAGCACAGATAGCAATCGTTTCATAACGATGTTCCTTTCGTAAAAATTGCTTATGAATTGATAATAGAAGAGCAGAAGAGCCCTGTCAAACACGATTGGGCCATAAATGATGAAATCAAGGAATGACTTAAAAATGGAAGATGTATTATTAACGGCGGGACAGTTTGCGGCAATGCTGAAAATTGACCGTCACCAACTAGATTGGGCGGATGAGCGGGGCTTGTTTGTTCCCGTTAAACGGGAAAATAACGGCCATCGCTGGTATGGTCTGTCACAGGTAAACGCATGGCTGACACTGCAGTCACTGCAAGAACTGGGTGTTGCCGAAACAGATATCAAAACAATGATGTCCCAGACAACCGACTTTTCCAGCTTACTACACCAGCAACAAAAATTATTGAATCGCCAAATTGAACGCCTGACAGCTGGTCAGGAACAGGTCAGTGAACTGATTACCGCAAATGAGACGGCCAACCGGGCAGTGCCTGACCAGGTGACACTCGTGAACCGAGCACCGCAGGACATGCTGCTGACCCCTGTTACAAGTGAGACAAAGTCAGAGTCAGCACTGATTCAGGCACATCTTCAAACGCTGACTGCTGGCTTAGACGTTCCCGTAGCGACGCTCATTGTGGGAAAAATTCGTCCACGAAGCGATGTGACGGATCATAGTTTAGATCGGTTAACAGGAGTGTATACGCCACTGATTGGTGGTAACAGCGCGTTAGCGAAACACACGCGGGCAGCAGGCAGATTCTTATTGCTGTACCACCACGCTGATCAGCCTTTAGAAGTGGGGTATCAGCGGCTATTGGATTATGCGGCTGATAACCACTTGGCACTGGGCGAGCACTTCTTTGAGAGCACGATCCCAACGGCATTGCAGACGCCGTTGATTCAGGGGCCGGTGGTGCGAATCTTTGTTGCTGTGAGGGCGTAAGAGCGCGGAGCAAGGTGTTTTGAGGGCGGAGCGCGTTTCGGCTAGGTTGCGAAGAAAGTTAGAACCTTTCGAACCGCTTATAACACAAAACTTAGAAATAACAGTCAGACAAGACAAAATTTCAATCAACCAAACAGAGAGTAGGTACCCGAATGATCACTTGGTCACCATCAAAAATCAAAGCCTTCCAGAAGGCCCTATTAACCTGGTACGACACCGATGGGCGTGACCTGCCGTGGCGTCGAGACCACGATCCGTACCACGTGTGGGTCTCAGAAATTATGTTGCAGCAGACCCAAGTTAATACTGTGATTCCATACTATAACCGGTTTATGGACTGGTTTCCGACGGTGACTGATTTAGCGGACGCCCCTGAAGAGAGGCTGATGAAGGCCTGGGAGGGTCTTGGTTATTACTCCCGAGCGCGTAATTTGCAAAAGGCGGCGAAGCAGGTCGTTGAGGATTTTAACGGCAAGTGGCCGAGAACCGCGGAGGAGTTGTTAGACCTTGCAGGTATTGGTCCCTATACTGCTGGTGCCATTGCCAGTATTGCGTTTGGGGAGCCTGTGCCGGCGGTGGACGGCAATGCGTTTCGGGTGTTTTCACGGTTGTTAGAAATTGATGATGATATTGCTAAACCGCAGACGCGGCAGGTGTTTGAGCAGGTTATTGGCACGATTATTCCGACTGATCGCCCCGGCGACTTTAATCAGGCCATTATGGATCTTGGATCCAGCTACATGACTGCTAAAAATCCTGATTCAGAAAACTCGCCGGTCAAGGCGTTTGACCAGGCTTATTTAGATGGCGTGGAGGATCAGTACCCGGTGAAGACAAAGAAGCCCCCGGCCGGTCCAGATCCCATACTTTGGGTTGGTAATTCATGCTGACGACCGGTATTTGATGGAAAAACGCCCCAGTACGGGCTTATTGGCGAACTTCTGGACGTTCCCACTCGTTAAACGAGAAACGCTGCTGACAGGGCTAGAACACCCGGAAACGGTGACGGATGAGGAACTGGTGACACTTCTGGAACATGAAGTAGCCGAGACAGACGGGCTAAAGCTGCATCTGACACCACGTTCGGGTAAACAGGTGACCCACACATTTACACACCAAAAGTGGCTGATTACGCTGATGGACGCAGAATGGTCGGGCGACCTTGATTTAAGTTACTTCCCTGGCGAATGGCTGACTGCCTCAGATTTTGAACGGTTAGCACTCCCGAAAGTTCAGGATAAGATGTGGCAGCGGGTGAGACCGAAATAGCGTCGCCACCTTACTCAAGTAAATTGTGGTGAGGTGTCCTATTTTACTTATGTAACTAACTATAAAACCGACACATGATTGATTAAGGGAGGACAAGCAGGCGTAACTATTTGATTGAGTAGAATTATTTGTTTTAAGCTGTTGCAATTATTCAGAGAGGTGTGAACCAAATGCACAATAGTTCAAAAGCGGTCGAGCAGCCGCTTGATCAAAACGGCAAGCCATATAATCGAATCTTGCTGGTTTTGACAATGTTGATCGGAACGTTAAGTACGTTTATTACGTCAACCATGCTCACAACGGCGTTTCCAACGTTAATGAACGCCTTTAGTATTTCTGCCGATACGGTTCAGTGGTTAACGACTGGATTCATGCTGGTCATGGGGATCGTGATGCCGATCACGGGGTTCTTTCTCCAACGGTTTGATTCCCGAAAACTGTATTTATCTGCTATCGCCATCTTTTTAGTCGGGACGATCATTTGTTATTTCGCTCAGAATTTCTGGACGATTTTGATTGGGCGGCTCGTCATGGCTTCAGGAGTTGGGATTACGGCGCCCGTTTATCAAACGATTATGACGACCATTTTTCCGCCGTCGCAACGGGGAGCTGCCATGGGGACGGCCGGCATCGTTATTGGGTTAGCACCCGCTATTGGGCCGACACTTTCTGGCTGGATCCTGATTCACTATTCATGGCGGATGCTGTTTTTGGTGATCATGCCTGTTTCGATCATTGTGTTGATTATGGGGAGTTTTACACTCAGAAAAGTGTTACCCACGCGAAAGGCGCCAGTCGACTGGTTCTCAGTTTTACTGTCGATCATCGGGTTTGGGTCAATGCTGTACGGTTTTTCCTCCGTTGGGCAGTACCAGTGGTCGGATCCGATGGTTTACATGACCCTGATCATTGGGGTCATTGTGGTCGCGCTGTTCATTTGGCGGTCGCTTACAATCAAGAACCCACTCCTGCAGTTTAAAGTCTTTAAACGCTCAGATTTTGCGTTGTCGGCCACATTGGTTGCCGTTTCGTTTATGTCCATGAACGGATTTACGCTGGTGGTGCCATTGTATCTGCAAACATTGCGGGGTGAATCACCGTTAGCCTCTGGGTTGACTTTATTACCAGGTGCGATCGTGATTGGGTGTATGAACCCGATCACTGGGCGGATTTTTGACCGGCTGGGCGCTCGAAATATGGCGATTACAGGCATGTTTTTGCTGACCATTGCAACGGCCGCGTTTATTCCGATCACGGCGCAGGCACCGATTTCCTACATTGTGGCGTTGTATGCGCTGCGGATGTTTGGTATTTCAATGGTCATGATGCCAGTGACCACGACTGGGATGAACGCGTTACCGTTGAACCTGATCGGTGATAGGACGGTCGTCAACAACACGGCCCGGCAAGTTTTCGCGTCAATGGGGACCGCCATTTTAGTCTCGACGATGTCGAACGTGACGCTGAATCACACACCAGCTCACGCGGTTGCGAAGGCGACCCCATTCCTTTATCGGAAGTTGGCCATTAATGCGAATGTGCTAGGCTTCCGTTACGCATTTGGAATTGCGACGGCGTTCTCACTGCTAGGGTTCTTACTGACATTCCTGTTGAAACGTGATCCCAAGAAAGTGGGGGTAGCGAAATGATCATCTTCTTATTATTTGCGGGGGCGGTTTTGTTTGCTTGCAGTATGATCTTTATGCAGCATACCGGTTGGCGGGCAGTCTGGATCACCGTTGGACTAGTGGTGACCGTGGGCAGCGTGTTATTGATGTGTCTGAACTATAATCAACATTTGGGAATGAAACGCGTGACGACACGAATGACTTATCCGCTGACGAGTAGTGTGACGGGTAAACATATCCTGCTCTTCAAACCGGTTGGGACAAAAACGGAGCGCATTTATTTGTATAATACTAATCCGCTGCAGTCGAAATTAGAAAAAACAACACCGGCAACGACAACTGTCATTGTGCGACATCATGCCAAAACAGCCAGTATGCATATCGACACCACCCACTGGGTCTATAAAAATGAAGAGCTGCGATTGATGTTTGCCGTTGGTATGGGCGATCACACGTTTATTGGCAAACACATCACGTTTGAACTGCCGGCGAATTGGCGGGTGGTGCCAGTCACAACAGCAGCAAGATAGGGCAAAATTGTGTGGTAATGGCGAATTTTCAGCAAAGACATAAGCATTTAAGTCGTTTTCGTGTATAATAGCAAACAAACGCGTGCAGGCGAAACGGAGGGTAAGCGCAATGAGGAATATATTTGATATCTTGAAGATGGTCACGGTCAATCACCAGGGGGTCAGCAGTCCCCAAATTGTGGTGACGGACGTGTCGGGAAAGCCGAACGGGTTGCTGACGGACCTTCTCCGGGACGCGTTAAGCAACATGCGCTTGTTTGTGGATATTGATGACGTCGATTCAGCAAACGAGGTATTGAGTGCGCTGAACATTCACACCCCGCTGCCTGACGATGTGCTGGACGAATACGCAAAAATCTTAAAGGAACCGGTCCTAGGACTGAATCTAGCACCGCAGAAGGATCAGGTGGAGATTTTGGTGAGGGGCTGAGTGCGGGGCACGTTACGGCTAGGTAACATAGAAAGCCAGTAGCAAGAACCACGCAGAAAATAATGACTCACAATCCAAATGTGTATTTTTTGCCAGAGTCCGTTACATGGCCGCCCCTTGCCTTGCGGAGCACGTTACGGCTATGTAGAATAGAAAGTCAGTAGCAAGAACCACGCAGAAAAATCAAAGTGGTTCTGGCGGTTTTTGCCAAAGTTCCAACAACAAGATTCCAACAAAAAAGCAAACCCAACAAAAAGGCTGAGAACCCACATTTCCTCAGCCTTTTTAATTCCGATCCTCTAATATATGGGACTTTCATCACCAATCGTCCGAATTCGGACATTCCACTTCAATCGTCCCAAGTTTTCCATGAAACTGGTTTCATCCTGATGAAAATAGGCCGGACTTAAGACTTTCAAAAATCATGAACACGTAAGCCAGCCGTGGCTTTCAGAGTAAATACGAACGATTCACTTATATTTTGATAACCAAATAATACTAAACATTCTCTTAAAATGTTTTGAATTTCGAACTTTATTTCTTGCCTTTTTGGGGATTAACTGTTAACCTTTAGATAATGTATTTATGCTTCGGATTAAGGTACAACGTTCTTACTAGAATGGCTCCTTATTCAAAAGTTTCAAATGCAAAATATAATTTGCGCAAAGCGCATGGAGGTTTCATTCTAATGGAACAAGGTACTGTTAAATGGTTCAACGCTGACAAGGGTTACGGTTTTATCACTTTGGAAAACGGCTCAGACGTTTTCGTTCACTTCTCAGCTATCCAAGCTGACGGCTTCAAGACTCTTGAAGAAGGCCAACACGTAACCTTAGACGTTGAAGAAGGCGACCGCGGCCCACAAGCTGCTAACGTCACTGTTGCTTAATTAGTATTAATTAAGAATAGGGAAAAACACCAACCCTTTGGCTGGTGTTTTTTGTACACTCATTTTGCCAAAATAAAAGTGCTGACGGCAGACTAAGCCACAGCACTTTTATTTTAATTTTATATGTACCCATGGTTGATGCCCTACTTGAAACGGTTTATATAAGTGATCCAGTTTAGCGCTAATTATCGTACATCGTGGCCAGGCCCCGAATATCTGACGTTGTGATGGACTTATTTTTATTAGCGTAGTACATGACACTGTTCTTCGACGTCGCGTGTTCTAGTCCTAACGCATGTCCCAGTTCGTGTTCAGCAACGTGTTCGCGCTGAAGTTGAGAATATTTCATCTGAGTGGCCACGTTCGTGTAAATGTAGGACGTGGTGCTGACAAGAACATTGAGGTTATCAATTTTCTGGCTGCTGTGGTAAGAAGAATACGTCAGACCCACTGCATCTCCAGTAGCAGAAGTGGTCTTTTTAGTCGTGGCAGTTGCCAGTGTCATGTCGGCCTTATCACCAGGCTTAGCCGCGACAAGTGTCACGACGTTGGCATCGTTCCAGTGCTTAACGGCGCTGTTCCAGATTTGCTGGTAATAGGCGGAACTGTTATCGATCTTGTACGTGATCGTTGTGTCTTGCCAGCGGTAGCAGCCGGGGGTGGCTGTTGCGGTACCGGCAGAAAACGCATACGACATGTGCATATACGATGTGGCTTTAGCTTGAACGGATTGTTGCGTGTCTTGCGGCACAACGAAACCGGTTACACAAGCGGTTAATAAAGTGATGATAAATATGAGGGCGCTACGATATCTACGTTGCATCACAAACTCCTTTAGAAGATTTGTTTTGCCCCGTCTGATAAGTCAGTGCACGTTCGACATTCCAAAGTAAATTTATATAATTTGTTACTTAAAATTGCGACTTCATTTCACTCGTTGAAGAGGTGGCTGAAAAACTACCAAACTTCGCAAATTGTTGGGCTCAAAGACACTGTACCGTCTAAGTTATCCAACAACAACCACAGATTAGCATGTATTTGTTTGCAAATCAACAATAATTCCTATGAAAATGTGGCCATTATGAGAAGATTCATTTGTTGCAAATAACCCCGCTGTTTTCTGGATTAGATTTTAATGATGAAAGCCTACTGTGTACACGGTTTAGTGGGTGTATGTGCTTCGGGTTATAAAATATGCGGGACAAACGTGTGTACATGTCGGTATAAAATAAATTAATTTATGGCTTTTGCTTTTTGTGAAGATGGGGACTTTAGGGGAAGTTGTCATTATGTTTTTATTAAGAGAGATTATTATTGACGAGGTTTGTTTTTTATTGAACAGCTGTTGTGTCGTTTTAGATGGCGTTATGAATTTATAAAAAACGCACCGTTCTAGATGAACGATGCGTCTTTTTTTATTTTGTGGTAACTTTCTTGGCTTCATTGCGGAAACGCGTTCAGCAAGGCAAGGGGCTACTGTGTAACGGACTCTGTCAAAAAAGTCAGAACCGGACTTTTCTGACAGAGTCCGTTACACTCCGCCCCTTAAGCGCCTTGCTTCACGCTCTACAATGCGAGATGCTTTTCCAGCAACGTCTGTCCTACCGTCAATAACCAACAGCAGAACCAGTACAGAATCGCAATCATAATGTAGATCGACATGTAGTCCTGATCCGCTCCTGCGATGATCTGGGCCTTCATGAACATTTCACTGACCGTGATCATTGCCGCTAGTGAGGTGCCCTTAAAGAGGTCTAACAAGATGTTACCCAGCGCGGGAATCGAAATTCGGAACGCTTGGGGAAAAATGACCTTGCTGACGACTTTACGGTAGGGAAGCCCCAATGAATAGGCCGCTTCCCATTGCCCCTTATCCACGGCGAGAAATGAGGACCGAAAGACTTCGGACACAAAGGCGCTGCAGTTGATCGTAAACGCAATGACCGCTGCCGGAAACGCCGCTGTTTGAAACCCAAAATAGATGACGAACAAAATGACCAGCATGGGCACACCTCGCATGCAAGAAATGAAGCTGCGAGACGCCCAGTGTAAAATTTTGATGTGGCTCAGTTGCGCCAACGTCAAAAACAGGCCTAAAATGAGTGCAAGCACGAAGCTAACGGCCGTTAACCCGATTGAAACTGGGAATCCCGACATGATCGACGGAATCGAGGAAAAGGCTAGCGGGGCGTTAAAGAAATTTGGAATCGAAAGATAGTGTAAGAATGACATGACCCATCACGTCCCTAGTTCTTGATCGTAAAGTGCTTTGAAATGTGAACTTTAGGTTCCTTAGTGACGTTGGCGCCATAGAATTTCTCAGAGATCTTCTTCAGGGTCCCGTCTTTCTTCAGTTCAGCCAAGGCCTTGTTCACTTGCTTGACCAACTTTGTGTTCCCCTTCTTCATCAAAATACCAACGCCAGAGCCGTCGTCATTGGTCGTGAAGTACATATTGTTCATGATCTTCAAACCGCTGTTTGGCATTGCTTGAGCGCTAACTTCTGCAAGTAGTAGTCGTTCATGATTAAATCAGTCCGACCATTTTTGACATCGCGGAAGTAAACGTCGTTTGACACGTTGTTGTAGTTGACGGTTGTTGCACCAAGTTGCTTTGCAAGACGCTGGTAGTTGGTTCCGGCTTCGCCAGCGGCCTTCTTACCCTTGATGTCAGCCCATGAGTGAATGCCTGAGTCATCTTTCTTACGGACGATAATACTGTTAAACGAATGCTTGTATGGGGTAGACAGGGTGAATTCCTTCTTCCGTGCAGGCGAAATACCAAAATCGTTAGCGGCCATGTCAGCTTTGCCCGTCTTTACGGCAGTAAGTTGGCCATCAACGTTCAGTTGTTTGAATTCAACCTTTCGACCTAATTTCTTACCAACGGCCCGAACAATTTGCACGTCGAACCCAGTCAGTTTCTTTGTTTTTGGATCATGGTACGAAGTGGGGTACAGCGTCCCAGAGGTTGCCACAATTAGTGGTGATTTATCTGCTGACTTACTACTGCTGCTCTTTTGCCCACAACCTGCCAATACCAATCCAACAACGGCTACCAAACCTAATACTTTAACCCAACCAATATTCCTTTTAAACATAACCAAAACTCCTTTTATAAGAATATTTTCAGTATAAAATGATGAAAGCGGTTTTACAAGGAATTTCATTTTCATTTGGATTATAATTTCATGTGAATTAGGTTGTCTGATTTAACAACATTAGGTACAATTAATCACAAATTAAGTTGTCCACAACCAAAATAGCTTTCTGAAAGGAGCACCATTGATGAAAACAGTGGTTATTGTGTCTCACCCAAATATTGCCTCATCCAGTACGCAACAATTTCTCAGGGAGGCGGCTGCAGAACCAGATGTGACTTGGCATGTGCCGACTGATCAGCCACTAGATATCCCCGCTGAGCAGGCGCTCATCCGGGATGCTGACCGACTCATTTTTCAATTTCCGCTGTACTGGTACAGTGCGCCAGCGAGTTTAAAAGCGTGGGAGGACACTGTCCTGACCAGAAGCTTTGCCTATCCGTCTGTCGGCGGGGCGCTAGTGGGAAAGGAGCTGGGGCTTGTTATCTCACTGGGGCAGCCAGCCGCGCACTATACGGCAGGAGCGCCCGAACAATTCTCATTGTCACAACTGACAACGCCATACCAAGCATTGGCACACCGTCTCGGAATGACGTGGTTGCCATCGTTTGTTGTTGACCAGTTTGGCTACCAGACTGAGACTGAAAAAATGCACCTGCTTGTCGATTATCAGCGCTATCTGACTCAGGAACCACTCACTCATTTTTCAGATCAAGTTAACTGGACGGTGCGCAAGTTAAAGGCAGTCAGTGAGACCCAACCGGACGCTGACCAACAAAAAATTGGTCTTGTGATCGACCAGATCTCACAAAACGCGGCCACGTTAAGTGACCTTCAGGATACGTTGGCATTACTAAAAGATGGGGGTGAAGACTAAATGGCAGAACAGCAATGGCTTATTGACCAATTGCGGACCTTAAGTGACTCAAGTACGCGGTTTAAAGACCGAGCACTCTTTTATGCCGCGATTCAGCTCGTTGAAGAACAGCAGCGACGCATTGAAGCAGCCGAGGGGGAAATCGACGGTCGAAGTTGGAACCCATCGGACTGGTAGATGGCGGTATCACTGGGATCGATAGTGATTTCAAATGTGTTAAATTGTTATGAAGGTGCAAGCAAAATTTAACCGACACAAGTTACGAAAAGGGTTACAATCGAGGTAGATAAACTAATTCGAGGTGATCAATATGGGATTGGGATACACGTTTTTGGCAGGTGCCATTGTGTTTGAAATTATCAGCAGTTCACTACTGAAGGAAGCCGATGGGTTTCATCGGTTAAAACCGACCATATTGCTCATCATCGGCTACACCATCACCCTGTTTCTGTTTTCAAAATCGTTACAGTGGTTAAATCTTGGAGTGGCCTTTGCCTTATGGGGTGCGGTTGGGACGTTGTTTACGACGATCCTTGGCGTTGTCTTTTTTAAAGAGCAATTTAACCGAACCAAGGTTCTGGGGGTAGCCTGCATTATGTTGGGTACTGTGATGTTAAATCTACTGTGAGGTGAGCGGCATGCTGAAATACTATGCGGCCCTAGGTGTGGCCATTGTCAGTGAAATTTTAGGAACGATGACATTGAAATACTCGAGTGGATTCACCAGATTGTGGTGGTCGTTAGCGAGCATTATGATGTATGTCATCATGCTGTACTTTTTGTCGTATGCGATGCGCGTGGTGCCGTTAAGCGTTGCGTATGGCCTATGGAGCGGCGTTGGAACGATCTTGACAGCGGCAATGAGTGTGCTGTTGTTTCACGAAGCCATGACGATAGGCGAAACGATGGGGCTAGTGATCCTGCTCATCGGTGTCTTTGTGCTAAATAAGTCTGGTGCGCAAGAAGAAGCAGTCGATTATGAAGAGCTGCAGATTGAGGAGGAGTTCCACCAGAGATAGAGAGTGGAGCGAGGCGGTTAGAGGGCGGAGTGTAAGTAACTCTGGTAAGAAAAGTCCGGGCCTGACTTTTTTGACCAGAGTTGCTTACACAGGAGCCTCTACCTCGCAGAACTCGTTTCGACACGGAGGCCAAGAAAGCCAGCAGCAACAACCACTTCAGTCGAAAAAGAGCAAAAATATCCTGGATTTTTGCCAGAGTCCGTTACATGGCCGCCCCTTGCCTCGCGGAACTCGTTTCGGCATGGAGGCCAAGAAAGCCAGCAGCAACAACCACTCCAGTCGAAAAAGAGCAAAAGGATCCTGAATTTTTTACCAAATCCCGTTCAACCCGATCCGCCAACATTTTTAATTGACATCCACAAAATTTCCAGTTATAGTCATTTTGATCAAACAAGAGAGGAATCGGTGTGTGCCGCAATGAAATAAGTAACCTGTTGATCAACCAATGTTCAAAAAACCACTGTTCTTAGAGACAAGTGGATCATTTGAGCTGGTTGCAAATGGGTTACGGACACATCGGGACCATTAACGGGACCAGTCTGCCGCCTATTTGCGAATAGGGGGCTTTTTCTATGCGCAATTAAGGGTTTACTCCAGATAAAACTAAAAGGAGTGACTTGAATGTCCGATTACCAAATAACGAACCTTGAGCAACAATATGGCGCCCGCAAGTTATACGAGATTGCCCAGCTCACAATACCCGCCAACGCTAGAATTGGGTTAATAGGCACAACGGCGTCGGTAAAACGACTTTGTTGAACCAATTAGCAACTAAGGGAACGATCCAGCCAGAAGCCGACGTTTTGCTGGTGCCGCAATTAAAACCAACTGCAGCATTAAGTGGTGGTGAGCAGGTCCGCCAGTACTTGAATGACGCGTTTTCAAAACGTCCTGATATCCTGTTGCTGGATGAACCCACTGCTAACTTAGATGTTTCGACAATTAAGTGGTTGGAAAAGCGCTTGAAGCGATTTCGTGGTGCATTAGTGATCATTTCGCATGACCGAGATTTTCTGGATGATCTGTGTACGACAGTTTGGGCGCTTAGCGAAGCTGTCGTGACAGTATATTCCGGTAATTATTCAGCGTATTTATCGCAACGAGAAGCGGAAAAAGGGCGTCAGCAGGCGCAATACGATCAGTATGTAACCGAAAAGAAACGGTTAAAGAAGACCATTGAAAAACAAAAACAACGCGCAGAACACGCGACAGTGGTGCCGAAGAATAAACGCGGCACCTCAGAAATTCATGCAGCAAGCCGTACTTTGAAAAAATGAGTAAGAAATTACACCAGGTTGCGAAAGCGACTGGGTCACGGATGGCACAGTTAGAAGAGGTTAGGCGTCCAAAAACAGCTAAGCCCGTTCAAATGATGATCCCCAATGCGGTCAAAATGGCTGGCAACACACTATTAACAGTGACGGATCTCACTGTTACCCAAGGTGGACATCAGCTGGTCCGCAACGTTTCTTTCAAAATCAAAGCCGGCGACCATGTCGCCATCACTGGCCCCAATAAGGCAGGCAAAACAAGCTTACTCACAACGCTGCTTCATCAAGATGATGATACCGTAAAGTGGTCACCGTTAGCGAAACTTGGTTATTTCCAACAAAATCTGTCAAATTTGAATCTAGAAGGGTCGATTCTTGCCAATGTGACTTCGACGAGTATTCAAGATGACGAAACAAACCGACTCATCCTTGCTCGGTTGGGTTTTTCTGCGAGCGATTGGGATAAACCCGTCACCGTGTTAAGCGGTGGCGAACGTGTCAAAGTCTCACTGGCTAAGGTCATATTGAGTGATGTCAATGGATTGATTTTGGACGAACCTACAAACTTCCTAGATATCGAGGCCGTTACAGCGTTGAGTGAAATGTTGCGGGAGTATAAGGGGACTGTTATCCTGGTCTCACACGACAGGTGGTTTGTCCGTCAAGTGACGGCGCGCCAGTATCACATTCGTAACCAGCAACTGGTGACTGAACAGTCGGATCAGCAAGCGAGAGCTACGACGTATGATGCGGAGAAATTGCAGCTTGAGTTGAAGCAGACTGAGTTGATCAATCAGTTAGCTGTGGCACCGAATGATACGGCGTTGGAGGATGAATTTCAGGCCGTTTCTCGGCGGTTGCGGGAATTGTCTTGAAATGAAAAAGCATCGGATTGTCGGGCGTTTTGGCAGTTCGATGTTTTTTGTTTTGGGCCGTTTTATTGATTAAAGAATCGGTCCACATAGACGCATTGCTAAATTGGCGTCGAAACGTGCTCCGAAAGGCAGAGGCTCCTGCCTAAGCCAACTCTGCCACAAATCCAAGTTCGGGATTTCTGTCAGAGTTAACTTAGGTTCCGCCCTCTAAACGCCTTTTTCCGCACTCCACCTTCTAGGCAGCGGAGCCGAAACGTGCTCCACAAGCCAAGAGGTTGCATGTAAGCGACTTCCGTCACCAAATCCAAGCCCGGGATTTGATGACGAAAGTCACTTACACTCCACCTCTTAACCGGCTTGTTCCACACTCTACGGGTTTGCATCCCCATTAAACCTCTCCACATCCGCCGTATTACCTACCACCGAAATTAGGTCGTTTAGATCAATGACGTCTGAAGCAACTGGGGAGGTGTTGACCTTGCCGTCCGTTACGATGGCAATGACGTTGACGTGGTACTTATTTCTCAGCGCTAATTCAGCGAGGGTCTTGCCCACGAAGTCTGGGTTATCGACCTTGACCTCTGCTAAGGTCACTTTTTCATTTAAAATTAAATAGTTGACGATGTTTGGTTGGAGTTTATGAAAAACGATCCGCCGAGCCATGTCACGCTCCGGTTGGACGATCTGGTCTGCTCCGATTTTCTCCAATACGCGAGCGTGGCTGTCGTTTTCAGCTTTACAAATGACATCTTTAGCACCTAATTCCTTCGAGAGCAGCGTTGCCATAATACTAGCTTGAATGTTAGAGCCAATTGCCACAAAAACGTGGTCGAAGCTTCCAATTGATAGATCCTTCAAGGCATCCTCGTCCTGGCAATCAGCAATCACTGCGCGGGTGACGATGTTTGTAAATTCATTAACTGCGTCCTCGTCAATATCGATGGCCATGACCTCTTGGTTCGCCTCAACGAGCGACTGGCAAATTGACCCGCCAAACTGACCGAGACCAATTACCGCATAGTTTTCACGTTTAGTTGTTTTAACCAATTAAGACACTCTCCTCTGGGTAACGATAGTTTTTTTGTTGCCGATCAGCGTTTAGAATTGAGAACATGACCGTGTAAATGCCCACCCGGCCAATGAACATGAGCGCCATAATGATCAGTTTACCCAGAACGGTTAAATGTGGCGTCAGTCCAAGTGAAATGCCGGTTGTACCAAATGCTGCTAAGACCTCAAAGGTAACTGATTCGAGCCCGTTTGTTTTAGGAATCGGTTGCGTCGCACAGAGAATCAGGGTGGCGCCAGCGAGGATAATCAGGGCGACAAAGATCAGCGTTAGCGCACGGAACATATTTTCCTGCGTAAATCGCCGGTGGCCAAAGGTCGCGTCACGTCGGCCACGCAGTGTTGCAATGCTTTGAATCGTCAGCAGGCCAATCGTGGTCGTTTTGACCCCGCCAGCCGTTGATCCGGGTGTTCCACCGACAAACATCAGGAACATGGTAAATGCAATGCCAGCAATTGATAGTTTCGTGTAAGGCAATGTGACGAGCCTGGCGGTTTTAGGCGTGATCGCCATAAAGACGGTATTCATAAATCGATTGCCAGCCGACAAAGGTTTGAGTTGCGCGAGGTTATTTTCCGTTAATAAGTAAACGATCAACGACAGTACCATCAAAACGGCGCCGGTACCTAACGCTAATTTCGTATGGAGTGAGAGATGGTGTCGTTTATGAAATAACAACAGGTCCTGCCATACAAGGAACCCAAATGACCCAGCGATGATCAATAGCTCATGACGCCAAGAACGTATGGATCGTTCGTGAAGGATTCAAGCTATTACCGAATAAATCGAAGCCGGCGTTGCAAAAGGCGGATACGGCGTGAAACAGGCTGAACCATAATCCCTTTGTCAGACCGAACCGCGGATAAAAATCAATGAAAAGTAATCCGCTGCCGACTAATTGGATGATGAAGGATAGTAAGATAATGAGTTTAATGACGCTTAATTGTGATAAGTTATCGAGATTGAGGGATTCTTGCGCCAGCAATTGGGTTGAGAGCCGCATTCGCCGTCTGATGAATAGGAACAGCATGACGGTAAACGTCATAAACCGAGCCCGCCAATCTCCATGATAAATAGGATCACGACCTGACCAAAAAGTGACCAATGCAGCGCCGTGTTGACCAATGTGAGCCCGGTCACACAGGTTGCGCTGGTAGCGGTAAAGAAGGCTGTTAGAAAAGAAGTCGCGTGGTCGCTGTTCGTTGCCACGGGCAGTCTGAGAAGCACTGTGCCGATTAAAATGATGATGATAAACCCCAGCGTCAGCATCTTAGGTAACGAGAGGTGAAAATTCCGAATTTTGATCACGATAATGGCCTCGCTTTCTACAATTAAGTTCAGTATATCGTAACCGTGAAAGCCCTTCAAACAATGTCCTAGAAATGTGTTGGCCAGTGGTATAATGAACTGAGATTAAAGTTGGAGGTTGAAATTACGATGCTCATTCAACAAGTGTCAATTGAAAACGAAACAACGTTGAAGGATGTTCGCATTGAAAACGGCAAGTTTGCCGCTATTGCTGAACATCTAACGCCAGGGGATAACGAACAAGTGATTGATGGTAAGGGAAAGTTACTATTACCACCATTTGTCGACCCGCACGTTCATTTGGACTCCACATTAACTGCGGGTGATCCAGAATGGAATCAAAGCGGGACGTTGTTTGACGGTATTCGCATCTGGTCAGCACGGAAGCAAAAATTATCCATTCAGGATGTGAAGGAACGGGCAACCGCGACTTTGAAAAAGCAGGCCAGTCATGGGACACAATTTGTCCGGTCTCACGTCGACGTGACTGATCCAAACCTCACCGCTTTGCAGGCACTACTTGAAGTACGTGACGAAGTGAAAGATTTCATTGAGTTACAACTTGTGGCGTTTCCGCAAGAGGGTATTCTTTCCTTCCCAAACGGTAAAGAATTAATGACCAAGGCCGCTGAAATGGGAGTTGACGCCATTGGTGGGATTCCCCATTTTGAGTTTAATCGCGAGTACAGTGTGCAATCCTTGCATTTTGTCAGCGACCTCGCTGAAAAATACAACCGGCTCATTGATGTGCACTGTGATGAAATTGATGACCCCGCTTCTCGTGGCCTTGAGACCATGGCCACGTTAGCTTATGAGACGGGCATGCATGACATGGTGACTGCGAGTCATACCACTGCGTTGGGGTCATACAACGATGCCTATGCCTACAAACTGTTCCGTCTGTTGAAGATGTCACAGATCAACATGATTGCTAACCCGCTGGTCAATACCTTCCTAGGTGGCCGGTTTGACACGTATCCGAAGCGTCGCGGGATGACTCGGGTCAAGGAACTGGATGCTGATGGGATCAATATTGCGTTTGGTGAAGATGATATTAAGGATCCGTGGTACCCAATGGGTGATGGCAACATGCTGGATCCACTGCACCTTGGGTTGCATGTGGCCCAAACAATGGGTTACGACCAAATAATGAACGCTTACCACTACGTCACCTTGAACGGTGCAAAGGCAATGCATGTTCTGGACCATTACGGGATTGAAGAGGGTAAGGAAGCCAACTGTATTTTGATGAACCGCGGGAACTTCTACGATGCGTTGAATGAACGGGCTGAGGTGTTTTATTCCATTCATCATGGGAAGATCATTGTACAAACAAAGCCTATTGAGGTAACGACACACTTTGAGTAGAGCATGAAGGAAAACGGGTGAGGGCGGAGCCTAAGCGACTCTGGCAGAAATGCCCGAACTTGGCATTTTTGCCAGAGTCGCTTAGGCAGGAGCCCTCAGTTTTCCGAAACGCGTTTCGGCTAAAGGCCAGAGAACCACACAGAAAGGCCTGAACTTGGCCTTTCTGTCAGAGTTCGGGTTACATGCAGCTTTCTGTTTTCCGAAACGCGTTTCGGCCAGAGGACAGAGAACCACACAGAAATGCCCGAACTTGGCGTATCAGTCAGGATTCTCTTAAATGCAGCTTTCTGTTTTCCGAAACGCGCACAAACACTCCAATCAGAAAAAACTAAAAAAGAGACTGATGCAAACAAGCCAGTGGCAACCCCACCAACTTGCTGCACAGTCTCTTTACTTTTGTATGACGCATTTTTTACCTAGGCGTGGTCCTGTCCCAGCTTTAAAGCTTGAGCATACTGTTCCTCCTGGCGAACAACCCGGGAGCGTTCATGTTTATTGAACCAAGGTGAAATCGTAAAGGCCAACGCATCATTGGCGAGATACACTGCACTGTTCACGAACATGGCAAGGGTTGCTGAACCCTGCTGGAAGGAGATGAACCACAGCACCATTTGCGCGAGTCCTGACGCCACCCACCAAATATATTGATTGTTGTAGCGCATGAAACAAATGACACCAGCAGTCAAACTAATTGAGAAACTGATGGCGTCTATCCAGGGACGCGGATCGTTAGTGAAAGCGCCAATTAGGGTACCTGAGACACCGTAGACCACAATGGTCGATAGAATGGCAACCACCCAGGTTCGGGGCGTAAACTTACGAATTTTAGCAGCCATGTTGACGTTCCAGTTAGCACTGATCAAGACTGGCACATCTAAGGTAATGACGTACGCTAATTGTTCGGCCATACTGAGATAATTTTTAGCAGCAAACCCAGTGATCATGAAACAAATGGCAGAAAGGATCCCCAAGAAGCCGTTGACTGATTTTGCGGCGTTAATGGCAAGGACGCACAGAACACCCAACGTGGTACCGATAAAGGTCAGCACAGTCAGACCAGTGATCGGTGAGTTGACGAGGGTCATCACTTGGCAGCCCAGGCTAAAGAAGAAGAGATAGTAATTCTGTTGTGGCCAACCCTTTAGCTGATGAGAAAGAAATTGAAAATAGTTGCGCATTTTGGGACACCTTCCAATTATGAGAATAAATACTATATATGACAATTAAATGATAAAATTCAAAAGCAACCACAACATGTTGTAGGTGATATTTCGCGACAAAATTCATTATATCATCGAATGTACGTTTGGAAAGTCTTTATTTTCAGAAAATAGTCAATTTAAATCGATTAATCTGAAAACAATTCTGATGAGAACAGGGATAGCCGGCAATTTTACTATTTTTTGTCTGACAAAAGTCGACTCATTTTCTGAAATTTGTCACGTTATGGCACACACAAAAATCCCCACTAAATTCAAGTTGAATTTAGTGGGGATTCTTGTAAAATAATAGCGTTAAGCTTTCTTAGCCGCGTTCTTTTTAGCAGCAGCCTTCTTAGCCAACATGGCTTCTTTCTTAGCGCGGTGAATTTCGCGCAGCTGGTCCTTAAATGCAACGATATCGTCGGCATTTTTATCCTGCCAGTCTTTGAATGAGACCGATGTGTCGGAGTCACCCGGTTTTAGACCGGTATCAAGCCAAAATAGTGCTTGGCTAAGACCTGAGAAATTATGCATCCATAATGTTTGACCGTTTTCAGAATCAAAGGCAACATAGGACTTGTAATGCTTCTTCAGGAACGTGTGCTTACGAATTTTAAAAGCTTCCCGTTTCCGAGTTAACCGATAATCAGGTAAAATGTATTGACCGGTCAATGTGAGTTCTGGAAAGATTTCATTTGCCTGATTGTGCTGTTCTTTCAGCATAGAACGGGCTTGGATGATGTTAATAAGGTGGGCGCGGATAGCAGACATCAAAGATCCTCCTTAGGGACGACAGCCGAAAATGATTAACGTAGTGGACCATTCGACTTTAATTTTCTTACTCTTAGTTTTAACTTTAGCATATTATAAGGTAAATGAAAATTGATACGGCCTAGTTTATCAACATCTTAACTATAAATAGTCAAAATTAATGGAGCGATAGTCTTGAGCAAATATTATGCAATTAAAAACGGACGGCACCCTGGTATCTATACCACTTGGGATGACGCCAAAAAACAGGTCGATGGATTTTCCGGTGCGGTGTATAAAAGTTTTAAACAACGTAGCGACGCCGAAACATTCATGGCCGGGGTTGATCCGACAGCGGGTCATAGCAGATCAGGTAAACGACCAATTAAAACGCCAGTGCACGCGACTCCTGACCAGATTGTCGGATATACGGATGGCGGTTCGCGAAACACCGGTAACGTCAATGGCGGTCATGTGAAGGCCACCGACAAAGCCGCCTGGGCTTACCGGCTGGAACTGCCAGACGGCACAATTGTCGCCGATTCCGCTGGCGAATGGGGGGCCACGAATAATCGGATGGAGATCATGGCCCTGATCAAAGCGCTAACTAAGTTGCGGGATCTGGATAAAACGGATGCGGATATTCACATGGTATTAGATTCGCAATATGTTTTAAATGCCATTACAAAAAATTGGATCAGCGGCTGGAAACGACGCGGTTGGAAGCGGTCAGCCGGTGAGCTAGTCAACGCTGAATTGTGGCAAGAACTGGATGGACTTTTAAGCCAGTTTAGTCATTTATCCTATGCTTGGACGAAGGGGCATGCGACGAACGAAGGCAATATTTTTGTCGATGATCTGCTGAATAAGTCAATGGACGAAATGAAGACTGGCGAGTCACTGAAAGCTACCCATGAAACGGTCGTTAAGGGTGCCAAGCCAATTGCACCAGCGGTTCCGGTGCCACCGAAGCGGCCAGCAGTAAGTGATTCAAAACAGGCTAAAAAACCTGATAAACCACTTTCTGAGGACGTTAAGAAGTCTGTTTCGGATATTGAGAGTTCTTTGGGGCAGTTGGATTTGTTTAAGGATCTATAGAGTGTGAAGGAAAACGGTAGGAAGCGGAGTGTAACCCAACGATGACAGAAAGGCCTGATTTTGGCCTTTCTGTCATCGTTGGGTTACATGCAGCTTCCTGTTTTCCGAAACGCGTTTCGACTCAAGGACAGAGAACCAGAAGAAAGGCCTGAATTTTGGCCTTTCTGTCAGAGTTGGGTTACATGCAGCTTTCTGTTTTCCGAAACGCGTTTCGGCTGAAGGACAGAGAACCACGAAGAAAGACCTGAACTTGGCCTTTCTGTCAGAGTTGGGTTACATGCAGCTTTCTGTTTTCCGAAACGCGTTTCGGTGAGGCACA
>NZ_BBAG01000005.1 GCF_001311135.1 Secundilactobacillus paracollinoides DSM 15502 = JCM 11969
AATATAGAAACTTATAAAATTTTAGTGCTCACAACTGATAAATTTATTCGAAGCTATACGCCTTTTTTTGAAGCGAATGCGGTTCCATTTCAATTTGCACAAGTTTTGAAGAACAGTTTGGTTGTTCTTGATGAATTTGATAGTACAAAAGAGCGTCTATTGGAAAAAAGTATTGACGATGCTCTAAAAGTTAAAGTTGATTTGCTGAATTTGTTTAAGGCAATATACCGAAATTTGCATAAGATAGCTGATTTACCATCAGAGCTTCAAGAGATTATGACAGAAGAGCAATCTGTGGAATTTAATCGCTTAGAAACCAGATCAGATACACTATTAAGTCGTTTTGGCTTGAATTATCTCTATAAAACGCTTGATAGAAATGAAACTGAAAACTTTTTGATTCATGCGCCTCAAAGAACATTAATTAGTAGCGGAAAAAAATTGGCATAGTCATTTTAATGAGCAGACAAACTCTGTTGACTTAGGTGTTGAGATGAAGGACGATTTGAAATTCCAGCCAATGTTGTATCAGGTTGTCAGCTTTATTAGACAGTTTACTAAGTTTGTTATTTACTGTGGGCGTAAATATCAAAACAAAAGGGCTCAAAACGCTGACTATCATCAAGATAGCATTAATTTACGAGAGGCTTGTTATTCTATCTATGATGCCTGGACGTTTGAACCTAATCAGATAAATGTTCTTTTAAGTTTAGGATTGGATGGTAAACCAAACCATCAACACAATAACAAAAAATCTATACCAAAATCTGAGCATAGATTTCAAGATTATGGCCTGAGTTTATTTAGTTTTACAAACGCTGAGCGTCATGACCTCCGTACTGACATTAATGCTTCATTTTTCGCGATAACTCCGGAACACTATCTTTTGGATATTTTGGATAAAGTTAATGTTTTAGGTTTATCCGCCACGGCAGATGTGCCTTCAGTTCTTGATAACTATGATTTAGGATATCTCCACGAAAAATTGGGAAAATCGTTTATGGACGGCAGACAGTATCTCACTGAGGCGACTCAAGCCGAATTTAATTATGATGCTCGATATACTGAAAATGGTATTGAAGTTGTCGCACAAGTTGTTAGTCGAGTTTTACACTTTAAAGAAATGCTCAAAAAGTTCATTTCAGATCAAGAGATAAAGCAACATGAAAGTTTGATTGAACAGCTAGAAAATGAGTTACAAAAAGTGGTGAACAAGATAAAAGTAGCAGATGACAGGGATACCTTTAAACAGCAAAATTATTTTAAAGAAAGATATTTTAATCTTTTTAGTAGTTTTATCGCGTTTTTAACTGACCAGAATTTAACGTCATTCCTTGGGTTACAAACATTATTACCGAAACATAATAATCCGACTATGTCATTTGAATTTGTGACGCAGACGTTTACGGCTCTGTGTGAAATATTGGCAATACCTGAGCCTAAGCGCCCTCAGTTGATGATAATTGCTAAGTTCAAGAAGCAGGATGCAATTTCTGAAGAAGTTGAATCTGCTTTGGAGTTGCCTAGCCAATCAGAAACGAGAGTATATTTACTCAGTGCCTACAAAGCACTCGGAATTGGTCAAAATCTGCAACATAGGCTAGGTGATTTTGAGAAAAACCGAGTCCGAAGTATTAGGATATCTGATTCAGATTTTAAGGATAGTCGAAATGAAACTGTAGATTTAGCGGGTATGTATTTGGGTTAAATTACTAATGTGTTAAGTAATGGGGAGCATTTTGAACTTAATCACGATGGGATTAAACTGCTGACTGAACTTGAGTATTTAATTGACGATAATGAACTCGAGTATTCTGAAATGCAAAACCAGTTCCATTTTTTGGAAGATCAGACTCGTCATTACCGTAAGCCTAAAAACCTGCGAAGTGTTGCTGCAAGTCATCTAGGTATGATTATTCAGGCTCTTGGCCGAATGAACCGAACGTTTAACAAAATGCCGAAAATAACTATTCTTGTTGCTAGTCAAATTGTGAAAAATTTAAATACGGTGGGCATGAATGCCGACTTGTTAAGTCCTGAGGTTAAAAAAGTATTGGCGTGTGGTAAAAACACTGAAGACCAAAAACAGTATGAAGATACGCATAATTTAGCACAAAAACAGAGTTTAACAGCATATACGCTTCGTGATTTACATCGATTACTTGGTGGCCTTCAGTCAATAAAAACTGTCAGTGCGGAATACCAAAATTTGCGGGAATATTTTTTACAGTACCCGACTATTGATGGAAAAAAGTTGGCAAAACAACAGAATATTACCTCGGCAGGATGCCTGCAATATTTACCAAATGCTTCTCGAGTAACGCACTACAGCACTTTATGCAAGAACGAAAAAACGGGATACTTCACTTTTCCAGGAAATATTGATGTTTCAGCTTCATCCTCGGGGCTTGAAACCATGTTAAAATTTCCAGGATTAAAACAGGAATTCAATCGGTTGGGTTATGCAACCTCTTGGCAACAAGAGGACTATATTCTAAATCCTGTGCAGTTTATCAATATGTATTTGGGAGTTTTAGGAGAGGCTGCTGGTAAATACATCTTCGAAAAAGTTTGGGATGAAAAGTTAATGACTTTTCAACAAATCGAAAATAACGAGCTCTTCGATTTTAAGACTAACCATCACGTTGCGATTGATTTTAAAAATTGGCGTGAACCACATATGGCGTCGTTAGACAAAGAACGGCGTCACATTATAGATAAACTTGACCATTTAAGGGAAAACACTAACGAAGAATGGCGGGTAGCTGTGATTAATATTATTTCTACCAAGGATGTTAAGCCGGTTGAAACACATGATCATAAAATTTTAGAAGTTTCGGCTTTGATAGGTAACGATGGTCAACTTGTTCTTAGTGATGCTGAAAAAATTGAAGTTGGGAGATTCCTAATTGAAAACTAAAAAAACGATTTTAACAAATATAGTCGATTA
This sequence comes from Secundilactobacillus paracollinoides DSM 15502 = JCM 11969, assembly GCF_001311135.1. Classification (GTDB taxonomy): domain Bacteria; phylum Bacillota; class Bacilli; order Lactobacillales; family Lactobacillaceae; genus Secundilactobacillus; species Secundilactobacillus paracollinoides. The sequence continues at coordinate 2,951 of NZ_BBAG01000005.1, forward strand.
TACCTTTGATAAGATAGCATTTGATATGGATTTCCGGCTGATTAGAGTTCAATTACAGGACAATTCAGAGCAAAGTCAATTTCAACAAATAGTTCAGCGTATAGATGTAATTGCTATGACGAATCTAAGCAGCAGTATGTGCTATCTTTTAATGGTGCGGAGAGGGACGTCTGTTACTGAATTGGAGAAATCCAATCTTGTTTTCGAAATTATCAGACTTGGTAATCTTCCGGATAATGTTTACGAAAATCAAGTTTTTCAATTACTTTTAAATCAGGAATCTGCATTAGAAAATTTACAGCCTGAAAAAAATAAAAGTCCTCATCTACTGATTAGTCTGAACGATTGGGTGAACAAACCTAAAAGGACAAATGATTGGAAACAGCGATACGCACTTAGAGTTGGATTGAATTGGGAAAGTGATCTCGATTTAAAAGTGCAAACTTATACGCATTTTCCCAAGAGTAAGGAAACAGACGAGTTATTTTATTGGAATTCTGAGAGGAGAAATCTACAAAAATCATTCATGCACAAGGAGTCCGTGCTTTTTCGATATAAAAATGGTACCGGACGAAATAGTACAGTTGCATTTTTGAATTTGGAGCAGATTGAAAAATTTGAAGTATCTGAAGTCGGTGTGGCTTGGATATTGTTAACAAACGTTAGTAAGCATTTTGGTAAATATTTTGAACAATTGCCTAAATATTTAGGTAGTGAAGTTTTGCAGTTTGATAAACAGAAGTTGGATAATAAGGCAGCCATTTGGCGACAATTTAAAGGCGAAATCATCAACATTTATTATGATTCCAATGAACCACTGACGAAAGTTTTAGCTTTGGAAATTAGTCATGCGTTACAAGATAGCGGAATATTAAATGATTATGGTATCCAAATTAAGTTGTCAGATAAATCAAGTTCTGGATTTAACATTCAAATTATTCGCGATGCACGAGATACTGGCAATATTAGTGACACCTATGAAGTTGGCGATAGTCAAAGATATATTCAACACGCAACTATTGAAAATTTTGGTGGCTTTGATAAGCGAACGAATGCATTGAATTGGCAATTAGATCAAACTGGGAAAGTAGATGCAGCTAATGACGATACCCTTGTTAAGTTGGCACAAGAACTCATCATTAAACGAGATTTGGCGAATCGTGATGCCTCAATAATTTCCCTGCCATTAGTCAAAAAACATGTGATTATAAATTTTACAGAATTGAGTGGATACAGCAATCCCCATTAATAGTTGTCGTCATTCAATTTACAATTGACGCATTTAGACATATTAAGCTTACCAAACGAGTCGTTAACTTTGATGAATTTGATGCAGATGATGAGTTTAGTCAACTGGCCTTTAAGGTTAAGAACAGTCTAAATTCTACACAAGATAAGCGGTTTCTTTGGCAGCAAATTGATTGTATTATCAGTCGTGGTGATGATCTTATAATGATTCAACAAACGCCTCGTCGTACAATGCCAAATGGAGAGTTGTTGTCTCAAAAGCTGGGTCTTAGTGACCCATATCAGCCTCTTTTGCAAGCAGAGGTTATTGAAGCTTTGAAGACATTATTTGATTCTCATGCTGGGCAAAAACTATATCAGGGAACGGTTCAGAATCTAATCCAAATTATATCTTCGATGGATGATAGTAATCCTGATCTGGGTGACATCAAAAAAGTCATAAAGAAAAAAGAAATTACATTTAAAAATAAAATTTTGCAAACAATTGATAACGATCTAGAGGAAACTGCCGGTTTTGCCTTTAGCAGCTCAGTTAGGCAAAAAACAAATTCAGCAATGTTGGAAGGATTGCAGGGAATTGGACTAACCAAAATTGCGAATGACTTTTATTATTATGTTGGTTCCGACAAAGCATTGAAACTATCCGTTAATCGTGCTGTTATGCTCAGAAAACTAGTTGTCCTTGATGGTGATGATTCGGCAGTTGAGAAAGAATTTCCAGATTTTTCTAAAATGATGAGTGTTGAGTTTGTTAGAAATGGTCAATATACGGTGTTGCCATATCCAGTTAAATATTTGAGAGAATTTTGGAACTATGAACAACGTATTCATCCAATTGATCCCGCTAAATTTGAGTGATGAGTCTAGTTGATTATTAGATCTTTTGATTCTGAGTAAAAAAGATACAAACACTGAGTGACTTGTATCCTATCCTCACAATCCCCGTGCAATCCCCACCCAACGTGCTATTCTAGTTTCTCGTAAACAAAAACTAACCGCACACATTGGAGGATTGACGATGACAGCATAATTAGAGAATAAAGTCGCATTAATTTCAGGATCCACAACCGGGATCGGTTTAGGAATCGCACAGTGTTTTGTTGATGAAGGGGCCAAGGTGATCATCACCGGCCACCGGTTGCATGATGAAACCAAAATGTTTTTGGCCGACCACGCAGACAGTGCTGAATTTCAGCCACTTGAGGTTACGGATGAGACTAACTGGTCGAAATTAACCACCGATATCGTTTCAAAATATGGTCACTTAGATATTCTTGTGAATAACGCTGGCGTCTTCCCCCAGCCAGTGCCGATCGATGAAGAAACGCTTGAGGACTGGAATCACGTCATGGACATTAATTTGACCGGGACGTTTCTCGGCATCAAGCATGGCATGAAAGCCATGCGCAAGGGCGAGGGCGGGTCAATTATCAACATATCGTCAGTCGAAGGCATCGTTGCTGAACCAACTGCCGCAGCGTACAACGCCAGCAAGGGTGGCTCACGATTGCTGACAAAATCAGCAGCACTAGATTCAGCCGCAAACAACTATGGCATCCGGGTTAATTCAGTCCACCCAGGATTTGTGAAAACAGATATGATTCCAGACGAGGTGGAACAAGCAACCAGCAAGTTGACACCGCTGGGCCACATTGGCAAGCCGGAAGATATTGGCAACATTTGTGTTTATTTAGCATCCGATAAGTCAAAATTTGTCGCCGGTGCTGAGTTTGTGGTGGATGGGGGATTTAGTGCAAGGTAGAGAGTGTGGAGCAAGGCGTTTTGAGGGCGGAGCGTAAGTAACTCTGGTCAGAAAAGTCCGGGTCTGACTTTTTTGACCAGAGTTGCTTACGCAGTAGCCCTCAGCCTTGCGGAACACGTTTAGGCAATCTAACCGAGAACCACGTCGCCAAACTATCTTTGAACAAAAAATGCACAACCAACCCACCAGTGTCAATTAATACCCGAATACTCTGAATCCCTAAGCCCCCAACAAGCCAGCAAAAAAAAGCAATCCAGGCTCACCCCCAGCTCGCTTTTAAATTCCCAAAATAAGCCTATACTATCCCTAAAGCCTAAAGTTCGAAAGGGGATAGTCAAATGGACAAGCGCCTCATCAAAACAAGAGAACGTCTCTGGCAGGCACTCTTCAAACTGATGAAAACGAAGTCGATCGCCGATATCACAGTGACCGAATTGTGTGACATCGCGGGCATTACACGGCGCACCTTTTACCGCTCGTTTAACAACGTGATGGCGGTTTTCGACAGTTACAGCGACACCCTTTCAGACCGCAGCAAAGAGGCGTTATCAGCGCATTTTACGGATGTGGACCACCTTTTAGCAGCGGTGGATGAGACAGTTGTCGCTAACTATGAGGGGCTGAAACTCATTTATACGGATCCGCGCCACGGGCAGTTGCGCGCGAATTTTGTTGACGATTTTTACCAGAGTTTGGTTCGCATCGTGCTGCCAGATCCGACGAACGTGCACAATCAATTGGTGATGAAGTATGTTGCGAGTGGCGTGATGGGCATGTTTAGTGAATGGTTCAAAAGTTTCACAGACGTGTCCTACGGTGATTTTGCCAAAATGGCGAAGCCGTTGATCCATAATAGTTTAACGATGCTTGAATAGCTGCCACAATTTGAATTGGCATCAAAAACCACTATCTGTTAGTTGCAGATAGTGGCTTTTTTAATTTGGTTACCCAATAAAGCCATGCCCGCGCAAAGCCTCACGGGAGAAATCGTCCGCGGCTTGGTACCCGTGATCGAGTTGGTCGTTGATGTAGATCTTGTTATAGAAAAACGAAAAAATAATGCCAATGATGCCGGCGCCAAATCCAAATGTGGGTAGGCCGAACACGGCTTCAACGATCAACAGAATAAAAAACCACTTCCAGTCACCGCGAAACAGTGGCGGTAGGCAGCCAAAGAAAAAGACGGTCCAGGAAAACCCAATTTTTGCTGATTTGACCTGATGAGTTTCCGGATTTGATAGATTGATATGCACGGATGTCGCTCCTTTTTAACTCGTGATAATAGCGTGTTACCTCACCCATTATGCCATAGCCCGGTTTCAAACGATATGATTATAGAAAAATAAGGTCGGTTAACGCCGATATGATACGGTTATGGGCAACATCTGTTGCACGTACTAAACAAAGGCGCTTGACACAACCCCCTGACCTCAGGTAAGATGTTCATGAAATCATATTATACGAAGTATAATATTGTGGGAGGTGATAACGTGGCAATTCAAGTCAGTTCAGAATTGTTGGATGGCTGTGTGCTGGCCATTTTGTCGGAACAAAATTATTACGGTTATGCGCTGACGCAGCGGGTCCAGGAGTCCATTAAGGTATCGGAATCTACCATGTACCCGGTGTTGCGCCGGTTGAAGAAAAACGGGTGGTTGACCACCTATGATGAACCGTATCAGGGACGTAACCGGCGTTATTACGAGATTACATCGGAGGGCAAATTGCATTTAGCAACGATCCGTAACGAATGGCGGACGTTTAAAAATGGCATCGAATCTATGTTAGGGGATGAAACAGAAAATGGATAAATACTTGAAGGCGTTCAGCAGCTACCTCAACCAGCTCAACGATGCAGAACGTGACGAAGTGATGAACTTTTATTCAGAATACTTACAGGATGGCGGGTTCACGAATTACGATGATATCGTGGCTGAATTAGGGACGCCCAAACAGTTGGCACGTAAGGTGCTGGCGGACTATTCGATTCGCATCTTAGATGATCCGGACACAGGGAGTACCCGGACGAAGACGCAACAATCAAAAACGCAGGTGCGGACGATCTGGCTCATTGGGTTAGCGTTGTTGTCAACACCAGTAACGATTCCAATGGCAATCGCTGCAGTTGCTGTCATGGCGGCTGTGATGATTGCGGCGGCTGGGGTGTTGTTTGCCATTATCATGGCGATTATTGGAATTCTTATCGGCGGTTTAACGGGATTTGTTGTCGGTTTTGGTGTGTTGGCGACCTCATTTAGTACTGGACTGACGTACATTGGCGGCGGTCTTGCCATTATCGGAATCTTCATGATGCTGATTCCGGTTATTGTTTGGATCGTTCGGGGGATCATTCGCGGGACATTGGGGTTCAGTCGCTGGTTATACAGCAAACTTTCGCGGAAGAATAAAGCTGAGGAAAGGCGGGATCACAAATGAAAAAGACAGCAATTATTGGGGGCATCATCGCGCTCATCGGTGTGATCCTGTTTGCGGTCGGACTGGGACAGGGTGGTCTGAAATCTATTTATTGGGACAATGGCTTTAGGGTCAACCACAGCGAAACCAAAACGGTTAAGTTTAAAAAAATCAACCAAATTGACGTGACAGCCTCGACTTCCGGTCCGATTATCATCAAGCAGGGCAATACACCGGAAGTGAAGGTGCATTCGACAAAAGCGAGTCCAGTAAAGGCTTCGGTTGCCGGAAATAAACTGACGATTTCAGCGAACCGCAAATCAGGGTTCCTGGTTCATGGGTTTAGTTTTGAATACACTTCTGATTCAAGCGGCTATGGTAACGCCAGCGTAACGGTGACGGTGCCTAAAGGGATGAAGCTTGATACGCTCTCAACTGACGGAGATTCAAGCATCATCGTCAAAAATGTATCCGTTAAAACGATTCAAAATGATGGCGATAACGATATTGACCTCTCGCATATGCGGTTAGCGGATACCCTGAACATTCAGGGGTCTACTTCTGGTGATAGCGACGTGACGCTTAACGATGTCGCCGCTAAGGGTCTTAAACTGGACGCAACCGACGATGTGACCATTGCCAATAGTCGCTTTAACGCGCAAGACAGCCAGATTCAAACGGATGATGGCGACATTACGTTGCACAATAATGAATGGCGTAGCTTGACCGCCAGCAGCAGTGACGGAGATATTAGCTTTAATCAACAGAAGTTGGGTCAGACGCTGAAGGCCAGCACCACTGATGGCGATATTAACGGCGTCGTTGCACCGGATAAGGGTGTGGGCATTCAGACGCACGTTTCAGATGGCGATTCGACGATCTTTGGTCATAGTGGGCGTAGTTATGGGTCCGCTAAGGCAACGCAGACATATGTGCTGTCTTCTACTGATGGTGATATCACGGTGAATATAAATTAAATCGGCACGCTAACCTTGGGGATCTGAGCTGGGCTGGCGTGTTTTTTTGTTTTGGGGTGATGAGTCAAATGTGCCCATATGTCACATTGTGTCAGCGTTTGGTCCTACAAGGTTGAGGCGGGGTCTGCAATGCTGAAAGGCTCCACTACGCTACGATAACAGTAATCGTCAGCATAAATGGTAGGGCCTTCATAAGGGGGCATGGACTCTGTTATTTAATCGGTACGGACAACTGGCACATCATTAAGAAGCATTGCTGTCAATGGCCTTACTGGCAGTCGCGAGCCACCACACGGAGTGCCAAATTGCGGAATGCAACGGACGAGTACCCATTATTAGAAGTCCCCTTGGTTTGCCGTCAATGAAAGCGTACAATCGAAATTGATACCATTGACTATGTAAAGGAGATCGATCATATGAAAATTGAAGAAGGGTACATGCCGTTTCGCGGGTTTAAGACCTACTACCGCATTGTCGGTGAAGCGAACGGAAAGGCGCCATTATTACTGATTCACGGTGGCCCCGGCTCATCACATAACTATTTTGAACTGTTGGACGACTATGCCGAAACTGGTGACTGCCAGCTGATCATGTACGACCAAGTTGGCTGCGGGAAATCCTCCTTGCCAGAAGATGAGTCCGTCTACGTCAAAGAGACCTGGGCAGAAGAACTGATTGCCTTGCGCAAGTATCTGAAATTAGACGAAGTACATATGCTCGGCCAGTCCTGGGGTGGGATGCTGGAAATGCTGTACCTGACCCAGTATGATCAGACCGGCGTCAAGAGCGTCATGATCGATGGGTCGCCAGCCTCAATTAAGTTGTGGACGCAAGAACAACATCGTTTGATTTCATATTTGAGCTATGAAGATCGTGAAGCGATTGCGGAAGCTGAACGGACAGGGAATTTCTCTGGGCCGAAGTATCTCGCTGCTAATGACCGTTATATGGAACGTTATTGCTGGGACGACCCGGATGAGAATTCGCCGGAACCGTTGCGTCGTGAAACAAACGGGAAACGTGCGAGTCTGATCGCTGAAGGCCCAATGAATTTACCGAAAACGGGACGATCAGCGACTACGATGTGACTGATGATCTGCATAAGATTCACGTGCCGGTTCTGGTTACCAATGGGACGGATGACCTGTGCACACCGTTGATCGCCAAGTCGGTTTACGACCATATTCCGGGTGCCAAGTGGCACTTGTTTGCAAATAGCCGGCATTTAGCGCTGCTGGATCAGCATGATGAATTCATTGCTGTTTTGGATAAGTGGTTAAAGGAGAACGACTAATTTAAAAAGGACCGTTAAGCTCATTTTTGAGTTTAACGGTCCTTTTTAGTGCGCACTATTTAAATAACTCGGCAATAATATTTGGTCAACGAACTGGCTAACGGCGTCATCCGAAAGCGCGCCCTTAGTCAAAATCTCAGAAGCAACCAGAATCAATGGCAGGCTGATCAACGATGGCCCAATATGCGCTAAATCAACTTCGCCGCGATCAGCTGCGTGGTCGAGCACCTGGTGCATGATCTTCGCAAAACGGTTATCTTCAGATTCCTCACCCAGAGACGCGGTCACTTTATCCAACGTAATGTCGTGCAACCGGTCGAGTAAAACACCCTCTAGCATCCCTGTGGTCAGCGTTTTGAGCGCCATTTGAAAGTAGTCAAACAGGCCAAACAGGTCATCACGCAGATTACCAGTGTCTGGAAGCTCGAATTTAATTTCCGGCCCGTACTTGCTGAACGCACTGATGACCATCACGCTTTGGTGGGCCAATGCCGATACAGGGTATTCTTATTGGTGCCCGCTAACGTTGCGATGTCTGAAATGGTGAGATCCTCATAACCAACTTTATTTAATTGTGTCCAAACCGTTGATAGAACAGCCTCTTCTAAGGCTTTCCCACGGCGACGGGTGCTCTTTTTTTCTGCCATTTTAAATAAACCCCTTGCATTTTTAAGGTACCGTGGTACCATAAATATCATATTAAAGGTACTACAGTATCTTAACACAGATTCGAGGGAAAAACATGACAGAAAAAAAGGAACGCAGTTTTACAAGTATTGCAACGATTTTAGTGCTTGGTGCCATCGCGCCAATGCTGGATAGTACGGTGATGAACGTTGGTATCAACACGATCATGACCGCCCTGCACAGTTCAGTGAACACGATTCAGTGGGTGACCACGGCGTACGTGTTAGCGCTGGGAATCATGGTGTTATTTACAGGGTGGGCCGCTGACCGGTTCAGCGGTAAATCGCTCTATGTTGCAGGGTTGAGTGTTTTCTTAGTGGGGTCAATTGTGTCTGGCGTTGCCGGCAGTGTTGACGTGCTACTGGCTGGCCGGATCATTCAGGGGGCTGGTGCCGGTCTGATTATCCCATTGTTATCGACGCTGCTGGTGCGCGCCACTGGTGGTAAGAATCTTGGCAGCACCATGGCAATGGTTGGTCTGCCGGTGGTGTTTGCCCCGATTCTTGGGCCGACGATCGGCGGGTTCATCATTGACCAGCTCAACTGGCACTGGATCTTTTACATTAACATTCCTATCGTAATTGCGGCGCTGATCTTGATCTGGGTCATGATGCCGACGTTTCCCGCAACGCAGAAAACGAAGCGGTTTGACTGGTTCAGCTTCATTGACCTTGGTGCCATGTTTAGCTTGCTGATCGTTGCTATCATCAACTTCAGTGAACACACCAACATTACCCACGCCAGTGTCATTTGGCCAATAGTTGCCGCAATTGTCCTGCTGATTGCCTACGTCATTTACGCCTGGAAACGGCCGAAGAATGCACTCGTTAGCTTGTCGTTATTTAAATCCAAGAATTTTTCCGGTTCAGTTGTCATCTTGTTGATGTCAGGGATCACCGTCAACGGCGCGCTGTTCCTGTTGCCGCTATACCTGCAAAATGTCCGCGGGCTCAGTGTCGTTTGGTCCGGGATTTACCTAATTGCGCAGGGGGTCGGCATGCTGCTGACCCGGACACAGGTCGGCAAACTCACTGACCAGTTTGGTGCGCGTTGGGTCGTCATCATTTCAGTTGCCATCACAATTGCCAGCACGCTGCCGTTTGTTTGGTTTGGTGCTTCGACCAGCAAGTATCTGGTCATGGCGATGCTATTCTTCCGCGGTATCGGCCAAGGTGGGCTGACCATTCCGGTGATGTCGGACTCCTTTGTTGGTCTGCCAAGTGACATGATTTCGCAGGCCACTACCGCTACCCGGATGATCCAAAATGTGGGCAGCGCGCTCGGGACTGCCGTGTTAGCAACCGTCATTTCAAAGCAAATGACCGGTGTCCTGCCAACGGTTGCCCACATGAGCAACGCCTACCACATGGCCTTCATCTGGTCGGTTGCGTTTACCGCCGTGGCAATCATCCCAGCTTGGTTCCTATCCCACCACGCAAAGGTGAGTGCAACTAAGGATGTTAAGTCTCAGGAAAACACCGATGATACCCATGTGATTGAAAAACCGAAAACGATATAATAATGGCAACTTATTAAACCTATTCGCAAAGATGGGTAAAGGGAGTCGTCATTATGCCACACATTTCAAAACAAGATATTCATCCAGATCTGCGGGCAACCGCTAGTCTGGTCAAACACGTGATCCACTTTCGTAAGCCAAGTCAGTTTGCCCATGCCAATTGGGTCATGACTCACTTTACCAAGGGGCATTTTCCAAAGGATCTGGATATTACCGAAGCCTGGGCCGTCCGCGGTAACGGGACGAAATTACGGCTGCTAGTTGCACGCCCAAAGGACCAATTGCCAAACGCAACGGGTGTTCTCTGGCTGCATGGTGGCGGATATGCCACTGAGGTGCCGGAGGAGGACTTTGGGTACGTGCGCCACATTCAGGAGGTCGCCAACGCGGTGGTGGTCTTGCCAGACTACCGTTTATCAACGGAAGCGCCATATCCAGCTGCCCTGGATGACGCTTACTTGGCGCTGAAATGGTTGCACGATAATGCCACTGATTTGGGCGTGAATACAAACCAACTCTTCGTTGCCGGCGAGAGTGCGGGCGGTGGCCTGACTGCAGCCTTGTCGCTGTACGCGCGGGATAAGGGCGCCATCAAGATTGCGTTTCAAATGCCGCTGTATCCAATGTTGGATGATCGGCCAACCGAAACGTCAGCGGATAACGATGCGCCGGTTTGGAATATGGAAGCAAACCGGGTAGCCTGGCAGATGTATTTGGGTGAACTGTCTGGGACGGATGACGTGCCGCCATACGCTGCTCCAGCGAGGGCAACCACTTACGATAAGATGCCGCCGACCTATACCTTTATTGGGACGATCGAACCGTTCTATGCTGAAACGATGGCGTACATTAAGCATCTGCAGGATGCGGGTGTGAACGCCCATGTCGATGTGTACGAAGGTGCCTTCCGCGGGTTTGATTTAATTGCGGCGAAGAAGCCGATCAGTAAGCGGGCGACGGAAGGTTGGCAGGCTGCGTTTAAGGATGCGAGCGAGCGGTATTTTACGGAGTAGAGTAGAGTGTGAAGCAAGGCGGTTTAGGGGCGGTGTGTAACGGACTCTGGCCGAAAAGTCCGGTCCTGACTTTTTGGCCAGAGTCCGTTACACGTTAGCCCCGTGCCTTGCTGAACACGTTTCGGCACTGTTGCCAAGAAAGCCGTAAACAGGCATCACCCAGTAGCCAAAGTGAATAATTTCCGTGCCTGACTTTTAGATCCAGAGACCGTTACACGTTAGCCCCGTGCCTTGCTGAACACGTTTCGGCATGGTTTCCAAGAAAGCCATTAGTCTGCACTACCAAGTGATTTAAGTTAAAAAATGAATGCTCACAGAATCAGACAAGCAGAAAAAACGCGCATTATCGCCTAATAGTCAGGCAATAATGCGCGTTTTACTACACCTTCAACATCCGTTCCGCAACCTTATCCAACACCTTATAGGGCATCAACCGAGCTCCTTTCATGGCAATCTTATCCTGGCGGGTCACCTGATAACGTATCTTTGGCTTATCAGCAGTAGCGGCCTTAGCAATCACACTCGCCACCTGTGCCACAGTCTGCGTTGCCTGCGTGATCATGCTGGCCTGTTTCTCAGCAGCCTTCCGATAGGGTGAGGTCTTTGGCGTGACCTTTAGCATCTGTTCATTCGTTACGTTTGCCCAGTTGGTTTTTGTAATGCCAGGTTCCACAATAACGACATCAATGCCAAACGGTTTGAGCTCAAGTCGTAGCACATCACTCATTGTTTCCAGCGCGTGTTTTTAGATGTAGTACCAACCGCTAATGCTGAGTAGCTTTGGCCAGCGAGGGAGGAGATGTTAATGATCCGGCCGCTGTGCTGGGTGCGCATAATGGGAGTGACTTGTTGAATTAGGTCAACGATGCCGAACAAATTGACGTCAAGTTGCCGCCGCGCTTCATCCAGCGGCACTTCTTCCAACGCCCCAAAAGATCCGTACCCAGCGGCGTTGACTAAAACGTCGACCCGGCCGTAAGTTGACTTAATAAATTGCACAAAGTCCTGAACGCTGTCGTGGTCGGTCACATCGAGCGGATGAAAAACGACCCCGGCTTTTACTAATTCGTCAGCGTTCTTGAGATGCCGGGCTCCGCCGACAACGGTGTAGCCCTGAGCCGCAAAATCGAGGGCGGTTTGGTAGCCAATTCCGGATGAAGCACCAGTGACCACTGCAATTTTTTTCATGATTAACACTCCTCTTAAACGATAATTCTATCGCTAATAATAAATGACGATAGTATAAACGATAGGACTATCGCTTGTCAATGGAATGGCGTATACTAAGTAAGATGATTTCATCAGCCAAACAACTAGTGCTGGTGGGGAGGTGCGATGATGAAACTAAAAAGTGAAGCGCTGCGGAAAAAAATTATCGCTACGGCAACGACATTAATGATTGAAGACGGCATCGAAGGGACGTCAACGGTCAAAGTTGCGAAACAATTGGAGATGGCACAATCGAATGTGTATTCCTACTATAAAAGTCGTGAGGACTTGTTATTAGCTGTTTTTACCTACCATCAACAGCTAATGGTGGCCAGTCTCATGCCTTTACTGGATGAAAGCGCGGCACCGATTCAACAATTTGAGACTCTGTTTTCAGGCCTGATCCAGTTTGCGAAGGTCCACTATGATTCGATCCGCATCATTATGCTATTTCGTAATCAGCCGAACTGGCGACAAAAACTGCCAACCATCAATGACGATGCCTTCTTTATCAGAGCATTTAAGTTATTACGAGATTATCAAGCGGCAAAAATCGTAAAACCCGTGCCGGTCGACTTTTTAGTCGAGGGTGCGTTTTCTATCGTGGTGAACTATGTAACGGCATTGCATGCTGGTGAGTTAACGGAGGATAAGCTTACAGTGCAGGATGTCATTTCGTTGATTGAGGATCTGATGCTCGTTTAGTCAAAATTAGCGTCCAACTGTCTTCGCTTTACGCTGTTCGACCACCTGCCTATAATGATGGTATACCAGTAGTGGTTGTTCTTCAGAGGGGGGATTGGACGTCGAAAGAACGAATCATCGCCTTTACAGATGCGGTACTTGCGATTATTATGACGATTCTAGTGCTTGACCTTAAAAAGCCAAGTGCAATGACGTGGGCTGGATTATACGGACTGAGGGAGAGCTTTTTTGCCTACGCACTGTCCTTTTTTTGGGTTGGTTTGATGTGGTATTCTCACCACAATGCCTGGCAAAAAGTGAAGGTTATTGGTAATTCTACGGTTGTCTGGACACTGTTTATGCTGTTTTTCGCATCATTATTTCCTTACACAACGAGTTTAATGGCAACCCATTTCTATAATCCAACAGCACAGTCGCTGTATGGCATTGTTGTGATCTTAGTGTCGTTTTGTAACGTCGGAATATCCCATACTTTAAATACAGCTAACCGCCCTCTGCGCTTTGGGCTATTGTTCTATTTACCAAACTACTTGACAGTTCTTGACTTTGTCATCAAGTTTGTTGGGTTGGCGATTGCCGTGACAATCTATCCGCCAGCGATGGCGTATGCGGTTTTGATTAATATTGGCTTGTTGCTGATTCCTGTGAAAAATAATTTGGGGACGGTGACAAGGAATCATTGAGGTAGTGAAGTCAGATGTTGATATATAAGCATTGAATTGTTGTGATGAAAACTACCGAGGTTTATGAGGGCGACTAATGGTGATTATCGGGGATAAGCACGAACATAAACGACTATTAGCTAGGATGCGGGATTTAAATACTGATGTTGATCCGCAATCTGATCCATTTAACAGCGCCGCCAATCAGGCGGAACTTAAGCGTCGATTTGAAGAAATGAAGCGAAATGAAAACGAGATAGAACGTCATCGACTTATCGAAAATGACGATTAATCGACAAAAAAAGACTGACCCAGCGGCCAGTCTTTTTATTTGGCATAAATTCGCGTTACAGTTCCCCAGTAATAAATTGCGCCTTACCCGAAGTAAAGCTCCAATCTTCATCTTGATTCTCCACAAGGTTGATCATCAAATCGTGATCATCAAGTTCAAGCTTTTGCTGTAATTGATCGTGCAGCAAGCGGTAGAAGGTGATCTTTTCCTCCTGAGTCCGCGGGCGGGTTCGAATACTGAGCAGGATGCGTTTGTTTGTCCGAGTAAAGCCTAAGCCAGTGTCTTCCATGACCAGTTCTTCAGGTTCGTGATAGGAAACAATCTGGTAGCGGTCACCGGCTGGCGCATGGAATGCCTCACGGGTGACATCGTAGGCGGTGTCGAGGATGGTTTGGACCTGTTCTTTCGTCCAAGCGTGGCGCACGAGATGGAATTGTAAAAGTGGCATGTGATGGCCTTCTTTCATTGTGTTTGCCATTATTATAGTCGGTAAGCTGTTGCGAATTTTAAAAAATGCTTGTGATTTACGGGATATGTTTCACGTGAAACATCAACTCAATTCGTGAATAAATTTGTTAAATAGGCGACCAGCTGATTCAGATCATCAGTAGAAACGCTATCCCGGTCAGCCAATACTAGAATCACACCAAGCACCGCACTGCAAAAGGCGTCGATACAGAGGTCCGGCATGGGGGCGTTGACGATGGCGGTCAAAATGGGCCGTTTTCCTACACACTCTTGCTAAGTCAACCACCATATCATAAACTTATGGTAGCAGAAATTGTCTACATCGCCACTTACTGTGCTACGAACACGCGTTTCAAGAATTTAGGCCATTATCCGTAAGTGGTTGCCTAGATGTTTCGCAAATTTATTGAGGACGTTATGGAGGCAGATTATTTTGATGACCAAACAGCATCACCGATCCCTTGTCAAAACACTGACGGTGCTTGGTGCATTTTTACTGGTTGGGGGCGGTTTGACGGGGTGCGGCAGCAGTGCCGACAGCAAAACTTCCGAGCAAAACCAAGACCAGTCATCGTCAGTTGTGCACAAAAATAAGACTGCAGCGCACAACTCAAGTGCGTCACATTCGAGTTCGACCAATTCAAGTAGTGCTGCAACTCAGCAACGATCGACCACAACTGATGCATCGATCTTAAAGCGGCTTGTCAGCTATACCAATAAGGAGTCAGCGGGACCAACGCAGAACTATTACTGGGATAACGGCCGTGCGCACATCACCGGTTTTAGTGGTATGAAGGCTGGTAGCTACCATTTTTCAGCTGACAGTCAAGGACGTTCGGCAACGGCGAAAGCGGTGCTGACCTATTCTGAATATAAGGCTTCTCAAGGCTCACGCCAAGGGGATCCGTTAGAGCCGCCAGCATGGCCAAGTAGTAATCCAATCGTTGCCATTAACTTTAGTTTAACGGGTCGGACTTACCATGGATATCTGTACAACCGAAGCCATTCCATTGCGGATAGTTTGCTGGGCGCCAAGTCCTACACGTCAGCCTACAACTTCACGACGGGGACGCGACCGCAGAACGTTGGTGCTGACCAGGATGGCGGGATGCGTGCTGCTGAGGAAACTGCTGAAGGTTACTGGCAGGACCACCCGAACAGTTCACAAACGATTGATTACGAAACAACACCGCTATACCAGGGGAGTGAAACAATGCCCCGGGGGTCGATCGTTGATATCAAATCGTCCGATAACGTCATCAACAAAGAGTTTGTGGTGATCAACTCGGTTGAGGGCATCAAGGTCAACTACAACACGGGCAGTACCAATGCTAAGACAACTGGCACGACCAGCCACGGGTACGGGTATCATTCGAGCTATCGGTCATCAGCAGCTTCCAGTTCGTCAACGACCACAAGCCAAAGTACTGCTGGGGCAACGAAGTCCGGCAAGTGGACGGTGGCACCTGCTGGGAAAGTCTATGTTTCTGACAGCAAGAAGTACTACACGAAAGTGATCAACCCAGCTAATTACGATTGTGTGACTAAGTCGCAGGCTGCTGCGGAGGGTGCAACCCAAGCAATTCGGGGTAATCAGTACGCGCAACCGTAAAAAAAGAAACTAAAAAGGCCTAGAAATCATATAATTTCTCGGCCTTTTCTATTGCTTGTCAGACCCGCGGCAACATACTCTCGATCAAGTCAAATTGATGCGCGACTTGTTCCGACGTGACACCGCTTGTCAGTGCCAGCACGCTGAGCCCCTCGATGAGGAACATGATGTGCTCGGCAAGTGGTTCGAGGTCGGTATCTTGAAGCACGTGTTGCTGGACACCAAAGTCCAAAACGGTGGTAATGGTCTGCTTGATCATGGCAAACTGTTCGGCTTGGAAGGTTTGGTCTTCGGGCCGTTTGTGAGTGAAATAATACTCATAAACGGCACGCAACAGGCTGTCGTTGAGCCCGCTGAGCAGGCGGTCACGTTGCCCGTCAAAGTAATCTTGCAGGACCAGGTCAAAGTCGTTTTTTGAAACGATATCCTGCTGGAATTCCTCCAGGGAGTGGCTGTTACGTTTGTTGAGCACAGCGACAAAAACTTCATCCACGGAATGAAAATACAGGTAAATGCCGCCGCGACTGATGTTTGCTTCTTCGATGATGTCCTTCATGGTCACATCCAAAAAGCCTTTTTGCTGAAAAACGCGGCGACCGCTGGTGATGATCGTTTCGCGCTTTTGTTTTTTACGTTCGTCGTTGGTTAATGTGGCCATGAGGCACCTCCTTGTGCGCTATTAAGTCTAGTTTAGCACACTATTAGGCGCATTAAGGCCACCGTTCGGGATGATTGTTGGGAAAATAAAAAACAATGGTCCTATTGATTGCGTATATAGGGGTAGTTAGGAAACCCTATTTTTTAATTTGGAGGCAACACTATGATCGATCTCACATTTAACGATGACTTTGCTGACACCCTGCATCAGAAATTAAAAGTGCCGGTGATCAGCTTACAGCTTGATCTGCAAATTGGCAATCTCCATCGACTGCGCAGCCCGCTGGACCCGTTTTGGCAGTTGAAAGCAAAATACGAAACCAACGCAACTTCGGCACAATTGGTGGCAACAATTCACCAGCAGTTGGCACGATTACGGAAGACCACCGATGCCGGTGAGGCGTTACGGGTGTGGTGGAGCGACACGGCGGACGATGTTTTAGGCCTAATGTGGCTGTGCAATCGTTTGGCCGACACGCAGCTGCCCGTAGTCCAGGTCAAAGTCCCGCTGACGGAGCCCAACTATCAAAACCGCGATGTACTGATGCAGTTTGCAACGTTAGGCGAGATTGACCCGAGTATGTTGTCAGGCTATTTAGAAGGTGCGCTACCGCTATCGCACAGCATCCAGCAGACGTACAGTTACCGTTGGCGGGCATTAGCTAGCGATAACGCCCCATTGCGGGTTAATCTGAACGGTCATGTGGTAAGCGTACCGGAGACGTTTTACGATGGCGCTCTGCAGCAGGTGATGCTAAAGACACGGTTAACGCCAGTGTCGTTTGCAAAACGTCGCCGAATCGTTGGTGAAACGCTCAGCACTTATCCGATTGGCGTGCCAGGATGGTGGTATGCGTATCGATTGGATTTTTTGAATGACCATTCTAAAATAAAAAGGCACTAGCATGCAATTGCATTTCCAGTCCCTTAGTTAATATTATTTAGAAATTGAACAAGTCATTCAACGCTTCCGTCATCGTCGGGTGCGTATAGATCTGATCTCGCAACACTTCAGCCGGCAAGTGATTCTGCATGGCGACCGCAATCACGTTGATGGTCTCATAGGCTTCCTCAGCGTAAATGGTGACACCAAGGATTTGGTGCGTCTCTGGGTCAATCAGGGCCTTGTAGCTGCCACGAGGGTTACCGATCACTTGGGCCTTTGGAACGCCTGCAGTGGCCATTTTAAGCACTTGATAAGGTGTCCCTGCAGCCTTGAGCTGAACTTCCGTTTGACCGACACTGCTGATTGCCGGATTTAAGAAAATGGTGTTGGCGAAGATGGGTCGGTTGGTGCGCGTCCGGGTCTTATCGCCGAAGAGTTGGTTGGCCATAATGCGCCAGTCATCCAGAGAGACGTAAGTAAACTGCGGACTGCCGGCGACATCGCCGAGGGCGTAAACGTTGGCAACACTGGTTTCCAGCGTGTCATTCACAGCGATTTCGCCGCGGCTACCCGTTTCGATATGCGTCCGTTCCAAATGCAGATCATCCGTGTTCGCACGCCGACCGGTTGCGACCAACAGCGCGTCCGCGTCAATGGTTTGGCTGCCAGTCTCAGTGGTCACGGTCAGGGAAAGACCCGTGGCGGTATCGGCGACTTTTGTTAACTGGGCGTTTAATAGGAACGACACACCATCTGTTTCCAAATCAGCCTTAGCTGCAGTCGCAATTTCCGGTTCGTACCGCTCCAAAATTGCCGGTGTTTGGCCAATGACTGTGACGTCACTGCCAAATTGCGCGTACATTGACGCAAATTCCAAGCCGATGGGGCCGCTGCCA
Organism: Secundilactobacillus paracollinoides DSM 15502 = JCM 11969; assembly: GCF_001311135.1. Taxonomy (GTDB): domain Bacteria; phylum Bacillota; class Bacilli; order Lactobacillales; family Lactobacillaceae; genus Secundilactobacillus; species Secundilactobacillus paracollinoides. Next base: position 21,253 of record NZ_BBAG01000005.1, read on the forward strand.
AGAATCGCTAAGCGTTTCGTTTGCTGGGATTGGTCCAACAGTGTCTTGGAGGTGAACACCCGCTGACTGTCGTTTAGCCCTGCGATGTTTGGTAAGATCGGCGTTGACCCAGTATTGATGAAGATGCGGTCCGCCGTGAGCGTTTCAGTGCCAGAATCATCAGTGACTTGGAGGGTGTGGTCGTCCAAAAATTCAGCGTCCGCGTTTAATACGGTGGCGGTTTCCTGGTCAGTAACTTTATGATAGTTCTTGTTCCGCAACATTGAAGTGAGCTTATTTTTAGCCGCAAAGGCGTCTGCGTAGTCCTCACCGTTATGCGAGTTGATGATCATGTTCTTTGTGGGGAGGCACGCCACGTTAATGCAGGTGCCACCGTACATCATGGCATCCTTTTCAATGACTAAAACGTCCTGTCCGTGTTGGACTAAGGTGCCAGCAAGTGTTTTGCCAGCCTTACCAAAGCCGATAATGATGTTTGTAAAGTGCCGCATGTAAACCGCCATCCTTTCAGTTTGTAAATCTCGTTGTCTATAGTATAGTGGGGATAAATTAACGATGCAATTAGGTACTTTTTGGTAACCAGGAGGGATACGATGGCAGCGACATACATGGCGGATGGTGATCTGTTCACCTGTCCGGTGGAAGCAACAACGAGTTTGATCGGTAAAAAATGGGTGCCGACGATCATGATGACGTTGGCGGACCAGCCGTACCGGTTTGAAGCCCTGCACAGTACCATGGCGGCGAGCAAGAAAGTGCTGAAACAACAACTTGATGTGTTGATTGCAAACGGCCTTGTGCATAATGACAAGCAACAGCGCGATAATCAGGTCATTTCCAGCTATTCATTGACGGCACAGGGGACAGCGCTGATGCCGGTCATTTTTGCAATGAAGGAATGGGGTACACAGCATTTGGTGTGCGATGCTTCTGGCAGTCGGAGCGAGGTTTAATTGAGTTTTGAGGTGATCGGTGACGTGACAAGTATTAAGAATGCAGCGGCTGAGGCGGGTGTGACGCCTAACGCACTGCGCTACTACGAAAAAGTCGGGCTTCTGACCATAGCCCGCGATAAGAACGGTATCCGCCAGTACTCAGGCCACGATCTGGACCGGGTGCGCATCATCTGCATTTTACGGCGGATGAATATGCCAATCAAAGATATCCGCGTGAGTCTGGACATTGGCGATGATCCAACCGTATCGGAACAGGAACGGTTTAAACAACAATTGGCCGATCTAGCCGATAGCCTGGATCAAAAAATGGTCGAGATCCAACAAGAAAAACAACTGGTACTGCGGAAAATGCGGGCCGTTGATGCGCATATTAACCGAACAAAGACCGATGAATCAGCTGTTTAGGCTGACACATCGGTCTTTTTAAATGACTAACGACTTGTTACCAAGCTACCGTGCCATCCGTATTCGTAAACGTTGCGTTACTGTCATCATCAGCTGGTGGCTAATTCAACGGTCCGGGCAACGCCTTCGTCAACCGGTTTAGCGCCCATTTTTGCGACCTGTTTAGGATCAGCACCGCCAAATTCAGTGGCAACCATCCCTGGATCAATGGCGTTAACGGTAATTGGCAACCCGTCACGCGTCATTTCCTTGGCCAGTTGCACGGTGTACATATTAACAGCGGCTTTCGCAGACTGATAGCCAACGGCGACAGCCCGAAAAACACTGGCTTGTGGGTTCAGGGCGTTAGTCATGGACCCATCATGCTGGAAACATTGATGATCTTGGCCTTGGGTGCCTTTTTCAATAGGGGCAAAAAGGCCTGGCACATGTAAACGACGCCAAAGTAATTCAGGTCGAAATCCTGACGCATTTGGTCGGTGTTGACGACGGAAGGTTGTTGACGCCCGTCGAACACGGCACCGGCATTGTTGATTAAGATATCCAAACTGCCATAGTCGGTTGCAATACGGTCTGCAGCTGCTTGAACGGATTGTTTATCGGTAACATCGAGCGGAATCAGGGTGGCGTCGATACCAGATTGTTTGAGCTGTTCGACAGCCTGGGTCCCTTTTTCAGCGTTTCGGGCACCGAGTAGAATACGTTGCCCCTTTGCGCCGAGTTCTTTAGCAATTTCAAAGCCCATTCCCCGATTGGCACCGGTGATGAGTGTGAGTGGTTGTGCAGTTGTCATGGTGATGACCTCTTTTTTATTTTTGTAGGTTGAGGCTACTTTAGCACGTTAGCGTTAGGCTAAGGCAAGGAAAAGCATGTCTTTTTGTAAAAAAACGTAAAGTCGGGGATAAAACGGGCGGAATATAGCGACATACCTAGTATTCAAGCGAATAACTCGATAGAATGGGGATAACAATGATGAGAGGTGGGGTGCGCACATGGCTAAACAATTTTATATCGATGAGCGGGGGCGGCAATTTTGTTTAACAAGTATTGCCGTTGACCGGAATACTAAGAGCAAGTTAGCTGTTTACACGGTTGACGACGATTCCCAGGTTTGGGCGGAACCGCTCGATCAATTTAGAGCCCGCTTTCATGCGAAAAAGTCTGCAAAAATTACCGTGCAAACAGAACCAAATACTAAATTGCAAACGAACACGCACCTCACAACAACGCAGAAAATCGCCCTTTATCGTCAGCGGTTCAATGCACGACAAGATGTTTATGCTGACCGTTATTTTAATAAGAAATTGCAAAAGAATGTTTATAGTCCAAAGACTGGTTTTTACAGTAACGGGCAAAAGGATTATAAGCATCCGTGGCCACTGACGGATGCCGTTATCAAGGCACATCTAAAGGGTGAGGCCTTTATTGGTCTCTACCCAATGCTAAAGGATGATACGACGAACTTTCTGGTTATCGATATTGATAAGCATAACTGGCAATCAATTTCCCAATCGATCCTTAAAGTGTGCCACAAGTATGATTTACCGGTTGCAATGGAACGCTCCCAGTCAGGGAATGGCAGCCATTTATGGTTCTTCTTTAGTGAACCGATTTTAGCTGAAACTGCACGTAAACTTGGCATGTATGTACTGCGCGAAGCGATGACGACCGACCCAGATATCTCGTTTGAAGCGTTTGATCGTCTTTTTCCCAGCCAAGATGTTTTGTCACGGAAGGGATTTTGTAATTTAATCGCGGCGCCGCTACAATACAAAGCCATGAAAGACAACGATGGCAGCCTGTTTATTGACGAGAAGTTTAACGCCTATGCGGATCAATGGCAATTTTTAGCACAGATCGGCACTTTAACTGGCGAACAGGTGAGTGCAACTCTGGGTAAACTGACACACCTGAATTATTGCATAACGATTTATCGACGATTAAAAAAGGACTCAGCATTATTCGCAGTGACCAACTGTACATTGATAAAACGCAACTCACCACTAAGCAGATCAATGCCCTTAAGTGGACGGCCACCTTTGCTAATCCCGATTTCTTTCAAAAACAAAAGAATCGGCTAAGCACCTACAATACACCGCGCTACATTTCACTCGCTTCTGGTAACGACCACTTCTTAGTTTTGCCTAGAGGGATCGAAGACCACCTTGAACAAAGTCTGGATGAGCCAAAGATTACTGATAAAACGATTCGAGGCAAAACGTTACACGCGACCTTTAATGGTCAGCTTCGGCCTGAACAGCAAGCGGCGCAAACAGCGCTATTGAAAACACACATGGGCATCCTATCGGCTCGGACAGGGTTTGGTAAGACTGTCATTGCTGCGAGTGTGATTGCAAAGTTGAAGGTTAAAACCCTAGTTATCGTAAACAACAGGGAGTTAGCCGAACAATGGCAAAACCGACTCACAGAATTTTTAAAAATTGACGATGAACCGTTTGTTGAACTGACAAAAACTGGCCGAAAAAAACATAAAACCGTTATTGGCACCTATTTTGGGTCCAAAAAACGACGGAGTAAGTTAGTGGATATTGCCACTTTCCAGACGCTGGATCGCGTCGATAATCTTGCAGAGTTCTTTAAGGATTACGAAGCGGTTATCATTGACGAAGTGCATCATTTAGCAGCAGTTACGTTTGACAATGTGATCAAAAAATTAGCGGCCCGCTACATTTATGGGCTTTCTGCAACGCCATATCGGCGGGATGGCTGGGATCCAATCATATTTTTACGGGCTGGGCAGATTGCGTATAAGACCGCTAAAGTTGACGAACAACAGTTGATGACAACTGAAAGAACACTCATTACGCGAGTTACAAATTTAGGTGAGATCAATGGCGCGTTGCTGGAGAGTAACAGTTTAGCTGAAAACTACGAGGCGATGACGCAGTCTGTTGATCGCAATGACCTGATTTTAAACGATATTCGAGAAAACTATCAAAACGGGCGCCATCAATTAGTGTTAACACAACGGAAAGCCCATATCGAACTCTTGAAAACAACGCTTGAAAAGGAGCATTTACCGGTTTTTGAACTCTCTGGTCGACAAAAGCCTAAGGAAAACCAAGCCGTTGTGGCAGAAATTGAAAAACAGACGGCACCATACATCATTATTGCCACTGGGTCGTACATTGGTGAAGGTTTCGATGTGAAATCAATCGATGCGCTGCTGATTACGATGCCGGTATCATGGAAAGGCACCGTTGAACAGTATGTTGGTCGGTTGAATCGGGACTTAGACAATAAGTCGGACTTGCTGGTGTACGATTATGTTGATCTGTTCATACCGATGCTGGCACGGATGTATCAAAAACGTTTGAAAGCCTATCGTGACCTTCACTATCGCGTACTGTCTGATGAGGACCGTGATCAAGGTATTCAAATCCTTAATAGTCAGCATGCTAAGAATGCATTTTTGGCTGATTTAGAATCGGTCAATAAGGATAACCAAAGCGTGATTATTGGCAGCCAGCAAATTGATGAAACGACCACGGCCATTCTTAAACGCGTGAATACAACGAACTTGCAAGTGGTTTCCGCACCACAACAACGCCAACCTAATCAGCAGGCGTATAAGCAAATTACTAACCAGGTACCCAAGTTTGTGACTTGTGAGGAGACGCCTGAAGTGGTCATTATTAGTGAGCGCGTGGTTTGGTATCGCTACAAGGATATCATGCGCCCTGGAAATCATAATCTTACGCTTCGGCTGAGTAGTAGCGCGATTGCTGAGCAGTTTATGAAACAGTTTTCTGGGGATATTTCGCTACTGGATTAAACCAACAAGAGTGTGACAGAAGGCGTTTTATTTCAGAGTTAAGAGGTCCCAACTGAAATCCCTGATTTGGGGGTTGAGTTGGGACCTCTTATATTTTGAATCGACCTTCGGCACTAAACATCAGGCAGTTTAATCATCCGCCGAAACAGCGCATTCAACTCCCGTTCAGAAATCGTCACATTCAGATCAGCCTGCCATTCCAGAAAACTAAACGCATTGTTAACGAGGGTGTACGCGACAAGTTCTTTTGGAATCGTTGATGACCAATTGGCGCGGTTCAGTGCCTCCATGTAGTAGTTTAAAAAGTATTGCCGGTAAGTCCAATGAAATTCTGGGTCGCTATTTTGTTTGCTAATGATGTCTGGCAAGGGGGCCTTCACGATTTCTACAAACATGGTAAAGGGTTCATTCATGAGCCTGTGCAACGCTAAGTTGTGATTATCGATGGTGAGCCCCTCAAACATATCGTATAGCAGGTCCGATTTATCATGATAATGCTGGTAAAAAGTGGTGCGATTGATGAGGGTGGTATCACAGATCTGTTTCACAGTGATTTTTGAAAAGGTCGTGGTTTGCAACAGCTGAATCAAAACGCGCTGTAGTTGCTGTTTGGTTTTTCTGACACGTAGATCATTGTCATTCATGGCTTCTCAACTCCTAGTGAACTGTTCACAAATAGTATACCGTTATCTGGACACCTGTTGGGTATTGTTGACTATTTTATTTTGTGAAAATGATAGCATGGTGTTGAAAGCGAATACAATATAAGTTAATCAATATCAGGGAGGTCTTTGAGATGACCAAAACTTTAACGACGGATGTGTTGATTGTTGGTGGCGGTGGGCAGGTATTTCAGCAGCCTTATCAGCAAGCCAAAGTGACGCGAGTGTTATTATTTTGGAGAAACTAGCACAGTTAGGCGGATCAACAGGTATGTCAGGTGGTGGTATTTCAGCAACTAATACGCGTTTTCAACGTGAGCGGGGAATCCACGACAAAAAGCAGGATTGGATGAATCTTTGGCACGAACGCGAAGCCACTTCTAATCCTGATGGACCGTATCCAGACTATGATTTTGTGGATTATTACATGGATGAGGCAGTAAAAACGACAGAATGGTTAGTGGATCATGCCGGCCATCACTATGGTGACATTACGGGATTTGGTTTGGATCCCGCTAAGCGCATCCACTTTCCTGGAAAGGGCGGCGAGTTGGGTGGTCCGCTGTTGATTCAAAATTTATCAGCTACGTTGGCTAAAACGCCGGTCAAAGTGATGTTGAATACTGCAGCTAAATCATTATTAACAGATGCGGAGGGGGCCGTTACAGGGTTAACGGCAACTACCCCAGATGGTGACATTGAAATTACGGCTAAAAAGATAATTCTGTCATCCGGCGGTTTTTCTAAGAGCAAAGCATTGATGGAAAAATTCGTGCCAGCCGCCAAGTCAGCGTATGAGCATAGTTTCTCTGGTGCTGGTAATCAGGGAGATGGTATTGTAATGGCGCATCAAATTGGTGCAGCTCTCTACGAAGACCCCTGGGTTATTGGCGAGGGAATTACCACCAATGTTCGTCACACATTTCCATTAATGATGGATTGATCAAAGGTTTACGTCGATGGTGATGGTAAACGATTTATGAATGAACAGACGCACTACGCAGTCGTGACTAATGACGTCATTGCAGCAAAAACACCGTGGCTGATTCTGGACACTACTAAGGAAAATGCTGATATCATTGAAGCGCTAAAGACTGGATTGGCCTCTGGAGAAGTGGTGGTTGCTGACAATTTCCATGATCTGGCAAAACAGATGCAGGTACCAGCTGACGTACTTAGTGAGACCATGACTTCATACAATCAAGGTGCGCATGAGGGACACGATACAATGGGGAAAGATCCGGAGTATACGGTTCCAGTTGAAAGAGTACCCTACTATGCAATTAAAATTTACCCGGTCATCATGGGAACCTTTGGCGGTGTGAAAACGACAAAGCAATTTGAGGTCTTAACAGATGGTGGGCAAGTCATCAAAAACCTCTTTGCAACTGGTGAAACGGCTAATAAAGTCATCTATAACCACGTGTACATGTCTGGTAGTTCGGTCCAATTTGCACTGACGAGCGGGCGGATTGCTGGTGAAGTAGCTGCTAAACAGCTTTAGTAGGATAGTTTAACTCACGGATAATTGTCATGATCTATAATAAAACGACCTCGAACTAATCCATGCAGGATCAGGCTCGAGGTCGTTTTATAGTGCCGAAATTACTTATTCTGAACGGCGTCAATCAACGCTCTGACTTCCGCAATCTTCTCCGGATAATCAGCGCTATCTTGTGCTGGCAGTGCTTGATCAATTCAATGATCTTCCGTCCGGTGACAGCAACCTTTTCGTTAGCGGCACCGGTCGAATTGAGAAATGAGATGATGAGGACCATATCGAGTGTGCGTAAGGCAACCTTGTCGCCAGCGATGGCTTCCTCGCCCATGTTTTTGATTGAGATACGTAAATTTCGCAGCTTGCGCTTTTGCTCGCGCCGTTCGTTCATGTACGGTAAAAATAAGGCGACACAGACGGCTAGAAATTCTGAAATTGCTGCGACCCACTCTGAAATTGTTCCCCATTCCATAATCGTTTCCCCCAAAGACTGTTTAGTTAAATCGAATTATAGGAGTCTTGCGGCCGAAATGCCAGCATTGGGTTGACGGCTAGTCTTTTGCAGGTTCAGCAACTGGTGCTTGCTTTGGTTTGGCCTCAGTCTTTAAGAAAAGGCCAGCGATGATGCCGACCACACCGATACCCGCCGCCACCAGCAGCGCGGCGTGCGTTCCGGTCATGAAGGCTTGGTGTACTTGAGTCACATAAGCGTGCGGATTCGTTCGCAACAGAGCCGTGCTTGGCGCAGCGTTATCAGAAACGTTTTGCATAACGGAAACAAGCAAAGCTGTCCCAATCGATGCACCGATTTGACGGACCATGTTGTTGCCGGCGCTCCCGTGGCTGATCAGGTCAGGCGTCAGTGACTGCATACCCAAGGTTCCTGAAGGCATCATGCGAGGGCCAGGCCAACATTTCGCAGAGCATACAGGGCAACGATGATCCAGGTTGCGGTGCTGACGGTGATGAAGGAAAGAGCTAGGGTACTTAGCGTCATGGTTGCAACGCCGAGAATGATGATCTGTTTGCCGCGCCCTTTGCCCAACAGATAACCGGCCACTGGACTCATCACAAACATGACAATGGCCCCTGGCAGCAGTGTTAATCCTGATTGCAACGCGGTTAACCCGCGAATATTTTGCAGGTAGATCGGTAAAATGAATTCGACAGCGACCATGCTAATTTGCGCAATGGCACTGATTACGGAAGCGAGCGCAAAGTTGCCCTTCGCGAAGACTTTGATTTGAAGGATGGGGTTGGCAATTCGTGATTGCCGGAAAAGAAAGGCGACCATGATAAGAACGCCAAGGACCATCGGCCAAAATGAGATGGCGGCTAACCACCCGTGATCGCCGATATTTGACGCCCCGTAGAGGATGCCGCCAAAGCCGACCATGGATAAAATGACGGATAGCCAATCGAGCGGCACGATTCGGTGTGGCACAACGTCGGCCATGAAGATCAGAATCATGATGAGGGTGATGACGGTGACTGGAATCATTACGTAGAAGATGGATTGCCAGCCCCAACCGTCAACGAGCCAGCCGCCAAGGGTCGGACCGATGGCGGGTGCCAGACCGAAGACTAGGCCCATCAACGTTGTGGGCACACTGCGTTCTTCGGGGCCGTAAACGGAGAAGAGGATGGTCATGCTCATGCCGGACAGCACGCCGGCACCGATGGCCTGGATCAACCGGGCAATCAACAGAACTGGAAAACTGCCAGCTACTGCGGCGACCACCGTCCCGACAAGGAAAATGGTTTCGAAAGACAGCATGAGCCACTTGGTATTAAAGCGGTCGGCCAACCACGCTGTGACGGGAATGAGGATGCCGCTCACAAGCGAATACCCAGTGGATAGCCACTGAACGGTCGAGGTGCTGATGTTAAACGTGTTCATGAGATGCGGTTGCGCGACTGAGAGGATCGTTTGGTTGATCATCATGGTAAACGCACTGAGGATGACTGCGGCGACCAGAAGCCACCGGATGTATGATTTGGATTGCATGTGTAGGACCTTCTTTGAAATAGTTAGATACTTAACGGTAGCTAAGATTAATGCATAGGTATCTAACTGTCAAGTACCTAATCATAAAACATCTATCTTTTTTGAAAATCCTCGGTTATACTGGTGTCAAAAGACCATCTACTTAAAACAAAGAAAGGCATGAAAATGGTATCAAATGGTGAATTGATCAACGACCTCATGCGCGCGATCTCTATTAATCAGCGCCGAATGGTTGAGTCAAAACTGCGCGAAGTCAGTCCGATGACGCCCGAACAATCCCGCGCGTTGCAGATGATTGGCGAACGACCGGGCATTATTCAACGGGAACTCGCGGACCTCTTTCATCGCCGGAGTGCCAGTGTCTCCAATTTATTACAGAACTTAGAGCGTGACGGGTACATTGTGCGCAAACGGCCCAGCAATAATGGCCGTAATAAACAGATTTTTCTCACGCAAAAGGGAACTGATGAGTTGGCAACCATTACGGCGGCGTTTAATCGCGGCACCCAAAATGTGGAGATGCCGTTGACGACGGATGAACAAGTGCAGCTGATTGGGTTGCTCCAAAAAATAGCTCGGAGCCAAGGAGGATGAGTGAGATGTATCATTTTAGAAGCGATGATTTAACACCAGTGGAACGCTATAAATTGCTCTCGGGCAGCGTGATTCCGCGGCCAATTGCCTGGGTGATGACAAAGGATATTGAAACGTTAAACCTGGCACCCATTAGCTTCTTTCAGGTTGCATCGGGACTGATGCCTTGGCTGACGCTGTCGGTTGGGTACCGAAACGGTAAGCGCAAGGATACCGCGGACAATATTTTGACGCACGAAGAGGCCGTGGTTCACCTCGTTGACGAAGATCTCGTGAAACAAATGAACGCGACGGCGGCCTCGCTCCCGCATGATCAAAGTGAACTGGATTTGATCAACCTGCCGCTGGTGCCGAGCCAAACGGTGGAGGTGCCGGGACTTAAGGCGGCAAAAATCCGTTTTGAAACAAAATTGTACGACTATAAACTGCTGAAGGATCCAACAGGCCAGCCGATGAGCGACTTCTTCTTTTTGGAAGTGACAGATATGTACTTTGATGAGTCGGTGTTGGATCCGGATAAGAAGTATGTGGACTACCATGCGTTTAATCCAGTTGCAAGATTGGCTGGGCCGAATTATGCGATGTTGGGGAATGAGTTTGAGTTGAGGAGACCGTTGTAGAGCGTGAAGCAAGGCGGTTAAGGGGCGGAGTGTAACGGACTCTGGCAGAAAAGTCCGGGTCTGACTTTTTTGCCAGAGTTCGTTACACAGTAGCCCCTTGCCTTGCTGAACGCGTTTCCGCTAGATAAAAGTAAAGCACGTCGCAAGTCACTCTCTAATAACAAGCACAATAAACCTGACTTTTTTTGCCAGAGTCCGTTACACGTTAGCCCCGTGCCTTGCGGAACACGTTTCCGCTAGATAAAAGTAAAGCGCGTCGTAAGTAACGCTCCAATAACAAGTACAACAAACCTGGTATTTTTGTCAGAGTCACTTACGCAGTAGCCCTCAGTTTCCCGGAACGCGTTCCCGCTAGATAAAAGTAAAGCACGTCGCAAGTAACGCTCTAATAACTAGCACGACAAACTTGGATTTTTGCCAGAGTTGGCTGATGCAGTAGCCTCAGCCTTGCGGAACACGTTTCTGCTATGTGGCATAGAAAGATGTCCGAAAAGTAATCAGATTAGTGATTATGCATCAACAAAACAAACCTCGCTGCCCATCTCTAACCGCTTTTTGTCGCGCTCTTTGTTAGAACCTCATGAGATCAAAGACCAAAGCCTACCTTGTCAATCAAATCCTTGATAAAATACAGGTAAGACTGTCGCGTATGCGACTGAAAGAGGCCATTTTGATGACTAAAAAATTAACAAGCCGCGACATGCTGTTCATTGGCATGATGTTATTTGGCATGTTCTTTGGCGCAGGGAACCTTATTTTCCCTGTTTTTGTGGGGCAACAAGCGGGGACAAGCTACTGGCCAGCCCTGATTGGATTTCTGATCTCAGGCGTTGGACTGCCCTTGTTAGGGGTGGCTGCCATCGGCATTACAAAGACGGACGGTGTCTTTACGCTGGCTCAAAAGGTGAATCGCTGTACGCCTATGTGTTTACGATTTTGTTGTACATGTGTATTGGACCCTTATTCGCGTTGCCGCGGTTGGCATCCATTTCGTTTTCCGTTGGGTTAACACCATTTGTGGCAAAGACCCATCAGAGCGGTGGTTTATTAGTGTACTCGATTCTCTTTTTCGCGGTTGCGTGGTTCTTTGCTCGCAAGCCCTCGAAAATTATGGTTTACGTAGGCAAGGTGTTGACGCCGGCGTTTCTGGTACTGCTCGCAATTTTGTTAATTATGGTTCTGATTAAACCGATGGGGCATGGACAGGCCCCGGTTGGTGATTTTGCCAAGGTACCACTAGTTGCCGGCTTTACCGCTGGCTATTCCACGATGGATGCCTTGGCAGCGTTGGCGTTCGGGATAATTGTGGTGAACGCCATCAAAGGGTTGGGCGTCACGCAGCCACCCAGATTGCGAAGGACACCATTCGCGCCGGTGGCTTAGCAGTTGCGCTGATGGCCGTTATTTACGGGTTACTGGCACTTCTAGGGCGAAACGCGCTTGGTCGTTTTGGCCGCGCAGAAAATGGCGGTCCGATTCTTGCAAACGTTGCCCACGCGTACTTCGGTGATTTAGGTAACGCACTGTTGGCAGTCATTGTGATCATTGCCTGTTTAAAGACTGCGATTGGTTTGATTACCGCATTTGGGGACACCTTTAAAGAGCTATTTCCGAAGGTGTCGTACCAACTCTTGATTGGCCTGGCGAGTGTGTTGCCGCTGATTTTTGCCAACGTTGGTTTGGAACGACTACTAGTGATTTCGACGCCAATCCTATACTTTATCTATCCACTTGCCATTACGTTAATTTTGCTGGGGTTATTGACACCATTCTTGGGGGAATCGCGATGGCTATTTGGTACGGTAACGGTGTTCACAGTGATTCCGGCCATCCTTGACGGACTGAATGCGATGTCCACAAGCCTGCATCATGGCTGGGTGGCGCAAGTCCTCAGTTGGGGCCAGTGGCTGCCCGGATTCAGTCTGGGACTTGGCTGGACAGTGCAGGCATTGATTGGCTTGGTTGTTGGACTGATTCTTGCGAAGTGGCGGACACCGGCCAGCAACTAAGCAGAGGTTGAATTGATGCTAAATACTATTTATTGGCCGATTACGAAAGTAGTTAATGACTTCTGATGGCAACCATTGTAGTAGTGTTTCCTATTGAGTTAGTCATTAATTACGACTAGACGAATCAGAGTATGAAGCATTGCTGTCAGTGCCCTTACTAGCAGTCGAGGGCGGATTCTCCGCAAACTCGGTTTAACGCCATTGTGATATTTATCTGTTGGTCAAAACGATGCTCAACGTGAGTGGAATGTAACGGCCTTCTCACCTGAATCAGAATGATGACGAATAAAGCCCCGCTTCGTTGAAAAGCGGGGCTTTTTGTAGTCGTCATGAATCATTTGTTAAACACTCTGTTGTATAATAAAGCCAATACTCTCAAGGGGGTCCATTATGACAGCGTTAAAACACTTTTATGAAACATTTCAACCATCGCATTACAATCTTTACATTGATGTGAACCGAGCAACCAAGCTGATTTCTGGGACGTCCACCATTACTGGTGACGCTAAAGAAGCCAATGTGCTGATTCACCAAAAATTCATGACCATTAACAGTGTGACTGCTGATGGTAAGCCTGTTACCTTTACCACCGATAATGAAAATGAGGCCATCCACATTACGCTGGCGCAACCAGGCGAAACGACACTGGCCATCGATTACACAGCGCCATTGACCGATTCCATGATGGGCATTTACCCGTCATACTATGAAGTGAATGGTGAAAAGAAGCAGATCATCGGGACCCAATTTGAAACGACCTTTGCGCGTCAGGCCTTTCCATCCGTGGATGAACCGGAGGCCAAGGCCACGTTCGACCTCGCGATTAAGTTTGACGAGCAGCCTGGTGAAACGATTATCGCCAACATGCCGGAAGACCACGAAGAAAACGGTGTGCACTACTTTGAGACGACGGTTCGGATGTCGACTTACCTGATCGCCTTTGCGTTTGGTGACCTGCAATCCAAGATCACGAAGACGAAATCCGGTGTTGAAGTCGGCGTGTTTGCCACCAAGGCGCACCAACAAAAGAGTTGGATTTCGCACTCGATATCGCAAAACGGTCAATTGAGTTTTACGAAGACTTTTATCAAACACCATATCCGCTACCGCATTCCTGGCAACTTGCACTGCCTGATTTCTCAGCCGGTGCCATGGAAAACTGGGGGTTAGTGACCTACCGTGAAGCCTATCTGACGCTTGATCCGGATAACACCTCGCTTGAAATGAAGCAATTGGTTGCGACCGTGATTGCTCACGAACTTGCCCACCAGTGGTTCGGTGACCTTGTGACGATGAAGTGGTGGGACGACCTGTGGCTTAATGAATCCTTCGCTAACATGATGGAATACGTTGCCGTGGATGCCATCGAACCTGACTGGCACATCTGGAACTGTTCCAAACTTCCGAAGCCCCAATGGCGTTGAACCGGGATGCAACGGATGGCGTGCAGTCCGTGCATGTGCAGGTCGAGGACCCAGCGGAAATCGACTCCTTGTTTGACGGTGCCATTGTGTACGCCAAGGGCGCGCGGATGCTGGTCATGGTTCGGGCACTGCTTGGCGACGATGCGCTGCGTAAGGGCTTAAAGGCTTACTTTGCTGCGCACCAATACGGCAACGCAACGGGGGCTGACCTCTGGGCTGCCCTAGGCGATGCGTCCGGGTTAGACGTTGGGGCGATCATGAACTCCTGGCTGGAACAACCGGGTTATCCCGTAGTCACCGCAGCTGTTAAGAATGGCCAGCTGACCTTGTCTCAGCAACAATTCTTTGTGGGTGATGGTCAGGATAAGGGCCGGCTATGGCAGATTCCGTTAAACAGTAACTATGACGCTGCGCCGGAGATCTTTAAAGACCAAACTGTGACGGTTGGCGATTACGCTGAGTTGCGTAGGACTAATGGCAAGCCATTCCGAGTTAACGTTGGCAACGACTCACACTTTATCGTGAAGTATGATGAGACCCTGTTAAACGACATTTTGAAGGATGCTGGGGCGCTGGATGCCATTTCGCAGCTGCAGATTCTTCAAGATCAGCGGCTATTAGCTGAGGGCCGTCAAATTTCCTACGCCGATGTGGTACCATTACTGCCTCAGTTTGCGGCGAGTGAACGTGCCGTTGTAACGACGGCGCTCTATCAAGTCGCAAGCAATCTGAGGAAGTTCGTTTCACCAGAATCTGCCGAGGAAAAACAACTGCAGGCATTCTTCAATAAACTGAGTGCTGATCAGGTGGCGCGGTTAGGCTGGACGGCGAAGGCGGGCGAGTCAAACGATGACCAGTTAACGCGGCCATATGTGTTGAGCGCAGCCTTGTACGCGCAGAATCAGACCGCCATTGCGGACGCGCACGCGCTGTTTACGGCAAATGCGGACAAGCTAGCTGAACTGCCGGCTGACACCCGGGGCTTTATTTTGGCAAACGAGATCAAGCACTTCGGCAACGAAGCGTTGTTTGACAAGCTGTTGGCTGCGTACCGGGCAACGGCGGATGCCAGCTATAAGAGCGACATTCGTGGGGCCTTGACGGGGACGCCGGATGCTGCGCTGATCACGAAACTGATCGGCCAGTTTGAAGATGCCGACACCATTAAGCCACAAGATCTGCGTGGCTGGTTCCGTGGCGTTCTCACCAACGAAAAGGGCGAACAGGCTGCCTGGGACTGGATCCGTAACGAGTGGCAGTGGCTGGAAAAGACGGTTGGCGGTGACATGGAGTTCACGACCTACATTACCGTTATTACCGGTATTTTCCGGACACCGGAACGGTTGGCTGAATTTAAGACGTTCTTTGAACCGAAGCTGCCAACCCCAGGGCTGACGCGTGAGATCACCATGGATATTAAGGTGATCACGAGCCGGGTTTCATTGATTCAGGCGGAAGAGACTGCTGTTAATAAGGCAATCGCTGCTGAAAATAACTAGATTAATTCACTAAAAAGAAACTGAAAATCTTATGATTTCCAGTTTCTTTTTGTCGTTATAACTATTTCGAGATTAACAAACTGTCTCGTCTGAGTTTAATCACCGAAAGCTCAAAATCTTTGTAACTGGTAACCGAACGGATTCAGTCGGGGCGCTGGCCGCCTTTCCAACGGCTAACATGATGATTGGCACATATCTTTCGGGGGCCATCCCCAGCACTGAACCGATTTTCTCATGGTCAAAGCCGGTCATTGGTCCGGTTTCAAACCCGTGGGCGCGGGCGACCAGCATGAATTGCATGGCTGGCAGGGCGGTGTCCAAGGTGAATGAATTGCGCAGATCTGCTGCTGACATCTGCTGGTAGATCGTCTGAATCATGGTGACGTAGCGTTCGTCGACACCAGCGGGCAGGAGACCCGCAGCCTTTGTTTGATCAAAAATGAATTGGGCGTTGTCAGCGGCCTGGAGGTCAGCGAAGAAGACAATTAGTGCCGAGGCAGTCTCGTTTTGGTGCACATCGTTTGGCATGAGGGGCTTGATCTTAGCTTCATCGCGGGCGAATCAATCACCACGATGCGCCACGGCTGCACATTAAGGGCAGAGGGTGCAAGTGTTGCCTCAGTAATCATTTGCGTGAGTTCTTGACGATCGATTTTGACGGTTGGGTCAAAATCGTGAATGGCGTGACGGCCGGTAAGGATTTTTTGGAAACTTGGCTCACTGGTTGAGGACATTAGCGGCACCTCCTTTTACAGCCTTTGATGATTTAAAACCTCCCAACGCAATCTTCGTTAAGAGTCGTTTCGGCAACAACCGGTTAGCAATGACGGCCACTCGAGCACCGTAGCCAACGGGGTAGTAATATTGCGGCTTACGCGTCGTGGCGACCTGGTAAATTAGTGTGGCTACTTGTTCTGGCGTGAGGTTCTTCGTCGCCGTAGTCGTCATTGCTTGGTGCACTTTGGCGGCTAATCTGGCGTAGGCGTGGGTGCCATATTTTAAGAAGGCGTCACTCTGCGAGCCATCGGCGTTTCAATACCGCCTGGCTGCAACACGCTGACTTGGATGCCAAATTGTTGCACTTCGGCTCGTAGATCATCTGATAAAACGTCAAGCGCTGCCTTAGTCGCAGCGTACCAGCGAAAAACGGCTGGACGACTTGGTTGACCATTGAAGATACCGTGATGATCCGTCCGTGGCCCTGACGGCGCATAGTGGGCAATGTCTGCTGAATGAGGGTGAGTGTGCCGAAGACATTCACGTCGAAAGTTTGTTTTGCTTCGGTAATGGGCACCTGTTCGATAGCACCATTAACGGCTGTTCCAGCAATATTTGCTAAAACGTCGATGTGGTCCGTCAGCGTTAAAATTTGTGCAACCGCTGATTTGACTTGTTCAGCATCGGTGAGATCGACGTCGATCATGTGGACATTGGGTAATTGCGGTTGCTGCGTTGCGTGGCGGGCCAGACCAAAGACGTTGAAGCCCTGTCGGCTAAACTGTGTGACTGCTGCTTGACCAACGCCGGATGAAGCGCCGGTTACGATTATTGTTTTCATTGTGCCACTCCTTTTTCAGCTACTGTACTGAAAATGACAGCGTGTCACAATCGCAAGAAATGCGAATCTTTCCCAAAATCGGCCATTTTAACGAATCTTGCGGATTAAAACGTTTGAAGCAGGGCGGTCATATCGTGTTTGAAGCTCCCACTAAAGGTTTCAAGCGTTGTGGTTTGCGGATCCTCATTCCATTTTTGGATAATGCCTACCAGCATTCCAGCGTAAGCATAGGCGAGAAATTCAGGTTGGCTGGCGCGGCGTAATTGGGTGATCAACGGGTGAGTTGTGTCGCTGATGATTGCCGTTTTAAGGTTGTCTGCTAGAATTTTGGTGAGGTCGGTGTATACGGTGGTACTTTTATTTTGGCTGGTCATGTTCCGTAATTGCGCTTGGTTGGCGGTCATGACGCGACTGATTGCTGTCATAAAATCCACCCCCTGGTTGAGGTCGGCCTGAACCGGCTTGCAGATCAGCATAAGCACCTCACCAAGCAAGGCGTATTTATCGTCGAAGTAGCGGTAAAAGGTTGAGTGATGGATCATTGCGGTCTTACAAATGGTGCCAATGGTAATTTGGAGGGGGTCGTTTTCAACAGGGTGTTCATGGTTGTCACGATATCCAGCTTTGTGCGCTGTTGTTTGAGTGTTTGCGTCATGGTGGTCTCCTTATAGGGTCATTATCGATACTGTAGCACAGAACGCGTATTGACAGTGTGAAATACACATCATTGCCCGGGTTATCATTGCCGGTATTTAAAGTAGTCGGCGGCGGAAAACGGCACAGCTGGTAAGTTCTCTGTGAGGCCTTCAAATAGGGCTTTTTCCTCGACGGCAGAGAGGGTCTCATCGTTCTTGAGCGTGTCAAACAGGTAGACATAAATGATAGCGTCAATATCAGCATGTTGGTCACACCAGCGATGGACACGCTGTTTGAGTTTCTTGTTGGCGCGAATCTTGTCAGGGTGGCGGGTGTAGTGGTAGCCACGTGGCGTTTCGAGCCGATTTGTAGCCGTAACCCTGGGCATCGTCGACCATGTTGCCGTCGAGGTCAAAAACGCGGTAGCGGGTCTCAGTGAGTGATTCGGTGTTTGCGTTTCTGGTGGTCTGGTAGGCTTTAACGATGTAGTCTTTTGACATATGAGCGCTCCTTAAAACAGTGATTTGTGCAGCTACTCATACATACGTTTCTGGCTAGCGCATTGTTTTAAAAAAAGGTCAAATTTCCCGGGTAATAATTAATTAATTGCCATCATCCGACCACTTAGCCCCAATTTCAACCACTCGTTGGTTCAACTGAGACAATTTAGGCCGAAAGCACTATGCTTAGGTCATCAAGTATGAATCGGGGGATGAACACTATGTCAGAATTAAGCATTCAGGATCTGACCAAGACGTTTAAAACGAAGGTTGCGGTCAACCATTTGGATATGCAGATTCCATCTGGGAAATTCATTGCATTTTTGGGGCCAAATGCGCCGGTAAGTCAACCACAGTTGGGATGTTGACGGGGCTGACGCAGCCCACGAGCGGCCAAATCAAATTGGGCACATTGACGCCCACAGATATTGCGTATCGGCAACAGATCGGGGTCGTTTTTCAGTACGGGGTACTGGATGATAATCTCACGGTCCACCAGAACTTAAAACTACGAGCGGCAATGTATCCCAATGTGGATAAGGCGTGGTTGGACCGTTTGGAAAACGACCTTGGTCTAACGCCGTTATTGAATCAGCGCTATGGCACATTGTCGGGTGGTCAGCGCCGGCGGGTAGATATTTCCCGGGCAATGATTCATCGACCAAAGATTTTAATTTTGGATGAACCGTCAACGGGATTGGACATCCAGACTCGAACGGTGATCTGGCAAGTGATTCATCAGCTGCGCAAAGAATTGCAGATGACGGTGATCTTAACGACCCACTACCTGGAGGAAGCCGAGGCGGCTGATTTTGTTTACGTCATCGACCACGGTGAGGTCATTGCTGCAGATTCAGTGAGCCATCTGAAACACGAGTATGCGCAAGTCGAAATGACACTGATTTCTGACCAGCCTGAAACGTTGCTGGCTAATCTGCAGCAGGACGGTTATCAGCCAAACAGGCGCAAGAAAAGGTGACCTTAACGGTGGCTGACGCTCAGACGAGTATCGATGTCCTGGTTAAGAATCGGCAGTACATTCAACAGTTTGACAGCCACGAAGGTGATATGAACACAATCTTTTTGGCACTAACAGGAAAGGAGATCCGTTAAGATGACAGCCTTTATTAAGCGGAATTTACAGCTCTTTTTCACCAACGGCAGCAACTTATTCTTTTCACTGCTAGGGGCACTGATCTCATTTGTGCTCTACATTGTTTTCCTAAAGCAGAACATGGCGAGTGCCTTACCGTTTACTGGTAAATCGGCGGTGCTTGATCCCTGGGTCATTGGTGGGACGCTCACGGTGACAGCCGTGACAACAACGCTAAGTGCGCTCAGCCAAATGATTCAAGACCGGGAACGGGGCACACTCGCTGACTTTTTGATGACGAAACTCGCCTATTGGCAACTACAAACTGCCTACCTTGTCAGTGCGTTTATCGTTGGCTGGATCATGCAGATCATCATGGCGGGTGTGATGTACGCTTATTTTGCAGCCGTGGATGGAATTACGATCCCCTGGAAGCTAACACCGCAATTAATTGGCATCGCCGGTTTCAGCAGTTTGATCTGGACGGCGTTTAGTCTGCTATGTTTGAGCTTTGTCAAAAAGGTGGATACACTGGGCAAACTGGGTACCATCATTGGCACAGCTTCAGGGTTCTTTGCGGGAGTTTACATTCCAATTGAATCGGTACCAAAAGCTGCGCAAACGTTGATGAAGATCACGCCAGCACCATACAATGCCGCACTGTACAGACAACTATTAATGAAGACGGCACTTAACGATAAGTTTAGTGGCGCCCGAGCAGGCCAAAAAGCCGCCTTTGAGACGGCGTTTGGGGTTCGACTTAAGTTGGGTTCAGTATTATCATTAACTTCAGTATATGGCGTTATGCTGGCATTCTTAGTCGGCTTCGTCATTGTCGCCTTGCTATTGATGCGTCGGAGTCGTAAACAAGTCATGGTGCGCATATAGTCAACTCATTGGGTGAAACGAGGGTCAGCTCATGGAAAATTTAGAAAAACTTGGGTTCACAAAATATCGGCATATTAGTCTTGATCACGTTCCAGCGTCACTTAGTGTATTGGTCGATGGCCTGATTGTAGAACCGCTCTCGACGGCGACTGATCTGCGGGTAGTCTTTGCGTTAAGTTTGCCTGAGATGAAGGCCCACATTAACCAGGTGGCCGCCGATAAACAGCTGGCGGCGTATGGCGTCGTCTACCTGCTGTATCCTAAACTTGCCAGTAAACAGTACCAGGGGATTCATCGGGATGCACTCTTTTCATTTTTGGCCATTAATCACACGACTGGGGAAATTGGGGCCACGGGTTTGAAATTTTCTCGCATGCGCAGTTTTAATGCTGACTTTACGATGATTGACCTGCGCTGCTATCAGCGGCGCCGCGACGCCAAACGACCAGTCAACGCGTCGGTGACTACGCAGATCGGGTGCAAGACCTCGCACAACGACTGAGTGGTGAACCTGCAGCTGCCAGTTATTTTTCTGAGCTGACGCCGGGTTATCAACGCGGGTGGGCGCGCTACGTTTACTCACCAAAACAGGCGGCAACCCAGCAGACGCATTTTGATCAGGCGGTCGCTGCGTTAACCGCTCATCAGCCGACCTGGGCTGCGTACCGGGCTGCTCAGAAGCATAACTGAGCGATTATCAAACCGAAAAGAGGCGCCACCACTGATGAAAGTCACCTTTGAAATAACTGCCGCAGTGCCACAAGATGAGATCGAAGTGGTCGTGCGTGCTGCAACGTTATCGCCAGATGTTACCCAGCTGCTCAATCGCCTGAACCAGTTAGGCGTCCGCCCCGCGGTACTCCCGATCACAGTCGCTGACCAGGTCATTATTTTAGCAACGGCTGACATCATCGCGCTGGAAGTAACCGGTGAGCGATTGACCGTGCAAACCGTCAATAAGATCTATCAGATTAACGGTCAGCTGAAAACGATGCTTGCGCGACTGCAAAATCCCGTTTTTGTTCAAGTTGGGCGAAGTGTCGTCCTCAATATTGATTATTTAACAGCATTAGAAGCTGAATTTTCTGGCAACATGACGGCAAAAATGACGAACGGTCTAAAACTCACGGTCAGCCGTAAGTTTTTACCCGATCTGAAACGCAGCATTGGCATGTGAGGTGGCTAAAATGAAAGCAATAAAAACGTTAATTGTCTACGCGATGTACGGCATTATGGTTGGGGCGACGATGTATCTATTAGTCATGATGACCGGGGTCCACGTGTTTTCGGTGACGCCCGTTAATATCGTTGCGCTCTTCGTTTTGTCAGGATTGATCGGGTTGTTATCGCGGTTATTTGATGGCGACCGGCTGTCATTTATTCAGCAACTCAGTATTCACTTTGTGGCCACATTTGTCCTGGTAGTGGCAGTAAATGCAGTGATGCACTGGCACTTCTTGTCGACCGGCACTTGGTTGCGATTTGGTCTCATTTTTCTGGCTGTATACTTCATTGTTTGGCTCGGCTGGTACGTTCAGACGCGACTGACTGCTGATAGTATGAACGCGCAGCTGCAGGCGCGACAGCGTGATGGTAAATAGTAGTGCAAAGGTCAGTACTCAAGACTGGCCCTTTGGAATTGTTTGAGAGGATATAGAATAGAGATATGGATAAAATTTTTGAAATATTATGTATATGCATAATTGCCGGCGCAGGTTTACTTTTGATCGTTAATTTCGTAACTGCTTTTAAAACCACGTTATTAGTGACGCTTCTCTTTTTGGGAAGTTGGTTTATTAAAGACCGTTTTTTAGTAGATAGATGATATTGAGGTCATGACCGTCGTTTGCGGGGGTGGCTTTTTCACTTGAATCTAAGGAGAGAGCAGTATTTAACTGCCAACGGAATCATTCTTGGTGGGGTTAAGTTTTTCCTGTTGACAAAAAAAGCGGAATCGATTATTATCTTAATCGAACGTTCGATTTATTAAAAGGAGCTTAGCAATGCGAGAAAAAGATACAGCCAAGGCAAAAACAATTATTGATCAGGTCGGCCATATTATTTTGGAAGAGGGCATTTCAAACGTGTCGATGTCGCGAATTGCAAAAGCGAGCGGCATCTCATCATCGACCATCTATGTGTACTTTGCGGATAAGGAAGATGTTTTAAAACAGGTTTACTTAGCAAACAAGCAGGGCCTTGCAGATTATTTGGCCGAGCATGTTGACCAGAACATCTCTGATGCGGTTGCGTACGTGCGTGCTTTTATGACCGCAGTTTATGATTTTGGTCAAACGCACTATGACGCTTTGATGATCATTGACCAGTTTAACCACTCACCACTCCTAGCACATTTGGCGGTTAGTGAAGCAGAGTCGTTTGCGGGCTTTGAACCGTTATTTGCACGCGTTAAACAAGCGCCGTCGGGGACGTTTCAGGCGGTTGACCCGTTAGTCCTGTTATCATTTGGTTATGCCCCAGTTGTGATGTATCTTCAAGCGATAAAGCGGCGACAATTAGATGCTGATGCAACGACGATCGACCAAGTCGTGACCATGTGTCTGAATGCCATGCAACAACACTAATGCACTATAAAATATCTGAACAGATATTTTTTTAAACTTAAAATAATCGAACATTCGATTAAAAAGGAGACTTTTAAAAATGACAACTTTAACAGAATTGAACCAATCATTTAAACGTCAACGTGAAAGTTATTCACGCGCCCAACCGATGGCATACGAGGAGCGCATCGCCTCCCTAGATAAAATTGATCGCATGATTAAAGAAAACGTCAATGAATTAGTTGCAGCCTTACAAACTGATTTTGGTCAACGAGATCCAATGCAGATCCTAGGCGCAGATATTAGCGGCCCAATTGGTACCATTGCTTATGTGAAAAAACATCTGCAACGGTGGATGAAGCCAGATAAGAAACCAATTGGGATGATGGCGTTAACGGGCACTCGCCAATTTATTTTAAATGAACCGCTGGGTGTTGTTGGGATTATGTCACCCTTCAATGCGCCAATTGATCTAGCATTGGACCCAGCTGTGGAGGCAATTGCGGCTGGTAACCGGATGAGGCAAAACGGGCAGGGACGACGCTGATTACCATCAATCCTAATCGTGAAGAGATGCCGGATGCACAAGCTCGATTGATGCCCTTTACGTTAGCTATTAATCCGGATCCCAAACTTCGCGTTGCCCAAGAAGAAATGTTTGGCCCTGTTTTGTCGATTTTTTCATACGAGACGCTCGATGAAGCCATCTCGTTGATTAATACGCATGAAAAATCACTGGCCTTGTACATTTTCGGTCAGAATCAGCGGCAAATCGACCAGATTCTCAGTCAAACGTCATCTGGCGGTGTGGATATCAATGAGTTATTCTTTCACGCTGGGTCACATGAAATGGGCTTTGGTGGTGTCGGTTACTCAGGTATGGGCCGATACAAAGGCGGTAAATTAGGTTTTGAAGCGTTCAGCAATCCGAAGTCTGTGTATAAACAGGGACGACTCGCAAAATTCACCAGCCGGTTCATGGTGCCGATTCACAATCCAAGGGATGTTGACCAATACCAACGTCTTATGGGGATTCATTTGAATAACCACTAAAAAAGCACTCATGGCCGATTGCACGGCTGTGAGTGCTTTTTGGATGTCATGGTTACTTCGTATAATCGATCTCCTTAGTTTCCTTAGTCGTTAACAAGGCTAAGAATGCCACGATGGCCATGATTGCCAGGTAGAAGCCAACGGCGTGGATGCCCCATTGATCAACTAACCAGGATGCTAACGTTGGCGCAAAGGCTGCGCCAACAATGGCTGAAGCGTTGTAGGCGATGCCGGCACCAGAGTACCGGGTGCTGGTTGGGAATAGTTCAGGCAACAGTGCGGCAACGGGGCCGTAAACGACACCCATTGCGAGGAAGCCGACAATCAAGAAGAACAACCCGCCAGCAACGTTGTGGTTGCCGTTTAATAAAAATGGGAAGATCATCGCAAAGGCGGCAATCAAGATGGTGCCGAGTAACAGGACCTTCTTCCGGCCAAATTTATCTGCCATCAAAGAAGAATAGAGGATCATTGCAGCGAAGGCCACGATCGACCCCATCAGCATCAACAGCCACTCCTTATTGGCGAAGCCTAACGCGGTGGTGGCGTAACTGAGTGACCAGGTTGAAAGCAGGAAGAAAAATGTGTAAGAAACGGACATCGTCAAAGTGCCTTGCAGAACTTGACGCCAGTTTTCTTTGAAGACCTTAGCAAGTGGTGCTTTTGTCACGTTATCTTGTTCTTGAGCCATCCGGTATAGCGGGGTTTCTGACATCCGTCGCCGGATCCACAGCCCCACGATAACGAGTACAGCTGAGGCTAGGAATGGAATCCGCCAGCCAAAGGCTTGCATCTGAGACGCAGTCAGATTGGATTCGAGGATGTAGTAGAGGCCGTTACAAAGGAAGAAGCCGATTGGTGCGCCGAGTTCAGGAAAGGCACCAAACAGCGCCCGCTTGTTCTTGGGGGCGTTTTCGGTGGCCACCAGAACGGCGCCAGACCACTCGCCGCCAAGGCCGATTCCTTGGATGAACCGGCAGAGGCAGAGGAGGGCGATCGACGCCATTCCAAGTTTTGCGAATCCTGGTAATACCCCAATTAGAACGGTTGACACACCCATGATAAGTAATGAAACAACCAATGTGCGTTTCCGGCCTAACTTGTCACCAAAGTGGCCGAAAATCAGTGACCCCAGTGGGCGAGCAACGAAGGCCACCCCGAAGGTCAATAGACTCAGAATCATAGCGATGGTGGGGGTCACTTCTGGGAAGAACACCTTTGGAAAATATGTAGCGGCTGCGGTGCCGTAAGCGTAAAAGTCGAAAAATTCAATGGCGGTTCCAATCATTGAGGCTAAAATAACAGTCTTCACCGGGTCCCGTTCGATCGTTTTCGTGGGTGTTGCTGATAGTGCGTTTGGTTGAGTTTCCATTGCGTCACTTCCGTTTCTTAGAATTTGATGTGAAAAATTGCAATATGTGTGATGAGACTATGTGGGTGTTGCCAAATCCTGGGACTATGTGTCACTGACGATGAGCGTCACCTCCGTTTTGACTAAAAAAGGCCAGGGCTGAATTAACAGCTCCTGGCCTAAACCATCGCTGCCCGTTGCTTGCGGGCATCATCAAATGACCCGCAGACTAAATGACAATAATGTCTTGGGCAATGACGACTACATTCACGTTGATGATAGCGGTAGTTTTTCGCATGGTGTTTGACCTCGAATTTTTAGAATAGGTTGACTATACCAGATGAAAAATGAAAAGTAAATGGCAAATTGATTAAAATATTTATTTTTCTCTTAGAATGTTGTCTGGGTTCGGTGCGGGATGGGGTGCGGGGGTTGGGTTGATGTTGGGGATTTGGGGATGGAAAAACTCAGGTTGCCGAGGCTTTGTGCTTCGGTTGCCTGAGCTTTTTGGTTGGTTTTGAGTTCCTTCTTGGCAACGTAGTGGAAACGCGATACACAAAACAAGGGGCGGCCATGTAAGGGACTTCGGCAAAAAATCCAAGCCCGGGATTTTCCACCAAAGTCCCTTACATTCTGCCCCTTACCGTTTTGTTCCACGCTCTTACTCTAACCAATCCACCGACACCACATTCCCATCCAGATCCTTCACTTCCAGCTCATACATCTGGTCTTCCGGAATGCCCATATCAACGTGGTAGTAACTGCCACCGTTTTTCTTTGCCGTTTCCGCAAAGCGTTTCACGTCTGTTACACTATCCAGACTCAACGCAATCATTGCGCCGCTTGTTGTTTGCGTGTCCGCAATCGTTTGGTTCTGCAAGAATTGGGCGTAGAAGTCGTGGGTCAGCAACATGAACCAGATGTCGTCGCTCCAAATCATCGCGGCGGATTTTTCGTTTGAGAATGCTTCATTTTGCTTGAACCCGAGGGCGGTGTAAAATGCGATTGCGTTTGGCAGGTTGGTTACTGGTAGGTTGATAAACACCATTTTTGTCATCGTTTGGCCTCCTTAGGCAGGACATGTGTCTTATTTGAGGCCATTATACGAAAAACTAGCGTCGTGCGTCCACGACTATTACTCAGCAGTTAGTCAGCAACGTGAATCACGAGTTTCTCAGTTGTGTGATGGCCCTCAATCTTTTGATGCGCTTTGATCACGCTAGCGGCAGTGAACGGCATCGTCTGCAGTTCAATATCTAATTGACCCTTGGTAAAGAGGTCGCTTAACCCAGCCATCAAAGCGGTATCTGTATGCGAAAATTGGAAACTGACGCTCTTGTCGGGCAGTGCAAGCTGTTCCGGGGTGGGTTGACCAGCGACGGTGACAAGTTTTCCGCCTGATTTAAGCACGGCCAGGCCGCCCGCAATGTCGCCAGCAGTATCAAAACACAGCGTCCACAGTTGAAACGACATCCGCCACCGCTGTCGTGTGGTAGTCGATGATCTGATCGATGCCAAGTTTCTGTAACAGTTCAGTATGCGCTGGACTGGCAGTGGTGATGACTTTTGCACCCAACGCCTTCGCAATCTGCACCGCAAACAGACCAACACCCCCAGCACCGCCCTGAACGAGTACCGTGTCGTTTGATTGAACCTTTAAATTCTGGACGATGGCCTGGTAGCAGTCTCCGCGGCAATTGGCAGTGCGGCCGCCTGGTCAAATGACATCCCGGCAGGAATCTTGGTAATGGCAGCTGGATCCACGACCGTTGCCTCGGCGTAACTGCCCGCGTTACCGGATGGTCACTCGCCAAGGTGCCAAAAACGTGGTCACCTGCGTGATATTGGGTCACATTCTGGCCAACCTCAGTAATGATGCCGGAAAAGTCCCAGCCTAAGACTAACGGAAATGACCAGTTATCAGAAAATGGCGACTGGAGGTAGCCAGCTCGAGCAGCGATATCCATGGGGTTGATACTAAAGGCGTGGATGGCGACAGCAACGGTGTCCGCCGTGAGTGCTGGTTGGTCAAGATTGATTTCGTGGAATTCGTCGGCAGTGCCGAATTGATTAATGGCGATTGTTTTCAAGTTAAGTCCTTCTTTCAAGTTTAAATCCTAAACTCTGTTAGAATGAAGCTAGTTTAACACCGTCGTAAAAATAGACAATCTATACGTTATCAACAATGTCGAAAATACCGACACTTTAAACAAAATGTCTTCGAAAGGACGATTTAGGATGGCAACTCGGCAACAAGAACGAACCGAAAAACTCATTTTTACAGCATTCCAGGAACTCATGACGCAAAAACTATTCAGTAAGATCACCGTCAATGATATTGCCGATCAGGCGCTGATGCACCGCTCAACGTTTTACACGCACTTTACCGATAAATATGACCTGCTGGAACGCTATTTACAAGCAAAACACCAGGACCTCAATGAGGATGCACAGGCGGTGTATGACCATCCGTTTACCGCATTTTCGCTGAAAAACGAGGCGCTGTTGCCAATGCTTCAGTACCAGAGCCGCGATGAAACGTTTCGCAACGGGCTCATTGAATTCATGATGCACATGATTCTGCAACTGCCATCAGACAAAACGGAAATTGAGAAATTTTTCATTATTGGCCGGATCAAGGGCATCACACTATGGATCTCTGAAACGCACCAACCATACGATATTTTAACGGATTTTGCCTATTTGGATGAAATTTACCAAACCGGCAAACTCCCCGTCACTCACCAATAAGGAGGCCCTTATCTATGGCAACCACCGCGGCGATTCTAATTCATGCCAAACTCAAAGATACGGCGACTTGGCGCCAATTATTGGTGCCGGTAGCGATCCGCTATGATCAACTGCACGTGCTGTTGCAGCTAGCTTTTGGCTGGCAAAACGCTTATTTACATGTCTTTTATCCATTAGCTCAGGATAACAAGCAGTACGTTCGCGCATCCTATGATGAAATGGGGGTGACGGACGGCGTCATTGCCAGTTATCCAACCGAGAAAAACTATCTGTATCCAGACATCAGTGAGGGGCCAGTGGTATATGATTATGCCATTGATGCCGGTTATTCGATTGAACTGACGCTGAAAGAAGAGGTAAGCTTTGCCGGGTTAAAGGCACGGAATTTACCCTCCTGCACGGCGGGTCGAGGCTCAAATCCGCCTAACGAGCTGACAAACACGGTTGATGATCCTGTATTTCATCGCGCAGACCTTAATCGGGCTCTTGCACTTTGGGCGCAGGCTGGCAATCAGATGATCTTAGCGGATGATGATGGGCTGACTGAGACTGATCTGGATGATGACTACTAATTTGTAAGAAAAAACGTGTCGAACACCGAGGTGGTAGTCGACACGTTTTTTACTTTTTTTGATTGATAATATCATCTAAATGCTGATTATAAGCCGCTAGAAAGGCCAGTGTATCATCAACGAGTGATTGGTCGGTTTCCGTAAACAACGCGGCGTCACGGTCCTCAAATTGGCGATTAAGGGCGGCGTGCGTGTTGTACACGTCCTTGCCTTAGCAGTGAGTCTGAAATAAATTTCTTTCTTATTATCCGGCTTTTGGTAACGTTCAATGAGGGCGTTTTTCATCAACCGCCGTGTCATTTTACTGACGGCGCCACGTGTGACGTACATGGCATTAGCAATGATGGTTACGTTCGCGTCCGGATGATTACCGATGAATTCGATCGTGTGCACCTCAGCTGGCTTGTAACCGGCGAGCTGCTCGTCTAGTTGCGTGTGTTCCAGCAGGGTTGTCTTATCGATCAGCGAACTCATGCTGGCCATAAATTGCGCTTGTTTGTTCAATACGCTGTCTTCCTTTCGATGAGTCATTATAGGTAGCATATCAAATAAATGTTTCCTATTCAACAAAGCGAAATGTTTCATGTGAAACATTTTTGCGGTGTTCAATTATTATGACTGCCCTTAAGCACTATTCTTAGGTATGATGGAGGTAACATTTGGAGGTGGTCAACGTGAATAAGGGGCGACTTGAAGCGTTCACGGATGCGATTTTAGCAATTATTATGACGATTATGGTGTTGGAACTCCATACACCGGAAGGCTTTACGCTGGCGGCAATTCAAAATGAACTCATTCCATTGTTAGCTACGTGATCTCGTTTGTCGGGATTACGAATCTCTGGGCAACACATCATTTTATTTTTGAACCCATGCATAAAGTGAGCTATGGGGTGTTTATTGTGAATATGGCACTGCTGCTGTGGGTATCGTTGGTGCCCATCACAACGGCCTGGGTGGCAACGTACCCTACGAAATTTATTCCGCAATTGGCGTACATCGTGGTTATTTTTGGCTGGGCGATCTTCCTTTTGCTGTTGGGACATGAGGCACATCGAGCGATGAAGATTATCCGACCAACATTATGGCGGGCCGCGAAATGAGCGGCATGCTGGTTATTATGGTGATCGGCGCGATTGCGTCGTTCTTCTTGCCGTATGCGGCACTGACGACTGGGGTGATCGTCATCGGGATGTACCTCGTGATTCCACACCAAAACTTTGTGCGGCATCACAAACGTAAGGGTAACTAATTAAAACGACCAGTCAGGCAATGACTGGTCGTTTTTTTGCGGGACTAAAAAACTGTTGCGATTTCGTCCGCAGTCCGAAAGGCTTCGGCCATAATGCTGTCAGCGCGCTTGGGATAGCGGTCCATGCCTTCAACGGGAAGGGCAGTGACGTCAGCGCCCAAGAAGGTCATGACATCCTTGACGTAGCGGCTTGCTAAATTTTGGCCGTTCGTGATGCCGCCAGCTGCTTGAATGTGCAGCACTTGCTTGCCCGGCGCGAGTGGCCGTTCACCCACCGCAACCGTTTCAAAAGGTCTGGCCTTCAACACAAACGGTGTCAAACCAGGCCTTTAACTTCCCAGGAATCATTAAATTCCACAGGGGATTCGCGATAATGACCTTATCCGCATCGATGAACTGCTGGGTCGTTTGGCGAAACTGCGTCAATCGTGTTTGCTGCGCGTCTGGCAGGTCAGCGAAAGTCTTTCCAGCTGACAAGGCCCGCTGCGCCGTGACCAGATCTCGGTCGAAATCTGGGAATTTTTCAGCGTACAGATCGCGGACCACAACGGTGTCGTTGGTGTGAAGCTGAAGGTAACTTGTCAAGAAGTGTTCAAGGACAGTTAGGGAATGTGATGCTGAAGTTGGTTTAGGATTTGCTTTGATTACCAGTACAGTCGTCATTTGAATCGCCTTCCTTTATGTAAACTCTATGGTTATCATAACGGGTCTGATCGGGTTTGACAACGACTGCGGTTCGCAAGTTCTCACCGCGGTGTGACGTTGCGCGACCTCAGCAAGTATCGTAAAATGAGCAGGACATTAAAACTGGAGGCTCGCCATTTTGACAGTGACATTTGAGTACGCAACACACGCTGATTTACCGACCATCGTTCATATTTATAATGAAATTATTCCCAGCCGTTTAGCGACGGCTGATCTCGAGCCGATTTCGGTTGCGTCCCGAGAGGACTGGTTTACTGAATTTGATCCCAATTCTCGCCCACTTTGGGTAATGAAGGATGGTGACCAAATTGCCGGTTGGGTCAGTCTGGAATCCTTTTACGGGCGTCCTGCCTACACCAAACGGCTGAAATCAGCATCTACATTGATGAAGCATTTCGCCATCAGGGACTGGGGCAACAGGCGTTAGATTACGTATTCTCGCACCTATCAGCGTTGGGCTTGCAAAATATCGTGGCCTTTATCTTCAGTCATAACGGGCCAAGTCAGGGACTATTTAAGAAAAACGGCTTCGAGGTTTGGGGTCATCTGCCTGAAGTTGCCGAAATGGATGGGCAGTTACGAAGTCTGGATATTCTCGGGAAACATTTTGAAGCATAGATTATTAAAATTGGCGCCATCACTGAAAAGTGGTGGCTTTTTTTATGCTAAAAAAGGAAACTGCTAATTTATTAAACAACTTTGACTTTGCTTGCTAGTCATTCACAAATCAAGGCCTGCTGATTCGATTTAATAATTTGATAATAATTATAAAATAATTCAATGGTCTTTCATTAAAACAGTTGATGTTTCAACTATTTTTACCGGCATAAACACTTTCAAATAGTAACCGAGTTATGAAAAAGAATTAGAAAATAAACAGTACGAACAGAAAATCCTGATTTGCTTGTGAATTCCATAACAGTATCCTGTTTTTAAACACATCACGGCATGTGTTGCTGTAATGACAGATATTCCGAAATCGTCATACCTGTAATCCAAAAACAGAATGTCATCGAAATTTTCTTGAATTTCACTAACTTATAGTGAAAATATCTATCGAAAAACTGAAAATCCAAAAAAAGTTTAATTAATTTTTCAGCGAATGTAAATGCTTCTAAATCATTACAGACACACGGGATTGACCGCTTAACGATTTTTCAAAAATGGGACCGACGGGTTAAAAAATATAAATTTAAGCGTTTACATTGGTGTTGGTGCCAAGGGCGCTGCTGAAGAATTGAAAGCTGCTTCTGAAAAGTTCAAGATGCCACTTGTTTCTTCCGTATTAGTGGAGGGTATCCTTGAAGATAACTATCCTGCCTACCTTGGCTCAACTGGCCGAGTTGCGCCAAAGCCAGGTGCTGAAATTGGGTTTAGCACTGATTTAATTATTTGGGTCGGCAACAACGTGCCATTTAGTATCTTCCTGTTCAACAAGAAGGCTAAGGTTATCCAGATCGATGTGAACTCAGAGAAATTTGGGAAGCGTCACCACACCGATGTTGCGATGTTAGCTGACGCAAAGAAGGCCTTGGCTGCCTTAGTTGATGCCGGTGAAGCACGCGACGCATCAGCCTTCTACAACGCTGCTTTAGCAGACAAGAAGAACTGGGACGACTGGCAAGCCAGCTTCAAGGACAGCACTGAATCACCAGTTCGTCCAGAACCGATCTTTGACGTGTTGAACCAAGAAGCCGCAGACAATGCCGTCTTTGCCATTGATGTTGGTAACGTCAACATTGACTTCGAACGTCTTTTGAAGATGCACGGCGACCAAAAGTGGTGCACTTCAGGAATTTACGCAACCATGGGCTGGGCTGTTCCTGCATCATTGTCAGCTAAGACCAACTTCCCAGACCGTGAAGTTTACAGTCTGAGTGGTGATGGTGGTTTCGCCATGTTATCAGAAGAATTGTTGACCCAAGTGAAGTACAACATGCACGTTGTCAACATTGTCTTCAGTAACGAAACGTTAGGCTTTATTGAAGCTGAACAACGTGATGATAGTCACCAACCACAATCAGGGACTGATTTAATTGCCACTGACTGGGCTAAGGTCGGCGAAGGATACGGTGCCGTTACCTTTACTGTTAAGACTAAGGCTGAATTCAAGCAGGCTTTGGAAGATGCTAAGAAGACCGATAAGCCAGTTCTGATCGACGTCAAGTACACCCACAAGATGCCATTCACGACTGAACACATGTTTATTGACCCATCATGGCAAGACCAAGGTCAAATCGATGAATTCGTCAAGACTTACGATGCTCAAGATCTGAAGCCATTCAGTTATTTTTTAAAGCAAGCGCAAGCCTAGATCATCCCGGATTCATTGACTAAGGTACTGCGATTTTAAGAAAAACACTTTCCGTAAAAATGAGCGAGCATGACTGTTTACTCAGCGAGAAAAGGTGCCGCACTGTCAGGTGCCGCACCTTTTTTTATACATATTGTCACACCATTCAGGAGGTACCAGACATGCAGGTGATTTCGCTAAACGCCCAAAAATTGAATACGTTATCGCAACAGGCACCGGTTGTCCTGGCACTCGGGTTCTTTGACGGGGTCCATCAGGGTCACCAGCAGGTCATTCAAACGGCGAAACGACTGGCGGATGAGCGCCATCTACCGCTCGCTGTGATGACGTTTAACCGCCACGCGTCACGATTATTTCAACCGGACGCCCCATTTCGGTACCTGAATACACTCGATCAAAAGACGGCCCACATGGCAGAAAATAAGGTGAATTTGCTCTACGTTGCGGATTTTAACCGCCAATTAGCCGGTCTGATGCCAACCGCATTTATCGATCAGTACCTATTAAAGTTAAACGCTCAGGTCGTCGTCGCAGGGTTCGATTACACGTTTGGTCGTGGCGGCAGTCACGGGATGGCGGATCTCGATCATCTGAGTGCTGGCCGGTTTGAAGTGGTGACGGTCAACCAACTGACCGAACGGCGCGAAAAGGTGAGTTCGACACGGATTCGTCACCTGATTGGGCACGGTGAGATCAAGGCCGCCAACGCGCTTTTAGGTTATGACTATGAAATTGCTGGTCAGCTCATGGTGACCGGCAATCGCTTAGTTGTGACGCCTGACAGTCCGTTGCAGCAGTTACCGGCAGCTGGACGTTACTTCTGCGTGGTTCGTGATGCCCAATTGCGGGAACCGGCAGTGGTGACGGTTGAGGAAAATGGCCGGCTCACCGTGATGTTATCCGGCATTGAGCCACAGCAAAACGCGCCAGTTGCAGTGACCATCACTTGGACGCAGCAACTTAGCGTGGATACTGCTGAGTTGGTATTACCTGGTCAGTCTTTTAAAAACGAATCATTGTCCTCATGTTTATAATAAAAATGACATCACGCGCAGTCCTAAACTTGCGCGTGATGTCATTTTATATATAGTAGAAAATTAGGCAATTGTTGCTAAATTAAGCGTTAAACCAGCAATCTTCCAGCCATCCTCAGTTCGTTGGTAACTGACATCTTCACTTTGGTAGACAACGTTGGTATTGTCGTCGGATTTTACGAGCACCCAAAGCAGCCATTCACCAGTTGCTGTATCACCGTCGATCTTGAATTGGGGACTCGTGAAATTATGCATGTTAATGGTGTCCGGCGTCCCCATTTGTGATTGCAGCATGTTGACGATGTTGTCCCGGCCAGTCATGTCAACGTTCATCATGGCGCTCTTCCAGTAGGCGTCCGCCGTGAAAACGTCGCTGAACTGGTCAAGGTCGGTTTGCTTACCGTTCCAGCCGGTATTCACTAAGTCAGCGTAGTGGGCTTGCAGGGCGCGTAGGGCTTCTAAATCTTCGAGGTGTTGTAACCGTGCTTCGATTGTTTGTGTCATTTGTTAAGCTCCTCCAGTTATATTTACTTTTTTGCTGTTAAAAGTTAATATAAAAGAAGATAGCACAGTTAAATTAACTTTTCAACTAAAAATAGTTAACTTTTAGAAAGAAGGAGCTTAAATGCCAATTGCAAAGAGTAAGGCGTATCATCGCGAACAGATGGTCCACCGGCTATTGCCAGTCATTCGCGTGACCGGCTTTCACGACATGACGTTACAAAAAATCGTAACCCGCGCGCACGTCAGCAAGGTGACCTTCTATAAATACTTTGAGTCTTTTGATGACCTCGTCGCGCAAATTGTGTCTGATTTGGTCGACTATTTACAGGAAGAGGAATTTCCAACTCAGGTCACTCAGGAGAATTATTTGAGCGCGTTTCAACATATCAGTCTCAAGACGTTTGAACTATCAGCGTTTATCTCATTGCGGTTTCAAACCGACCTGGCTGCGGACTATCCTGAACTAGCCAACCAACTGGAGCGGGCAATTTTGACGCGTGAACAGGCGCTGACGGCGTTCTATGAGCAGGGTCGCACATTAGGTATTGTTGCCGATGTCGATATTGCGATGGTTGTTTACCGTGACCGACAAATGGTACCTGCGCTTGTAGACCGGCATATTGGCGATACTGCGGATCAGGTTGCAGAAATGATGCGAGATTATATGGTTTTGACGGCACGGGAATTGTTGGCAACTAAATATTTGGAGCAGTTTCCGTTGACAGATTTTGAAACGCAGGTGGCGGCATTGAGTGAGAAGATTCAAGATAGTTATCAAGCGCTTTAGATGGTCAAGTCCGTTGCATTCCGCAATTTGGCACGGCATCGAAGTGGCTCACGATGAAGCTAATTCGATTTCTGCTGCGCAGCTCTCGAATGGATCTTCATCGACTCGCACATCAGTAACCGACCCAAGAACGGTCGCTAACTGATGTCGACACCACGATGCCGTGCCAAATTGCTGCATTCCACTGACATTGAGCTTACTTTTACCACTGGTTAAGCTTCACAATGGCATTAAATCGAGTTCGCAGAGAATCCGCCCTCGACTGCCAGTAAGCCTATTGACAGCAATGCTTCTTAAAATGTACGAATCATTGGTAACGTTCAATTAGCAGGTTTCATTGCACCGCTTATGCAGTCTTTCCATCTATGATGACGACTACAAGTATCGTAACGAAGCGGCATGTCAGTGCTATTTTACTCAATCAACAATGAAAAGACACATACATGGTCGTACTGAACACCGTGTTTCACGCTCTTTCTTAAGGAACTCTTACGCCAAAGTAAGTTACTGGACTTTCAGTGATGAAATCGAGTACAGTATCACTGTTTAGAAACGTTCGGCCATTAATGAGGGGAACGTTGGGTTAAGACCTGTCTAAATGGTGTGATTTAGAGTATAATGGAGTCTTAATTTGATTGATACGAAGCGTTGGCTGTAGGAAGTAGCGAGTACCGGAAGAGAGTTTCCAGAACTCGCATTGCGCAACGCAAGATAAGTTACAGGGAGGAACAACAGTATGTGTGGCATTATTGCTTTAGTGATCCGCAAGTAGAAGACAAACCAGCCGTTCTTGATTCGATGCTTAAGATGATTCAACATCGTGGCCCCAACGTGAGCGGTGGGGGGAAGTATACGAATGATAAGGTGGCCATGGGCTTTGTTCGCCTGAGTATTATTGACCTGAAGTCTGGGGCGCAACCCATCTATAATGAAGATGGCTCGATTCTTGTGACCTTTAATGGTGAAATTTACAACTACCAGTCACTGCGTAAGGAACTGATCGAAAAGGGGCATACCTTTAAGACAAAGTCCGATACAGAAGTGTTACTGCATGGTTACGAAGAATGGGGCATGGCGGGCACACTTAAACGTGTTCGCGGGATGTTTGCCTACCTGATCTATGATATGAATAAGAAGACCATGTACGGTGCCCGTGACTTCTTTGGTATCAAGCCGCTGTACTACTATCAAAACGGCGATACATTCATTGTGGGCTCAGAAATTAAGTCCTTCATGAAGCACCCGAACTTCAAGCTGGAACTCAACAAGAAGGCTGTGAAGCCATACTTGATGAACCAGTATAACGATTTGAAGGAAACCTTCTTCAAGGGTGTCTATCGTTTTCCAGCTGGTCACTGGTTTGAATATTCAGACGACGGCCAGTTAGACATTCATGAATACTGGGATGCCAAGTACAACATTGAAAACGATCGCAGCGTTGACCAAGTTGTTGACGAGATCGATGACGTGGTCACTGATTCGATCGACCGTCACGATAACGCTGATGTGCCGGTTGGGAGCTTTCTTTCCGAAGGGGTCGATTCCTCATACGTGACGACGGTGTTGAAGCCGCAGGAAGTTTTCAGTGTGAACTTCAACGATGGCCCATTTGATGAAGCCAGCGTTGCCAAGGAGTTAGCCGACGAAAATGGATTTAACTTCAACGTTGAAACGGTGAACCCACGTGAAGCCTTTGAGGACTTCCCAGAGATGCAGTATCATTTGGACGAACCAGACGCTAACCCTTCTGTAATGCCGTTGTGGTACCTCTGTCGGTTAGCTCGGCGGAAGGTTACCGTTGCGTTGTCAGGTGAAGGTGCCGATGAGCTGTTTGCCGGCTATGTCAACTACGGCGAGCATTCAACCAATGGCACGGTCAAGGCAGTGGCGAACGGTATTCGTCATTTACCAAAGGGCCTGCGCTACCGGATCGGTCACAGCATCAAGAAGATGAAGAACTTTCCAGGCAAAACGCAATTGTACACCTGGGCCGCTAAGCCAGCTGACTACTACGTTGGTGAGTCGCTCATCTATGACCCAGACCAACCAACGATCTTCACTGCAAACCAAGCCAACGGGGTCTTAACCGATGACTACAAGAATGATTTGACGGTCAACGGCATCTACCAAGAGGACTTTGCGAAGGTTAAGGATACCGAAGAGATCAAGCAGATGCAGTACATCGACCTGCATCACTTCATGCTAAACGATATCCTGCAAAAAGCCGATAAGATCTCAATGGCGCACTCTCTTGAATTGCGGGTGCCATTCTTGGATAAGGACGTTGCAGAATTTGCTAACAACGTGCCATCTAAGATGCTCTTGAACAGTAAGGACTCCAAGTGGGCCTTCCGGAAAGCCGCAGGTAAGCATTTGCCAGCCGACTTTGCCAACCGGCCAAAGCTTGGGTTCCCAGTGCCAATCAAGACCTGGTTACGTGAAGAGGACTACTGTGATGTTGTTCGCAGCCTCTTCAAGGAAGATTGGGTATCTGACATCTTCGACCAGGACAAGATCTTGCAATTGCTGCAGGATAACTTCGATGGTAAGACGGATGCCCGGCGCAGATCTGGACGGTTTACACGTTCTTGGTATGGTACAAGATGTTCTTTATCGACTTTGATGGCACCGTTAAGAAATACGGCCACGTTCAGCCTGAGGTTAAGGCGTTGATGGATAGTGGGAAGCTAGTGTAGAGTGTGGAAGAAGGCGGTTAGAGGGCGGAGCGTAAGCAACTCTGGCAGAAATGCCTGAACTTGGCATTTTTGCCAGAGTTGCTTACGCAGGAGCCTCTGCCTTCTGGAACACGTTTCGGCAATGAGGCCCGACCCCACGTCACCCAATCCAACATAAAAAAATCAAAAATCGAAAAAAAGCGAGTCCAAACCGGACCCGCTTTTTTGATGTCTCCAATCTGCAAAAACTAAAGCAACGCAATGTTACATCACCCATTCAGCACTTAACCAACAAATAAAACGAATATGACGTTATATTAACGACCAAACAAATATAACGTCATAAAAGAGCGAAATCCCGCAATACAACAGGACCTCGCTCTTTTACGATAGCTAATACTAAAACGTTAAATATACCCACTAATCACCAGTTTCGAACTTTCCAGTATCTTCATCTAATTCACTGGCAATATCATGAATTTGGTCGTACCGATAAGTGCCGTCATAATCGTGTGAATCCTTATCGTAGGCTTCGACCTGCAACACATCGGTGTGCGGCCAGCTGAGTTTGTAAGTATAGTCATCGTAATCAAACCCGTACTGGAAAGAAACAGCATCGATGCCGGCTTGTTCGTCACCCTTGTACTCTTCTTCAAATAAACCGTAATCGCTGGTGTCACCACTATTGTTATGATTGCCATCGTTTGGTTC
Source organism: Secundilactobacillus paracollinoides DSM 15502 = JCM 11969 (assembly GCF_001311135.1). Lineage (GTDB taxonomy): Bacteria > Bacillota > Bacilli > Lactobacillales > Lactobacillaceae > Secundilactobacillus > Secundilactobacillus paracollinoides. Next base: position 59,671 of record NZ_BBAG01000005.1, read on the forward strand.
CGGAGCAGTTGTTGTGTCGGATGAGTCGGAGGTATTTGCTGTAGCGGTAGTGCCGTCATCGGTAGTCGCATCGTCTTCTACTGAAAGATCGACCTTCGCGTTTTTAACCTGCGTCGAAACAAGGTTTGCGACAACGGAGCGTTTGTTTTCGTCGTCCTTCATTTTAAAGGTGTAACGACCTGGAAAGAGCGGGCCAGCCTTATAGGTGTAATCGTCATTTTTAGCAGTCGCAACGTTAACGCCGTTCAGACTGATCGAGGCACCATCCTCATTGGTTGAAACAGTGGGGTACATGGCGGTGACTTCTAGCTTGTAGCGTGGGAAGAACAGCAGGTGATGGCCGTCCTTTACCAGTTTGAAAGTACCATCATTCGTTTGGTCGTTTTTATTGAGCGCCGATTTCATTTGAGCTAAATAGGACTTGTTCTGGGTAATATAAGTTATAAACGGCTTAAGCGCTGAGGCATTAATGTCCAGACTCGGATCCTTGGTCGTCATGAATTTAGCGGCTGACCCGCCATTATGTGATTCTAGCGTTGAGACCATGCTGTCGACTTGTTTGGTTTTGCTATAGGCTGAGGTGCCGTAGAAGTAAAAGACCGCAACCGCCGCAAGGACGATGATAGCGCTGATCCATCGCAGTTTTCGGTGCGGATGTCTTTTGCGAACGGTGCGCGTTGCTGCACTTGTAGTCGTTGGTGTAACTGGTTGTGGCTGTGTAGACGTTGTTGCCTGGGTTAATTTGTAGCCGCAGTTTTGACAGAAGGTGTCAGATGGCTTAACGGCGGCACCGCAATTTGGACAAGTGTTCATGAAAATCCCCCCAATAAATGAACTTAGTTTTTGAGATGTTGAAAGATGAAACGATAAGCAAGCGGTAATGCGTGGTTCCAGTACGTCCAGTTGTGATTGCCAAAATGGTCGATCTGGTATGTAACTGGGATGTGTTGGCGCTTTAAAGCGTTGGTAAACTGGTTGACGGCGGCGATTGGCACAGTGGTGTCCTGCGATGTTGATTCAATATAGAAGGCAGCGGGTTGGCGGCCCTTTTTGAGATAGGTGCCAAGATACCGCGTCGGCTGATTTTGATCGTACAGTGCTTGAGAGAACGCACCGTTGTGCTTGAAGGCCGATATCTGGGTGTTCGCCTGCACCGTTTGCGGGACTTGTTGCCAGACAGCTGGTGAAATGAGTGCCGCGGTATGAAAGGCGTTGGGGTGCCGAAACGTTAAATTAGCAGCGCCGTAACCACCCATGGAGATGCCACCAACGGCGCGATGTTTTGCCCCGGCTAACTGGTAGGTCGTTGTCATTTTTGGAATGAGTTCCGTCATGATAGCGGATGCCATTTTCTGCGTTTCTGTATCAAGGTAAAACGAGTTGCTGCCGTCAGGAAAAATCACTACAACTGGCAAGTGTTGGCTGTTAACGAGTTGATCTAAAACCTGTTTAGAGTGCGCTTGGGTCGTTAGGTTTGTTTCATCACCGTACAGGCCGTGAAGCATGTAGATTGAGGCGAAGTGCTGGCCGTCAGTCTTTAAGCGCGCGTAGTTTTTAGGCAGATACACGCGGTAGTGCCAATTCTGTTGTAACGCTTTTGAATATATGACGTGTGACGTGACAGAACTTGGTGTTGTCGGTATTTTTGATGCGTGATGCGGTTTTAAAACGACCTGATGTGCTTGTGCTCGGCGGCTAGTGCCTGATACTGGCTGTTTTTGTGCAACCGGTTTTGCGATGAGCCGGATAATGCCCGCACTACCCGCTACTAGGCAAATCAGCAAAATTAGCATAGCCGTGATGACACGTTTAGACATAAATGAGCAGTCCTCCCCTTAGAAAGCTAACTATCTATTAATAATAATATTATCTTTAAGTTAAGAGTACCATATGATGTTTAACAAAATAATTGGCATAAGTTATGGCTGTTCTAAGTGATTATAAGCATTTATTTACCAGCAATAATTATTTATAGTGTATTTTTTCACTCGAAATCAGTTTAAAAATTGCACAACTGTGCATTTTTTAACCAAGAGAATGAGAAAGTAGCACGTCCGAGAAGTGTTGCGTAAAATGCAATTATTCTTGCATGTAACGAAAATGTAATATATAAAAATAAGTTTTTAAGATAAGCATTTTCAAATAGTTTACTCGTCAACTGACGCTGAAATCCCCCGTGTCTCGCAACTTGTGATTCCTTGAATTAGCAATTAATTATTAGTTGATAGTTAAAACAGTTTATTCGATATGTAAAAATAACAACAGAATCAAAAAAATGTGTATAAACCAACACAAAAGTGATAATATGTATCTGAAAGCGGTATCGGGACCGCTTATACTTATTAGTCATTCAGGGAGGAAGGACTATTAAGGTGATGGGGTTGTTTGTCTTGCCAATAGGGTGGCAGGCAACCGTCAGATATTATTTTAGGGGGATACACATCATGACGAAGAACAATCATCAACAACTGATGCAAGCAACAACTGATGCAAGCAACAACGGAACGTAAGCACCACGTTAAACTATATAAGGCAGGTAAGCTTTGGCTTGCTGCCGGCATCACGACAGCTGCAATGGGAATTGCGGCTATTTCTGGTGGCGTTGTGGCGAACGCTGATAGTACTGGGGAGCCAGCTAGTGGTGAGACAACTTCGGTGACCAACGACAGCGATTTGACTGTTACAAAGTCACTTACCTTGAATTCAGCGTCATCACCCGAGGATTCTCAGGCTGATCCTGTTTCTAACGGAAATGAGACTCCTGATCCAGATGGTAATGCTGCGCAAGAAGGCACCGGTAGCGAACAGTCTCAGTCTGAACAGCTAGAACAAGGAAATACTGACACCGGCCAGTCCGATCCGGACGAACCGGGGACGCCGGGACAAGGCGATAAAGCAGAATCAACAAGAAAGCAATGAGGGTTCATCTGTATCATCGTCATTCACGTCGACAACGCCAGCGGATAATCCTAACGAGTCTAAAACAATCGTCAGTGTCACAATAGATCAATCTAATGGTGCAAGGGTTAATACGTATTCAGACGGAAGCACTAAAGAAATAATGGGTGTTGCTGACAACGTGCCTGATGAAGGACAAATTGCAGATACCAGCGTTGACCTCACAAATGACGATCCGGCAAGTATTAGTCCAGTCACGGAAGAAGATCAGGACCTTGATGCAACACCAACAACTATTCACTTTACGCTTGTGGATCCAGATAATCCGAATGACACACAAGTAGTAGATTTAAATACTGGCGAAAATATTGATGATATTACGGGTCGTTTTAACAGTGCCGAGGTTAGTGATGAACTTGCATCGGAACTGACTACTCTCGAAGGAGATGGTTATATACTTGCGGATAATGGTTACGAAGATGCTTTGAAAAAGGCAGGGCTGACCGAAACAACTCCTAATATAACGCTGGGAGAGGCTGTAAATACGGTAACTGCATTGGTGCAAAAATCAATTGATGATTATAACGCTGCTAATCCGGGTGCGAATTTAAAGCTCATTGGGGTTGTTGATGGTAAAACAGAAGGTCTCTATACTGATGAGGGTGATGGTACATTCCAGCAAAATTAATATATGAGGTTTATTCACCTCAATTGCTCACAGATGATAGTACGCCATCTTTAGGCGATGTTTCAAGAACTGTTACGGATGGTGCAACACTTGCGCCGACATTTGGAGCAGTTAATTATGTGCTCAATGCATATAATTACATGACTTTTGTTTCTATAGGGAGTAATGATACAACGACTTATACGCCAGCTGATGGGAGTGGCGCAATTCTGGTCGGAACTTTTTCAAAATTGCATGAATATGCTGGTGATAAATCGATTTCGGGGCAGTTTAACTATGAGCCTTCTACTTATAACATTACGTTGTCAATTCAAAGAGAAATACCTGAGGATCCAGCAGGTACACCAGATGACCCGTCCGCAATGCAGGTATTTACTAAAGTTCTCGTTCCGGCACCAGTAACTGCAACTGGGAAAACACCGGAAGATAGTGATGATGGTGTACCAGGGACAACCCCCATTGCACGTCTACACAAAGGCGAACGTACCGGGTTCAGTAACTGCTAAAGGTAAAACACCAAAGGATGAAGACGGCGTTCCAGGTATTGGCACCCCACTACACGTCTACACCAAGACGGACGTGCCAACGCCAACTACGCCAAACGACACCACGCCATCAACTCCTACGCCGGACACAGTCACCAACGTGCCAACTGCACCAACAACACCAAGTGACGTGGTCCCATCAACGCCAGAAGGTGATACGCTAACTGAAACACCAACGACACCTGACAACAACGATGTGACACCGGCTGGACCGTCTGCTGACACGCTCACACCAACAGCTGCCAACGGTAACCAAACGACCACCACAACTGCCGGCGACACGACACCAACAATCTTAACCACCAGCAGTAACGTCCAGGTTGAAACACCAAACAGTGCTGCAACACCAACCAAGACTGCAGCCAAGGCTGAATCGTTGCCGCAAACGAGCGAACAACATACCAATAGCCTTGCGATTCTTGGGCTCGCACTGCTTGGCGGGTTACTGAGACTCGTTGCGCCAAGACGTCGTCATAACTAATGTGTCTGATCAATTAAATAGACAACTCAATGTTTCACATGAAACATTTTTAGACTAAAATAACGTGTTCAGGGTCAATCGGCCTTGAACACGTTATTTTTATGACTTATTTGTCGTTCTGTTTGCGACGGCGTTTCATCACGTCGGCCAGGGCAGTAATTTCTTTAGCAGACGTATCAGTTCCGTGAACTTGCAGGTTCGGGAACCCGTGAAGAAGACGGCGTTGCACGTAATTCAACCGTGGCACCTTATCGCCAGTATCCTGACCAGAACGGTAAGTGTCCAACCGGTTTTTGGCATTCTCCAAGGTGGCATCGCTTCGGTCACGCAACTCTTTCTTCTTATCTTCAATGACGTCACCGATCCGTTTGGTAGCTGCGCCAAAGGCAAGAACGTTCGCAAGGGTGAAGCCAAAGTCGAAGGCGAATAGAATTAATAACACGATAGCACCAAAAATTCCATGGATCGCAGCCAGATGAAGCACCGCCTTAGCGACCAGCGGGTGGATCACCTTGACGATAACCACCACACCGAGTCCCCAAAAGGCAGAGATGGGGAGTGCGACTCGGCCGTTTAGATTTAACGGCACTTTACTGTAATCCCACCACCGCGCGTGAAAGAGGACTTCCATCAGCCAGCTGGTGATGTATTCGATAACCGTGATGAGAATGGCGCTGACGAAATAGACGGCGATGAGGTTGTGCTCGAACGGATGAATGGCGGCCAGAACCGCAATCATGCTGAAACCGTAGACGGGAATTGCTGGGCCGTTTAGGAAACCTGAGTTCGTCCATTTTTTCTTGCGGACACTGACGTAGCCACTTTCCCAGACCCAGCCGACGAAGGCGTAGGCGAAGAAGTAGAGTACCCAGATCGTGAAATTGTATTCCAGTGTTAAGTTGTAGGCCATGTTGTTTCCCCCAATGGCCAGCGTTTTCTTAAGTATACCAAACCAACACTAGGCACGTTTGAAATGATTGCGATTTAGGACAAAACCGATGGTAATGTTGATGACCGCGAGAATCATGAGGACGATCACAATGTCGGACCAGGAATGCGTGTGACTTTGCAGAACGCCTAACAATACGGGCTGATGCTGGCAATGAGGTAGCCGCCTGATTGGGCAGTACCGCCAATTTGACCCGCTTCATCAGGGGTGTTGGCCAGAATTGTAATGAAACTCATTGCTAGCGAAAAGATGGCCGCGGTGGTGGCACCGAGAATCATTGTGGCAATCGTCAAAACGACGGTGCCGCTGTTGAAGAGAAACGGTGTCAGGCCGATGAGGTAGCCTAGCAGGATCAGTGTGAGGCCAATGCGAAGCTGTTTATAGCCGGTGAGAAAGCGCGGTGCCCAGTAGGAAAAGGGCACGCCGATAATTTGGAAAACACCGAAAATGAGGTTGCTGGTGGTGGCAGAAAGGCCGTGACTCGTCAGCAGACTGGGAAGCCAGGCAACCGCGCATAGTAAATCGCAGATTGGACGCCCATGAAGACCATGAGAAGCCACACAGCACTGTTTTGGTAAACGGAATGGTGGGGTGTCGCTGCTGTCTCAGTGGTTGCAGCAGATGAGGGTGCCGGCTGCGCAACTTGTTTGGGCGTGCGTAATAGGAAAATGCCCAGATAGATAACGGCGAGGAGTGCGGGGATGGAAATGAGCTGAACAGTATGCTGCCAGCCAAGGTGTTGCGCGGTAGTGGCGGTTCCACCGGCAACAATGGCCGCAAAGAGGTTCAACGATGCAGTATATAAGCCGTTCAATCGAATCTGATCCCCGGGGAACCAGGAGAGGACGAGAATCGGAATCCCAATATTCAATACGGCGATGGCGAGACCCACAAATAGCGTTCCGATAAAAAGTAGCGTTGGCGAATAGACCCGGACAAAGTTTGCGATCGTCAGGACAATCAATCCCGTTATCAGTGTGGTGTGCAGGCCGACTTTCTTAATAATGAGACTGCCGATGGCAGAAAAAAGCCCAAAGCACAGCAGGGGAATCGATGTCAGTGAGCCAATCTGGGATGTTGAAAGTCCCAGACTGTGTTGCAACATCGTGGTCAACGGCGGAATGACAATAATGGCGATCCGCATGTTGGCGGCAATTAAAATAAGAAGCAGGGCGAAGCTGGTAAATCGTTTATGCATCGTAAAACCTCCAAAAAGGGCGCAGTTCAGTAGGCGATTCTCGCCTAGCAAACTGCGCCAGTATCATGACGGGATGTGATTCCCGCTATCAGAACTTGTTTTGTATCGTTGTTCAATTTTAAAAAAGTGTAGCATAGTTTAGTGGGTCAATCAAGGTGATGAGAGACGTCTAGTGTATTTTATGCTGATTAGTGATAGTGAAATAGCCCATTTCTATATCTAATAATATGAAAACAGACAGTTTATTAATAATTGTTCGGTTATCACGTGACAAAGTGCTACTATTGACTTAACAAGCATGTCTAGGCGATGGTTCTAGACATCAGCAAACGCGTAGGTAGGGTGGTGATCACCATGTTTTGGCGAAATCTATTTAGCAGCATGGCCTTTTTAACGTTTGGATTGGTTGGCTTTGCGGCGATATTTGGCAATATTGAGACGGTCAGCGAACGACTGGCGACTAAGCGACATTGGTTAAGCGTGTTTCGGCAGGAACTCGCGCTTGTAGGCTATGTGTGCGTTGCGCTCGTTGGCCTCTATTTTCTGGCACAATCATGGTGGCATCAGTCAAACGATGGAACGCTGTACTGGATCTTTATTAACGCTCAATTTTTAGTGTTGATCTACAGTAATCTCATGTTGAAATCCGTGTGGAGTTTTTTGATCGTTCAGTCGATGGGCGCCGTCATTCTTGGCGGAACCGGGTCGATGTCAGTATATACTTGGGCGGTATTCATGATTGCGGGTGCCATCATCTTTACTGAACGCCTGTATAACAGCTTTTTTGATCGGCGGCCGGTATTATACGCGATACCGCCACTACTGGTTGGCATGGGGTCGTGGTATGCCGTTTCGGTGAGCTACTATATTACCCACGCGCAGTTGCTAGTCCAGATTGTGGCTTTTCTGGTCAGCGGTTTTGGCGTGTACACCTTTAATCGACAGTTGCATAATGATCAGCGCGTTTTAGTCAAGCTGACGCAGGAAGTGCAGTACGATGCCCTGACTGGCGCTAGAAATTGGATGATGTTTCGAGATGACCTGGAACGAGCCTTTAGTAAGGTGCACCATAATCGGCAAACGTCCCTGATCGTGTTTGACGTGGATCACTTTAAAAGTGTGAATGACACGTTTGGCCATTTAGCGGGTAATCAGGTGCTGATGGCAACGTGCAGCACCGTTCAACAGGTACTGAGTGAAGTTGGCGCTGCTGATACCTTGTATCGAACGGGTGGCGAGGAATTCGCCATTGTGCTGGTGGACAGGACACCGGAAATGGCTAGACAAATTACTGAACTGTGTCAAATAAGGTTGCGAAGACTGATCGTCCGTGACCAGGGCGAGCAAATTCGCATCACAGCCTCGTTTGGTGTGACAACAATGACCCGCCATGACCGTAACGCGACAGAAGCCTTTCGAAGAGCGGATAAGAATTTGTATCAATCGAAGAGAATGGGGCGGGATAGGATTACGGTGTAGAGAGTGGAAGCAAGCGGTTAAGGGGCGGTGTATAAGGCACTCTGGCCTAAAAGTCCGGTTCTGACTTTTAGGCCAGAGTGCCTTATACATTAGCCCCTTGCTTGCTGGAACTCGTTTCGGCACAGCTGCCTAGAAAGGAGTCCGGGCCTGACTTTTTGGTCAGAGTCCGTTACACGTTAGCCCCGTGCCTTGTGGAACTCGTTTCGGCACAGCTGCCGAGAAAGGCTTGCAAGCCCTAACGTTTAGACCAGAGTGCCACATACGGTCCTCCTCGCCTACCAACGAACTTGTTCCAACACGACGCTCAAGAAAGCAACTCACCAAACACCACAAACCCACAACAAAGCGAACCCAGCCAACCAAAAAATCAACACCCAAATGCCATTTAACAGCCTTTAACCCCGCGACTTTGTATTGCGCCAAAAGGTGTACTATACTAGAGTTTCAGCATCATTACGTTTAAAAGCTAGAACAACTTACGGATGGTTATCCTAGACTCTATTTCTCAAAAAGAGGTTTATATCATGGTCAATCAACAATCACCAATTGGCGTTTTAGACTCTGGTGTGGGTGGTATCAGTACGTTACAGACGCTGACAAAACTACTGCCGGACGAAGATTTTATTTTTTATGGCGATTCCGCGAACGCACCATATGGCGAAAAGGATGCGACGACGGTACAGACATTGGCGAATAATGTCATCGAGACGTTACGCAATCAGGGTGTTAAGGCAATCGTGATTGCTTGCAATACGGCAACGAGCGCTGCTAAGCCGCAACTGATGACGGCCTATCCAGATATGCCCATTCTTGGTATTGAACCAGCGTTAAAAGAGGCAGTTGATGCTGGCAAACAGCATATTTTGGTGATGGGGACGCCGCTCACGATCAGTTTACCAAAGTATCGCGCTCAGGTGGCACGGTTTGCGGATCAGGCCGATATCCATTCGTTACCGTGTCCAGGATTAGCCGACCGCATTGAGCAGGGACATGCTGGACTTCTAGAAATCACCGCCCATTTAACTGAGTTAATGGCGCCGGTGGTCAACGAACCCATTGATGGCGTTGTGTTGGGGTGCACACATTATCCGTTTATCGGAAAACTCATTCAGGCCCAGTTTGACCACCACGTTGACCTTTATACAGGGTACGAGGGGTTGACCAATTATTTGAAACGACAACTGGCTGACCATGATCTATTACGGTCGGGGCATACCAAACAGTCGGTGACCTTTATGAGCAGTCGTGACACACCAGCTGAACTGGCATTGTACCAGCAATTGTTTGCAAATGGGATTGGCCTTTAACTATCAAAAAAGACGTTTTCGCAGTGTTAAATCGCGAACGCCTTTTTTGTTGGCTTAATCAAGCTGGACGTGATGCTTTGGCTTGATTTTAGCTTTGTTTAGTAGGACTGAACTGGTAACAACGGAAAGTGAGCTGAATGCCATAGCCAACCCAGCAAGTTCGGGGCTCAGACTGATACCGATGAAGTAGAAGAGACCGGCAGCAACCGGAATGCCAAGCACGTTATAAACGAATGCCCAAAAGAGATTGAGTTTGATCCGGTTAAACGTTTTTTTACTCAGTGCCAAAGCCCGGTCGACATCACGCAGATCGTTTTTAACAAGAACGATGCCGCCTGAATCAATGGCAATATCAGTTCCGGAACCCATGACGATCCCAACATCGGCAGTTGTCAGCGCGGGGGCGTCGTTGATGCCATCCCCTACGAAGGCGACTTTGCCGCTCTTTTGCAGTTCGGCGATGTGGTCGGCCTTATCGCCAGGAAGCACATCGGCGATAACGTCATCAATACCAACTTCATTAGCAACTGCTTGTGCGACCCGCTGATTATCGCCGGTGAGCATCACAGTTTTAAGTCCCCGTGCCTTGAGGTCGGCAACGGCTTCTTGTGACGTTGCCTTTGGGACATCCTGAATGGCAATCAAGCCGATCACTGTTTGATCAAGGCCAACCAGAACCACTGTCTTGGCCTCATTTTGTAAGGTGACCATTTGCGCTCTCAAGTCATCGCTAAAGGTGAGGTCCTGTGCGAGTTTATCGTTACCAACAACGCCGCTTTGACCGTTGAGTTGCGCTTCAACACCCTTACCTTCGATGGCTTTAAAATTGTTGGTGGCGCTGAGGGTGATGTTATCCGCCTTAGCACGATCCAGGATAGCGGCAGCAAGCGGATGTTCGGAGTCTTCTTCCAAACTTGCGGCGATGCTCAGCACTTGTTTGGTGTCGCCAACGATGTCAGTCACTTGAGGTTTGCCAACTGTGATGGTTCCTGTTTTATCAAACACGACAGTTTGAATATCATTGACGGCTTCCAAAACGGTGCCGTCTTTAATGAGGATCCCCATTTTAGCACCGCGACCGGTGCCAACCATGAGTGCGGTGGGGGTTGCTAACCCAAGCGCACATGGGCAGGCGATGACAACCACAGAAACAGCGAAGATCAACGCATTCGCAACACTTGCACCTAAGAAGACGTACCAAACGAGAAACGTTAGAATTGCCAGAATCAAGACAATCGGAACAAAAATATCGGAGACTTTATCCGTTAAATTTTGAATGGGTGCGTGGCTATTTTGTGCTTTTTTGACCAGTTCAACGATTTGTGACAGCATGGTGTCTTCACCGATTTTGCTGGCTTTGAAGGTGAACGTCCCGTTACCGTTGATGGTGGCACCGATAACGGCGTCGTCCGTCTTCTTTTCAACGGGCATACTTTCACCAGTGACCATTGATTCATCCACACTTGACACACCTTCAGTGATCACACCATCAACGGGAATCTTTTGTCCTGGCTTAACCCGAATAAAGTCGCCGACCACAACCTCAGAAAGCGGGATCTTGGTAAATTGACCGTTACGCAGGACTTCGGCATCCTTAGCTTGAAGGTTGGCAAGTTTTTCAACAGCGTTCGAGGCATTGTTTCGCATGCGCTCTTCAAAGACTTGTCCCAGTAAAACGAAAGTTGTGACGAAGGCGGCACTTTCAAAGAACACGTCTTGATGGGTAATCATGGCATAAATGCTGTAGACGTAGGCCGTTACTGTCCCAATCGCAACGAGCGTATCCATGTTGGAGTGGTGTTTTGTAAAAGAGGCCCAAGCACTTTCCCAAAACGGTCGAGCGGAAATTAACATAATCAACGTTGTGAGCACCAACTCGGTCCATGCACCACCCGGTAAATTCCAGCCAAATGGCATTAGGATCATGTTGGCCAACATTGGTAGTGAGAGGATCAGTGAGATCCAAAAACGTTGGCTGATACTCATGGTTCAATGACCATCTTTCCGTGAAACATGTCCATGCCGCAACTAAAGTCAAATTCGCCAGTTTTACTGGTATCGATAGTGACCGTTTTGGTTTCATTGAGTGGCAATTCTTCTTCAAAGTTCAACGCCTTAGAATGGACAACGTCTAAACAGCCCTGATCATTCGTCCGGGTAAAGCTGAGTTCTGCAGGAATCCCTTGGTGCAGGGTAATCGTTTCTGGTTTGTAGCCGCCTGCGACTTCGACTGTTGCTTGTTGTTTGTTTTCGCTCATCATAATGTCCTCCAATTATTTAATGATCAATTTGCCATGAAACATATCCATGCCGCAAGCCCACTGGTATTCACCCGGCTTGGTAGTGTCGATGGTGATGGCTTCTTTTTGGTTCCGCGGCAGTTCCTGGTTGATGCCAAAGTCGCTGAAGACAACTCGGTCTAAACAACTTGATGCATCTTTTCTGGTGAAGTTCAGGATGGCCGGCACGCCTTGTTTTAAGACGACCGTTTCCGGTGAGTAGCCACCGTTGACTTCAATATCAATTTCTTGTTGCTGATCTTGAACATCAGCAGCGACCTCTTCAGTGGTATGTTTACCGAAAAACCACCAGACGATAAAGCCGATAACTGCTAGACCAACGATTAAAACACTTATTTTAAGCATGGTGTTTCCTCCTTTTTACATGGACTACATATGTAAACTATGAACATAGCATAATCCCGAAGTTTACAAATGTCAACAGTAAAGATATAAACAACTGTCATTATTGTTCCGACGGGGACTTGTTCTAAATTAACTTCCATTATCGCGTCATTGTGGTGACCTGCCAATTGGGGAATTGCCCAATTTATTTAAAGGTGGCAAGTAACGGAATAGGATTGTGGCTGCTAGCACGTCTCTGTGCGGATAAAGTAAAGCACCCACTTGGCTGAGGGGGATGCTCAGTCCAAGTGGGTGCTGGGAGGGTTATAGGGGTGGTGATCATCCTTAATACAGTGGGGGACTGTGGATGAGGGGATGGGTACTATTGTGCGACAGTGAGGTGTAATTCTTGTGTCGTATAGTCAGTGATAATTTGTAGAAGTCGAGTCACATCGGCTTTACTAATGTCACCAATGTTGCCGATTCGGAAACTGTCTGCCTTAGAGACCTTACCTGGGTAGATAAGGAAGCCGCGGTCTTTAAGGTAGTTGTAAAAGGCCCGAAAATCGAAGTCGTCTGTAGGATAGAGGAATGAGGTAATGATTGGTGATTGAACGGCCTCGGCAATCACGACCTGATAGCCCAGAGCAAGGAGTCCCTCACGGATGAGTTGTTCATTTTTTTGGTAGCGCCGGAAACGAACGGTGATGCCACCTTCGTCGGCCAATTCGCGCAGGGCTTGAGCAAAGGCATAAACCACGTGGTTGGTGACGTAAAGCGCCACTTACCGTCATGTTCTTCAAACGTCTTGTACTGATCATAGAGGTCCAGTGAGAGTGACCGTGCTTGGTATTGCGTCGTTTCTAAAGTTGCTCGTTTAGCAAGGACGATACTAAAGCCTGGGACACCCTGAATACACTTGTTAGAACTCGTAATGAGGTAATCTGCTTGTAGCGCAGTGAGATCGATTGGCACGCCACCAAAGCTCGACATAGCATCCACGATGGTCACAATGTGCCGCTCTTGCAATTCTGGAAGAATGGTCTCGATCGGGTTTAAGATGCCAGTCGTTGTCTCGCAATGCACCATTGCAAAATGGGTGATTTCTGGGTGGGCATTTAACATCGTTGCAACCAAGTCATGGGTAATCGGTTCAGTTTCAGACACCTTCAGATCAACATGTGCGATGTTCAGGTAATCGGCCATTTGCATCATTCGTTCGCCGTATGCACCATTTGCAGCAATCAGTAGGGTGGCATTTTGTTTCGGAATGGCGGTTCCCAGAGTGGCCTCAACGCCAAACGATCAGCTTCCTTGCATCAGAACGGCTGTGTAGTCTTTTTGGCGGGCGTTTGCGATGGCGACCAATTCATGACGAACCCATTGTGTGAGTTCTTTGTAATCGTCATCCCAGGTGCCGTGGTCGGCTTGCATACTAGCCTTCACCGTTGCTGTTGTTGTGAGCGGACCTGGTGTCAGGAGCAACGGGGTTGCTTGTTGATGATCGTTGAGGGATTCAATCATTGGAATCAGGTCGGCAATGTTGTTGATCACAGCATCGGCACCTGCTTCTTTGAGAATGGCAGCTGCTTGCATCCGGCGCATATCCTGGTCCTGAATTGGTAGTTGGGTAAATTGTGTTTCAGACAGGTCGATGAGACTGCTGCCTTCAGTTACGCCAACAGAAATGGCGCCAGCATTCTTTCCTTCTAAAATATCGCTAACAGAGTCGCCGATCTTGATGATCTTTGATGGATCAGATAAGCCTAATTTAGTCATGGCGAGTTGCAACATATCGGGAGCTGGACGGCGACATGGTCGGTCTGTTCAGATGTGATGTTGTAAGCCGGGCGGTAGCTTGACGCGCTGCTTCAGGTAAGACTTGATCCAGCATTGCCTGCGTGTATCCCGTAGTGGTCGCAAGCTTGATGTTGTGGTCTTCCGCAAAGGCAATTAAGTCGTTCATCCCAGGCTTTAACGTTGCCGTTTCTGCCAGAACAGCCTTGACTTCAGTTTGAAACTGACTGTAAATGCGTTTGCCTGCCTCGGTTAAGGGGACATCAGCTTGATGCTCCTGCCAACTTGCCTGAATGTCAGGGTCGTTCAGCATTTTTTGAATATGAGTCTGCTTATCAAGGCCCATGTCCTGTCGGATGAGCGGTTCACTGATCGTGATACCAAAGTGCGCAAACGCCTTTTTAAAGGATGATACTGGTGCCAGACAACCATAGTCGATGGTGGTGCCGGCCCAGTCTAAAACAAGTGCTTCGATCATGAGAGATCCTCCTATTGGTGAGTGAGTTATTGGTTGCCCATTACGCGCTTACGCAGTTGGTAAGAGGCAATTTCAAGCAGGATGGCGAAGACGAGAATCAGGTAGACAATAACGCCCACTTCGTGAAAATTAAAGTAGAAGCTGCTGGACATGAAGAGCTGGTAGCCAATGCCGCCAGCACCGGCGGCTGCCCCTACAGCGACCGCGTCCGCAAAGTTAATTTCAAAGCGGATAAACGTCCAACTTAGAAAACTTGGGATGAAGTTAGGAATCAACGCTTGGCGAATAATCGGCCCATTTTTGAGCCCCATTGCGCGCATGGTCTCAATGGCGTCTGGTGCGAGTTCGTCCATACTGTCGGTGTAGACCTTAGTGAGATAGGCAACACTGAGAAATGTGAGGCCGATAACTGCGGCGTTGGCACCAAGACCAAAAACGACACTGTAGATCAGTACCCACAAAACGTTAGGAATCGCCCGGATCAACGCCATAAAACTTTGAATGCCTAATCCGATCCAAGCTGGAACAAATTGGCGAAAGCTGATCACAGCCAAGCCAAAAGCGATAATCGCACCAAGCATTGTTGTTAAAAGGGCGAGCAGCACACTTTCTAACAGTGCTTGTAACAACTGGACAAACGTTGTGTTACTTAGCGCGGGATGGAAAAACATAATCTGAATGTTTTGAAGGAACGTTTGACTTGCTGCAAGCAGGTCAAGCTGTTCGGGTACCATGGTGGGTAAGGTTGTTAGTGTGAGGTACGCGAGTGCGAGAAGGGTGAGGTAAATGGTCACGCGGCGGCGATCTCTAAACCGTAATGGCACTTTAAATTGCGGTCCCTGAGCCATTGGGGTGGGCATTGTGAGTTGCTTTTCTGGTTTGATCATGCAATTAACCTCCCGATGAGATTAGAAATAACTTCAACAGCGACAACGAGAATGATAACGGCTAGGACAACCAGACCGGCTGCACCATAACGCATGCCCTTGAAATAGAGGTCAAAGATGAACCAATTCCCGTACCTGTCAGCAGACCAACGAGGGTGGCGTCGCGAATGTTATTTTCAATCATGTAGAGTACCCATGAGAGTAAGGCAGCCGCAATTTCAGGGAGCAGTCCCTGGAAAATGACCTGAAGATAGTTGGCACCCGTTGCTTGCAGTGCTTCGATCTTATCAGTGCCAAAGTCCTCAATCGTTTCCATGAATGCCCGTGTTAGAAACCCCATGGTCATAAAAAATAACGCTAAGAAGCCAGTGAGGTCATTTTGCTTGAACGAAAACAGCAGGATCATTGCCCAAGCAACAATGGGAATGTTACGCATTAGTGAAGAAAAGCTACGGATGACCCAAGTGACAGCATTGTTGATACTAAGGGTGTTAGCACCGAGAGCCGCTAGGAACAGCGAGATGATTGCTGCGCAGGTCGTTGACGATACAGCGATCAGGAAGGTTCGAATCAGCTGGTGAAGGATGTCCTGCCAATACTGGGTTGATTCCGCATTCGGGATGAAGTTGTGAATTAACCAGATCACGCCATCTTGAGCATGGAATAGCGCACTTGTTTGAAATCCAAGACCAACGGATGCCACGCCGTAAGCAAGTCCAAAATTAGGACTAGCATGGTTAGGTGAAGGCGTTTTTTGAAGAAAAAACGGCTGATTGTCAAAGCCTTTGGTGTCATGCGAGTGCCTCCTCACTAGGAACCAGATCCTTGCGATAGATCTGAGCGGCAGCTGTATCCGTTAGTGCCTCAGCGGTATCGTCAAAGACCACTTGACCACTATTGATTCCGATAATGTGATCAGTGTAATCCCGTGCGATATCGACCTGATGCAAGTTGACTAAGACTGAAATATGATCATCTATGGCCAACTGACGTAACGTTTCCATAACAAGAATTGAGGACTTTGGGTCCAGTGACGCAATTGGTTCATCACACAGAATCATTTTTGGATGTTGCATGAGTGCCCGCGCAATGCCAACCCGTTGCTTCTGACCACCACTTAGATGACGACATTGTTGATAGGCAAAGTTGCCAAGACCAACCTTATTTAAGAGCTGAAGGGCCTCTTCTTTTTCAGATTGACGATAGAGTGAAAAAATACCGGCAAGGGTTGATTTACTGCCTAAACAGCCGTGAAGAACATTTTCAATTGCGGTCAACGGTTCGATCAAATTATAGTTTTGAAAGATCATCCCGATATTGCGCCGTGCTTGACGTAATTGTGACCGGTTGAGTTGTCTGAGATCCAAGTCGTTTAGCAGGACCTGACCCTCATCATCGGTGATCAACTGGTTAATACTGCGTAAAATGGTGGTTTTACCAGCACCAGAGGGACCGATAATAGCTGCCACCTCTCCCGTTGCAACGCTGAATGAGACGTCGGTGAGCGACCGTTTTTGACCATCGTAGCTTTTCATCAAATGTTTGACTTCTAACACGGGAATTCCTTCCTTCTCAGTTAATCTTTATTCCCCTAAGATCTTGTGGGTTGGGGCATACCACTTATCGCTGATTGCAATAAAACGGGTGTCGCCGTCCTTCGTGAACATACCTCGAACCTTGGCGTCTGCGGGTGCGAAGAACTTCTTGTCGTTAGTGACTTGTTTACTGGTAAAGACCTTGACGATCTTATTGATTTCTTTTTGCGTCACACCCTTTTTGTTCACGACCACTGGTTCGTTTTGAACGGGGTAAACTGCAAGCGCAATGCTTTCTTTTCCACGAACAGCGTCAAACGGAGCGGCAGCGTCCTTGTTGATCTTAAAGTCAGCACCAACCTTTGAGGCGTCATTGGTGAACTTACCGTATTGAACCAAGTCGGTATCATCAAAGGCAGCCACGTCAGCGTCACCCTTTAATAGATTGACCGCTGATCCTTGGTGAGACCCGCCAAACAGCACCTTTGAGAAGAACTTGCCGTTTTGAGACAGGTCGTCCTTACTCTTTAGCTTAAAGGTTTGTTGCAGGGCACCAGCTGGAATGGCGAAACCAGAAGTCGAGGTGTTAGAGACAAATGACATTCGCTTGCCCTTGATCTTATGAATATCGTACTTACCGTTTACCTTGTAGGAAGCGGCTTTGTCCTTTGGCACCATAATGTAGCTTCGGTATTGCGCGTAAGAGAGGGTCCCCGACTTGCCGGAGTGGGTCATGATCGGCACCACGTCCTTGCTTTGTTTGTGGGCTTGGATGTAGCTTCAGCGCCCATCATCGCAATCTGTGCTTTACCGGAAGCGATGGCTTGCACGGCGACGTTATAGTCGGTCGTCGTCTTGACGGTCACTTTCTTGCCGGTTGCCTTGCTTAGCGCTTTTGCGACGGATGTTCGCGCTGCAGTTGCCTCCTTAGCAGAATCACTTGGCAAGAAAACAACTGAGAGGGACTTGTTGCTTGCAGATTCACCGGTTGAATCTGCTGATTGGCACCCTGCGGCAGAGAGGGCAACACCGACCATGCCGGCAGCGAGTAACGAACGTTTGAAAATTTTCATCATGTAAGCTCCTTGTGGGGTTAGTTTTGGATATGAGTACAGCTTACATGAGCTATGTAAAGATAGAGTTAGTCTTATGTAAAGGTTTTGACACCCAGTGTAAAGGTTTGGTAAAGACCAATTTCAAAATGAATTTGATTAGCCGTGTACTGGGATTTAACGTGCGACAGGCTGCGGATTTAACCCTTTTTAAATCAGACGATCATCCAGATAGTGTTGGCTAGATGGATCGCTGGCCAACAAAAAAGAGTCGGCGGTCGCCAACTCTTCTGTGCAACGGGCAGTGCAATTGTTGTGCGATCCAGTCCCCTAGGTGGATCATTTCGAGGACACCACTCGCACACTCGCTACCCTTATTACCGGCTTTACCACCAGCTCGATTCATGGCCTGGTCCATGGTGTCAGTTGTAAGCACGCCGAACATGACCGGCACGCTACCGTTTAACGAGACGTCTGCTAATCCTGAAGCTGTGTTGGCACAGACATAGTCATAGTGGGAGGTTTCACCCCGGACGACTGCACCAAGGGCAATGATGCCATCGACCTTGCCGGATGCGGCCATCAGTTTTGCGGCTCTTGGCAGTTCCAAAGCACCCGGAACCCAGGTGACTGTGATATCGGTATCGGCAACGCCAAACTGTTTGAGGGCGGTTAAAGCGCCGTTTAAAAGGCGAGTTGTGACGAGATCATTGAACTGGACGACCACAATACCGATGCGTTGATGTGCGCCGCTAATTTTTCCTGTATACGTGTTCATGATTACTGAACCTCCTTAAGTAGGTGGTGCATTTTGTGTTTTTTCGTTTCAAGATAATGGCGGCTTTCCGGTTGAACGGGCGTTTCAATCGGTAAACGGTCATCTAATGTGATGCCCAGCGCTTCAAGTTGGGTCATCTTATCCGGATTATTCGTCATGAGTGTGACGTCGTGAACCTGCTTTTTGTGCAGCAGAGCAGCGACTAATCCGTAGTCGCGCTCATCTGGTTCAAAGCCTAAATGAACGTTTGCTTCGACGGTATCAAGGCCTTCTTCCTGCAACTTATAGGCGCGTAGTTTATTGGCTAAGCCGATGCCGCGGCCTTCTTGCCGCAGATAAATGACAGCGCCATGGCCAGCTTTTTCAATGGCTCTTAACGCAGTCGCAAGCTGTTCGCCGCAGTCGCAGCGCTTGGAACCAAGAATGTCGCCAGTCAGGCATTCGGAATGCAGCCTGAGGAGCAGTGGCTCGTTTGGCTGAATCTGACCCTTTGAAATGAGCAGCGTTGGTTCGTGCCCATCTTGTGTATCGTAGGCTTCTAGCTGAAAATCGCCGTACTTTGTGGGCAGTTTAACACTGGTGATCAATTCGGCAATGCCGCGGTCTTTCATGTACCGGTATTGCTTGATGTCTTGAATTGAAATCAGAGGCATTTGAATACCCTCTGCAAATGGTTTTAGCTCACGGCGTCGCGCCATGTGGCCATCTTTTTGCAGGATCTCACAGATGTAGGCAACCGGGGTGGCGCCTGCTAGTTTGGCCAGGTCGACAGCTGCTTCGGTGTGCCCACCGCGGGCCATGACGCCCCGCTCTTTAGCAATCAACGGGAAAATGTGCCCGGGATGGTAGAAGGCGCCAGGTTGTGATGCTGGGTCGGCGAGTTGGCGGATGGTGTCGGCACGATCAAACGCTGAAATGCCAGTCGATGTCGTTTTGGCATCGGTACTGATCGTAAAGGCGGTGCCATATGCATCTGATGCATTAGCGACCATCGGCGTCAGACCAAGCGTTCGCCAATTTCTTGGGTCATCGGTACGCACAACAGCCCGCGTGCATTAGTCACCATGGTTCGTACGGTGTCACCGGACGCATACTGCGCTAATCCCACCATGTCGCCTTCAGCTTCACGATGGTCGTCGTCGGTAACGATGATCAACTGACCATTTTTTAAAGTTTCAAGGGCGGTTTCCACCCGGTTAATAATCGATTCTGAAGTACTACTCATGAGCAAGGACCTCCTGTTGGTTGATCAGATATTTACCAAGAATATCGGTTTCGAGATTGATGAAGTCGCCGGTCTCAAGATCGCCTAGCATGGTCTCTGCCATGGTATGGGGAATAAGACTGACGCTGAACTGTTGTTTTGAAACAGCCGTAATGGTTAAACTGACGCCGTTGATAGCGACTGATCCCTTTTCAATCAAGTATGTTTGGTAGCGTGCTGGAAATTCAAATGAGAGCGTGACGGCAGTCTGATCTTGCACTTTTTGGACGAGTTTTGCTGTTGTATCTACGTGTCCGAGAACGAAATGTCCGTCGAGGCGATCTGTGACGAGTAGCGCCGGTTCAAGGTTGACGTGGCCACCGACCGTGAGCGTGGCCAAGTTTGTCCGGCGTACAGTCTCTGGCATGACGTCCGCGCTAAACTGACTGGGCGTCAGGTCGGTAATGGTCAAGCAGATACCGTCAACGGCAATACTGTCACCAATTTTGCTGTGAATTTTTTCCGTCAGTGGTGTTTCAATCGTGAGTTGTGCATGCTCTGCCTGCCAGTGCAGGCTTGTGATGGTGCCTACGTCTTGAATAATGCCTGTAAACATGTCATTGCCTCCTGAGGTCAAACCGAGTGTCGTTACCAAGTTGCGTCGTTGCTGTAAGGTCGAAGGGGAGTGGTTGTTTGCAACCTGTGCCCCAAATGGCTGGCAGGTCAGAACCACCCAGAATTAGCGGTGCCACGTAAACGACAAGGCGGTCCACTAATCCGGCAGTGCTAAAGGCAGCCTGAGTGTGTGCGCCACCTTCGATCAGCAGGGATTGAACGCCCTGTTCGTACAATAATTGCATGATCGTTTGCGGTGCCCGGGTAGGATCTGTGAAAACTGAAACGAAATCGGGCCATTTCTGCTGCTCAGTTGATTGGCGACACAAAATCCAAAGTGGGGCATCTGATTGAAACACTGTAGCATTGCGGTTTAAATCAGCGGCATTATTAACCAGAATGATACGAATCGGCGGAAAGTCGGGTGTTGTGTCACGCACGGTTAGTTGCGGATCATCAACAGTCAGTGTTGTCTCGCCAATGAGAATGGCTTGCTGATGTAACCGTAATGTTTGGCTGTCATGGTACGCGGGTTTTCCAGTCAACAGCGTGCGCGTCTTAGACCCATCGTTGAGTTTGCCGTCCATACTCGTGGCATACTTGAGCGTGACCAGCGGCCGGTGATGCTGATAAAAAAAGGTATAGGCGACGTTCAGGTCAGCCGTTTTGTTTAGAACTGTTACGGCGATACCGGCAGCCTTGAGAATCGCGATGCCGTGACCGCTGACTAGCGGATTGGGGTCTTGCTGGCCGATAACGACGCGTTTAATACCAACTTCGACGAGTCGTTTTGCACATGGTGGTGTTTTACCGTAGTGACTACAAGGCTCGAGGGTAACGTACATGGTGGCACCACGAGCATCGTTGATATCTTGAAGATGGCTGAGCGCATTGATCTCCGCGTGCATGTCACCGAAGCGATGATGATAACCAGTTGCCAGGAGCTGATTATTTTTCACTATAACGGCGCCAACAACGGGATTCGTCCATGTATGGGTAATACCGTTACGTGCTGCTGCAATGGCTTTTGCCATTAATTGTTGATCGTTGATCTTGATTCACCTCACAAAAAAAGGCCCCGCAGTTAAGCGAGGCCGAAGTTTGAAAGCTAAATGAGATCTCATCCGAGTTAGTGCGTGCACAAAATAAGCACGTCAAAAACGATGCGAAATTAAATCCATTTTTCTTCTCCCATCCAGACTATCACTGTCGGTCCCAGACTTGCACTGGGTCCACCGCTAAAACGCGGGTCACGGACTTCAACTCGAGAGGTACACTCGGTTGTTACCGTCGGTCGGGAATTTCACCCTGCCCCGAAGAAATCTATTCAGTTGTCACAGGTCATGTTACAGCATGCACTTTCAAATTTCAACTGGAAGCTATTGCTGCTTTAGAAATTGAGCACTGGTCGAAAAACCACGCTGAAGCGCATTAAACCAATGGATGGCGTGTTTAAGATGAAGTTTGTTGGAATGGCTTTCAAAGAGGCGAGTAACAGTTGATAGGTCGCTGGTTCAGCGTGCTTTTTTAATAAAACAAAAAATTGTGAAAATAGTGCGAAACATGGAGCTGATAAAAGATAACGCTCTGTTACCTAATCAATCTTGCACTTGACACCGTTTACTTGTGAAGAATCATGGGTTTCACCCCAAACACAGAGGGCATCCATGACTGGAATCAAAGACGTTCCCAGTCCAGTTAACTGATATTCAACTTTAGGCGGGACTTGATCAAAAATTTCCCGGGAAATAAGACCATCACGTTCTAATTCACGCAAGGAATTTGTTAGACTCTTAAACGATACGGTACCTAACGTGCGCTTAATAGCATTGTAGCGCATAGGACCGTTGTTTAAGGAAAGACAGTAAAGAATCGGCATCTTGAATTTACCGCCGATGAGTCCCAGAGTGTATCCAAAGCCAGTTTCGGGGATGTTAATGTTGCGTACGTACTCGAGTTGATCTGCCATAAAATAATCCTTTCTAAAATCAGATGAAATGGGCAATCTGCCACACTCTCCTTCATTACCGTACTTGTTTAATCCGTACACCCACCATACAATTTGGGTATTCGATAAGCAAGCAGGAGGGACTAACATGAAGACAATTATCTACGCACATCCATGGGAGAAAAGTTTCAACCACGCAATTTTAACGACACTAACTCAGAAGTTTCAACAAAACGGTGATGCCTATCAGGTTATTGACCTGTACGCGGATCACTTTGATCCTGTATACAGTCAAGCAGAACTAAAGGCTTTCAGTAAGGGTGATACCCCTTATCAACTGGTGAAAGACTATCAGCAACAGTTGCAGAACACCGATGATCTGTATTTGATTGCCCCAATCTGGTGGTCGAATTTACCTGGTATCGTCAAGGGATTCTTTGACAAGGTCATGCTTAAAGGCTTTGCGTATTCCAGTGAGAATGAGGACTGGCACGGATTAATGACGTGGTTGGATCACGTCACTGTTATCACGACTTCTGAAGTGAGTCAGCAGGCGCTGGAACAGGACTACGGTGACCCCATTCGGCAGTCATTGATCAACACCGTCTTTCGTGATTTAGGAATTTCATCTCAAAAAATCAGCTGGCATCATTTGGGAAATATTAACACAATAACGCCTGAGGACCGGCAGCAATTTCTGAAGAATATCGCATTACAAAATTGATTCTTATTTTCACAAGACCATGGTTTTAGAAAATAACGTTGCGTTGTTTTTAACCAAGGTGTACCGCCCAGTCAAAATTTGCTACAATTGTGAAGACTGACAAGAGAGATTACGAGAATTGAGAGGATCTACTTCATGATTAAGCATATATTTTCTGATATGGATGGGACCTTGTTAAACGACAAGGGCGATTTATCGGCCACAAACCAGGCGCTGATTCAGGACGCTAACATTCCCATTACACTGGTTTCCGCTCGCTCGCCCAGACAGATGGCAGCAGCGATTGACGCTCTGCAGTTAACCGCACCACAGGTGGGTTTCAATGGTGGACTAATCTACCGAATGGTTGACGGTCAGCCAGAGGTCATTGAAGACCGCCCGATTGCCGACGATGTCGTTCGTAAGATATTGACGCTTGTGACAGCACAGTTTCCGCAAGTCGGCATTAGTCTGTACGACCTCAATAATTGGTATGTTACGCAGGTAGACGATGGCGTTGAACACCTTGGCAAGATCATGCCACACGCCCCAATCGTCAGACCGACAGCCGAACTGATTGCGGATACACCAACGATTTATAAAATCACATTCACAATTTTAGATTATCGTGTCATGCAGGGCGTTATGACGTTGTTAAACGAAGCTGACCTCCCGGGTGCAGCGGTTCAAGCATCTAGTCACGTCTTCTTAGATATTACAAATGAGACCGCAAAAAAATCACGTGGTGTCCTATTTATTGCGAAGCACGAACAGCTGGATCTGAAGGACACGGCAGCGTTTGGCGATGGCCCAAATGATTTGCCAATGCTGAAATTAGTGGGCATGCCGATCGTTATGGGTAACGGTCTTGATGAAGTTAAGGCCGGGGCTGAGCGCATTACCGATGATAACGAACATGACGGGGTCGGAAATGGGATTCATAGGTTTATCCTCGATAACTAAAGTGTTCAACTATGGTGCAGGGAAAGATAGTAACGTCATTGCAAGAATCAAAAAAGGAACCCGACTAACTTGCCGGATTCCTTTTTCTTTTTTAGCATAGTCAAACGATTAGTAAATCGCTTCAACCTGTTTTTGGGCAACTTCATGGTTAATAAAATCATCGTAGGTCGTGTCAGCCTTATCGACAACGCCCTTTGGTCCCACTTCAATAATGTGGTTAGCAATCGTTTCAATAAACTGGTGGTCATGACTGGTGAAGACCATTGAGCCTGGAAAACCGATCAGCGCGTCGTTTAGACTGGTGATACTTTCAAGATCCAAATGGTTAGTCGGGTCATCCAGTAATAGGACGTTCGCCTTAGTTAACATAAGTTTAGAGAGGTAACTGCGGACTTTTTCGCCCCCAGAAAGGACCGTGACCTGCTTCAAAACATCATCGCCACGGAACAGCATTTGCCCTAAGAAACCGCGTAAGAAGGTGTTGTCACTTTCTTCCTTGCTGGCATACTGTCGCAGCCATTCTAAAATGTTGAGGCTTTCGTCGCTGAATTCGGGATTCAGATCCTTAGGCATTGATGCACGTTCAGTCGTGACACCCCAAGTCACAGTACCGGTGTCGGGTGCCATGGTACCAGCAATGATCTGCATGAGCGTGCTGGTTGCAACGTCCGAGCGTGAAATAATCGCCGCTTTATCACCGGGACGCAGGATGAAACTGACGTTGGATAGGACCTGTACGCCGTCGATTGTTTTACTGATATTTTCAACGCGCACGAAGTCGTTTCCTAATTCGCGTTCTGGTGTGAATTTAATGAACGGGTATTTCCGTGAACTTGGCTTAATATCATCCAGCGTGATCTTGTCGAGTTGTTTCTTTCGAGAAGTGGCCTGCTTGGACTTTGAAGCGTTCGCAGAGAATCGTGCGATAAATTCTTGCAGTTGCTTGATCTGTTCTTCTTTTTTCGCGTTTTGCTTGTGACTTCAACTTTAGAGCCAATTGAGAAGACTGCAGCCAGAAGTCGTAGTTGCCGACGAAGAGTTCGATCTTACCGAAATCAACGTCACACATGTGCGTGCAGACGGCGTTCAAGAAATGACGGTCATGGGAAACGACTAAGACGGTGTTATCGTAATCAGCTAGGAAATTTTCCAGCCAGTTAATGGTCAGCGGATCCAACCCGTTTGTTGGTTCGTCTAACAGTAAAACGTCAGGCTTGCCAAATAGCGCCTGGGCTAATAAGACCTTGATCTTGTCGTTTTCGGAGAGATCCTTCATCAAACTTTGGTGTCGATCTTCAAGAATACCCATGGATTGCAACAGCTGGCTGGCATCACTTTCAGCGTTCCAACCGTCCATCTCGGCAAATTCGCCTTCCAGTTCGGCGGCTTTAATCCCGTCTGCATCTGAGAAATCGGGTTTCGCGTAGAGCGCATCCTTTTCTGTCATCACTTCGTAGAGGTGTTCATGTCCCTGCAATACGGTGTTCATGACAGTTTGATCATCAAAGGCAAAATGGTCTTGTTTGAGACTGCTCATCCGCTCATTAGGCCCCATTGAAACGGTCCCAGTGGTGGGCGTCAATTGCCCCTCTAAAATATGCAGAAAGGTTGATTTACCGGCACCATTGGCACCGATAATGCCATAACAGTTGCCTGGCGTGAATTTTAAGTTAACGTCATCGTACAATTTATGGTCGGAAAAGGTCATGGACACATTATTTACAGTTAGCAATGATATACCTCACTTTTTGGTGTTTTTTAAACGTCACATTTAGTATTTGTTTTTGACAATTCTTACATATTATCAGATAAGCTTCTGTGTCACAAGTCAGGCGAAAGGAAAAACGAACTTTTTTAGAATAAAAAGGGGTACTGTTCAGAAACTGTAAACAGTACTCCTTTTTGAAATAAGGTTTTATTAGTAGCGCAAAGATTGGCAGGGTAAACGATCCTCGTTTTTTGACGTCCGTCGAGGTGTCCGGATAAGTATAGTGTTAAACATTAAAATCAGGCCAGTATTAGAATTATCTTCATTGTCGTCCACGTTGTAGACACCACTATGCGCAGAATGTGTTGATTGGGACCAATTTATTGAACAAGTGTGCATTAAGCTGAAAAATAATTCAAAAAAGATTGAGGTATGGACCAATTAATTATGTTACAAAGTAGTGACAATCCATAATCATTGATGGACGTTTTAATAATTATTGACAAATTATTTTCAAATTATGAAAGCGGATACATAAATTTCATTTTTAATCATGGCGGAAATGGTGTCCGCCTAAACCTAAGCTATACTTTGTGAATGGTTAATGTATTACTGGCATGCCGGAGTTTGGCACTATAAAATTTAAAACGATTTACGATATTGTGAAATAGCACACTTTTTATAAGCAAAAATTATTAGGTATCCCAAAACCAACATTTCTGCCTTTTAGCTAATTTAGTAAATGAAATCGCTTGCAAATTACATGTAAGGGATTACAATTGGAAACGTTGAAAGCTATCATTTACTTTTGGTTAGGAGAGATTTTTATGCGAGCTAGACACTTAAGCACATTTTTCATTTTTGTTTTCGGTGCTCTAGGCGGCCTGTTATTTGGGTTTGATACTGGTATTATTTCTGGGGCGTCTTCGCTTATCGAAAGCAACTTCCATTTGAACATTGAGCAAACGGGGTTCATTACCTCGTCAGTGTTGATTGGATCTTCAATTGGGGCCCTATCGATTGGTCCTTATCCGATCGCTTTGGTCGGAAACGGTTATTGTTATTATTCTTCTATTCTGTTCTTGATTGGTTCAGGTCTATCAATGGTATCTGTTGGATTCATTTCAATGATTACCGCCCGGATCATCTTGGGTTTCGCCGTTGGGTCCGCTTCAGCTTTAACACCCGCATACCTTGCAGAATTAGCTGATGCGCCGCACCGTGGTTCCCTTGGGACAATGTTCCAACTGATGATTACGTTAGGGATTCTGTTAGCTTACGTTTCAAACTTAGGCTTCTTGGGTCATAACCTGTTAGGCATCCGTGATTGGCGTTGGATGCTCGGGTCAGCTTTGATTCCTGCCGCCTTACTCTTTATCGGGTCGTTGATCTTGCCTGAATCACCACGTTACTTAGTTGAAAAGGGTCAGATCGATGAAGCACGCGACGTGTTGCACGATCTGCGTAAAAACACCGATGAAGATCCAGACAAGGAATTGTCTGACATTCAAAAAGTTGCTAACCAGCCAAAGGGTGGGATTCATGAACTCTTCACGTTTGCCCGTCCAGCCGTTATTGTTGCGATTGGTTTAATGCTTCTGCAACAATTAGTTGGGATTAACTCTGTCATTTACTTCTTGCCACAAGTGTTCATTAAAGGATTCGGCTTTGCTGAGGGCAGCGCCATCTGGATCTCTGTTGGGATCGGGATCGTGAACTTCGTCTGCACGTTGTTGGCTTACCAGATCATGGACAAGTTCAATCGTCGGACCATCCTGTTATTTGGATCGATCGTTATGACGATTTCAATCGGGATCTTAGCTGTTTTGAACTTCACGTTAAGTGTTAAAGCAGCGGCCGTTCCAACCATGATTCTGATTGCCTTTTACATCTTCGGTTTCGCCGTTTCATGGGGTCCAATTTGCTGGTTAATGATTGGTGAAATCTTCCCATTGAACGTTCGTGGGATCGGGAACTCAATCGGGTCAGCTGCTAACTGGATCGGGAACTTTATCGTTTCTCAATTCTTCTTGGTATTGTTGAGCATGTTCCATAACAACGTTGGTGGCCCATTCGCCGTCTTCGGTTTCTTCTCAATCGTTTCAATCTTCTTTGTCATCTACATGGTGCCAGAAACCCGTGGGAAGACGCTTGAAGAAATTGAAATGGAAATGCGTCGTAAGGATGCTTCCAAGCAAGAAGCTACTGTGAATTCTGCTAAATAACTGTTAGAGTGCGGAATGGGGCGGTTAAGGGGCAGAATGTAAGGGACTCTGGCAGAAAATCCTGGGCCTGGATTTTTTGCCAGAGTCCCTTACATGGCCGCCCCTTGCCCCATGGAGCACGTTTCGGCTATGTAAAAGAGAAATAAGTAAAAAGAGAAATTAGTAGCCAAAAAAATAGTAAAAGGCGCCGATACTCTATTCAAGAGCATCGGCGCCTTTTGCTATCCAAAATCACGCAACAACATAACCGTCATTGCCATCAAAAGAAAACGCAACAACGCGGTCAGCCAACGCAACATAAACATGTTGATAAACAGCATTAAACCCATGATGCACTAGCGTCACAGCAGGCACACCATCCGTCACCGAAACAGCATACTGGTTAAATTCACCATCCTGGTACTTAAAGTCAGTCCCGTTATCTTGATAGTGGGTGTATGTCCCAGAATCGCCAAATAGGTTAAACGTCATTTCTGTATCGGATGCGTCGCTGATATGGGTAACGACTTTTCCCCAAGGTAATAACGTATTCTTCTTAATGAACAGGGGAAGTGTGTCCAACGGTGCATCAGCCACGATCTCCTGGTTTCCGGCGTATTCACGATTGTTCCAAAAGTTGATCCAGTTACCGGCAGGCAGGTAGACCAGCCGCTTATCCTTAGCCTTTTCAACAATTGGGGCAACTAAGACGCTGTCACCGACCATGTATTCATCGTCTAGATTTCGCACTTTGGCGTCATTTGGGTACTCGAGCACTAGTGGCCGCATGATTGGTAACCCATTTTGCGCTTCCTGAGCGAACAAATCGTACAGATACGGAATGAAATGGTAACGTAATTGCAAATATTTCCGATAAATTGACAGGGTCGGTTCCCCGAAGATCCAAGGCTCTTGATGGCGCGTTCCCATTGCACTATGGTTCCGCAATAGTGGGCTGAAAATGGCGGCTTCGATCCAGCGGGTCAATAGTTCTGGCTGGGCGTCAGACCCAAAGCCGCCGATGTCTGTACCAGCAAACGAGAAGCCGCTAAGCCTAAATTGCAAAGCTGCGGGATCATGAGCTGCAGGTGCGGCCAGATACTGTGGTTGTCGCCGGTCCAAACGGTAGCGTACTTTTGTGTTCCGGCATAAGCAGCCCGGGTAATGACGTACGGTCGTTTGCCCTGCAGTTGTTTTAACCCAGTATAGGTTGCTTGATCCATGTTATGACCATAAACGTTATGCATCTTCTTGTGCGTTGACGGTTCATCATGGTCGCTAAACACAACATCTTCAGGAATTTCACCGGCAAACGACGCCGGTTCGTTCATATCGTTCCAGACACCGGCTGCACCTAGTTTAACTAAGAAGTGCTGATTATTCGCCCACCAGTCACGGACAGCTTGACGACCAAAGTCGGGGAAAACGGCATCGCCGGGCCAGACTTTATTCACGTAGACGTCGCCTTCAGGTGTTTTAACGAAGTAGTTATGTTTGATGCCGTCATCGTATATGGTGTAGCCAGGATCCTTTTTTACGCCGGGATCGATAATTGGAACGACCTTAATGCCTCGTTTCCGCAAGCTAGCAACGAAATTCTGCGGTCCTGAGGGGTATTTTGCCTGATCCCAGGTAAATACCCGGTAGCCTTCCATGTAGTCGACATCGAAGTGTATGGCGTCACAGGGAAGGTCGTATTTTTCAAAATTATCGGCCAGCTCTTGAACTTCAGCTTCGGATTCACTATAGCCCCAGCGCGATTGCTGATACCCAAGTGTCCATTTCTGTGGTAACGGGACGCGTCCAGTGAGGTAGGTGTAATTGGTGACAACTTGTTTCAACGAGTGACCGCCAATGATGTAGTAGTCTAAATTGCCATCGACTGCAGAGTAGAAGTAGTAGTTAGGATCTTCCTTGCCAAGGTCGAAATGGCTGCGGTAGGGGTTGTCAAAGAACAGGCCAAACGGATGTCCTGCGTTTAATCCATAAAGGATTGGAATGGACTTATAGAGTCGGGTAAAGTTCTCCAGGTGTGGTTCGGGATTGTCCGTATTCCAGTTATCGTATTCGAATCCGCGTTTGTTCAGATAGCCGGTCTTATCGCCTAAACCGTAAAACTGTTCATCAGCATTTAGCGTTTTAACAACTTCGTAATAGGCAGTATTGCTCGTTGCAGTTGCGTCAGTAACGTTATGTCCTTCAGCTTCAACCAATTTTTGATGGACCTTATCGATACCTTTATCAAGCAGGTGACGGTCGCCGCGATAATCGAGAACGAGCGGGTTGTCATGGGCATCGTAGGCGTCTAAATGGCCGGCAGTATCAATTTTTAGCGTTAGTGCTGCTGTTTTGAGAATGTACTGATTATTCACTGTGTTAAACGTGAAGTCAGTTGGCTGTTGCTTTTCACCTTCAATCGCATAGGACGAAGACTTATCGCCACGGAATTCAAAAACGCGAATTATTTCCTGGGTAATAATAGTGAGTTGTAATTTTTGGTCAAGGAAGGACAGAGTTATTGTTTGACCGTCCTGATCATAGTTGGGTAATGGTTGCGTCATCATAATCGTCTCGCTTTTACATTAGATTTGTGAGTTGGTGGACCTTTCATGGTTCATCGTAGCATTTAATGCAAACGGTTGCAATGACCGATAAGGCGCCGATTCCAAGTTTATTTTGAGGACTTGAAGTTGAAAATAATGCTTCCAAACGTTGATATACCGGCATGCTTAGAATCTTGGCTAGGTAAATGGTATCCTAGGGAGTATATTAAGCTCATCCATATGGGGAAAGGCAGATTTTAATCATGCAAGTTGGCGAACAATTAAAGCGTGCACGCACAGAAAAACAATTAACACAGCAGACCGTTGCAGAGACACTGAGTGTTTCACGGCAAACGATATCCAGTTGGGAAACGGGGCATAGTTATCCCGATATCGATAGTCTGGTCGCATTAAGCGACTACTACGGGATTTCACTGGATACCCTTATCAAGGAGGATAATGATATGAAAGCTTATTTAAAAAAAGAAGACGTTTTAAAGCGATTGAGTCCTGTTACGACACTATTGCTGGTAATTGATGTTTTGTTCTTGATTGCGCTGATGTTTAATATCAGTGCACTGTATGACCGCGGTATCATGCTTCTGATGGGATTTATTAACATTGGGGCATTGCTCAGACTAGAATCATTTATTTCAGATGTGAAGACGCCGGAAGAGCGGTGGACACGGTGGACTAAACGGCGTCCTGTACTCTACGGACTCAGTGTCGTTGCAATTGCCCTAGGTGGCGTTTCGCTTTGGCTGCACTGGATGGCTTTAGATAGTGCATTAATTCTGATGATCCTCCAATTGCAATCGTCATCTATCGCGAAATTCGCTATGCGCGGTACAATCGTCAAAATTCATAAACACCCGACTGGTTATTTTGTCACGCATCAACTATGCTGGAGTCGAACCATTTTTGACAAAAGAGGGCGATGACGTGAAAATAATCGAACAGTTTCTACGTGGTAAAATCAATGATACGTTATGCGAAGACACCATTGTTGCTAATGATAACTTCGTGGCTATCGTTGACGGAGTCACATCTAAGTCAGATTTTAGCTACCAACGAAAAACAACGGGGAAGTGGGCGTCAACACTTGTTGCTCAGGTGTTAGCCGAATGTCCGGAAGAAACAACATTACCGGAAATTATTTCCCGGGTTAACCAGAAGTTTGCCGATTTCTATGAGGACGTCACGTTTACTGATGACATTGTTAGTCAGGGGCTTCAAGCCGTCAGTGTGATTTACTCAAACCACTTCAACGAACTGTGGTTTATTGGAGATTGCCAGGCATATGTTAACGGGCAAGTGCTTGTAACGCCCAAAAAGAGCGATGTTGTTTTGTCGCAAATGCGCAGTCTCATCCTCACGACAAACTTTCAGACAACTAAAGCGATACCACAAGATTACATGACGGGGGAGGACCCAAGCAGAACTGAGATTCTGCCTTGGATCCTAAAGGCAACAAACTTTGCAAATGAAGCTGGCACCGACTTTGGGTATGCCATTTTTAACGGGACACCGATTCCAGATAGTTTGATTC
This sequence comes from Secundilactobacillus paracollinoides DSM 15502 = JCM 11969, assembly GCF_001311135.1. GTDB lineage: Bacteria > Bacillota > Bacilli > Lactobacillales > Lactobacillaceae > Secundilactobacillus > Secundilactobacillus paracollinoides. The sequence continues at coordinate 91,804 of NZ_BBAG01000005.1, forward strand.
AGGTCGTCAAGCTTGAAGATAACCCTCAGGAAATTGCACTGGCCAGTGATGGGTACCCACAAATTCAAAAGGATCTGGATACGACTGAAGTTGGACTGGCAGACGTGATTCAAAATGATCCGCTGTGTTACCAACAATTCCCCTCCACCAAGGGATTGCGAGCTGGAAACAACTCATTTGATGATCGCAGTTACATCCGGTTTACCACAGAAAACTAGCACAAAAAAGCGATGTCACATGGCATCGCTTTTTTATGCTAGTTTGATTATCGGTTGAAGCGTGTTTACAGGATACCGCCACCATCCACAGCGTACGTTTGCCCCGTAATAAATTCAGAAGTAGGGCCAGCCAAGAATGACACCATGTTTGCAATATCATTTGGTTCAACGGTCCGGCCTAGTGGGATAGTACCGACATAGTCCTTCTTATTTTGACCCAGTGGCTTGCCGTTGATCTCAGACATCTTCTTGTCAATGTCATCCCACATACCAGTGGTGCCAACAACACCTGGTGCATAGGCGTTGACGTTAATGTGGTCAGCCGCAAATTCTAAGGCAGCGGCTTGGGTAATACTAATGACAGCGGCCTTCGTTGAGGAGTAGGTTGCCCAAACAGGAAAAGCGCGCATGCCCGCAATGGATGAAGCGTTGATGATACGGCCGGCAACGCCCAGTTCCTTGAACTTCTTGGCAGCAGCTTGGATGCCGTAGATAACACCAAACACGTTGATCTTGTAACTGAATTCCAAGTCAGCAGGTTTGATATCTTCAAGCTTATCCACTTTTGCAACCCCGGCATTGTTGACCATAACGTCAAAGCCACCCAGTTTATCAGCAGCTTCGTTGACAGCATCAGCAACCGCTTGCTGGTCAGTCACGTCAACGGGCACGAAAATCGCCTTTTGACCGGCTGCCTCGACGCCAGCAATCACCGTTTTGGCTTTTTCAGCTTGGGCGGGCAGATCAGCTAACGCAATGTCATAACCGTCTTTTGCCAAATGACGACTCACTTCAGCACCAATTCCCTGTGCACTCCCTGTAACCATTGCAACCTTTGTCATTACTCCTTACCTCCAGTAAGTGAAATATTTATTATGGGGTTAACTTTACACTTTTTGTAAGCGCTTTACAAGTCAAAATATCCTGACGAGAAAATAAACTGGCGAATGACACACTATTCCTGTATTGACACGTGTTTGCTGATTTTTTGAAACTAGTGATTGATTTGTCTAACAATTTGATATAATTAAAACGTTAATTATAGATTAGTAAAAGAAGGGTTTCTTTATGATTAAACGTTCTAATAGTAGAAGGATAGTTGATGTTTGCCTAGCAACGATTGCAGAGGTGGCTTTTCTAATTGGTTCGACAGTGCCGAATGCAATGGCTAAAACCACAGCTGAGCAGAAGATTGCCAGTAGAGTTGCCCACATGACCACGAAGCAAAAAGTGGGGCAATTATTTGTGACGGGTGTCTCGAATGATGCTAGTGCGACCAAACATGCAATCAAACAGTATGATCTTGGTGGCATCATTTTGATGGGGAATAATTTTGTCGGTAGTCGCAGCAGTTTTAAGAACCGACTGAAAGGCTATCAAAGAAGTGCTAAGATTCCGCTCACCATCGCAACTGATCAGGAGGGCGGCACAGTTTCTCGGTTAAGTTCTAATAGCGCAATCTCTGGGCATAGTGCGTATCTGTCCCCACGACAAGCATACGCAAAGGGTGGTATGAAGCAAGTACTGAAAGAATATAAGAGTGAAGCCAAAACGCTGCATACCCTTGGCATCAATTGGAACTATGCCCTGATGCAGATGTTTCTGAAAGAACCGGCAGCTTTATTTATCCGCGCGCGTTTTCCAAATCTTATGCGAAGACAGCCATCTATATTAAAGACGTTGTGCCCGCGATTCAACAGTACAATGTTGCCGCAACCTTAAAACATTTTCCGGGATACGGGGCCGCAGCGGACACGCACACCGGAGCGGCGGCGGTCAATCGTTCCTTGAAGAGCTTTGAGAGTAAGGATTTTTTGCCATTTAAAGCAGGCATTAAAGCTGGCGTGGATTCTATTATGGTGACCCATATCATTTTAAGCAAGATTGATCCGGGGAGGCCGGCATCGCTCTCAAGAAAGGATATTACCCTTCTTCGAAAGACCCTTGGCTTTAAGGGCGTCATCGTTTCCGACAGTCTCCAAATGGGGGCCGTTACAGCTTATGCGAATAAGCACCATGTGTACCGTGATGTCGCGGCCATCAAAGCTGGCAATGACGTGATTCTCAGCAGTGATTATCGAACAGGCATTCCGAAGGTTGAACATGCACTTGCTAAGAAACAGATTTCGACTAAGCAGTTAAATGCTTCGGTTGCGCGTATTCTGTTGATGAAACACAAGCTTGGGTTGAAGGTCTATTAAACGCAAACGGCGTCAACTGTATCCCCCAATTTGGGAATTAGTTGGCGCCGTTTTTGTTATGGACATTAAAACGTTAGGGTGATCTTTCGCCTCAACGGAATTTTTTCAGTCTTTCTAGCATCGCGGCCGAAACGCGTTTCGGAAAACAGAAAACTGCATGTAAGCCAACTCTGGCAAAAATGCCAAGTTCAGGCATTTTCTCCAGAGTTGGCTTACATTTCGCTTCCTACCGTTTTCCTTCACGCTCTATGGCATCCACCGTATCCAAAATCGTCTGCTCATTATCACTGATCGGCGTCCACCCTAACACATCGCGTGCTTTTTGGTTGCTGACGTTTCGGTTAACGGCCATCATCAGCTTGCCCTCAGTGGCAGACTTATTAAACGGCGCTCCCAGCGTGATGATCCAGCTTGGTAACTTCTTATCGGCAACCTGACTGGCTAATTCTGGCCGTTTCGCCTTGATCAACTGTGCGATTTCCAGTAGTGAGATCTGGCCGTCTTCCGTCGCAATAAAGCGCTCCCCGTTAGCTTCTGGCGTAACCATAGCGCGAATATGCAGGTCGGCAACGTCGCGAACATCCACAACGTTCAGGGGCAAGTCCGGGACGCGTTTCGTAGACCCATCCAACAAGCCCTTAACTAGGCCGAAACTGCCAGACAGGTGATTATCCAGTGCCTTGCCAAGAATTGCGACTGGATTAATTGTCGCAAATTCTAGATGTACGTCTGGTTGTTTAATATAATCCCAAGCTGCCATTTCAGCTAACAGCTTTGATTTTTCGTATAAAGAAATGCCTTTTTCGCTGGGATCAGTCCAGTTCTTTTCAGTTGTCACGCTGTTCATATCATGGTTACTGAAACCTACGGCCCCAAAATTAGCCGTCATGACCACTCGCTTAACTTTAGCTCGGTTAGCAGCCTTTAAGATTCGTAAAATGCCGACTTTAGCTGCTCGACTGACTTCTTCTGGATCATCGGGAGTCGTCATGAAGACAGGGGAGGCAACACTTAACACAAAATCGATACCCGCCATTGCTTCCGACCATCCAGCATCCTGACTTAAATCGGCCTGAACAAAACCAAGCTGATCTGTGTTCTCACCATGCGCCTGCAACGTTGCAATCACTTGGCCTTGCTTATTCAAAGTGCGCAGTGTTGTCCGAACCTGATACCCCTGATCGAGGAGCTGTAAAATAATGTGTTGGCCTAAGAAACCATTCCCACCAGTAACGAGCACGTGTTGTGTCATATAAAGATCTCCTTTTTAGTTGCGTTTAACGTAACGATTGTTTATGATATGGCTATCCTAAACCCTAGAGGGCACTCTATGGCAACTCTAATGAAAAAAATCGAGGTCTATTGATGACGTACACAATTAAAGAAGTTTCAGAGAAGGTTGGTTTATCCATTTACACACTGCGTTACTACGATAAGGAAGGGTTATTACCATTTGTCGCTCGAAACGATGCTGGCTATCGTGAATTTACGGATGGCGATCTCAATATCATCCACACGATCTGTTGTTTGAATAATACGGGGATGAAAATTAGCGCGATCCGGCAGTACATTGCGGACGTGATGGCTGGCCCAGCAAGTATTGACGACCGAAAACGCCTATTTCACGACCATCGAGAAAAGATCTTGGAGCAGCAACGCATCATTGCGGAAAACTTGAAAGAGATCGACTACAAGCTTGATATTTATGATGCGCCCAACGCCGAAGACATTGTCAGTCGCGAACTTCAATTTGCGGAAGCTGAAAAGACGGCTAATGCACTTGAGAATCCTTACGTTAAAACACTTATTAGCCACTGATTGTTTTGTTTTAAAATGACTAACTATTTCATGGATAAGTACTTCTCTTTATTATCAACTTACGCACAATCAATTTGAGCCAAATTTTAAACATTGATAACTTTGCGGAATAACAAATTAGGAAGCGAAATAACGCGAACTGGACAGAAATAATAGTTAATTAGTTTTAGACGAGAACTGTTGTCACAATAACAATTAATTGGTTGTATGAATTTCTCTTAGCATGTCTTGGGCGGAATAATCTAACTCAATATCGTCATCAGAAGATTCAGCTAATTGTTCACCAAATTTCGACATGGATACTAAAATTTTTTTAAGTTTTGCGCCTTCAGGAGTCAGAGAATATACTACTTTAGGAGGAATGGTTGGAAAACTATCTCGATGAACAATTTGATCATGAACCAATTGATTTAACTGTTCTGATAGCACCTTATCAGTTACATCGTGGCTATAGATGGCTTCGATGTATTTTTTAATTGACCATATCTTTTTTCTTCTAGTCCGAGGGAGCAAATTATTGAAGGCTTCCACTTTCCACTAATTATACTTAAGACGTAATTACAGCCTAGATGATATTTTTTAATTGCCAAAATCACAACTCCCTTCAATAAAACTAACTTGCTGGTAAGTAACTTACAATTAAGTCAGTACTTAAAACTTTCTTTTCTGACAACTATACTACACTTGTAAGTTAATTCACTAACTAAGTTGGAGGTCTAACTATGAGTGACTACAAGTTTTTACAACCATATACTTTTAAAAATGGCGTTAAAGTCAAGAATCGAGTTGTTATTCCACCTATGACTATTGCTTCAAGTCTAGAGGAAGGCTCTGTATCTCGCGACGATCTGTTCTATGCTGGTTTACGTTCTGGCGGTGTTGGCATGTTTATTTCTCCGGTAGCGAATGTTACTAATGATGGAAAAGGGTTCGAAGGCGAGCTTTCAGTTGCAGATGATAAGTATATTCCGGGCTTATCAAAATTAGCAGATGCCATGAAGAAAGGTGGCACGAAAGCAATTATACAGATTTTTCATGCTGGCCGAATGAGCGACAGTACCATCCTTAGGGGGATTCAACCGGTTAGCGCTAGCGCCGTTGCAGCTCCTCGAGATGGGATGGAAACTCCTCGCGAACTTTCTTCGAATGAGGTAGAAGCGATTGTTCAGGCCTTCGCCGATGCTACTCGTAGAGCGATTGTTGCTGGCTTTGATGGGGTTGAAATTCATGGGGCCAATACTTACCTGATTCAGCAGTTTTTCTCTCCCCACTCCAATAAACGAACAGATAAGTGGGGTGGCGACGTCGAAAAGAGAATGACATTTGCATTAGAAATAATTAGAGCTGTACACGACGCTATTGAAGAGTATGGAAATGATGACTTTATTCTGGGTTATCGGATATCTCCAGAAGAAATTGAGTCACCAGGCATCCGAATAGACGATACTCTAAAGTTCATCGATAAATTATCTGGCCAGCCACTGAACTATCTGCATATTTCAATGGGGAATGCCTGGCGTAAGTCATTGAATAATCCAGATGATGATCGGTATACGATTCAACGTATTAAGGATCAAGTTAAAGGACGGTTACCCTTGATCTCAGTTGGCTCTATTGAAACACCTGAAGATGCTGAAAAAATAATGGACGCGGGAATTGACTTTGTAGCAATTGGACGTGAATATCTACGCGAACCTAAATGGATTGATAAAGTGATTAGTGGTCATGAAGAAACAATCAGATATAGCATTAATCGGGATGCACTTGATGAAATAGGTCTTAATCCATCCATTATAGAGTTCCTCAAGGGACTTGGAACCGAATTAGGATATGAAGGTGAACAAAAGGGTGATGGAAAATCTGAGTATGGTGTTGTACTTGACTCATAGAATTCTAGCGATAAATAAGTCTAATTAATTTATCTTGGTACATGTAAGGCGCTCTGAAGCTTACATGTTTTTTATACTGTGCTTAACATAGCTACTTTTTAGTATAAGGTATCGAGGAAGTTAGGATTTTAAGCAATAAATCTTGATTTTACATTCGAATGAATGTATTATATAAAACATTCATTTGAATGTAAATATGGAGGTATATTTTTGGTCACTAAAAATCGAACTTTAATAGCAACAATTCTGTTAGTTACAGCCTTTGTAATGCTTTTAAATCAGACTGTAATGATAACGGCTTTACCAGTTATTTCAAAAGATTTTCATCTTTCGTTGAACGTTGCTCAATGGTTGACATCGGGCTATGTACTCATGCTTGGATTAGCAACTCCAATTTCGGCTAATTTAATTGACAAATATACTAGTCGACAAGTATTTATCGGCGTTGTTACCGTCTTTTTGGTCGGGACAATATTAGAACCCATGACAAGTAATTTTTATGTGCTATTATTAGCTCGATTGCTGCAAGCAGTTGCAGGTGGAATTATGATTACTTACGTTCAAATTAGCCTGATAGCATTATATCCCGCTGATAGACGGGGAACCATCATGGGACTAATATCGTTGGTAGTTTCAGCGGGGCCTGCGGTTGGTCCAAGCTTTTCAGGACTGATGTTGGAATTTTTCTCATGGAAGTCTTTATTTTATGTCATCATGCCTATAATAGTAATTGTTTTGATAATTGCTATTTTTATGTTGCCTAACTTTTCAAAGTCTCGAAAAGTGGTAATAGACATTAAGTCTGTCACAAGTTCAATGGTTGGTTTAGGAAGCGTTTTGGCAAGCATTAGCTTGTTCTCAAGTGATTTTATGTTAGCTGTGGTCATGCTAGTTGCCGGAAGCTTGATTACATGGTATTTTGTGCATCGTCAGGGTAAGTTAGAAACACCATTATTGAACATGTCCGTCTTTAAGAAGCATAGTTTTACGACCATGTTAATTGTAACTATGCTGGTGTTCGGCATAATGATGGGAACTGAGGCAATCTTACCTATCTTCTTTGAAGATACAAGAGGAATGTCTAGCTTGTCAGCAGGTCTTATTTTACTTCCTGGAGCAATTGCAAGTGCACTTACATCGCCGATTATCGGAAGATATTATGACAGTCATGGCGCGAGACTTCCTATCTATTTGGGGAGCCTAATTGTACTAGTTGCTAGTATCTCTCTAGTAATGATGACAACAACGACAAGCGTATGGGTAACAATCCTGGCTTATATGTTACGCATGATTGGAATTTCAATGATTATGTCAGTTGCTATTACCGAAGGGTTAAAAGACCTGAAAGCAGATGAAATTTCACACGGAACCACACTAAATAATGCGTTGCGGCAGATTTCAGGTTCTGCATTTAATACCATAATGGTTTTAATTGCTACGATACCTTCAAATCTTGTTGTTGGAACTCATCTTGCAATTTGGATGTCCATTTTATGCACAGGACTGTTATTATTGGTTAGTAGAGCATATTTAAATTAAAGGAGAGACATCGCGATGACACTTCAGATGGAAAAACTCATTTCGATGTATAACCGAGCAATTCGGGAGTACCTCAACACACGGCTGAAGGGTTGGTCATTAAATGAAAGTAATTTTTATTATGTTTTGATTATATGTGAGCAGCCTGGCATAGCACAAAAGGATCTGATGAGCGGAATTTATCGGCAACAAAGTATTGTCACTAAAGTAGTTAACACTTTAGTTGCTAACGGATGGGCAGACATGCGTGTTGATCTGGATGATAAACGACGCCGTAATGTCTTTCCTACTGAAAAGGCCACGGAGCTTATAAAGAACTAAAGAAGATCCAAATGGACACGAATTCTTTCGCCTTGACGAGCTTAACTAAAAACGAAGAAAAACAACTGGGAACTTTACTGACTAAAGTCATACAACAGATAGTTCCGGATGTGTATCTGGATAAGGACGACAACGCATAAAAGCACCGACTTCTCAATGGGTGAGAAGTCGGTGCTTTTATAACGTCATATTTAAATGTGACGTCTTTTAATTTCCCTATTATTTGGATTTGTTTTTAATGCTTTTTTTATTAGTCTTCGTAAACACATCATCAGCGGCCTTAAAGCCCCAGAACTTGTGGCCACGATAGGTCTGCTGTGCCAGCGTCCCGTGCACGTCCATGTCCTTGCCGCGTTTGGTTTTAATGCTAAACGAAATATCCTTACCGGCCAGCAAATCAGCCACTTCGCTATCCGTGAAGTGGTGGCCGCCCCAGACCTGGTTGAATTTGACTTCTTTGCCAGCGCTGGTGGTGCCAGACGACTTTGGTTTTTGTGGATACTTCTTGACTAACTTTTCTGGATCGCCCAAACGGTCGTGCAGTTTGCCAGCATTTTCGACCATGATCGGCATGCCGTGGGTGACTGTCTGCGTAGCGGTTGTTAGAAGCTGGTCAGGTGGCAGCTCAAATTTGCCAACCTGGTCCATGAGGTCAAATAACCGTTTCGTGGCATTTGTACTACTGATAATGGTCCCTTCAGTCAGAACAGCTGAGACGATTCCGGTGTTCGTCATGGAAAATGTTCCGCGGCGTTCGTGCAGCAGGGCGGTTCGGCCAGCTGTGATCTGCGAGACCGTGGATACTCGCGTTGCCCCAGTCCCGATGTTGTGTTTTTGCAGGTAGTTCATGAGCCACTTCATGGTTGGCTTAACCGGCTTCGGGTTAGCCCCTTCAAAGACAAACGGGTCGGCGGTTGGACCGACAACGCTTGATTGATTGCCTTCCGTGCTGTCATCATCTTTGATCTGACGCGCGCTGTCAAAAATAAGTTTATAGTTCAGTGCAACGGGCACGTTAAAGGCCGTCTTAAGTCTGGGTAGTCCGCTAACTCGGCAGTGGTGTGGTCAAACACGTAATCCTCACCAAACATAGCCAGAAAGTTCTTTGCCACAACTTCGTAGATGGCCGGACCCGATTTACCGAAGCGAGAAAGGGCACCCAGCGATGCTGGCACCTTATTCCCAGGACGGTTGGCCCCATGGTCCACGCTGCCCTTAGTGACGTGCGTAAATCGAGGTGCTGTGTGCGTCAAAAGTTTCTGGTCCACATCAACCACCTTGGCGATTGACGGTACCAGTGGATAGAGCTGCTTAAACTGTTCCAGCGAAATCTTGGAATCATCCGTCCGTGGGTAGCTGACGATCTTTGCTTCGTACATTTTTTGATACGTGCCCAAAACTTCCTTAGCGTTGTAGCCCTTAGGCGCCAAAATTGACGCGAGGTTAGAAAGGTCCAACAGTTTTGGTGGTCCCGAGTGCCGGCGTGTTGTTTTAATATTGGCTACCGCACTTGGATGATAGGCGGCTGCGTCCTTTTCGCCAGCAGTCTTCGATGCAAAACGGAATTTAGCAGCAGCCTCATCATCCTTAAATTTCCGTGCGAAAACGTGGTCCTGCGGGTCCTTGAATTTGACCTCATAGAACGGCTTACGTTTGTAATTGCGCAGGGCTTCCAGTTGTTCATAGACGTGGCGGACGATCAGTGATTTTAGCCGACCTTCACGCACGACCATGACGGGATAGCCAGCCTGTTTAGACACAGTTGTGGCGATTCGGGTCAGCTGCATCGACAGGAAATCCCATTTGCTGCGGGCGTCGGACTTGAGAAAGTCGCCGTCTTCTTGTTGACTCGGAATGTCCTTGATCTCACGAAAACCAGTCTGAACCGACCGCTTTTCTTCATCGGCAAAGTACAACCGCTTGACGGGTCCCTGCCACTTGATCGCGTTAATAATTTCCCAGGCTAACAGCTCGCCTTCTCCAGACGGGTCAACATCGGTTGCGATAACGATGGCATCGCAACCTTTGACTGCGGTCTTAAGTTCTGTGAGTGATTTGCGGGCCGTCGTTTGGTGACTGCCACGTCGGGGTGCAGCTGCGATGGGCTTCTTTTCCCAACTAAAATCGTTGACGTTCCATGGCAAGTGTTCCAGCTTCCAGGAACGATACTGGGTCACTTTGTCGTCTGGTACCTGATCCTTTGGGTCGACCAGCTCTAACAGGTGACCGTGCGAGTGGACGATGGTGTATGACTTGCCAGCAAAACTGCCGCTGGTGCCGCCCAGGGCGCTGGCAAAGTTTTTCGCCGCACTAGCTTTTTCACATAAAATGGCATAATCAGTCATAATGGTTTCCTCTTTACAAACAAAATCTGGTTAAGTGATGGATATTATTTTGAACGATAAAACGCTACCCCACTAGTTTACTAAACTCTTCGCGAAAAAGAAACGAAAATATGTTCGCGTGGGTGGACTGCTAAAGGATTTCCTAAGACGTGGCGGATAGCTCGCATTCCACACCCGAGGCATGGTAGGGTGGTTGAAAAGATAAGGAGATCAAACAGATGTTAACGACAGAATTAGTTTCTCGCAACTCACAGGTCCTACCGGAAATTAAACAGTTATTTAAAA
>NZ_BBAG01000006.1 GCF_001311135.1 Secundilactobacillus paracollinoides DSM 15502 = JCM 11969
CCTGGTTTCGATTTATCGCCAGAGTGCCTTACGCAGGAGCCCCTTGCCTCGCGGAACACGTTTCGGCGTGGACGCCAAGAAAGCTAATAACAGGCACATAAAAAACAAAGTCCCGGTTTTGGATTTTGTGCCGGAAGTTGCTTACGCAGGAGCCCTCAGCCTTTTGAACACGTTTCGACTATATAAAATAGAATGACAACCAAAAAAAGAAGGTAAACAAATGGCAGAAAAATTCACATTCACACCAACAGACATCAGCGCGTTAAAAGACCACTATGACGTCATCGTTATCGGCTCAGGCGGTGCTGGCTTAACCGCTGCCATTCAAGCTCATGAACTGGGTTTGAAGCCAGTTATCTTAGAAAAAATGGACAAAATTGGTGGCAACACGACCCGAGCTTCCTCAGGGATGAACGCTGCTGAAACGCTTGTCCAATTAAAACACGGCGTTGTTGATAGCTTCGAAGACTTCTATGCTGAAACGTATAAGGGTGGCGGCGAGAAAAATAACACGGAGCTACTGAAGTTCTTTGCTGAGCACGGTGCGTTAGCCATTGATTGGTTAGCAGATCACGATATTCATTTGGATGACATCACGATTACAGGTGGGATGAGCGTTATGCGGACGCACCGGCCAAGTTCACTGGCGCCAATTGGTGGGTTCTTAGTGACAGAATTATTGAAGCAGGTTGCTAAGGCAGGTATTCCATTATTTACCGGCGTTAAAGTAACCGAACTCGTTAAAGATGGTGATAAGGTTGACGCTGTTAAACTAGAAATTGACGGTAAGACGAGTGATTTAAAGGCGGATGCGGTCATTCTGGCTACCGGTGGTTTTGGTGCCAACCAGGACTTGCTGACAAAATTCCGACCTGGTTTGAAAGGTTACAAGACTACCAACCAACCAGGCGCTACCGGTGACGGCATCAACTTGGCGCACGCGTTAGGTGCTAAGCTAGTGGATATGGATCAAGTTCAAGTTCATCCAACGGTTCAGCAGGACACCCCACATGCTTACCTCATTGGTGAAGCCGTTCGTGGTGAAGGTGCTATCCTAGTTAACAAGCATGGCGACCGGTTCACTAATGAGCTGGATACCCGTAAGAACGTTACCGCTGCCATTGATGGTTTAAACGAGGGTGGTGCCTATCTTATCTTTGACCAAGGCATTCGTGACCGGGTCAAAGCCGTTGAATTCTATGACCACATTGGGTTAGTAACGACTGGTCAAACGACGGATGAGTTAGCTGACCAACTTGGGTTTGATAAGTCTGCGCTAAGCAATGCTGTTTCAACGTGGAACAAGGCAGTTGCGGATAAAAACGATGCTGAATGTGGCCGGACGACTGGTATGGATCGTGACATTGCGCACGCGCCATTCTTCGCCATTCATATCGCACCAGCTGTGCACTACACGATGGGCGGTATTGCCATCAACCACAATACGCAGGTGCTGGATGAAAACGATAACGTGATCATTGGCCTCTTTGCGGCTGGCGAAATCGTTGGCGGTCTGCACGGGAATAACCGGATCGGCGGGAATTCGATTGCTGAGACTGTTATTTTTGGACGACAGGCTGGACAACAGGTTTATAAGTATTTGAAGTAGCGCTTTAATGAGTAGCAGTTTTGGTTATTTAAGCGGTTGAGATACCGAAAAAACCTCAGGAATTTATTCCTGAGGGTTTTTAAAGTTTCGAATGGTTTGTTTATAGTGCGGCGCTAACTATTTTGTCCCGCACTTTCCCCAAACGCCAACGTATTCTGATAGATCGGTGTCTCACGCAGATCATAAATCGAAACAGTTCCCGTATAAACTTCCATAACCCGAAGCTGGGCCTTCTTCTCGTCGGTCGGGTAGATGGTATTCAGGTAGGGGTAAGCTTCAAAAATTTCTGGCATGAGGTCGGTGCCTGCATCGCGTACTTCACCATTAACGGTGATGGCAAATGACTTCAGCGTTTCTTCACCTTTTAAACCAGTCATTGCCAGGTTCGGATTGTCCTGAAGTTGGGCGTAAAAATCCTTTGTTTTGCCGGTGGTGAAGTAGAGCTTCCCATCCTTGGCATAGAGGGTATCGATAATCCGGGATTGGGGTTTGTTGTCAGCGTCGACCGTCGAGACAACGGTGGCGTGAATATCGGTTGCCAGCGAGTTCAAGTAGTCGGCAGCAGTCATGGTTTCATGGTTCATATTAAGCGCTTCTTTCTTCACGAAATTTAGGATGATCTCATAGCAATCGCACGCAAATGATATCAACCACCTGGTCACGCTATGAGATCGTAATAGAACATCAGTTTCCATTATACGGTTCTTTTCGTGAATTAGAAATTAGGAAGACTAAAAAAATTCATAGAAAATGGGATCAACCGTTGTTACTCACATTTCGGTAAATAAAATTGCCGCTACCGCAATAAACTGCCACTTTCCATTCCGACCACATAACCGGCTAACCGATTCGCCTGGGTCACAGCCTCAAGCAACGGTTGGCCTTGACTTAACGCAACCAATAACCCGCCACAGTGGGTATCGCCCGCACCAATCGTATTGACAACGGTCACGGTGTCAGCAGGCACCAGCGCCGTTGTTTGCCCATCGGTAAAATAACAGCCTCGGCGCCAAGGGTCACGACAACGGGCTGGTGGGTCAAGGCTACCAAGTGCGCTGTTTTTTGGGCGACGGTCGCAGCACCCGGCACCAGTGTGTTGAGCTCCGTTTCGTTGCAGTGCACCATCACACCTAGTGCCCACAATCGTTGCCAGGTCGTTTCAGACAAGAATGCCGCTCGTGGTGAGGCGTCAACTAACACGGTGGCATCGGGCCGCTTACGGGATAGGGCATCAAGAATAACTGCCGCGGTGGTGTCGTTTTCCAACTCATAGCCGCTGACGTAGAAGGTGTCGTAGTCGCTGAGGGTCAGCCGGTCAAACCACTCGGGCTGCCATAGCTGTTCGACGCCGTTGATGGTCAAAAAACTTCGCTCACCGTTGGGCTCAACGTACGCCACATCCCAGCCGTTATCGGCGTCGGGGACTGAAAGCAGCTGTTGAATGCGGGATTGGCGCATCGTCTGTCGAATCTGGTCAGCGTACTGTCCCTGACCAACGGGCACAAAGAGGTCGGCGCTTGCCTTAAGGTACTGGATGGCGCCGTAAACGTTGAAGGCGGACCCGCCCACCCGGTACCCCTGGAGGATGCCGGTGATATCTTCGCCCGTTTGCGGTAGTTTGGGCACGTGTACCAAAACATCGACGAAGGCCGCGCCAATCACCAGAATCTTTGCCATTACGCCACCTCCTCACTGGACTTGGTCGTTCCAGAAATAAGGTGTGAAACGATAATGCAAACGATGGCCACGATGGCGGACACGAAGACACCTAGGCTGTTATCGCGGAAGATATCATGCGCAAACGGGCCGTTCCAAACGGCATTGTTGGTGAAGAGAAACCCAGTAACAGTAGCGATGATCCAAGAAATGATGCCGCCCCAGTTGTAGTGCACGGGACTGTCCGGCTGCATAAGGGATACCGCATAACCATTTTTGCGCGACATCACGCTATCGCCTAGGAAAATTGCGACCCAGCTGGCGAGGCAGATTCCCAAGAAGTTCAGAAAAATCTCGAAATTACTCAAAAAGTTGCCCGAAATAAAGAGGACGTAAATCGGAATGGCGATGATGATCACACCGTGAATCAGCAATGATGTCCGCTGTGACACGTTAATGCCGATGGTTGCCAAATTGATGCGCGCTGACCGTAACGAGATGATGCATTGCGGAATGAGGCCACCAGCCGCGACTAGGAAGTAGATCACGCCCAACCAACTTGGCAGGGCGGCGTACATGACGCCAAACGGATCGCCAGTCGTCGCGAGGGTCGGCTCGATGGTGCTGAGCAGCACCCCGCCGGCCATCAAGACAAAGAGCGGCACGGCACCACCCATGGTCGTTGACCAAAACGTCGCAGCGGGTTTAGTACCAGGCTTGGCATAGCGCCCCAGTCGGCAGCTGCCATGGACCAGGAGATGCCTGATCCGGCGGCCACGATGCTGATGGCGGGTAACACGCCGGTGATCCAGTGTCCAGCCGGTAATTTGAGGGCTGCCGACCAGTGCGCTTTCACCAGAAAGATACCGAGAATCACGATGGTCAGAATTCCGAAAATATACGACAGCCAGGTTTGAATTTTCGCTAGTGTGGCTTCCTTTAAAAGACCCGATAACAGCACGAGACCGCCAAATATCACTAGGGCAATGCCACGGGTGACGTCATTTTTAACGACGTGAATGACGCCGAATAGGGAGACTAGCAACAGCGTTCCAGTGATGACGTTGACGGCTAGCCACCCCACCATGTTCAACCAGGCGATGGCGTTAGGAATCTTATTCCCGTGGGTGCCATAGGCTGCCCGACTGAGTTTAAACGTTGTGACGCCTTCACGCTGGCCCAGCATGGCGACCCAGCCAGGCACCAGAAAGGAGAGCGCGCCAATCAGAGCGGCCAGCAGGGATTGCAGAAAAGACAGGTGGTAGCTGACGATCATTGCACCAAAGACGAAGCCCATGATGCCAATGTTTGCGGCGAACCAATTGTAGAAGAGCTTGCTTGGCGTTAATGTTTTCTCTTGTTCGGGTACCTTGACAGGTTGTTCGTTCATATTGACCCCTCCTGTGGGTGATTAGCGGACAGAAAACTGCGCTATTTCGTTGGCGTAGGTGGTGAGATCGTGCTTCGGGTTAGCGGTTTCGATCAGCGTGATCCAGTCTGGCGAGATGGTGTGCAGCCCGTTCTTGGCGCCGCAGATCGCAGTGGCCATGGCGCCGATGGTATCGGTGTCGCCACCAAGGTTGGCACAGAGCAGGGCACACCGTTTCACATCGCGCGTAAAATAGGCGATGGCTACAGCTGCTGGGATGCTTTCGGACACCATGGTGCCAGTACCAATCAGGGTATAAATGGCAGTCGCAAATCCGACTTCATCATCGCGATATTGGTCGGCCAATTGCAGTGCTAGACGCAACCGGTCATGGGTTCGGGCTGCCCAGGTCGGCGCGCCCTGCTGAAAGGCAAGGTCGTTGGCTGCTAATGCCACTTGGATGATCTGATCCCACGACTGATCATCAACGGCAGCGCAGGTCGCACCCGCAATCATTGCAGCACCGGCCAACGCAACGTCGGTGGCGTGGGTGATCCGGGTGATCTGGACGACCATGTCGACCAATTGTGGCAACTGGTGCGGGGAAAACAGAGCACCGATGGGCGCAATGCGCATCCCGGCGCCGCTTGTCAGCGCAGTCGTCGTAAACGGCGTCGGGTCTTCACCCTTGCGGATGGCGGTTAACGCGGCCTTGCTGCTGGGACCGAGGACGTTGTTTTCCCAGGAATGGACGGCCTCTGCCCAGGTTAAAATATGATGGACGAGGGCGGTTTGATCTGGAATCCAGTGGGTTTCGATCAGGGCATCTAAAATGGCAAGCGCTTGGTGGGTATCGTCCGTATACTGACCTTTAGTAAAGTGGCGGGCAATATCGTTATTGGCAGGGCCATCTAAGAACGTGGTGATACGGCCGAACTGATTTTGAATTTTACCGACCGGCCAGAGTTCGGCAGGCATACCCATGGCGTCACCGATGGCCTGACCGTACAGGGTGCCAAGAATGTGGTCATTTGTGGTCAATTGAGAACTCCTTTCGAAATTTAAGTTGAAACGACTTTTATTGATGGACATCGACGACGGGTTGTTTAATCGACAGGTAGCCGTTAAAGGACAAGTGCACAATATAAAAGTAAATAATATCTAAACAGGTGTAAAATAAAAGTAGAAATCACTTCAATCCTACTTGTTAGATAAGATAGTTGATTTCTACTCGTTCGTCAAGTCAAAATAGTTGAGCTGATACTCCTTTGCCGGTCGGCCGGGGTGCTTAGCACTGCTGGTACCAACCGGTTTGAAAAGGTGCTTATGGTTCTTTTTGAAATTGGAATTATCGATCGATTCGAGCGGCACTTGCTGAAAAACAGCGAAGACGGTGCGGGCGCGCTTTAACGTGAAGTAGTCGCCAAGAATCAGTAAGATATTTGGCTGGTAGTCCAATTTGTTACAAATACGTTGGCAGGCGACTTTTAAGATCCAGTCGTGATCAAACCCCAGCGTGGTATTCGGGTCGGCGCTACGGTCAGTTAGCTGGTTGTAGTAAGTGTCGTGATCTTTGATTGCCGTTGTGTGAAAAATAAGCTGGTCGTTTTGCAGGCGGTACTGGGTCGCTTCGTAGTCAAACGTGAACCACCTGGCATCCGCAGCCCCGTAACCGGCTGTTAGCGGCGGCATTTCAGGTAAAAACGTCATGTAGGCCAATGAGAGCGAGCGGTCGCCCGGCACCCGATTAGGCTGGGTGAAGGTGGCGAGCTGTTCGGTGTGGAAGCTGGCTAATTCTAGACCAATTTTTTCGCGAACCAGTCGTAACGCGGCGGTGTCAGCCGACTCTGACGGCCGCATGACCGTTTCAGGCAACGCCCAGTAGTCTTTAAATGGGGCGTCCGCCCGTTTGACCAGCAAGAGATTGACGTGTTTGGTCGTGTGGTCAAAGCTCCAGATAATGTTCGTAATGGTGATCTTAGGTTGCATGGCACTGCTCCTTTCGTGAGAATGGCTACGTCTATTTTACTTTAAATAGCCATAAAATTCACTACTTAGGGGCAATCTCACTAGTACTCGCGGCGGGCTAAAGCACCAATGATCAGCATCGCAAGCACAGCCATACCAATCCCCGCAATCGGCGTAATCATTAAGCGACCTGTTCGACCAGTTGGCCGCCGGCAAAGGAACCGGCCATGACACCGACGTTAAACGCGGAAATGTTTAGGGCGGATGCCATTTGAACGTCTGCCGGCAAGAATTTTTCCGTTGCCTGCATGGTAAATAACTGTAAGCCTGGGACGTTCATGAAGGCCAGGAGCCCTAACAGCAAAATGAGGGCCAGACCAATAACTTGCAGGGATAAGCCAAACAGCATCGCAATCAGGACAACGGCCAGCGCTGCGAACATCATGAAGAGTGCTCGGAGCGGGTTTTCGTTTGCCAACCGACCACCCACTGTGTTGCCAACGGCGACTGCGATGCCGTAGATGATGAGAATAATGACGCTGGCGGAGGCGGCCCAGCCCTGTTTCGTGAGAATCGTGGTCAGGTATGTGTAGACTGGAGAGCTCGCACCATACCCAATGGCGGTTAAAATGAGCGACAGTAAGATCGTTGGTTGTTTTGCGATTCGCAACAAACTGCCGCGTTTGCCCTGCGCCGGCATTGGCAAGCCTGCGGGAACAAGAATAAAGTCGGCGACTAGACCAATTAGACCGACAAACGCAATCGTCACAAAGGACATGTGCCAACTCGCATGCTGGCCGATAAAGGTTCCCAGCGGTACACCGGTGACGGTGGCCACGGTCAGTCCGGTGAACATAGCAGCAATGGCGGATGCACGTTTATTCATGGGGACAACGTTGGCCGCAATCACCGTTGCGACGGTCATGAAAATGCCGTGAGCTAAGGCGGAAACAACGCGTCCGATTAACAAAACGGTGAAGTTCGGGGCAGCTGCAGTCAACAAGTTACCCACGATAAAGACGGTCATTATCAGTAAAATCAGGCGTTTGCGCGGAATCCGGCCCGTAATCGTCGTCAGCAGCGGGGCACCCACCATCACGCCAGCAGCGTACACCGAAACGGTGAGCCCCGCGGTGGCAAGACTAATGTGGAAGGCATCAACGATCATTGGCATCACACCCACGCTGATGAATTCGGTTGACCCAATCGCAAAGGCGCTAATGGCCAGTGCTAAAAGGGTGAGGGAAGGGGCAATTGTGCGTTCGTTTGTCATATCATTCTCCTTACTAATTGTTGGTTATATGTCAGCAAGAAACCATTATACGGGGAATGTCTGGGCAAACAAGTACGCACTATTTAGTGCCCTAGTACCTTTTTGGGTAGAATTGTGTGACGTGAGGTATTTGGAGCGCTAAAAAAAGAAGCAACGCCGATTGACGTTACTTCTTTAGTCGTTACGATTCAATAGTCAAGATTGCATCAAACACTTCTTGCGGCAGCTCAATATCACTGTGAGCAGCTGCACGTTTGTTGCTATTTTGACGTCGTAAGAGTTGCTGCTTTTTTGAAATACTGTGCGACTCACCATTGACCGCGGCGTTTTTGCGCAGCGGAGGAATGTCCACCCGCGCAATGGATTTGCCCTCAACGATAGCCTGAACCGGCATTGGGTACAGCCGGCGCGGCACCACGTACTTGAGCTTATGGACCAGTTCTTGTGTTTGGTCGGCAACATCGCTTCGATAGGTGACAAATGTGAGCGCATCAACCCTGGCGTAGTTGATCTGAACATCAACTCGCACCACATCTGCTGGTGCGTAGCATCAAAGCGCGTTGAAAGGCTAGCGTAGCCGTGGGTCAGGGACTTCAATTCATTGAAAAATGAGTACGCAATTTCGGCTAACGGAATCGTGTACGTCAAGACAACCAGGTCGTCTTGATTCGCCATATCGACAAACTCACCCTTATGCTGATTAGCTAAGCGCATGACATCATTTAATAGAGCTGCAGGTGTTGTGAGTTCGATCCGCATTCTCGGTTCTTCAACGTGTTCGATCTTGTTGAAATCTGGGAAGTGTTGGGGATTTGTTACCGTCAGGAGGTCACCAGTGCCGTTATTTTGCGTGACGCGATAAGTGACGTTGGGGGCGGTCACGATGACGTCAACACCGTATTCATCATGGAGCCGTTCCTTGATGATCTGCAGGTGAAAGATACCAATAAAACCGCAATAAAATCCCGGTCCTAAGGCATCTGACACAGCATTGGCGACATGCAGTGACGGGTCGTTCAACGCGAGTTTGTTGATGGCATCCTTCAATGCTGAATAGTCGTCTTGAGGGTAAATACCGGCAAACACCATGGATTGCGCAGGCGCATAGCCTGGCAATGCTGTATTTGTTGGGTGTTGTGTCTCAGTTAGCGTATCACCGACTCGAACAAGCTGTGGATCCTTGACGCCGGTGATGACGTACCCAACGTCGCCAGCATGAAGTTGGGTTTGCGCTAGTCGGTTGGGCGTTAGGATCCCGATCTCTTTCGTATTGAACGACAACGCGTTTGCCATTAATGTCAGGTTCGTCTGGGCGGAAAGAACGCCTTCAAACACTCGGACATAGGCAATGACGCCCTGAAAGGCATCGTATTCGGAATCAAAGACGAGGCTTTCAGGGGCAATTGGTCGTTGGCTGTTGGCGCTGGCAACCGATGAACAATGGCCTCCAAAACGTCATGAACGCCTAATCCAGTTTTAGCTGAAATGGGTAAAATGGGGCTGTTCTTTAGTTCCGGGAACATGGTCCGAATCTGATTCTCGGTTCGGTCAACATCGGCACTGGCACTATCGACCTTATTGACCACGGGCAACACAACGATCCCCGCCTGACGTGCCAGTCGATAGTTCGCAACCGTTTGAGCTTGAACGCCTTGAGTGGCGTCGACTAAGAGGATGGCGCCTTCCGCTGCCGATAAACTTTTTTCAACCTCGTAATTAAAATCTACGTGTCCCGGCGTATCAATTAAATTAAATTCATACTCCTGACCATCATCCGCGTGGTAGATATTTCGGACGGTGCGTGATTTGACAGTGACACCATGTGCCTGTTCAACAGCCATGCTGTCGAGCAATTGGTCGCTGGCTTCTCGTTTTGTAATGGTGGCCGTCATCTCCATGATCCGGTCAGCCAATGTGGACTTACCGTGATCGATATGGGCGATGATGGCAAAATTTCTAATATTCATGATTTAGTTTCCTGCTTTCTGAAACGCGTTTCCATAATGGTGTTGCTAACTAATGGAAATGTGACCAGTCAGGAGACTACTCCTGACCTCAACTATCGTGCAGGAGTTCCGATGAAGAGAATTTCAGTAGACATGGTGATTCACCTCCGGATTTAAAATACATATGGTTTACTGTAGACAACTTTAACTGAACTTGCAATGACCAATAATGGCATAGCGTCATGTAGGGCATGGCATACGCTAGTTTCCCAGTTGAAACGCAGCCTGATAGGGAGGCGTGACGGACAGATCAAAGATTGCGACCGTTCCCTGGTACACCTCAAACACGCTCAGAGTGGCCTTCTTTTCCGGCGTTGGATACAGTTCTTTCATATAAGGGTTCTGGTCCATGATGTCGGCAAGGTAGGTGGTGCCGATCTCGCGGACATCACCTTCAACCGTAATGGCGTAAGACGACATGGTGTCAGTCCCGTGGCGACCGGTAATTGAAACGGCCGGATCGGCCTGCAGTTGTGTGTAAAATGGCTTAAAGTTGGCGGTTAGAAAGTAAAGTTTGCCATCTTTTGCGAGCATCATATCGATAATCCTTGATTTGGGGCGGTTATCGGAGCCCATGGTCGATAAAACGGTCGAGTGAATGTCGTTGACCAGCAAGTTGAGATAGTCATTGGCGGTCATATTTTCATGATTCATAATTGTGCCTTCTTTCAAATAAATGAGACGGATACTTGTTATTTATATTAATACTGGTTAGAATAGACGTCAACCGGAACAGTAACTTTGAATGTTACAGGAAATGCGTGTATACTGTGCACAGAATTCAAGGATAATAGGTGACTAAAATGAAATTTTCCCATAAATTAAGTGACGCCATCCATATCTTGGCGTACGTTGATATCTATAAGGATGATGACCTTTCAAGCAAGGCAATTGCGTTGAGTGTCGAGTCTAATCCGAGTTTAATTCGCCGGCTGATGTCGACCTTATCAAAGGCCGGCCTGCTGACAACGCGTCCAGGAACTGTCTCACCGGAACTGGGCCGAGCTGCCAGTGAGATCACCGTCTATGACGTTTATGAAGCGCTAGGTAAGGAAGACCTGTTGCACATTGATGATAAGACCAATCCGAAGTGCATCGTGGGCGGCAACATTCAGCAAACGCTGGATAGTGTTTACGATAAGGTGCAATCCGCAGCTGAAAACGTGATGGGTGCGGTGACGTTGCAGAGTATTATTGATGATATTTTGGTTCGGAAAAGCAAGCGTCAGACAGCTGAATAACTAGAGTAGCAGGTGAAGCATAGTCGAAAAAGGGGCTATGCTTTTTTGTTTGCAAAAAAATTGGCCTCACTTTAAATGTAGAGACCGCGTAAAAGAAAGCGATACCGAATAATCGATAATCCTGTATTTTATAAATTAACGGGTTGACGTTTTACTTTTACCTATTACAATGTAAATAACAAGTTGAACGAAATTGTTTTGAAGATAGGTGCCTCGAGCGGCATCAGGAGGCACAGAATTATGATTAGTTTTAAAGATGTCACAAAGGGGTACGGCAACGAGAACGCACTTAAAGATCTGTCATTAACAATCAACAGTGGCGAGCTATTTGTACTCGTTGGCCCATCAGGAAGCGGCAAAACGACGCTGCTTAAAATGGTTAATCGATTAATTTCACCAACATCAGGTCGCGTGTTTATTGACGATGACGATGTCGCCAGCGTCGATGTTCAAGACCTGCGTCGGCATACCGGATACGTTCTTCAAACTGGGGCGCTGTTTCCGAATATGACGGTTGAACAAAACGCCAGCGTCCAACTAGAAGCGCTTGGTTGAGATGCAGACAAACAACATCAACGGATCAGTGAACTACTGGCACGCGTTGATTTAGATCCCGCAGTGTTCTTGGTGCGAAAGCCGAGTGAACTTTCCGGTGGTGAGGCACAGCGCGTCGGCATCGTTCGGGCCTTGGCTGCTAACCCAAAACTGATTTTGATGGACGAACCTTCAGTGCGTTGGACCCGCTGTCAAAGCGGCAGCTGCAGAACCTGATTTTGAAACTGCATCATGAGCTGCCCACAACGTTCATTTTCGTGACGCATGATATGCAGGAGGCCATTAAATTGGCTGACCGATTGGCAGTGATTCATGATGGGACCTTGCAACAGTTTGGCACACCAAATGACATTTTGGCGAGTCCCACCAATGACTTTGTGCGTGACTTTTTTGACGATGGTCAGTCGCGGAAACAATTTATGAAACAGGTTCTCGCAGCGGGCTATGGGCGACCAGTTCAAACCGCCGATGAAGTGACTGTTTTGAAAGACGAAAACACGATTTACGACTGGGCTGAAGTGGTTGCTGAAACACCTGAAATGTTGGTTCAGGTCAATCAACAAGTTTTGACCGGTGCTGACTTAATTGCTTACATGTCAACGTTAGGGTAGGAGGAAGTATTAAAATGAATGATTCATTAATTAAGTATTGGCATTCCAACTCCCACGCAATCATTGGCGCACTTGGCACGCATATTGAATTTCAGTGATTGCCGCTTTGATCACTATTATCATTGCCATTCCGTTGGCCGTTGCGCTGATCAATCACCGCCGCGCTGGCGAGTTTGTCTCACAGGTCGCAAGTGTGATTCAAACGATTCCAAGCCTGGCAATTTTAGGATTACTGATTCCAATTATCGGGATCGGGACGGTTCCAGCGGTGATTACGTTGGTCTTGTACGCCATGATGCCGATTTATCAAAACACCTACGCTGGATTGACGAATATCGATCCCGTTTTGATAGAAGCTGCGGATGCCATGGGGGTCTCAAAATCGTTTAAACTGTTTCGGGTCGAAATCCCGTTAGCGATGCCCATGATCTTATCCGGGATTCGCATCGGCGTCGTCATGATTATCGGGACCGCCACCCTTGCAGCCCTGATTGGCGGTGGCGGTCTTGGGACGTACATCCTGCTTGGGATACAGTCCAACAACAATGCGGCGCTGATCATTGGGGCGGTTCTGGCCGCTGTGCTGGCGCTAGTTGCTAGTTGGCTGATTGGCCTTTTGTCGCACGTTTCCTTTAAAAAGTTAGGTATCGGCGTGTTGGTCGTTATTATTTTAGGCGGCTTGGGTTTTGGCGTTGATAAGTTAGCTACGCCGCACCGCGAGACCATTACCGTCGCCGGTAAAATGGGTGGCGAGCCTGAAATTTTAATTAGTATGTACAAAGATCTCATTGAACAGGACAATCCAAAAATTAACGTGGTTGTTAAACGTAACTTTGGTGGCACGAGTTTCCTGTTCAAATCCCTTCAGAGCAAGAAAATTGATATTTATCCCGAATTTACTGGGACGGTCCTGCAGTCGCTGGTCAAGACAAACCGGGATGTGAACCCGGATCCGAAAATTGCGTATCAGGACGCCAAAACCGATTTACAGAAACAAGATAAGATGACGCTACTGCAACCCATGCAGTATCAAAATGGCTACGGGATGACTGTTCGACGGTCAGTTGCGGAAAAGTACCATTTGAAGACCATTGCTGATCTGGCCAAACACCCGCAGTTTAAGGCTGCCTTTGATCCTGACTTTTACTCTCAACGGGATGGGTATCCCGGCTTGAAGAGGGCGTACGGTCTAAACTTCAGTTCTGTTCGGACAATGGAGCCGTCATTGCGGTATCAAGCGTTGCATGATGGTAAGGTAGATGTGACGGATGCGTATACAACGGATCCGCAGATCAAAAAGTACGATTTGGTCGTTTTAAAAGACAACAAGAGCTTCTTCCCCCCATATCAAGGAGCACCATTGATGCTGACCAGCTTTGCAAAGTCACATCCAGGCGTGGTCAAGTCACTGCATAAGCTGGCTGGCAAGATCTCCACCTCAGATATGCAGGAGATGAACTATAAAGTCACGGTTGAACACGAAAAAGCGTCGACCGTTGCTCGAGATTATTTGAAGACGCATCATATTTTAAACTAATTCTTTAGGAGGAATTGAACATGACAACATACACAATTACAGGTGCAACAGGTCACTTAGGCAGCATCGTTGTTCAGGATATGGTCAAGATGGTTGGCGCAGCGTCACTACAGGCGGCTGTTCACACCCCAGCGAAGGCAACAGCGCTGAATGACCAAGGCATCAAAACCGTGAAGGCCGACTACCTGGATGTGGATACGATGACCGCAGCCCTGCAGGGGACTGACGTGCTCGTTTACATTCCAAGTAAGACCTACGATGTGCTGCAACGGGTTACTGAGTTTGAGAACACGTTAACTGCGATGAAAAACGCTGGTGTCTCGCAAATTGTTTTCGTCAGCTTCTATGCTGATCAGGAAGACAATCCCTCCACCATGTCGCCATACTACGCCTACGCACCGCGGCGGTTAGCGGGTTCCGGCCTGCAGTACGCGGTGGTTAAGAACTCACTTTATGCCGATCCGCTGGTGCCTTATCTGCCTGAGTTAATTGAACGCCAAGCCTTGATCTATCCGGTTGGTGATGCTGCGATGTCATTTATCGCCCAAGACGATAGTGCTGAAGCCATTGCGACCGTTGCCGTGAAACCAGAATTGCGCAATAACGGTCAGGTGTACACGGTGACCCAGATTGAGGCCTATACCATGGATAAGTTGGGGGCAATTATGACTGAAGTTACCGGTAAAAAGATCGGCTACAAGCCTGTTTCCGTTGCTGAATTTGGCCGCATTTATGCGCCTGAGGGTGACGGCGATGAGCTGGGGTCGATGTACGCTGGTGGTGCCAAGGGTGAACTTGGTGCTGTCACAACCGACTTTAAGACGATTACTGGGCGTGACCCGGAAGATATGGCGCATTTTTTGAAGGCGCGGTATCAAAAATAATGGTGCGATTAAAAGAGCTTGCTGCTTAACCTAATAAGTGGCAGGTTTTTTTGATTGTAATTTTCACGAGGACTCCTATACTTGAAAGAGTTGTGCACGACCATTTTCACTGCGTTGAGTGCAACGATTGCACTATATTCTCGTTACCTCTTGGGGACATTTTAATGATGCCTCATTTGTAGAAAGGATCCTTATTTTGGAAAATCAAGCCATTCCCAAGAAGACGTTGCTTGCCATTCTTGGCGCAAGTCTAATGGCTTTTTGCGGCGTGCTCGTTGAAACGTCGATGAACGTGACATTCCCAACGCTGATGAAACAGTTTGGGTTACCCATGAACGTGGTCCAGTGGATCGCAACCGGGTACCTGTTGCTGGTTTCGTTAACCATGGCCACTTCGGCTTTTGTGCAACGTCGCTTTAAGATTCGCAGCATTTTTATTTTTGCCGGTCTGGCATTCATTGTCGGCAGTTTTGTGTGTGCATTAGCACCAAGTTTTACAGTGCTGCTGATTGGTCGGCTGATTCAGGCGGTGGCAACCGGATACGCCATCCCGTTGTTATTTGCAATTATTCTGCAGCAGATTCCCGTTGCGCGGTTAGGCTCATTCATGGGTCTTGGCAGTATGGTGGTTGGGATTGCACCATCGCTGGGCCCAACGTATGGCGGCATGAGCACGTATTTGTTTACGTGGCGTGAGATTTTCTGGTTTATTCTACCCGTCGTTGTCATCGCGGTGTTACTAGGGAGTTTCACCATTCCTCAGAAATTCGAAACACACCGTGATCCGTTTGACACGTTCGGCTTTATTCTGCTGGCGGTGGCGTTTTTCTTAGTTGCCGAAAGCTTTACAGATGCCGGTACCTATGGCTGGATCAGCATACAATTCTGGGGATTTCTGGTTGCTGGTCTACTTGTGCTGGCATGGTTTGCTTACCATTCCACACATTCAAAACGGATTTTATTGGACCTCGCTATTTTTAAATCACCAACGTTAGTGTTGAGTCTCATTCCATATTTTCTGTTACAGCTGATCAATATCGGTATCTCGTATCTGTTGCCAAACTATGGTCAATTAGTTTTCGGAGCCAACTCACTGGTTGCAGGGTCGGCCATCCTGTTAGGCAGTTTGGCCGCTGCTGTCATTCAACCGCTCAGTGGTCGGATGCTGGATAACCGCGGTGCGGCGGTACCCATTCGTATCGGTGGCGCCATTATCGTGATTGCGATGGTCTTGTTTGCCAGTTTTGGTCTGCATCTGACAAATACACTGATCGTCCTGTTTTATCTGGTTTTTGGTATCGGCTTTGGCTTTAGTTTTGGAAATGCCATGACCAATGGGATTCAACAGGTTGATTTGAAATTACAACAGGATGCCAACGCGATGTTCAGTACCAGCCAACAGTATGCGGGGGCAATTGGTACGGCAATTATGGCAACTCTGTTGACCAGCAGCCAGGAAAGCGGTAGACATTTGTCCCAGGCAGTTTTGTCAGCACAGGGCAGTGAACATGATTTTATATTGCTAGTGGTGCTATCAATCGTCGCCTTTGGGTTGATGATCGTGAACTTTAGAAAGCAAGCACAACTTAAGACAACAAAAAGTGTTTTTTAGACACTAAAAATCTCCTCTAAACGTCAAGTTTAAAGGAGATTTTTGGTGTCTCGGCGAAGAACTAGTGCTTAACAGACACCTTATCACTATGATAAACAGCGCGGTCCAGCTCATCCTCGCCCGTGGCCAGCGCAATCGCAGTCGTGGTATCACCCACAACGTTAGTGACGGTCCGAAACATACCTGAGAACCAGTCGATGCCAGCGAATAATGCGATGCTCGACAGGGGAAGCCCCAGCGTTGGTACGATGATCGTTAGCGCCACCAGTCCGCCACCCGGGACCACAACGGTGCCAAGGCAGGAAAGTACGGATAGCAGCACGATTTGAACCAGTGCAATCGGTGTGACGCGGATGCCGTAAAGTTGCGTGAGCATGACGCACACCAAAGACAAATACATCGCAAGCCCGTTGCTGTTGAGTGCCATGCCAAGGGGTAAAACGAGTTGGCTGATTGGTTTGCTGACGCCAAGTTTGGACTGGGCATCACTCATTTCAACCGGCAACGCAACGGCGGAACTTGTGGTGGTAAAGGCCACCATGATCATTTGCGTAAAGCCGTGCACAAGGCCAATCAACGGCACTTTCGCCACCCAACTGATGACGCAGAAGAGCGCAATGAGAAACACTGCGGTTGCCAGACCGTAAATCAGCAGAAAGGTCAGCAGCGGCAGAAAAACTTGGCTGCCATTGTCCGCAACAACGCCTGCGATAAGGGCAGCGATGCCAAGCGGGGCGGCCTTCATGATCAGCATTACTAGCTTAACGGTCAGTTGATTAGTTTGTTTAACCAGCGTCAGAACTTGGCTGAACTTACCGTCTTTGTTGGCTTGACTCAGGACGAGGCCAAACAGGATGGCGAAGATGATCACCTGAATGACGTTGCCCTTAGCGAGGGCGTCAAAGATATTGGTTGGAAAGAAGTTCAGGATGGTTTGACTGATGTTGGTCGGGGTGTTGAGGTGGACGGGGGTCTTGCGCAACTGGTCTAAGTGGACGCTCAGGCCAGGTTTAAAAAGCAGACCAGTGCCTAGTCCAACCAGGGCGGCCAGCAGGGTGGTCATGAGAAACCAGAGCCCAGTTTTGGCACCTAACCGGCCGAGGTCACGCGGGTTCAGACTGCCGAGGGCTTCGATAACAGCACCGAAGATCAGCAGCACGACTGCCATTTGGATGAGTCGTAAGAAAATATCACCCACCACAGTCACGCCGCTGACGTTTTTGCCAAACAACATTCCGGCAATGGCACCCACTAGCATGCCAATGGTGATTTGGGTGGTCAGACTGACTTTGTGCATGCGGGGCCTCCTCAATAGGCTTGCTGGAACAGACTTGCGGTGAGCAGTTTAATGCCAGCAGCTAAATCCTCTGGTGCAGTGTATTCGTTTGGCGCGTGGCTGATGCCGTTGACACTGGGCACGAAGATCATGGTGGTTGGGGTGACCCGGCTCATGATCTCACTGTCGTGGCCAGCACCCGAGTCCATCACCACGGGATCAAATCCGAGTTGGGTGGCTAACATGCGGTTAGCTGCCAGTAAGGGGGCGGCTAACGGTGCCGGCTTATCGTGCACCCACCTGATGATCGACGCGGTGATGCCGGGCGCTGATGTTTGATTGACGAGGTGGCGCATGGCCGTTTCAAAGGCGCCTAAGACAGTGTCGTCAGCGTGCCGGCAATCAACTGTGAAGACAACCTTACCGGGGATGACGTTTGACGTGTTCGGCGAAACCGTCAGCTGACCCACTGTGAATGTGAGTTGCGACTCTGCCGTTGCTGCGGTCACACGCAACTGTGACATTAAGGTGATGGCAGCCTGTAGTGCATCGTGCCGCTGGTTCATGGGCGTGGTGCCCGCGTGATTGGCCGTGCCGGTTACGGTGATCGTGAAACGACGCTGGCCCACAATGGCGCTGACGAGTCCAATCGTGCGGCCAGTAGTGATCAGACGCGGTCCCTGCTCAATATGCAGTTCGGTAAACGACTTGGGCAGAGCTGGCAGCTGCCGAGTGACGCCAGGGAGTTGCTGCAGCTGGGTTACTGCGGTGATCCTTGCGGTGTCAAATGATGCGCCGCTATCATCGGTCAACCCAGTTATATCAGCAAGCCTGGCGTAGTGTTTGGACCCACTGAATGTGGTCGGAAAACGACTGCCTTCCTCTTCGCTAAATGAGATGGCGCGCAGCGTCTGATGCGGCTGGCCATGACGGTCGCGGAGGGTCAGCAATGCCTGAAGCCACCCAGAACACCATACAGGCCGTCGAACTGGCCCCCGTGAACAACGGTGTCCATGTGAGAACCCGTCGCGATAGCTGGCGCTGTTGCGCGTCCCGGCAGATCCATGTAGACCGTGCCGTAGTCGTCGACGCTGACGCTCAGGTCTTGCGCCACTGCAAAAGCTATTAAGGCCTTTTGGGCAGCGACCCAGCGAGGTGTGTACACCAACCGATTTTGACCGGTCGTGCCATCGGAAAGGTGAATGATCCGCTGAAACAGGTCAGCGATTGCTGGCTGCATTGCCGTTTCATTGGTCATCATGGTTAGGCCTTCTGACTGACACCGGCCAGTGGTGATGAGGCCACCGCACCGTGTTCGATTACCCGTCCAGGACCCGCGAGGTAGGCTTTTCGACCCGCTTCAACGGCGAGACGAAAGGCTTCTGCCATTAACGGAATATCCTTGGCCGTTGCCATTGAGGTGTTGGCCATGATGGCATCTGCCCCCATTTCCATGGCTTCGGCCGCCTGACTTGGTCGGCCGATACCGGCGTCGATGATAATTGGGACGTTGATCTCGTCGATGAGAATCTGAATCAGGTCCTTGGTTGCGAGGCCTTTATTTGTGCCAATTGGGGCAGCCAATGGCATTACGGTGGCGGCACCAGCATCGACAAGACGACGGGCAGTGTTGAGGTCCGGCAACATGTATGGCATCACGATGAAGCCTTCCTTTGCCAAAACTTCAGTCGCCTTAACGGTTTCTTCGTTGTCCGGCATGAGGTACTTTTTATCCGGAACGACCTCCAGCTTGATGAAGTCGCTGCCGCTGAGTTCGCGGGCAAGACGAGCCGTTCGAATGGCTTCTTCAGCGTTAGACGACCCAGAAGTGTTGGGTAAAATCGTCACGTCCTTCGGGATGAAGTTGAGAATATTCTCCTCGGCTGAGGCGGTCCGACGCAGGGCCATGGTGATGATCTGGGCCTTTGCGTGCGTCACTGCAGCATCAATCAAATCGTAGGAGTATTTACCCGATCCGAGAATGAACCGGGATGAAAAAGTATGGTCCGCAATGGTGAGTAAATCCTGAGTATCAGTTGTCATTTATAAAACTCCTTTGTTAAAGTTCGGTCACGCCTAAAATCAATTGGGTGATCATGTTGCTTCGTGTCCGGCAGCGACCATGACCCGTGGTGCCATTAATCCCTCTGCCCCTTTGGATTCACCGTCGCCGGCAATGTAGAGGTTGGGGCGCGGATGTTTCGTGGTCACGGTGTTGGCACTGTGCACGCCGGCCATCCCGGTCCCCATAACGAGGGGGGTATCAGGAAAAACGGCGCTGACAGCATCCAACAGCAGTGCCTTTGCAGCTGGGTTATCAAAGGCTTCGCAGATGATGTCTGCGTCCTTGAATAGGTCGGGCACGTTGTCTCGGGTCACTTCCGTTTGGACGGTATCGATAGTCACAAACGGGTTGAATTCTTGCAGGTTCTGCTTCATTGCCACGACCTTAGGCATGCCCACCTGACTGAGTTTAAACTGTTGCCGGTTGAGGTTGCTGAGTTCAACGCTGTCAAAGTCGATCAGGGTCAGGCGACCGACACCAATTCTGGTGAGGGCGATTGCGATATTAGTGCCAAGACCGCCGCAGCCAGCGATAACAACGTGGGTAGCCGTCAATTTTTCAGTGGAATCCTTGACGTTGCGTTCCTTCATGCCGGCATAGACATCCGAAATGGGCATGCCTTGGATCGTTGGTTCCGTAACTGTTTCTGACATAGTGTCCCTCCTAGCGTCCGCCACCGACAAAGGAAATGAGTTCCACCTTGTCGTTTTCGTTAAGTTGCGTGTCGTCAAACTGTGGTCGGTGAATGATCTCACCGTTCAATTCCACCACCACGTTGTCAATTGGTGCGTCACGGGCAGTTAAAAACGCCGTGATCGACTGGCCGGCAACGTGCTGTTCTTCTGTCCCATTTACAATAACCATCAAAAAAGCCTCCTCTTCAGATACCCGAAGCAGGAGACTGAAACCGCTTGCTCAACCGGGTCGTGATGGCGCCGTCCCACAACCAAAAAGCGAGTCCGCTCTTTGATTGAAGGAGCGGGCTCGCCAGTTAAGTCAAGTCAGTTTTAAGTCGCGCTTCCTTCGGTAGTATCAACTACATCAGGTTCGATGGGTATTATCTCAGCCGTTGCCGGCACCCCAGACGAACTTTGCATATTTTGTTTTGCGTCACTAGGTGTGACTTCGCTTATATTTATAACCGACTCGATTTAAAATGTCAACCGAAGACGTTTTTGTTGTTTTTCTTGTTTTTTTGCTCTGATGAAGCAATTCAATTTTGGCGCTCGGTGAGGGTGAGTCTGACTATACAAGCGAGAAATTGTTCGTTAGAATGCGAGTGCAATACTATTTTTGAGTCGGGAGGATGGTTTCATGACCCTAACAAACAGACCGTTATACCTTGTAACTGACCGAACCGGATTAACGGATGACACCTTTTTTGAACGGTTAGAACTTGCTTGCCAGGCTGGGGTTGACCTCGTTCAACTACGGGAGAAGACGTTGGCCAGTGGTGACTATTTCCGATTGGCACAACGCGTCAAGATGATTACTGACCGCTACGACCTGCCATTACTGATCGATGACCGGTTGGACATTGCCCAGGCGGTGGACGCTGCCGGCGTTCACGTTGGTCAAAGTGATCTGCCAGTGGCGGTCGTTCGCCAAATTTTGGGACCGGATAAACTCATCGGTGCCACTACCAAAACGATTGCGCAAGCTGACCGGGCAGTGCGTGAGGGCGCGGATTATCTGGGCGTCGGTGCTATTTTTCCAACGAGACCCACGTTAAGACGGTGCGTACCAGCGTCGATACGTTGGCAGAGATTAAAGCGCGGGTGCCGATTCCAGTCTATGCGATCGGTGGGTTGAAGGCCAGCAATGTGGCGGCAGTTCAGCCCGCTCACGTGGATGGCGTCGCAGTTGTTTCGGCCATTATGCAAGCGGAGGATACGATTGCTGCAACAGAGGCACTGCGGACAGCTGTCCTGAAAGTATTGTGAGGTTTCACTTGTAATTCGCCAACACTTATGGCATGATTTGAATCAAAAGCGAGGGGAGCCCCATGTGGGCTGAGACGGTTAACGACCGGACCCTTTGAACCTGAGAGTTAGAACTCGCGTAGGGACGGCTATGAGACATGAAAACACGCGCGATTTCTAACCTCTTGACTGCTAGTTGAGAGGTTATTTTGCGTGGATCAACACGTCTGTCCCCTGAGGAACACAGAAAGGATGAGCAGTTTGGCAAAAGCGACAGAACAGGCACTGCTGCAGGCGCTTGAAGATCACCAGGATGACTTGTTTGAAAAATTAGGACAATTAGTTGCGTTCAAAACAGTGTCGCCAACGGCACGGAATACCACACCGTTACAAGAGATGATTACGACACAACTGGAAACGGCGGGGTTTGACGTCAAGACGCAGCCTTTCTATGACACGGATACGCTGGTGTCCGCGACCCTTCATGGTACTGATGCGAAGGCACACAACAGTCTGTTACTTAATGGCCATGTTGATGTGGCCACGATAGCTGACCAGGACTGGCAGACCGACCCGTTTACCATGCAACGCAACGGTGACTTGGTGATTGGCCGCGGTGTGAGTGATATGAAGGGCGCCATGGCCTGTTTTCTGTACTTGTTCGACCAGCTGAAGGCCCTTGGTGTGCAGTTGCCGGGTGATTTGAAATTCCAATCTGTCGTGGGTGAAGAGGCCGGTGAAGCTGGGACCAAACGGTTGCTGGAACAAGGAGAGACGGTGGATTTTGCGTTGGTTGGCGACACAAGTGATCTGCAGTTGCAGGGACAGGGTGGCGTTATTACTGGCTGGGTCACGCTCAAGAGTCAAAAAACCTATCATGACGGTAACCGCGTCAACATGGTGGCGGCTGGTGGCGGATTAAAGGCTGCTAGTATGGTCGAAAAAATGGTTGTGGTCATTCAAGCGTTGCAAACGCTGGAACACTATTGGGCGGTTACGAAGTCTTATCCGGGGTTTCCTGCGGGGACGGATACGATTAATCCGTCGTATATTGAGGGTGGAATTCACCCAGCATTTGTGGCGGATGAGGCGAGACTCTGGATCACTGTGCACTTTTATCCCGATGAAAATGTTGATGATATCACCGCTGAAGTGGAACAGCAGGTTCTTGCAGCGGCGACGGCTGATCCGTGGTTACGTGATAATTTGCCAACATTTGAATGGGGCGGTGAATCGATGCTCGTTGATAAGGGCGAGGTCTTTCCGTCGCTTGAATTGGATGAGGATTCGGCGGCTATTCAGTTGTTAGAAGTAACTCATGAGTCACAGATTGGTGAGGCACCAACTGTGACCATGTCAACGTCTGTCGCGGATGGTGGTTGGTTTGACTACTTCGGCATTCCGTGTGTGATATACGGACCAGGTACTATGTCACAGGCACATACCAACGATGAACAAGCCAGCTTTACCCAGTTATTAACCTACATAAAGATCATTGCCCGCTTTGTTTGGCAATGGTGTCACGCTGAGAAACCAGCGAAGGAGAATTAACATGCAAAAGAAAAAATTTCACCTACAGGATATTATTTTAATTGCCGTGATGGCCATCGTTTTTGGTGCCATTTTTGTTGGGACAGATTATTTGTACAACGCACTGTATATTGTGATTGGCCCATTTGCGAACGAAGTGTTGTTTGGGCTGTGGATCATGGCTGGACCTCTTGCTATTTTTATGACGCGGATTCCTGGTGCGGCCATTGTCGGCGAAGTGTTGGGCGCTGCCGCAGAAGTGATTTTCGGTGGCACCTTTGGTATCGCAGCGTTGCTTTCAGGTATTGTTCAAGGTATCGGGAGTGAAGTTGGGTTTACCATCTGGCGGTACAAACGCTGGGACTGGGTCAGTCTGCTCACTTCTTCCGTGACAACGACTGTCGTGGCGTTTGCGTATGAAGTATTTAAACTGGGTTATATTCATTATTCGCTGCCGATGATTGCCGCGTTGTTTACAGTGCGGTTGATTTCCGTCATTTTCTTCGGCACGGTGCTGGTGCACAGCATTTACAGCCTGTTGGCACGATCGCGCGTATTGAAATTTAATCGATAATAAAAAGGGCTTTGACTGGATCGGTCAAAGTCCTTTGTGTGCTAGTTTAAAGCATTTTTGATGAAGTCAAATGTAATTTGTAGCACATCTGGCGTAAAGAACGCATCAGATCCGTGGTCGCTTTGGTCGATCTTATAGAACGAGACATTCTGATGGTGTGCCTTGAGTGCCTGATACAATAAGACGCTTTGCTGAAATGGGACAAGCCGATCCTTATTCCCGTGCATGATTAAAAACGGCGGCAGTTTCGTCACCCACATAGGTGATGGGATTTCCCTTTTGAACAAGGTCGGGGACGTCATAAATGTGGTTGGTGCCGAAAAACTCACCTTCGAGACTATGCGCGGTGATGTGGTCTTGAGTCGAGGGTACTTTGTTCATTTTGCTGATGTCAGTCGGACCATAAAAATCGATACATGCCTTATAATTCAGCGGTTGTTCAAGAACATCTTAGTCATTGAATTCTTGCAGGTTTGCGGTCACGACGGCCGTAGAAACAGTGTGGCCGCCGGAGGAATCTCCCCAAGCAAGATAGCGGTTAGCGTCTACGTGGTATTCGCTGGCATGACGTAACATAAAGCGCGTGGCCGTTTTCAAGTCTTTGATCTGTGCAGGAAAGGGGCTTTCTGGCGCCCATCGATATTCAACCATAGCAACCACGAATCCCTGGCTGGCGACGTGAATCATGTGTGCCATGTGATTGCCAAGTTGCTGCTTGTGAAAAGCTGACCCTTGAACCCACATGATGAGTGGGTACCGGTGAGGACTGTTTTCTGCCTCTGCTGGTGTAATGATGTGCAAATGTAGGGTCAAACCATTTTTAACTGCGTAAGGAATGTTGAGTTCAACGTGTGGATAACTTGGTGTAAGAGACACTTTTAAAGTCTTCATACCTTCTGGGACATCAGTGACTTCTGGAAACTCACTATAACTGTAGTTTTTTGGTGAAATGTATTGAGTCATATCTCGCTCTGTCATATCAATCTGTTCCTTTCAAAATGCTTTTTTGTTTTTTCGTATCAGTAAAGTATTCATATATAAGTCCGAGAACTAAGATAAGTGAAAATGCGCTCGCAAAATTAAATGCAAATTGACTGGTATTGTTACCGAATACGTTAGCAAGAAAACTATAAACATAAGGGGCAATGAAATTAGCTAGTGAAGCAGCGGCCGTTGTTGCTGAGGTTGCATAGGCCGAATTGGCTGCAGTGGTATGTTTGTTCACAGCTGCAAACATGTAAGGCATGAAAAGTCCAAATCCTGCGCCGGTTAGCATCATTGCGATGTAATAGACAACTACGCCATGCGTAGTAGCAATTATCAAATTTCCCATAAAAAATAGTACCGCAGCAATAATACCGCCAAAACGTTTAGCAAATTTCATATAAAATCCAAACAAAAGACCGGTAATTAGACCAAGGACTGAATAAGCAACCATCATGTTGGCAGCACCTGTGGCTGTAGCAATGTGTTCTTCAACTACCGCTAAGTTGAAATCAATATTAACGCCACCTTGACCTAAGTTAAAAAAGAAAGTTAAAAGTACCCATACAATCACATCTTTTCCAAGATGCCTACTCGTACCATTGCTTGAATTTTCTGAATTATCAATACGCTGATTTTCGCCTTCGCCGGCTAATTTTTTTGGTAAGAAATGAAGAGTTAAGACGAATACGACTAGACCTAATAGATATATCAAGAATGCTGACCGCCAGTTGATCGTAATGAGTAGGCCAATTGCGAAGGTCAGAACTGTACCTGAAATTCCGATAACAGCACTTTGAATTCCCATTAAGGTATTTCGTACTTCACCAGTATAAAGATCAGCAATCATGCTTGTCCCGATAGGTTGAATTAAACCTAAACTAAGCCCTAGAAAAACTCTGCTGGCTAAAATAATTGGAAAATTATTTAATACCATTGGCAGTAGACCGCTAATTGTCCAAAGCAACGCGCCAAAAAGAATGACATTTCGTTTGCCGATTTTTGTTGCAAGAAAAGCTGCCGCAATTAAGGCGATGAACTGTGGTAAGGCAGTGATTGAAAAAAAAGACTGCAAGGTGGCTTTAGACACCGACGGAAAGGCTTGACGGAGACTTGGTAACAGAGCCGATGTTGCGCTGGCGCCGGTGATTAAAAATGTTGAAGATAATAACGCGATTTTAAAAGATAGGGAATCGCGATTGTCGGACGTTTGATTCATGATGGTGCCCCCATTTCGTAAGATGTAAACGCATTTCACAAATTAATATTAAAGCGCTTTCAAATACGACATTAAGCAATATTCTGCTGAGATTGGGGTGAATCCTGCTATTGATGGGTCAGCCGATACTGGTTTGGGGACTGAGAAAAGTGATGCTTAAACGCCACATTAAGCGCTTTGACGTTAGGAAAACCAGTCGTAAATGCAATGGCCTCCAGACTGTCTGAGGTTGTTAATAACTGTTTTTCTGCTGCTAATAGACGCCGACTTGTGACGTACACTAATGGCGATTGATTCAGATATTTTTGGAACAAATGCGCAAAGTAGCTGGCAGACAAGTTGGCAATTCCTGCCAATTTTTCCACGGTGATCTTTT
Source organism: Secundilactobacillus paracollinoides DSM 15502 = JCM 11969 (assembly GCF_001311135.1). Classification (GTDB taxonomy): domain Bacteria; phylum Bacillota; class Bacilli; order Lactobacillales; family Lactobacillaceae; genus Secundilactobacillus; species Secundilactobacillus paracollinoides. The sequence goes on from NZ_BBAG01000006.1 coordinate 26,268, forward strand.
CTTGATAGTGGCGGTCGATCCACGTGATGACTGGGGAGAGATGATCCATTTGTGCGGAGTAATGGGGTGTTCTTTTAGTGGCATCGGCCTGAGAATAGTGAGTAACAAGGTCACTCAAGATAAGATAGACTAAACCAATCTGCTCTGCCTGCGTGCCAGTAGTTGCCGGGTGGCGGGTCGTCTGATATAAGGTGTTAAAATAGCCTTGGAGCTGAGTATCATTTGGAATACGATTCTGGATGTGGGTTTCAATCGCGATATTACTGGCAGTCAGGATATCGTTTGGCAACATCACGGTCAGCGCGACTCGTTTATGGTCTGTGGGTAAGTCCAGACTGTGCACCTCGTACGGATTGATGACGACAACTTCACCTTTTGATTGGTCAAAGTACTGACCGTTGACGGTGAAATTTGTGTTTTCACCAGTGATCACATAGGCGATTTCAAATGAGTGATGCCAGTGACTTAGGACACGGTGTGCAACGCCATTATCGTGAATGAGCAGGCGAAATGGCAGGTGTCGATTGGGCGTGATCGTTTCGTAGAAAATATCAGTCATGAGAATGACTTTCGTTAGTATAAATAGTGCCATTTTTGCTGGCTTAGTGTATGCTTATTCTAATTGAATTCTAATAGGATTTGTTACAGCTACCATAGCACGGAATGGCTGATTGCCCAACTATTCCAGATTTGTAGCAGTTAAAGGAGTGTCCTAAATGCCACCATACAACCAATTACCTAAATTCAACTTAGGCTTTTTCCCAACACCAGTTCATAAACTAGAACAGCTATCTGAACAACTTGGCGTGAACCTATATCTGAAACGAGATGACCTGACCGGCCCCAATCTGTTCGGCGGCAATAAGATTCGTAAGCTTGAGTACCTGGTTGGCGACGCCTTAAAGCAGGGTGCAGATACCCTGATCACCTTTGGCGCAACGCAGTCTAATCACGCGATGGAAACCGCGGTAGCAGCGCGAAAGGCAGGCATGGATGCCATTTTATACCTTGAGACGATCACGCCCAACAAAGTGGGGGATGATCGGGCTAATATTCTGGTCGATAAAGTGTTAGGTGCGAAGATTCACTACGTCTCGATGGAAAACCGAACGGAAGCAGAAGCGGATGCGTTTGCGATGGCGGCAGCCAAGAAGGAAGCGGCCGAGCTTGCCAAATCGGGTCACAAGGCCTACATCATTCCGGTCGGCGGTGCAACACCAATTGGGTCAACGGGGTTTGCGCTTGGGTTTAAGGAACTGATGGCTCAATTACCCGATATTGACGTTGATTATATTGTGCAGGGGAGCGGCACCGGCGGCACAGCAGCCGGGTTGATTGCGGGTGCTAAGGCGTTTTCTAAACCAGACCATCCCACGCAGATCTTATCGATGAATGTTAGTCCGAAACCGGAGGAACATTATCAAAAGGTTGTCGATATTGCCAATGATGCGCTTGAATTACTCGGTTTAGCGCGGAATGTGACCTTGGCGGATACTCATTTTGACCAGTCTTACTTTGTTGAGGGGTATGAGATTCCGAGTGCGTCAGGGTCAGCAGCAATCCAGTTATTGGCACGAACGGAAGGTATTTTGACCGATCCAGTTTATACCGGAAAAGCGTTTGCGGGATTACTGGATTACGTCAAGACCGGGCAAATCAAACCTGGTAGTAACGTTGTGTTCTGGCATACTGGCGGTGTTTCGGCGCTGTTTGCTGAAGATAAGATCGTTGGGAAATTGTATTAAACTAAAAAGCCAGCCACCCTTTGTTGGGGATGGCTGCGTTTTTGGTGTTAATCCAAATGACTTCTCTTCTGAATGATGGTGATGATATTTGATCTGAAAATAACAGTGAGCACCACCACGTAAATCACAAATGTAATGACTTCTTGTACGGTTCGAGTGGTCAGTAGGACTGACCAGTTGATTTGATACATGATGTGCAACCATAAACTATTTAACAAGAGATTGAGCCCCATTGTGACAATGAAACTCGAAATCATAATTTTAATGAACGATGGCGTGCGCTGTAAAAAGATACCGAACACAAGCCCCGTTAAAAAAGCGGTCAGAATGAACCCAGGGAAAAAACCGAACTTAGGGAATAAAATCATGCCAATTGTATACGCAATGGCTGCGATACTGGCTGTCCAGTAGGGTGAGAAGAGCTGGGCAGTTAAGGCAATGACAATAAAAGCGAAGGACAGTTTCATCGTTTGAAACTGGAGGACAAGAATACTATTTAAAACAACTTCAATGGCGACAAACATGCTGGCCAAAACGAGCTGTTTCAAGGGTGCAGAGGTGCGGGTCATTAGTGGGATTTTTCCTTTCGTGGCTGGGCGTCTAAGCGGGCAAATGAAGAGACCGTTGTAGCATTATTTTCTGAACTGCTTTAGTATAATGGAAATAATGATGATTGAGAAGACCCAGGAGGTGATGTGACACATGTTGTATTGTGATACATATGAAATACCAATCGTTGGCCGTTTAACATTGCTGGCAAACGACGACGCATTAGTAGGATTATGGTTCAATGGTCAGGCACACTTTGCCGCCAACTACGATCTAAGCCAGGCTGAGAAACGTAGCAATGCGATTATTGACACAACGAAACGGTGGCTTGACCGCTATTTTGCGGGTGCTTAAAGTGTTGCAGACGATTCCATATGGGCAATCGATGTCTTATCAAGAAGTGGCAAATGAAATCAGCCGTCAAACTGGGCATCGCTCCTCTGCCAGAGCGGTGGGTGGTGCTGTCGGGAAGAACCCAATTTCAATTATTATTCCTTGTCATCGAGTTTTGGGTAAGAATGGCGCGTTGACTGGGTATGCAACGGGCACAGATAAGAAGATTGCCTTGATGAAATTAGAGAACATGATTCTCGTTTGATGAAGTGCAAAATTGAGTTGGATGCCGAAAAGACTTGGGACGACGCCCTCAAGCCTTTCCGGTATCGTTCGGTATCGACTCCCATCGACTCATGAGGGAGCCGATACATGTAGAAAGGATCTGTTTCATGACCATCTTCGAAAAATTCAGCCTCATCGAAAACCCAATCAATCAGACACCAATGGCGAAGTACATGCGCAATCAATTCCCGTTTGCCGGGCTTAAAGCACCAGAACGTAAGCAACAGTCGCATGATCTGATTCAAGCTAGTAAAAAATTGCGAATCTCAGAGATCTTATCCGGAGTTACCCAGCTTTATCAACGCCCACAACGTGAGTATCAGTACGTTGCCATTGACATGTGTGTCGCTAATGTCAGGCGATTGTCGTTTGCTGATATCACGCACCTCACCAGATATATTACTGAAAAGTCCTGGTGGGACACCGTTGACACATGGCGAAAAGTTTTTGGCCTTTATATCATGCGTCACCCAGAGCAAAAACAAGCCGTCTTTGCGTTGTTTTATCAGAACGCGAATATGTGGATGCGTCGGGTGTCGATTATTCTACAACTGACTGAAAAAGAGACTCTGGATACGTTGTTGCTGACCAAGGCAATTGAAAACGACCTGAATACGGATGAATTTTTTATCCAAAAGGCGATTGGCTGGGCATTACGCAATTACAGTAAAATGGATCCTGAATGGGTTAAAAGGTTTATACAGACGCACCAGCTTAGCAAACTTGCCCGGCATGAAGGTGCTAAATACCTGACAGGTGTTTCAAATTAGTCATCATCTGTGTTAGGGTTAATGGAGTGACTAATCGGTCGAAAAATGGAGGCAGCACCAATGACACGCGACACCATTATTAATAATATTTTAGCAACACTAAAGACCCGTCAAAACAACGCAAAGGGTGTTCAGACTCGGGAAATGACGTTTCCAATCACCTTCACGCATGAGCATAAGGAAGCGGCGGGGTGTGCGATTATTCATGTTCAGCCGGATGGCCAATATGAGGTTAAAAGTTTTGATTCCAAGTACGCTAATGTCGAAGATCCATGGCGGACAATCTACCACGCCGCCCTATATGACTGCGACGAGGACCTTGATGGCCGTGAAAGTCTGATCGATGCGATTAATGATGGCATGCAGGTTAATTCATAATTGTATATGGTGATAATTTGAAATGACAAAACCGGCTATAAAGTCCTATTCATTAGGATTTATAGCCGGTTTTTATCGATTACTATCAATTGCAAAAATGCATATTTAATCGACCTATTAAGTATAAATTCTCATGAAAATATAACCGCTTTCGGCCTGAATCAGTGCTATCCTAAATCACTGGAAAGGACTGACAAAATTGCCTGAAAGTGCAGTAGCATCACGTGTACCCGTAGTACCAATGACGAGCTGGAAAAAACTAGCTCATCAGTATGATATCGAGGAACTCCCTGAAACCTGGAGCGCCACCAGCAAGCGTCTTTGCCGGCAACGCAACATTGGTTATATCGAAACGTTCAACGATCTAAAAGAGATTTATTACACGCTGATCGATAACGAATTTTTACAGGATATCGTGCGCTACCATCCTGAACAAGTCCACACTTACTGGGTTGATGATTTAGCACAGTATGTGTTTATTACCGAATAGTATTTTTGATTAAAATGATAACGGCGCGTTTAACTGCTGATGAATGGCAGTTAACGCGTTGTTTTTGATTTTTTTGGAGGTTTTCTCTGTTATATTGCGGAAACGCGTTTCAAAAGGGCCCCTTCGATTGTCGCGTTAGTTACATAACGCTAATATACCGCTTCGTTCCAGCGTTTGGCCCTGCAGGCTGAGGTGGAGTTGCTCCGGCAAAGCCGAATGATTCCACTACGCTACGATTCTGGCAGTGGTCGTTGCAGCTAGTAAGCATTCAAAGATGGTATCACGAAACCTCTATATTAATCGTTACTGGTGACTGACACATCATAAGAAGCATTGCTGTTAATAGCCTTACTAGCAGTCGAGGGCGGATTCTCTGCGAACTAGTTTTAATGTAATTGTGATGCTTAACTAGTGATAAAAAGGTAGCTCAACGTTAGTGGAATACAGCAATTTGGCACGGAGCTGTGGTGTCGAGATGACTTGGCGAGGGTTCTTTCCTCGCTTAGTCATCTGCGAGACGATGGAGATCCATTCGAGAGTTGCGCAGCAGAAATCGAATTAGCTTCATCGCGAGCCACTACGCGGAGTGCCAAATTGCGGAATGCAACGGACTATCACTGAAAAGTCCGCCCCCTAGGCTTCTTCCACGCTCTGTTGTTTTCTCTGTTATATTGCGGAAACGCGTTCCGAAAGGCAGGGGGCTGCTACGTAAGGGACTTCTTCCACGCTCTACAACTTCCAAAACCACTGCGCCACACCCATAAAGATCGGGATAGTTACCAGTGAACACAGCGTTGTTAAACCGACCACCGTGGTACTGAACAGGTAATTTTTCTTGAACGTTTTACTGAAGATGGCCATCAGAGCTGCCACCGGCGTTGCTTGCCCCAGCAAGATTACTTCCTTGACCAGCATTAAGTTGTTTGGCACAGCTTCAGCATGATCATCACAATCAGTGGGGCGATAATCAGCCTGGCACCCACAGCTTCGTACAAATCGCGGCTCTTCAGCGCATTACGAATGTCACCTTCTGCAAGGTAACAGCCCATCGCAATCATGACCAGCGGCAGGTTCATATTGGCAAGGTCGGATACGGCGGTGCCCAGTACGTGTGGCAGTTGCACACCTGTGAAGGCGAAAATCAGGCCGAAAACTAGTGCTAAAATGGCGGGATTAACCACTAACTTTTTCAACTGAATCGTGCGCCGGTCGCCCGAAATCATATAGATTCCATAAGTCCACAGTGAAAAGTTCGACACCCCAACGAAAATACTCATGTAAAACACACTGCCAGTTCCAAGAACGGCTTTCGAGAGCGGCAGACCAATAAAGCCAAGGTTTGCAAAAATCAACGCAAATCGTACCAGCATTTGACTTGGTTTACGAAAGAGCAATTTAGCGATAACGATGGTGACCAGCATCATGATGACCAGCAGCACCAAAATATCCAGACCATCCATGAGTTGCGACGATTTTAATTTACCGATAAAGGAATTCAGCAACAGGGCTGGATTTGATATGTAAATGACCACGTTTGAAATCTGCTGACTCCCATTTTCATCGATCAGGCCAACACGAAAACACAGAAAACCGATCAGCATGATCAAAAACATAATCATGGTCTGACCGAAAATGACACTTACGATTGCCAAGATAGTTCCTTCTTTCAATTCTCAATACTTTACATTATAGAACGAAGTGACGATGGAATTGTATAATTAATTAAAACGGCAGATAGTGGCGCTATTCATTCTGCCGGTGACACCACGTTGTCGCAATGAAAGCCAGTACTAAACACTCGACGAAAACAAAAAAAGCCCACCTGATCAGTGTCATGAAACACAGTTCAGGTGGGTGATTCGGTTACAAAACCTTGCGACCATTATAATACCCGTTATCAGAAACATGGTGGCTCAGTGTATAGGCTTGGGCCTTTTCGTCCCAATGAATCGCGGGGGTGGTCAATTTTTGGTTGGCGCGTCGGGACCGTTTCTTGGTCTTAGACGTGCGTCGTGCTGGTACTGCCATCGGTGGGCCTCCTACTTAGTGTTGGCTTGTTGGCGCTTGAAATCATTGATGATCTTCTTTGCGCGACTGCGGGTCTTGGCGTTGCTGCTCTTTAGACGACGGTATGCACTTGCTAAATCTGTTTTTTCCATAGTTTTGTTGCTCCTTATCTGCTGATTTCCCGAAAAACGACTGGGCGGCGTAACTTTGGTGAATACTTACGCAGCTCAAGTTTTTCTGGGGTGTTTTGCACATTTTTACTTGTGAGGTAGAGGCGTTCGTGGGTTTCCGGTGCCTCTAAAATAATGTTTTTTCTCATTGATTTTCTCCTATACAGTAATCATTACGATTGACATCATACCGAATTATTTGGCTAAGTGCAAGAAATTGTCTTTCCTATTTTCATGACGGTCACGATGAATGAAAATAGGGCGTTGACTATTCCCAACAATCGCGCTACGATATATTTCGTTAGTCTACTAACGAAATGAGGATGATAAAAATGCAAGCAACAACCAAAACACAAAAAATTGACCCGAAAGTCATTGCGGCAGTGATTGCCACTGGATTGATGTCTTTTTGCGGGGTCATTGTTGAAACGTCAATGAACGTGACGTTCCCGACACTGATGAAACAGTTCAACGTCACGACTAGTACGGTGCAGTGGATGACCACGGGCTATCTGCTGACGGTGGCCATTATTGTCCCGTTGTCAGCGACGCTTAAGCGACGATTTAAAACGAAATCCCTCTTTATTACAGCGAACCTGTTGTTTATGGCGGGTGTGCTGATCGATGCGACCGCACCGGCATTTTCGTTGTTGCTCTTTGGCAGAATCATTCAGGGGCTGGGTACTGGGATCGCGTTACCGCTCATGTTTAACATTATTTTGGAACAGGTGCCCATTAGCAAACGCGGCCTGATGATGGGGGTCGGCACCCTGATTACCGCAGTTGCGCCCGCGATTGGCCCAACCTTTGGCGGCATCGTTGCGAACGTGCTCGGCTGGCGGTTTGTCTTCATTATTCTGTGGCCGCTGCTTTTGATTTCTTTGGTGATCGGCATGCTGACAATCTCGCAGAAGAGTGCGATTCAAAAGGTGCGTTTAGATGGCATCAGTGTGGTCTTGATCATGGTCACGTTTATCGGTCTGATTGTCGGCTTCAGCAATATTGGCAACGGCCATTTTCTGAGTTTGAGTGTCGGTGGTGCTTTGCTGATTGGTGTCCTGGGCGTGATCGGTCTCGTCTACCGATCGATGCACATCACTGACCCGGTGATTGATCTGCGCGTTATCACCACCGGCCGATTCGGCGGTCACGTGCTGGCGTTCTTTTTACTCCAGCTGATTTCGCTTGGGATGTCGTTTCTGCTGCCAAACTACATTCAACTGGTCAATGGGTCAACGTCGACGATTGCTGGATTGGTCGTGCTTCCGGGGGCCGCATTAGGTGCAGCGCTAGCCCCAATCAGTGGTCGGATCCTCGACAATTTCGGTGCCCGTAAGCCAATTCTGTTGGGCTGCGGACTCGTGCTGGTCTGTTTGGTAATTTTCACGATTGTGGCACAAAACATGAGCAATGTCGTCATTATAAGTGTATATTTAGGCTACATGTTTGGCATTGGGCTGAGTTTCGGGAACATCATGACCAGCGGACTTGCGGAATTGAGCGCGCAGCAGCAAAGTGACGGCAACGCTGTCTTAAATACGCTGCAACAGTTTGCTGGGGCAACTGGGACGTCGATCGTGTCGGCCATTGTGGCGGCCAGCCAGTCTGGGCAAGGATCGCAGGCACAGTTGACGGCCGTTGGTACGCAACACGCGCTGATGGCGCTGACGCTCGCGATGGTCGTGGCAGTGATTGCGTTGTTTCGGTCGGTTCGGGTGTCAAAAATGCAAACAGTAAATTAGCAGAAACTAGGTAAAAACATGGCATCTAATTTTGGTGTGTTAATTAAACGGGCAGCTAACGATCAGGATAAGGCAATGGACGCCTACGCGCGGCAGTTTGATCTGACGGGTGTTCAAATGTCGATGATTGATTTTTTGGGGCGCCGGTCAAACGATATTGTGCTCCAACGTGATATTGAAGCAGAATTCAACATTCAGCGCTCCACGGCAACCGTGTTGCTGCAACGGATGGAGCGCAAGGGCCTCGTCGTGCGGCAATCAGCAGCAAGCGATGCCCGGCAAAAACAGGTGATGCTGACGCAGAAGGCAGTGGAACTTAAGCAGCACGTAAAGGACTATATCGACCAGCAACAGGCAAAGATTGAAGCGCAATTTTCAGAGGAAGATTTAGCCACGTTTAATCAGGTACTTCAGTTTTGGATTGAGGAGAATGCAAAGTAGAGTGTGAAGGAAAACGGTAGGAAGCGGAGTGTAAGTTAACTCTGGCAGAAATGCCCGAACTTGGCATTTTTGCCAGAGTTGGCTTACACGCAGCTTTCTGTTTTCCGAAACACGTTTCGGCACGGTAACAGAGAAAGCCAAAAGGCAGAAATGCCCGAACTTGGCATTTGTACCAGAGTTGGCTTACACGCAGCTTTCTTTTCCAAAACACGACTCAGCACGGCAAAAAGCGAGACTTTTAAACGCAACCCATAATTAATCAAACAAATAGGCGCCAACTAAACCCAAAATTTCGGGCAATAGTTGCGCCTATTTACATAGTTAAAAACAATTGAGTATCTTTTTTTATTTTTTTAAGCATTATCTCTTGCCTTCAAGTGCACTTGAAGGACTATTCTTGAGAAGAATTAAGAAAGGAAGTTTTAAAACATGACAGTTAAGGATAAAGTTGTTGTCATTACTGGCGCGTCATCGGGGATCGGTGCCGCCACTGCCAAACTATTAGCACAGAACGGGGCAAAGGTCGTTTTAGGTGCCCGTCGTGAGGAGCGGTTGCAGGCGCTTGTCAAAGACATTACTGCCGCTGGCGGTTTGGCCAGTTACGTTGTGACCGACGTGACGAAGCCGGAAGACCTCAAGGCGTTGGTTGCTCAGGCCCAGGCCGAATTTGGCGGTTTAGACGTCATCTTCAATAACGCCGGCATCATGCCATCGTCACCAATCAGCGCACTGCATACGGATGAATGGAACGACATGATCGACATCAACATCAAGGGTGTTTTAAATGGCGTTGCCGCTGTAATGCCGATCTTTACCGCACAAAAACACGGCCAGATCGTCACGACATCTTCCGTTGCCGGCATTAAGTCGTTTGCGGGCGCCGGCGTATACGGGGCAACGAAGTTTGCTGTCCGTAATTTGATGGAAGTCATTCGGATGGAAAGCGCACAAGAGGGAACCAACATTCGGACCGCAAGTCTGTATCCGGCAGCAATCAATACCGAGTTGCTGCACACGATTACGGATGACGCCACCAAGACGGGCATGGATGCCTTTTACAAACAGGTTGGAATTACACCCGACGCCGTGGCGCGCGTGGTCAACTTCGCCATTGATCAGCCAGAAGATGTGAACGTCAACGAATTTACAATTTACCCAACGAAACAAGCTTAATTGAACGCACCTAATTAAAAAAGGAGATTTTAAAAATGGCAAAAAATGAAACTGTTAAAAATGGTATTTTTCCAATGGGACCAAAGAATGACGCTACGCAAAATTCTTTACTGGTCAGAGTTATTTACAAGGTTTGGTAGCGGATCCGGCCGTTAACGTTGGCGTTGGTAACGTGACGTTTGAACCGGGATGCCGCAACAACTGGCACATTCACCACGATGGGTTTCAAATCTTGCTGGTCACTGGCGGTGAAGGACTTTATCAAGAAGACGGCCAACCAGCTCGGTTATTAAAGCCCGGTGACGTTGTGGTCACTCATGATGGTGTGAAGCATTGGCACGGTGCCACCAAGGACAGCTGGTTCTCCCACATCGCAATTACCGCTGGGACACCAGAGTGGCTGGAAGCCGTCTCTGACACTGATTATGCAAAAGCAGAGGAGGGTGCGAAATAATGGCTAAAAAACAAACAGCTGGCCGCGATAATTTAGGGGATTTTGCCCCTAAGTTCGCAGAATTAAACGACGATGTGTTATTTGGCGAAGTCTGGTCACGCGAGGACAAGATGTCCGCCCACGACCGCAGTTTGATCACGGTATCAAGCTTGCTGACCCAGGGCGTGCCACAGTTGGAAGCGCACATGAAGATTGCGAAACAAAATGGCGTGACCAAGGATGAAATGGTTGAATTGATTACGCACCTTGCCTTCTATACGGGCTGGCCAAAGGCTTGGTCTGCGTTTACACTGGCTAAGGAAATTTACGGCGACTAACCGTTAGTTGTGAATTTTCAACGCAATTAAAAGCTTATAAAAAGGATCATCACACGCAAGAAAGCGCTGATGATCCTTTTTTAATGTTGTGCCTTGAGTTGGTTTATAATTGCTTGTGCATCATACGCCCAGGCAATCCCTAACACGCCAGAACCAGTATGACAGCCGATGGCGGGGCCAATAAAGCTCGTGTCAATGGCTAGATCAGGAAATTTGGTCTTCAACTGATCCACAGCGCGCCTTAGCCGTGGCATGATTACCGTCAAACACCACCGCTGCATACGGCAGTTCGGTATTGGCGTTCATGATACGTTGGATGTCATCCTGAATATGATTTAACGCGCGTCTTTCAGTACGTTCCTTCGCCATTGGCGTGATCTTGCCATTGCCGTGAACGTCCATGGTCAGGACGGGACACACGTGCAGGAGACTACCCAGAATTCGCGCAGTGTTGCTGATCCGACCAGTCCGTTGCAGGTGGGTCAGGTCCTTCACGACAAACTCAATCGTCATTGAGTCGCGTAACGTGGTCAATCCTTGAAGCACTTCATTGATACTAAACTGTTCATCTGCTAGCTAAACAGCCAAACTGACCAATAAATTATTACCGCCAGCAGTACTGTTTGTGTCAAACAGGTGGACACGTGGTGCTGTCCGGTCATCAAGCTCGTGCAACGTATCTGCAAATGAGCTGATGCCCTTTGACATCGGGATGATCACGACGTCGTCATAACCAGCTTCCTGCGCTTTGTCCAGCAGCTCAGTCATGGTGCCAAGACTCGGCATTGACGTTGACGGCATGTCAGCGGATGTTGCCAGTTCTGGATAAAAGGTGTCAGGCGTGATATCCACCATGTCGGTATAGGTCTTGCCATGCCACAGGACCGGCACGGGTGCAATAAAGAGATTATGGTGATCATGAATAAATTGGGTCGACAGATAGGCGGTGCTATCCGTAATAATTGCAATTGCCATTGAGTTCCCCTTAATAAATTGAAAAATAATAGTTGATGTCGTCAATTATGCTAAGCTTGCGGGCAGTATTAGTCAACTGTTTAGGGTGAAAATTCAAATCTTAAGAATTCGAAAAATTAATCACAGTATAAAAATAGCGCTGACCCAGGGGAAGGTCAGCGCTATTTTTATTGAGGAAAGGGGGTAAATGATGAGTTGATACGTTACACCTCATTGGATTGTGTGTTTGGGGGAATATCAGTTATTTAGAGGAAGGGGTGTAACTCCAGTTAGGCGTGACAAGCGGATTGGCACGCTTCCGGAAAACAATGGGCGAGCTGGTAGGCTTGAGGTCCAGGTGACGAAGCTTAATGTGTTGGAGTGGAGAATTGAAATTGGTGTTGGTGTTGTTAGTGTTAGGCGTCATCATAATCATGGGCAGTCATCCTTTCAGTTGCGAAATTGTTTGTATCGCTTGATTGATATTAACTATAAAGACTATAGGTTAAAGCTAATTTAAAAGTGTGTGAAGATTTTTAGAGTGCGGAAGAAGGGCGGTTAGAGGGCGGAGCACAAGCCAACTCTGGCAGAAATTCCCGGGCCTGGAATTTTTGCCAGAGTTGGTTTGTGCAGGAGCCCTCTGCCCTTCAGGAGCACGTTTCGGCTATGTAAGGATAGAAAGACTGCAGAAATTCCCGGGCTTGGAATTTTTGCCTGAGTTGGCTTGTGCAGGAGCCCTCTGCCCTTCAGGAGCACGTTTCGGCTATGTAGGATAGAAAGACTGCAGAAATTCCTGGGCTTGGAATTTTTGCCTGAGTTGGCTTGTGCAGGAGCCCTCTGCCCTTCAGGAACACGTTTCGGCTATGAGGCTAGAAGGCTGTTGTCTAAACATCTATGAAAAAAATTTATTCAACCTCTATGTATAAAATTAAGACTAGCAGTCTAACTTAAATTAGGCTTGGCATATGTAGCTACCTGAAAATCATCTTTGATTTACGTGGCAGTTTCTGCAAGCCTTTCTATCCTACATAGCCGAAACGTGTTCCGGTGGGGCAAAGGGTTGCACCTAAGCGACTTCGACCATGAAAGCCAGGCCCGGCTTTCATGGTCAAAGTCGCTTAGGCTCCACCCTCTGACCGCCCCACCTCCACACTCTTTCACAAGTCATCATTCCCCTCACTTCCCGCATTTATTGTTATGATTAACCTGAGAGAATGATTCGGTAAGAAATCTGGTTGCTCAGTCAAGGATTTCCCCAACAAAAAGGACATCGACCCACTAGTGGTCGGTGCCCGGACGTTTAGGAAATTTAACTGTTGTAGCTGCTGAGGGAGATTCATGCTGACAGCTGTCCTGGAGAGTGACGTGGTAGGGGGTATCTACCCTGCCAACACGGCTCGAAATAACTAGGTACTACAGCTACGTTTATAGTATACCCAGTTTTATTGGGGCTATCTGTTCAATATCTGAGTCTAGTAGCGTAAATCATGACCATTTTTTGAACCTTATGGGTGTATATGTTGCATTCAAATGGGTGCCATTGGCGGTGGCACTATCAATTATTCATAAGGCAATGTCAAAAATTGATATTCATGTCCTGAAAAATGGCTTTAAAATGGTAGTATTCATGTTAAATGATTGCGGCGTGGGGGCAAAGCGTCATTTATAAAGGCGTTTTTAAATATGGAGGGGTGTTTTTTAGTAATCATGCTGGAGGTTAAGTACCTCCAACATGGGAGAAAGCGGGGAAGTCAAGGTGAAATTATTCGAATTACTGGATCATAGTGATGTTCGTCAAATTAAGATGATTCAATTACTATCGAAACAGCAACGGGCTTTGACGGTTAACCAAATTGCCAAAACGTTTGCCATCAACGTCAGCACGGTTCGAGAAGATATTAAGCTGATTGCGTTTAACCTCCAGACACTGGGGCCGAACCTAGTGATCGTCAATATCGATGGGGAAGTCTCACTGCAGCATAGCGGTGATGTCTCTTTTAGCGATGTTTACTATCATTATCTGCATAAATCGGTGAAGTATCAGGTACTGATCTACCTGTTAAACCACCGTCAATTTAAGATACAAAAATTGGCGGATGCCTTAAGTGTCAGTACGTCAACGCTTATTCGGCGCATTCGGGAGATCAACCAGAGTCTGGCAGAGTTTAATATTCGAATCAAAAATACGCAACTATTTGGTTGCGAGGCGCAGATTCGGTATTTTTACTTTCAACTCTTGTGGTTGGGACGGCCGATTCAGGTCAATCGCTTTGAATACGCGGATGATCGGGTGGACAAGCTCATGCAAAATGGGCACTTTGACACGTTTATTACCGAAACGGGACGGGTGATGCTGGCCGTTTATTTTGGGTTGGTCAAACAGCGGCTGAACTCAGCGCGTGAGTCAGATATCGATTACGACACGTTTAACTTCCGGAATACCGGTTCGGAGCCCTTCATTCAGCATTTCTCGGATGATTTGCAACACTACTTCCACCAGGTTCATCTAGCGTGGGATCCACGCGAGTTAAATCAGGCGGTCGGCTTTTTAGTGATCCATTTTTGTCTTAACACGGAAAATCCAAGTGCGCGCCGCTTTTTAGAAAACCTTGGCAAACAATTTCCAAAAATTGGTAAACTCAACCGAAAATTCATACAAACAGTTGGCCGAATTCCGCTTGCTGCGAGGCTGCCAAGCGCCTTTACAGAGGAGACTGAATTGTCACTGAGCCAAATTCATTTCTGCCTCGCCTTTTACCAGGCGCGCTGTCGACGGATATCACGTCAGTTGCCGCCAAGGCGTTTGCTGAAGAAGAACTTAGCCGATTTTCTGACGGTCAAGCTGCTAATGAATTGGTCCAAAAGTGTGACACGCTCTGCGAAGAAGCGTTTAATACCTTAGCGATTTCAACGCATGATTCCGACAAGTTTAACAAAGTGTTCATGCGGTATGCCGTCATTTTGAACATGGCGCTGGGCAGTAGTAATAGTTTCTTAACGATTGCTTGTGATTTTAACCTTGAACAGATCCTCAACGTGGCGGCCATTGCGCGGGTCGGTGCGCATATTAACCAGCACATCAAGGTGAGTCTGCAACCCTATGAACCGCAGGAAGACTACGATCTGATCATTACCGACCAGATGAAGTCGTATCCGCACCACGATAGCGCGCGGGTCTTTGTGTTGCTCGGCATGAATTACGGACCGGATTATACGGAGTTGAATCGCGTTTTGAAACAACTTTACTTCGATAAGTTGCAATTCTAGTCAATAATTCCGTTAAAACGCTTTAATATTGATAGGCACCAAGGTGATTTGGGGCATACACTAACTTTGTAACAGGGATATAGGAGATAGGCATTAATTTCTCACAATCCGGGGGGTGCGAGAATGAAAACAATTGATCTAACAGGCAATCATTACGGCCGGTTAACTGCCATCAAAAAGGTCGGTAAACGACCGAATGGGAATGCACTTTGGCAGTGCCAGTGTACATGCGGTCAGTCATGTGTGGTTGATGCGTATAATCTAAAAACGGGTGTGACCAGAAGTTGCGGATGCTTGCGACGCGCACAGTCAAAGGAAAATTGTGCGAAGAACGAGGCTTTCCGTAACCATATTGGCAACACCGCGTCATTAGGTATCGTTGACGGCACAAATGTGTTAGCCATGACCAAGCGCCGACAGACCAATCGCAGCGGCGTGATTGGCGTCAGCTACGAAAAGGGTCGTGATGTTTGGGTTGCCAGACTCTATGTTAAGGGACATCTAGTGCTAAACTCCATTTTCAAGGAGCGCAGCGATGCTATCAAGGCAAGAAAACAGGCGGAAGAGCAGTATCTCAAACCAGTATTAGCCAGTCTTGAACGGCAATAGAGTGTGGCGCAAGGCGGTTAAGGGGCAGAATGTAACGGACTCTGGCAGAAATGCCTGAACTTGGCATTTTTGCCAGAGTCCGTTACATTGCCGACCCTTGCCTTGCGGAACACGTTTCGACAATGAGCCAAGAAAGCACACAATCAAGACCTCAAAAAAGCAAAAAAAACGGTCAGATCCTCAAACCTGGATCATGACCGTTTTTTGCTGTCCTAAAAATCACTTAGTATCTGCATCATTCAAATCCTGATAAATCGTCTGCATCCGTTCTTCAATCGAAGTGATCTCATCCGAAAACCCCTTGATCTGATCCGCATACTTATCGACCAACTCAGGATTGGTATCTGTTTTATAGCGCAACTTATGTTCAAGACTGGCCCACATGTCCATCCCAACCGTGCGAATCTGAATCTCAACGGGGATATCATGCGCACCGTCCGACTGGTATACCGGTACAGAAACGACAACGTGCAGTGACCGGTAGCCGCTTTCCTTCGGGTGCCGAATATAGTCTTTGCGGCGAGTCAGCGTAATGTCTGACTGCTGTAACAGCATCCGTTCAATCTGGTACACGTCATCCAGATAATTGGTGATGACACGGATGCCGGCGATATCGTAAATGTTATCCCGAACGCTCTGCGCTGAAAGCTCAAGATTCTTGCGCTTCAGTTTCTTAAACAAACTTTGCACATCCTTCATCCGTTCTTCCATGTGGTGGATCGGATTATGATCGTGCTTGATTTGAAATTCCGTGTCAAGGTTTTCCAGTTTTGTACCGACCTCGTTAACACCAGATTGACCAAGTTGGTAAATGATGCCCAACTCTTGGAGTTGTTTGACATTATCCGTGCCAATTGCGCGCTTGATGTTATCGTTTGTCTTTGGAATACTCATGAAATTTTGACGTTCTAGGATCATATTAGTTCAAACCTCACTTTAATACGATGTGTCCTTTAGGTGACAGTATGACTCGCTGTTGCCCCAGTTTATCACTTTTCGATATACCTGTCGGCTAAGAAGGTCTCTGGTGGTGCCATTTTTTAAGCATCAGCGCCACGACTTCATTGCCGCCGATACTTGTCCAAGAAAAGATAAGGACAAGCAAAACGAGCGCCACCATTGGCACCGTGTCCTTAGTGATCAGTGGAAACGGGTGTCTAACTGGCTGGGTCGTCGGACTGGTGATCAGCAGGGCGGACTCTTGGCTGCCCTGCTGTGCTAACCGGTGATCAGTACTGGTGAAGGTGATCGGCGCGGATACTGAAGATGTGCTGACAAGTGACGTTGACACTGCCTGACTGCGAAATACACCAAGGGTAATGGTGGGGTTGGTAGCGGCTGATATGTAACCAGAAGTTTGAAACGGTAAACTAAAAGCAATTAGCATGATAACCGCCATGATGACGTGTTTTATCCGGTGATGTCTCATCTGAATCATTCCCCCAAAATTGAGCCTGCATTCCATTATAAGCCATTTATTGCGGTTTTCGCATCTGGAATGTGAAAAAATAAAGCGC
Organism: Secundilactobacillus paracollinoides DSM 15502 = JCM 11969; assembly: GCF_001311135.1. Lineage (GTDB taxonomy): Bacteria > Bacillota > Bacilli > Lactobacillales > Lactobacillaceae > Secundilactobacillus > Secundilactobacillus paracollinoides. Next base: position 43,469 of record NZ_BBAG01000006.1, read on the forward strand.
TATTATGGCAACTTGGAAAAAGATTGCGCTACCAGCGCGTTTTCGGCGTTAAATCTGACCCAATTCCGCGAATTTTCTGGTAACATGTGAGTAGACTATTTTTGAGGGAGCTGATCGTCATTTCGATTGTTGGGGAATTAATCATTAATAAGGATGCGGGCAACGCCAGATTAGCGAAACAAATGCCACAGCTGATCACAATGATCACGGCTAATTTGACGGCGTACCATGAGCATCAGACGCATCAACCGGGGGACGCAAATCTGATCGTTAAACAACTGGTGCGCGATTACCGCGACCATTTGGCAGATCTGCAGGTGATCGTGGTCGGCGGTGACGGGACGTTGCATGACGTGGTGAACGGCTTGCAGGAGATGGGCCAGGGCCAGGTGCCGATCGGTTACATTCCGACGGGAACGGGAAACGATTTTGCGCGTGCCAACCATATCCCGTTGACGTATCAAAAAGCGGCTGCGAGCCTCGCAACAGCGGAACCGCGTGGCGTGAACGTTGGCCGGGTCAGCGCCAAGGAGTTCGACACGAAGTATTTCATTAATAATTTCGGCATCGGCATTGATGCACTGGTCGTTTACGCAACGAACCATTCACGGTCAAAAAATCTGATGAATAAACTAAAATTAGGCAGTTTGTCATACCCGTTACACTTTGCGACGGCGCTGATGCATCAAAAAGCCTTCACGGCAAGTTGGGGCCAGTGGGCGCTTGACCATCACGATGACCGGTCGTATTTGTGTGTCTTCACGAACCACCCGTTTTTAGGCGGCGGCGTGCGGTTGATCATGCCAGAAGATGACGACCGCAGTGCTTTGCACCTCGTGATCGTGCATAAGGAAAAATGGCAGGTGATTGGGCAAGCGCTCGTGGCGTTGCTAAAAAAGAAGCCAGATGTGCCGCAAATTCACCATTATCAAGGGCCAGAATTTCATTTTGAGACCGAGGCTGGCGAGCACATTCAAGTGGACGGCGAGGAACTTCAAGCACCGCTCCATGCGACGTTGACCCAGGTCACACAACGGTTTTTATTACCTACGGATTAGTGAAGGAGACATGGTCAGGTGAGACGACAAGTACGGCAACGCTGGGAATGGTGTTTGATCGTTAGCGCGGTCTGCTTTCTGGTGCTTATGGGTCTAGTCGCAGCGGGGGTGACCCATGGGCTGGACCAGGACATTTTGAATGCTATCAGAGCATTTAAAACTACGCAGCACACTAGGGTGATCACGGGCATTACGAACACTGGCGGGCCAACAGCCACGCTGATCGAGACGCTAGTGATCGCGGTGATCTTAGTGCTTCGCCGGCAGCTTGGCAAGGCGGTATCGCAGTGGCGACCATTTTAATGGGTGACGGGTTTTATTCGGTGATCAAGTCGATCGTGAAACGACCACGGCCGTTGCATCAAATTTTACCGACGGGCGGCTACAGTTTTCCTAGCGGGCACACCCTGGGCACGACGTTGGTGGCACTTGTGATTTGGACGTTGTTTGTGACTCAGTGGCACCGAAAATGGCTACGGTGGACAGCCACGGTTGTTTTGATACTGTGGGTGCTCCTGGTCGGGTTTTCAAGACTCTATCTGCAGGTGCATTTTCCAACGGACGTCCTCGGTGGTGTCCTGGGTGCGATTTTGCTGTGGTCGGGCATCCGATACTTGGTGGCAATCAGCCCAATTCGTGAGCTGTGCACTAGGGTCATATTAGTGTGAATTAGGGTCTTAAACGCAACCGTGTTTTAGGCTATTAAGTAGGAAACGTGTCAAAAGGGAGGCGCTATGAGTAAGTATCGGATTCAAGCTATTATTTTTGTTTTAGTGGCGTTTATGTTGGGATGTAATGAGTTTATCGTTGTCGGCATTCTATCGGACATGGCTAAGTCGTTTGGCACGCCGGTGGCAACAATGGGGTATCTGGTGACGATTTTTGCCACCACGTATGCGATTTGCACGCCGTTTGTCACCATTTTGACGAGCCGGTTCAGCCGGTATAAAACGTTATTGACGCTGATCATTATCTTTTTGATTGGCAATACGTTGAGCGGTTTTGCGACCAGCTTTTTGACCATGATGTTAGCACGGATGTTGACGGCAACGGTCGCCGGCGCCATCATTTCACTGATCATGACGTTTGCGAGCGCGATTGCGCCGGCGAATAAGCGGGCAAGTCTAGTGTCCTGGATCTTTGCTGGGTTCAGCATTGCGTCGGTGTTTGGCGTGCCATTAGGAACGACCATCAGTATGACCTATGGCTGGCGGTATACGTTCTTCGTGATCTCCATCATCACCATTTTGACGTTTGTGCTGTTGATCTTTATTCTGCCGCGAAATTTGCCGCAGGTTTCCAGCTCGGTTGGCGGTCAGCTGACCTTATTAAAGGACCGGCGAATTTATATTGCCGTTTTCTTAGTGCTGTTTACGGCCGCCGCGATGTATGGCTATTACACTTACATTCGGCCACTGCTGACTACCGCGCTGGGATTCAGCACGGCGAGTCTGAACTGGCTGCTGTTTATTATCGGGATTATGAGTATCATTAGCAATCGACTTTCAGGGACACTTGCGGAACATCAGGGGTTACGATACATGCCGCGATTCTACGTGGCTGATATTGTGCTGTTGGCGCTGTTACCGTTTGCATTGGGAAACAAGGTCGCTGGGTTAGCAATCCTGTTGATCTTGACGCTGATCATTACGATCTTAAATTCCCCGATTCAGATCCACTTCTTAAACGTGGCTGAGCGCGAGTATCCACAATCAATCGTGCTGGCATCCTCGCTGAATTCGATCTTCTTTAACTTCGGCATTTCGCTGGGATCGGCGACGTCCTCGTTGATGATGAGCCACGTCGGTTTGAAATGGATCAGCCTTGGTGCGGCGGTGTTTGCGTTTATTTCGTTGATTTTGGCACTGATGTTGAATCAGTCTGTTAAGCGACGTAAGGTGGCTGAGGGCGTTTTGAGGGAAGGGCATAGAGAGTGGAACGAGGCGGTTAAGGGGCAGAATGTAAGGGACTCTGGCAGAAATGCCTGAACTTGGCATTTTTGCCAGAGTCCCTTACATGGCCGCCCCTTGCCTCGTGTAACTCGTTTAGTCTATGTAAAATAGAAAGCCAAAACAGCAACTTGTCACCCAGAATATCCACCCAAATAACGACAATATACAAAAAAACAGCCTAATCTCAAATCGAGATCAGGCTGTTTTTATTCAATTTATTGTAACCAACTACTGTTAAGCCACAGCATTAAACGCAATATCTGAAGCATGCGGCATATAGGTTACATCAATCTTAGCAGCAGTTTTCCGATTCTTCGCCTGAACCGTGTATCCAAGCCGTTTGCCATATTTGGCATACTCGCCTGAGGTCAGGGTAAACGTTGCTTTACCACTCGCACCAGTAGTCTTGGTGGCGAGCAACTTATCACCACCGTAAAGCCGAACGGTACGGTTCGCGCCCAACGTTGTGACGTTGAGCGTAAAAGTCGTTTCACTGCGGTTCTCGTTATAGTTCAACGGGTCGGTAGTGCCATACTGCTGGTTGGTAATCGTTGCGGCCTTAGTCAAGCGACCATTCTTACTGGTGGTGCCATAAATTTTGAAGTTATGGTTGCCACTGAATGTGTAGGTAATCGCTGTGCCGTTCTTTTTAGCCGGATAATAGGTTGTTTTGCCGTTGTAAGCCACAGCAACCTTACTGACTGCTGCCTTGGTCGTTGTCTTAAATGAAAGTGTCTTCGTTGCTGATTGGTAGCTAAGCTGACTGATCTTCATTGCCGGCAATGTACTTGCCTGAGCCACCGAAGAGCTTGCACTGAATCCACCAAAGAGTGCGCCAAATAGCGCAATGAGTCCTAGGAATTTCCCCGTTCTAGTCATAAGCCTGCTCCTTTGTAATGATGCTGCCGGGATGTCCCCAACAGTTCCCCTTAGCCTATTACAGTATACCTAGAATTTCCTAAACTGCAAGCAGATTAAACGATTGGTGGTGGGCATTGTTGCATACTGGCTTATTTACGGGAGAGAGAGGATATACGTTTAAATGCGGTGTTATAGGGATTGATGCGGGTCGACATTAGTTGTTATTTTGTTGTAAAAAAAGTTTATTCTGTTTTTTAGTCATGATTAAGTGATGCGAGTATTTAGAGGTTATGGTTCTTTTTAAACTCTATATTTGTGTCTTTCTTGTCAACGTAGCGAAACGTGTTCCAGGAAGCAAGGCACTGCATGTAAGCCAACTTTGGCACAAATTCCAAGTTCGGGAATTTCTGCCAAAGTTGGCTTACACTCCGTTCCATAACCGCTTCCTTCCACACTCTGTTACTTCACTCTCCCCAGCCACCATGTTAAAATAGACGCAACTAGATCAGGCATCAAATTAGGCATCAAATTAGGCATAGGAAGCGAGTTGATCTACAGTGTCAGAATTGGATCCAAAGAAATTTACCCATATTTTGGTTGGGGTCGATGATTCTCCCGACGCCCAATTGGCCTTTCGTTACGCCATGAATCGGGCGAAAAGTGACGACGCCGAACTGACCATTACATCGATTTTAGAATCGGAAGACATGAACGTTTATCAAGCCCTGAGCAAGGATTTTGTGCACGGCAAGCGTGACGAACTCCAAAAACACTTGGAAGAATACCGGCAGTTAGCGCTTCGCTTTGGTATTAAAAAGGTGAATACTGCGGTGTCCGAGGGTGATCCCGGTGAAACGATCGTTAAGGAGATCATTCCGGCTTTGAAACCAGACCTTCTCGTTATTGGTTCACTCGCAAAGACTGGCCTGCGGAAGCGGTTTGGCTCGCAGGCGGCCTATATGGCTAAGTACGCACCCATTTCAGTGATGGTCGTTCGCTAATGATTAAAAAACAAGCATTTGATCCATCTACGAAGCGGGTCTTTGCCCACCGCGGAATGTCACAACTCGCACCAGAGAACACGCTGGCTGCGTTTCATAAGGTTAAGGAATCCGGGGTACATTGGTTAGAAACCGATTTGGATCTGACTGCTGACGGCCAGATCGTGATTCTGCACGATGAAAGTATCGACCGGACGACAGATAAGAAGGGTGCCATTCATGAACTCACGCTGGCTGAAGTTGAGACGGCGGATGCGGGTTCGTGGTTCGGCTCAGAATTTACGGGTCAGCGCATCCCGACATTGCCGCAATTGATTGATTTGATCAACGCCGATGGCTGAACGTGAACTTTGAGTTGAAACCCTATCTAGGCGGGGATGAACGGGCGACAACTTTGATTGAAGGCTTCGCTAAAGAACTTAAGCGCGTGTCCCCGCAATCGCAGGTCATTGTGTCGAGCTTTAACGCGACAATGTTGAAGCAATTTAAGGCCCTAAGCAGATACGCCGACTGCGATGCTGTTTAAACGTACCCAGTCCAAGCAGGATTGGGCTGCCATTGCGACCGATACTGGGTCGAAAATCATTCATCCAGATGTCCGCGGGTTGACACGGGCACGCGTTGAAAAATTGAAAAAGGCTGGCTTTGAACTGAATGTTTGGACAGTTAATTCCCTTAAGGCGGCGTACCATCTGTTTGACTGGGGTGTTGATGGTGTGTTCACTGATATTAGCCATCGGTTTCCAGAAGCGTATAAGCGCCAATAAAGACAATCAAAAAAGTCTCCGAGAATTCAATTCTCGGAGGCTTTTTACTAGTCTTCATTCGCAACACTTTTATTCAGTTCCTCGGCGCGATAGTAATCACCGGTCACAACATAGCTCTTGATACCCCAGTAATAGAAGCCCAGGGAAGCCAAAATGATGACGATGAAATCTAACGGGTAGGGGATCCAGTTTTGACCGTTGAACTGTTTACTGCCGATATAGGACATGATTGAGATAAAAATCAGGTACCCAATCATCCACAGACTGGCTTTGAAGGCTTTCCGCGTTGCCACGAAGCCGTTTTTCCATTCATAGTAGAAGTAGAAAGGCAGCCCCAAGAGAATGACTAAGATCACTTGAACGGTTGTCGGCCACATGGCCCAATAGGTCGCTAGTGAGGCCAACACAAAAGAGATGGGGGCAATCCACGGCAGTCGTTTTAACCGAACCGGACGATGTAATTTTGGCCCCATTTTACGCAACGACATCGCGGTGACCGGTCCCGTCAGGTAAGCAATCAGGGTCGCTGTTGACAGCACCGTCGCCAGCACCGCCCACGACCGGAAGACCGACACCATGACCATGCTCAGCACCGTATCTGCCAGCGTGGCAACTCGCGGAATACCGTACTTCGGATTGATCTTGCCGATAAAGCGGGGAATGTGGTGGTTACTTTCCATCGCAAACAACGCCCGTGCGGTGGATGCTACGAAGGAGACGCCCGTCCCAAACGGCGAGATAAAGGCGTCCATGTAGAGGAGCACTGACAGCCAGTGAATGCCCAGCAGAATGGCCATGTCAGCGAACGGCGAGTTAAATGTGATGCCGTGCCAGCCGTATTTCGCAATCATTGCCGGTGGTATCGCCGTAATGAAGGTGCTCTGTAAAATAATGTAAATGATGCCGCTGATCAGCAGCGAAATCGTGATCCCGCGACCGATGTTTTTCCGGGGATTCGTAATCTCGCTTCCCATATTAATGACCGTTTGAAAGGCGTCAAAGGAGAAGATGATCCCGGCAGCGGAGGTCGCGGTGAAGATCGGCGCCGACCCATAGGGCATGAACTGGTGCCAGTTCGTCCCGTAGTTGGCGGGATGGAAACCAGACATGGTCAACAGGATAATGGTCAGTAACGGCACACCGATTTTAAAGACCGAAATCAGACTGGTGAAGTGGGTCAGCACTTTGACCGACCAGAAATTCAACAGGGTAAAGACAATAATGAACCCGAAAACGACGAAGAGCCCGGATGTTGTGATGACGCCGCCGCTAAGAAAGTGGTGCGTCCATTTTGCCCAAGACCACGGCCAGGAACTCATGTACTGCACGGCGGCAACGGCTTCGATGGGAATCAGCGTGATCAGCGAGACCCAGTTGGCCCAGGCGGCAATGAAGCCCAGCAGTGAGCCGTGGGAGTATTGCGCATACTTGCTCATCCCGCCGGATTCGGGGAACATGGCGCCGATTTCAACGTAGTCGTAAGCGATGGCGCCAATAATAAGGCCCCCAATGATCCAAGAAATAATGGCGGCGGGTCCAGCAATTTTGGTCGCTTCCCAGGACCAAAGAGCCACCCAGACCCAATGAGGGAGCCAAGGGCAAGCATGACAAGGGGAAAGAGGCCGATTTTTTTGTTGTTTGTGGGTTGCATGGGAACCTCCAGAGAGTGCGGAAGAAGGCGGTTAGGGGGCGGAGTGTAAGTCACTCTGGCAGAAATGCCCGAACCTGGCATTTTTGCCAGAGTGACTTACATAGTAGCCCCCTGCCTTCTGGAGCACGTTTAGTCAATGTAAAAGAGAAAGAGAGTGCGGAAGAGGGGCGGTTAGAGGGCGGAGTATAAGCAACTTTCGGCAGAAATGCCCGAACCTTGAATTTTTGCCAGAGTGACTTATACAGTAGCCCTCTGCCTCGCGAAACACGTTTCAGCAATATAAAATAGAAAAGCTGTCCAACGATGGCGGCCAGAACATAGAACGCCTACACCTCGCGAAAAGGGTGTCAGTAATACAAAGTAAAAAAAGAAATATGATCCCATCAATAACGGACAGGTAGTAATAAACCAACCAGGCAATCAAGCCTGTATGTAAAAGAACACGGCAATATGCCGAGCCAAATACAGCACATAGTCCAGTAGTTAAACTCACACCAAGACCACAATCATACCGCACCAAAATAAAATCATCCTGTAAATCAAATTGGCCAGCTTAACAATTATCTCATTATATTTTAATAAAAACAATCAACCGTGTCAAAATCCGTGATTGTTAAAAAATGGCATTAAAAAACGATGCCGTCTAGTGCGTCTAAATGGCATCGTTGATCGATTACTTGTTATCGGTTTCTTTCCGGAACGGACTAGTTTTATCCGAAGTAGACGTATTCGCCACATCCGTCCGAACGACCAGCACATCACACGGCGCGTTGCGGGTGACAAAGTCAGTCACGGAACCGGTCAGGACCCGTTCCATGGCCGTCATGCCAGTGGCGCCCATCATGACCAAGTCATTTTTATGGTCGTGGATGAATTCTAAGGAAATCACCGTCTTGGGATTCCCAAACCGCACGTGGGTAGCGACATCGGTCAAGCCGTAGTCGTCTTTAATTTGTTTTACTAAGTTATCTAAGTATTTAGTCGCATCTCCGACCAGTTTATCAACGAGGTCGCTGGTCATCATCGAGCCAAAGTAGCTGGATGATGACCGTTGCGTATCAATGACGCTGAGCAGGTCGAGGTGGGCGTCGTTTCGTTTTGCGACGGCAACTGCCTTAGCTAAGGCCAGTTCAGATAACGATGAGGTATCAAGTGGTACCAACACATTTTGGTATTTTAACATTGGATCAATCCCCTTTTCTTCGCGATTACACGCGGCTCAGGACAACCTCGGTTGCCTGGGCAAGTACGTGGCCTTCCATGGCGTCCCACAGTTCGTTGAGCCAGAACCCGTCCTGCAACGGTAACTGGTCGTCAAGGGCATACACTGTAGTGGTATATCGATGGTCTTTATCCGGCGGCATCGGTCCCGTGTAGTGGGTACCAAGCGCCTCGTCAGGATTATTGACCATGTGGCCGCCCTGTGAGTTTTTGCCATACGTCATCTGAATGGCTGGATCAAGACTCGCATTTTCAGGAATGACAGTGAGTGACCCATCGATGTTGGCCGCGACCCAGTGAATCCAGGTGAAGCCGCCGACCGGAATCGCATCGTGGTCGATCATGGTCACAGCGAACGTTTTGGTGCCGGCCGGAACATCGGTTAGGGTGATCGGAAATGACCGGATAGGCCCACCATCGCGTTTGAATTCATCGGCAGCGTGCTTGCCAAATTTATCTGGTAAATAGCCGTTTGTAACTGGGATATCAATTTTCATAAACACAACCCCTTCATGAATCTTTACTATATTATACAGCAAAGATGAAATAAACCGTAAGTAATTCAATTTTTGTCTGAGTTTCAGTTGCTTCCCAGAGGATAAACAGGGTATCCTAAAGTTAACGGACACAAAAGATAAGAACTGAGGGGACAAATATGGAAACGACGACCATGGTGGCGATTTTGCAACAGTTAATACGGATCCAATCGGTCAATGGAAACGAGGCAGACGTTGCCCGCTATATTGCCGGATTGTTTGCTCCATACGGGAAGCGGGCCACAGTTGAGACGGTGACGTACGCACCGGGCCGCGATAACCTGGTCGTGACCATTGGCAATCCCCAGACAGGCCCGCAACTGGGATTTTCTGGCACATGGACGTGGTGGCACCTGGCGAGCTGAACGAGTGGGACGTGGCCCCATTTGCGGCTGAGATCCAGGGTGATCGGTTGTACGGTCGCGGGGCATCAGACATGAAGAGCGGTTTAGCTGCCCTGGTCATTACCATGCTTGAGATGTTGGAACAGGGCGAGCCGACGACTGGATCGATCCGGTTACTGGCAACGGTTGGTGAGGAGACCGGTGAGTACGGCGCTGCTCAACTGACGGATGCCGGTTACGCGGACCATTTAGCGGGGCTCGTGATTGCTGAACCCAGCGGTATGACAAAGTTGAGCTATACCTCGCGCGGGGTCATTGACTACTACGTTGACTCACTAGGAAAGGCTGCCCATAGCGCTAACCCGCAGAAGGGCATTAATGCGATCGACCATTTACTGGCGTTTTACAACGAAGTGACGGCGTTAATGAAGACGTTTAATAAGATGGATCCCATTTTAGGCGGTCTCATTCATAACGTCGATATGATCTCCGGCGGTGAACAGATCAACAGCGTGCCCGATCACGCCAGGTTAGCAGCAAATATTCGAACGACGCCAGCGTATCCCAATAAGGTGATCTACGAGGCCTTAGAGGGCTGATCGATCACTTAAACCAACGACCGGGGTATCAGTTAAGCATCACGTACAGTTACCCGGAGGAGGCCGTTCCTGGCCGTGTCGACGGCCGATGGTCAAGTTAGCACAAAAGGTGGGTCGGCGCGTCATGGGCCGGCCAATCATGCCAGTGGGATCCGCTGGGGCCAACGATGGTGCTGAATTTAGGCGGGCTAAGCTGCCGTTTGAAACGATCGTGATCGGCCCCGGTAGCAATACGTCCCATGAAGTGAACGAATTTATCAGCATCAATCAATTTTTGTTGAGTGTGCAGTTTTATGAGCAGTTTGCGTTGCGGTTTTTGGGAGAAAAGTAAATTTGATAATGTAAAAGTCTGGAGAGTAGTGTTGTTCTCTGGGCTTTTTTGGTTACTTGGTTTAAAATGCCGCTTCGTTCCACCGGTCGATTCTGCAGGCAGAGGTGGAGTCGCACCGGGGGGTTATAGCAGAAATTCAAGGATCTCCTACGTCTCTCGTGGCAGTAACCGGCCAACGAACAGCCGCTAACGACCATTGACACCCACCAGCCTGCAATGCCGACCGGTTCCACTACGCTCCAATACTTGCAAAGGCAGTCAAACATAATAAGTGGTGCCATGAAATTTGTTAATTAATTGTCGCTGTTAACGACGACCACATGGTGAGAAGCATTGCTGTTACAGTTCTTGATAGCAGTCGAGGGCGGATTCTCTTCAAACTTGGTTTAACACTATTGCGATGTTTAATCAGATTAAGAAGTAAGCTCACTGTAAGTGGAATGGAGCAATTTGGCACGGAGCAGTGGTGCCGATGTCACTAGGTGGACGCGAACTTCGGCCACCTAGTGACATGCGAGACGACTGAGATCCACTCGAGAGCTGCGCAGCAGAAATCGAGTTAGCTCAGTCGCGAGCCACCACAGCGGAGTGCCAAATTGCGGAATGCAACGGATAGATGACTGACATTTCGAAAACAAAAAAACGCACAAACCAAGAATCTGGTTTGCGCGTCGAATTAACCTGTTTCGGGGATTACTTTGTAAACTGTAACACGTAGTTACCCTGAGCATCGGAAGTAATCGTATAGGTGGTGTATCCTGCTTTTAGCCATGATGACTTCGTTGCTGAAGCCCACGCCTTGGCGTCAGAAATGGACGAGAAGGTGTGTGATGAGCTGAAACTGTAGGATGAAGCATCGTTGTCTGTTGATGAAGACGATGCTGCTTTCGATGACTTTTTGGATGAAGATGTCGATGATTTAGCAGTAGTATCAGATGAAGTCTTGGATTGCGACGAAGCCTTCTTGCTTGTCGAACCTGTTTGCCCGCTGTCCTGAACATTTGATTCTGATGTTTGAGTGTCTGAGCTGTGGCGGCTTGAGGCTGGTGCCTGACGGGTGCCGCCCTGACTAGTTGTATCTGTTGAGTTGTCGTTATCCTGTGTATCACTAGCCGATGAGCTTGTGGCGCTATCGGCGTCGGATGAACTGTCACTGTCCTTTTTTGATGTATCATCTTTACTACTTGAAACTTGCGTTGTGTCGTCGTTGTTACCGACACTGGTCGAGCGATTAGCGAGCCAAACACCGATGCCGACAATAAGCGCTAAGATAACCAAGAAACTCACGATGATCTGACGGATCCGGTGCAGCTTCTTGGGACGTTTGCGATTGGGACGCTTATCGTTGTCCTCGGTGTTGAAATTGTAGCGTTGCATTCGCGATTGCGGTTCCTGATTATTCACGTGAAAAACCTCCAGTATCAAGAACGTGCGAGCTAACCCCACATGATATACTACTAAACTTAAGAATACTTCATTTGCCCTAAAAGTTTAACCTTTTTTTCTGGTTTTGTAAAATCAAAGGCTGATGAAAGCGGGAATAATATGGGATTAGCCCAATTGTTAAATTTGCGGACGCTCACGACAATCGGCCTGCATTCTGTTGTAAAAGTTAAAAAGAACACTCAAAAACCCCAGAAATTAGTCTGAGGTTTTTTAAAACAGTTCGCGATTTAAAAACGTCTATAGAGGGTGTGAGACGAGTTATGCCTTACCAATCAGTCGCGCCACATAGTCGCCGAACTGACTCGTCCCAAGCACAGTAGCTGTGTCGTCTTGGGCGAAGTCTTCCGTAACGTGGTGGCTGGCGATGGCTTGTTTGATGCCATCACGGATGAGGGTGGCGGCTTGGGTCCAGCCAGATAGTCAAACATCATGGCACCCGATAGCATCAAAGACGTTGGATTGAGTTTGTTTTGGCCCGCAAACTGTGGTGCGGTCCCGTGGGTGGCTTCAAAGAGAGCGTGGCCGGTCTGGTAGTTTAAATTCCCACCTGGTGCGATCCCGATACCGCCAACCTGAGCAGCGAGGGCATCTGAAATATAGTCGCCGTTGAGGTTCATCGTGGCCACGACCTGGAAGTGCTCGGGGTAAAGGAGCACTTGCTGAAAGAAGTTGTCCGTGATGACGTCGTTGACGATCACCTTGCCGGTCGTTTTGGCCTCAGCTAGGGCAGCGTCTGCCGAAGCACTGCCTCAGCTGCCTTAATCCGGTCATATTCAGCCGTTGTGAAAGTTTCGTCGTAGGTGTCGGCTAGTTGGTAGCCCCACTGCTTAAACGCGCCCTCGGTCTTTTTCATGATGTTGCCTTTGTGGACTAGGGTCACAATGTGTTTATCATTAGCCAGGGCGTAATCTAAGGCTGCTTTCACTAAGCGAGTCGTGCCTTCTTCAGAAATTGGCTTGATGGCGTAGGCGGCCGTCTCTGGGAACCGGACTTTGTCGAGCTGACCCTGTTTTTCCAAGAGGGCTTGCCATTCCTTAGCTTCAGGGGAACCGGCTGGGGTGTCGATGCCCGCGTAAATGTCTTCAGTGTTTTCGCGGAAGACGTCGATGTTGACCTTTTCAGGATGGACAACGGGTGAGGGGGTGCCTGGATAGTAGGTCACGGGACGAAAACAGGCGTAGAGGTCGAGTTTTTGTCGGAGCGTGACGTTAATTGACCGGTGACCGTGACCGATGGGGGTGGTCAGCGGGCCTTTGATGCCGACGCGGTTTTCCTTTAACGCGGCTAGTGTGTCGTCTGGCAGCCATTGGCCAGTTTTTTGATACGCTGCCTCGCCCGCGAGTAAGGGCAGCCAGGAGACGGTCTTGCTGCCCTGATACGCCGATTGAACAGCGGTGTCAAATACCGTTTTGGCAGCGCCCCAGATCTCTGGCCGATACCGTCGCCTTCGATGAACGGAATGATGGGATTATCGGGTACGTTGAGCTTACCCGAATTGAATGTGATCTTGCTGGGTGTCATTTTGGTGCCTCCGATTTTCAAGATAGTGTTGGTTCGTTGGTCCGACATATTCTGATGACGGCCGGATCAAACAACCTTCGCGCTGTTGTTCAAGGATGTGAGCGAGCCACCCGGCTGTCCGGCAGGCCGCGAACAGCATGGTAAAGGTGGCCTTATCCAGTCCTAAACAGTGGTAGATCAGCGCGGTGTAATAGTCGACGTTGGGGTGCAGGTGCTTATTTTTCAGCATGAAATCAGCTAGTGTTGCTTGTAAGTCATAATAGTCTTGATTCCCCGTTTGGTCAGCTAATTTTTCAGCGATGCCGCGTAAAATCTTTGCGCGGGGATCACTATTTTTATAGATGCGGTGGCCAAACCCCATGACCTTGTGGCCAGCAGCGAGTTCCTGTTTGAGATACTCGGCGGGTGCGAGTTCTTGGGCACGAATGGTTTCCAGCATGTTGAAGACTCGTTCGTTGGCACCGCCATGTAACGGCCCTTTGAGGGCACAAACGGCGGCGGTCAGGCAGGAGTAGTAGTCAGACTGCGTTGACGCAACGACCCGGGCGGTAAACGTGGAGGCGTTAAATTCATGCTCAGCGTGCAGCACCATCACGGTGTTGAACATGGCCGCCTGGTCATCGGTTGGCGTGTTGCCGCTAAATAAGTACAGAAAATTCTTGGCGACTGACCAATCCGGTTGGGCGCGCAGCAACGGTTTGCCGTCGCGGATGCGGATGATTGCCGCAATGGCGGTCAGCATTTTGCCCAAAATGGTGGGCGGATCATCGCGCTTGACGTTGTTGGTGGTGCCGAGTAATGAAACGGTGGTCCGCAGAATACTCATGGGATGTTGCGGTTCCTTGGCAATCTCGTTCATCAACCGCAGCGTTTCGTCCGGCAGCGTCATGTGACCGACCAGCGTTCGCGTGAAGGTGTGCAAGTCTTCGGCTGCAGGCAGTCGACCGTACCACAGGAGGTAGACGACTTCTTCAAACGGTGCACTGGCCAGGTCTTCGATCCGGTAGCCCGCGTAGGTCAGGATCGCGTTTTTCGTTGAACTAATTTTTGTTTGGTCGACAACAACGCCGGCCAATCCTTTTGGTAATGTCATTTGATCACCTCACAATGACTGACTGCCAGGCGCAACCGACAGTTTGGTTTGAACGATCAGCGGGAGGATCCCACCGTGCTGGTAGTATGTCCAGTCGGTAGGGGTGTCGAACCGGACGATAGTGTCGAAGGTGGTCTGGTGATCCCCCTTTGTCGCCGTGACGTGGGCAGCCTGACCATCGACCTGGATGTCAAAGGTTTCGGTCCCATCAAGCCCGAGCGTCTCCGCCGTTTGGCCCGGTTTGTATTGCAGCGGCATGACGCCCATCATCACGAGGTTGGCGCGGTGAATACGTTCAAAAGATTCCGCAATGATGGCCTTCACGCCAAGGAGTTGAACACCCTTAGCAGCCCAGTCACGAGACGACCCCATGCCATAGTCTTTACCGGCCAGAATGACTAGTGGCGTCGCCGTGCGTTTGTAGGCCTGGGCTGCCTCGTAAATGGTCGTTTCTTTGTTTTCGGGCAGGTAGGTCGTGAAGCCGCCGACCTTGTCCGGCGAGAGTTCATTTTGAAGTCGGATGTTGGCCAGTGTGCCGCGCACCATGACTTCGTGGTTGCCGCGACGAGCGCCGTAAGAGTTAAACGATTTGATTGCTACACCCTTACTGAGCAGGTACTTGCCAGCGGGGGTGCGGGCACCGATGAACCGGCCGGCGAAATATGGTCGGTCGTGATGGAACTGCCCAGCTTTGCTAACACGCGCATGTTGGTAAAATGCGGCTGCTTGGGTTGCGCTGCATTGCTGGCAAACGGCGGTTCTGCAATGTAGGTGGATCGGGCATCCCACTGATACGTTTTCGTCGTGGGGGCTTCCAGGGCATTCCAGGTGGCATTTTGTTTCAAAATTGACGCGTAGTTTTCGGCAAACTGTTCAGGTTTCAGAAAGGTCTGAGTCAGGGTATCAATGGTTTGATCGTCTGGCCACAGATCGTTGAGATAAACGGGATGGCCGTTTTTGTCGGTGCCGACGGGGGTGGTTGTCAGGTCGATGTCGCAGGTGCCGGCCAGCGCATAGATGACGACGAGTGGCGGTGACGCTAAATAAGTATCCTTGATCAGCGGGTTGACCCGACCCTCAAAGTTCCGGTTGGCACTTTCTACAGCGGCCAGCGGATATGGATTTTTGGCAATCTTAGCCTGCAGTTCAGGTTCCAGTTGGCCGGAGTTGCCAATGCAGGTCGTGCAGCCGTAGCCAACCAGGTTAAACCCTAGTTGGTCCATGTATGATTGCAGGCCAGCCGCCTTCAGGTAGTCAGAAACGACCCGGGAGCCGGGTGCAAATGACGTTTTAACGTACGCTGGAACCTTAAGTCCTAACGCTACGGCTTTTTTACAAATGAGCCCAGCTGCAATCAGAACTTGCGGGTTGGACGTGTTGGTGCAGCTGGTAATAGCGGCGATGCCGAGTGAACCCGGACGCAGGTCAAATTGTTGCCCAGCAACGGTTACTGGATAGGCTGGCATGTCGCGGCGACATCAAATTGATGGGGCATTTCGGCAAGTCTGACAGTGTCTTGCGGCCGGTTTGGTCCGGCGACGCTGCTGGTGACCGTGCTGAGGTCAAGGGCGTCTGTTTCTGTGTAGTGGCGCTGTGTGGTTTCGTCATCAAAGAGCTGGTTTTGTTTGGCGTAGGTGGTAATGAGGTCCACTAACGTTTGTGACCGGTTCGTCAGTTTCAGGTAAGCTAACGTCTGGTCATCAATTGGGAAGTAGCCACAGGTGGCACCATACTCGGGTGCCATGTTGGCAATCGTTGCCCGGTAAGCAAGTGGCAGAGTGGCCAGACCCTGACCATAGAATTCAACGAACTTGCCGACCACGTTATGTTCCCGCAGGAGGTGGGTCAGCGTTAAGGCGAGATCGGTTGCGGTGACACCGGGTTGCAAGCGGCCGGTCAGGTTGACGCCCACCACTGTTGGCATCGGCATGGTGGATTTTTGCCCCAGCATGCTGGCTTCGGCTTCGATGCCGCCAACGCCCCAGCCAAGCACACCGAGGCCGTTGATCATGGTCGTGTGTGAATCGGTGCCGACAAGGGTGTCAGGAAAGGCAAGTATCGTGCCGTCAGCCTGTTTTTGACTGCGAATGACGGATGCGAGATATTCCAGATTGACCTGGTGAATAATCCCGGTATCAGGCGGAATGACGGTGAGGTTCTTAAAGCTGTTCTGCGCCCATTTTAGGAAGGTGTAGCGTTCCTTATTACGGGCAAATTCCTTTTGCACGTTGACATCAAAGGCGTCGTTGGTGCCGGCCAGGTCGACCTGAACGGAGTGATCAACAACAAGGTGGACGGGCACTTCGGGGTTGATCTCATCGACGTCACCGCCAGCAGCTGCCACAGCATCGCGCATCGCTGCCAGATCAACCAGTGCAGGCACACCGGTAAAGTCCTGGAGAATGACACGTTCGGGTTGGTGCGCCACGTCCTTATCGTGGTTGTTGTCCCAGTCCGCAAAAGCGTCTAAGGCAGTTTGGGTGTCTGGCTCCTGACTTGCCCGCCGAAGAGCCTCTTCTAAGAGAATTCGAATTGTATAGGGGTACGTGGCAACGTTTTGGCCACGATTCGCCAAGTAGGCTGCGATGTCGTAGTACAGGTAACGGTTGCCATCTTGTTCAAAGTAACGTTGGTACGTTTGATCCATATCACCACTCACCATCTTTCAAACCGGCTGTAAAATAAGAAATAAATTAGATATAGTATTTATTCTAATCAAATACTAATTAATCTTAAATTTAGTTGTTTTTAATGGCTTAGTCAAGGATAAAAATGAATTTTTATTTAAAAACTGTGACTTATTCCATTTCAGTATTAACAGGAGAAAAAGCGCTAAAGACCGAAAATGAAGATAACTATGCCAAAATGATATGCGGATATGAAGAATTAATACGCGTTTGTCCACCATGAAATATTCGAGAATTGTATAATAACTGATAAATCGATAATTGGTATAGATAGTCATAATTTTGAATATTCACTTTTATAATGCATAAATATCTTTTTTGCTGTGTGAGTGTGACCAGCCTAATAAAAAACAGCACCGCACCTCACAGGAGGCGATGCCGTTTTATTAAGTTACCGTTTAGCCTAATGACCACCGATCAGCCATCACTGTCAGGCATAGTTGGGTTGAATACCTGACGCTAAAATGTAATTTAATTCGGTGTATTCATTTAATGGTTGAACTGGTAAACCTTGGACTCGTAAGGCCGCAGAACGCTGCCTTGGTCATCGTCGTAATTACTGATCAGTAGAGTGTCGGCTTGTTGCTGCCCATAATCGCGAGTGACGGCGCTGTTAGTAAAGTTACTGATAACTAGTAGCGTTTGGCCGTTATAGTGCCGCTTGTAAGCAAACACATCCACGTCGTCTGGGTCAAGTAAGTCAAAGTCGCCCAGTTTGATCAGGTCGCTGTCATGTCGCAGCGCAATGAGTTTTTGGTAATAGTAGAAGACGGAGTTTGGATCAGCTAGCGCAGCCTCGGTGTTGATGGCCGTGTAGTTCGGGTTCAATGCAAACCAAGGTGTGGCAGCTGAAAAGCCGGCGTTTTCTGAGTCATCCCACTGCATTGGTGTCCGGGCATTGTCCCGTGAAATATGAGAGAGATACGCTAGCATTTTGTCAGCGGGCACGATTTTTTCGTTTGTCACAAGGTCCTGGTAGGCGTTGATCGATTCCAGGTCTTCGTACTGATCCAGGGCGGTGTAGTGCACGTTTGTCATGCCGATCTCTTCACCCTCGTAAACGTAGGGAGTCCCCTGCATCATGTGCAGCGTTGTGCCCAGCATCTTGGCTGAAACGACCCGGTACTTCGGGTCATCGTTGCCAAAGCGCGATATGTCCGTGGCTGGTCATGGTTGTTCCAGTACAAACTGTTCCAACCCTTACCGTTTAACGCCACTTGCCAGCGCGCAAAGGCCTGCTTGAGTTCGGGGAGTTTAACGGGCTGATCATTCCACTTGCCTAACCGACCATCTGGGTTAGGGGATAGTTCACGTGCTGGAACTGGAAGACCATGTTGAGTTCACTGCCATCCAGATTGGTGTAGTGAACGGCGTCTTCCGGCGTTGAACCAGGCATTTCACCAACGGTCAAGATATCATCATACTGAGAGAGCACTTCTCGATTCATTTCTTGCAGATAGTCGTTTAATTTTGGCCCATCAGCACGAGTGGTTCCACGTTCCCGTATTCGGCGCCGTCAGCCTGTGGGGCATCTGGCAGGCCCTCGGGTTTAGAAATCAAATTGATGACATCCATCCGGAACCCGTTGACGCCCTTATCCAGCCAGAATTTCATGAGGCTGTAAACCGCTTGCCGGACGACTGGGTTTTCCCAGTTTAAATCCGGCTGACCAGGGGCAAATAAATGCAGATAGTACTGGCCACGCGCAGGTTCGTAGGTCCAGGCTGAGCCAGAGAAGTACGAGCCCCAGTTATTTGGTTCGTGGCCGTCAACGGGATCACGCCAAATATAATAGTCTGCGTAAGGGTTGTCCTTAGATTTGCGGCTTTCCTGGAACCATCTGTGTTGGTCAGAGGTGTGGTTGACAACTAGGTCCATCAGCAATTTCATCCCGTTGTCGTGCACCGCTTTAAGCAGGGTGTCAAAATCGGCCATGGTGCCATAGGCAGGCTGAATGGACTCGTAATCGGAAATGTCGTAGCCGTTATCCTGGTCGGGCGACTTATAAATCGGGTTGAGCCAGAGTACGTCGGCACCCAATTTCTTCAAATAGGGCAGCCGTTGCTGAATCCCTTTTAAATCACCAATGCCGTCGTTGTTACTATCCTGAAAACTGCGCGGGTAGATCTGGTAAACGACCTCGTCTTGAAATGAATGTGTTGCTGTCATAGTACGATCTCCTTTGAAAATAAATTAGTGAGTTGCTGGTTTATCGAATTTTGAATGCACGATTCTGACGGATACCGCTGCAAGTAACAGTGAGATCCCACCAATAATGAACATGGCCGGCATAAAGTTGTGCACCATCGGGAACAGCCAGAAGCTGGCGATGGAAGCAACGATTTGCGGCAAACAAATACTGCAGTTGAAGAGGCCCAGGTACGAGCCTTCGTTTTCACCGTTTAACGCTTCGGTCAACAGTGAGAAGGGCTGGGTGTTCATGGTGATATAGGTGATCCCAATCAGGCAAAATGGCAAAATTAAGAGGTACTTATCGTGAATGAAGAAGATTGAGATGTAGCCGATCGCACCCGCAACGAGGCCGAATTGGTACCAGAATTTCCGGTGTTCCGGTTTTGTCCGTGCCTGGACCAACATGCCCCAAACAACGGAAGCAATGGATTGGATGCAGGTCAGCACACCGTACCAGTTCCCAGCGGCTTGGTAGCCAGCGGATGAGGCGTTGCTGGTGTGCCAGACGTTGATAGAAATGGCACCGGTACTGTAAGTCCAGAGGTATAAAATTGCGAACCAGGTAAAGAACTGGACAACGGAGACTTCCCAGAAGACCTTTGGGGCTTTCTTGAGTAATTCCCAGAGACTCGTTTTTGGCTGGGCCTTAGTCGTATCGATGCCGTGGTAGTCAGCGTAGGTTTTTGGATCATATTCGTGAACTTGAGAAATGGTGTAAAGCGAGGTGATCAGCAGTACAGCAGCGGCCAGATAGAAGGCAATCTTAACGGTCGTTGGCACTTCACCCTTTGGCGCCACGTTGGCGACGCCCATAAAAGCGAGCACGAAGGGGACAAGTGTGGCCAGCACACCGCCCAAATTTGAGAAGGATTGCTGCCATGACCAAGCGAGGTCTTTTTGATCTTCGTTGACCATGTCGCCGATCACCATCTTAAAGGGCTGCATGCAGACGTTGGAGGACAGGTCCATGAACAACGTTGCGATAGCGGCAAATGTCAAGGCTGCCGCCGAGCCGTAACCGAAGCCAAACGAGCCAGCGTTTGGTAACAAGATTAACACAATTGCGGCGACGGGTGCGCCAATCAGCAAGTATGGCATGCGTCTGCCAAATCGTTTCGACCAGGTCTTATCTGAATATTTCCCGATCAGCGGTTGAATGACCATTCCGGCCAGTGGTGGCAAAATAAAGAAGAAGCCCAGCTTATTCGGGTCAGTCCCAATCGTCTGGAAAATCCGACCCAACTGTGATGATTGCAATGAAAACGCCATGTTGACGCCGAAAAAGCCAAACGTCATGGCAAATATAGTAGATAATTTCAGTGTCGGCAGCCCATGCTCTTGGGGCTTAACGTCCGGCACATCTGAAGCGTTGCTAACAGGTTTCGCGTTCATAAGGTGGTGCCTCCCTAAAATGTGTTCGTAATCGATTACATTTCCGATACTAACACGTAAAGTAAACGTGTACAATACTTTTAAATCAACAACACAAACGTTTACTTACATAATCGACAAAATATGCTAAACTGTAAGTATTGATAAATCCAGAAGGGGGCAGTCGTTCATGACAGTAACAATCAAGGACATTGCCGAAACAGCAAACGTATCCATTGCTACCGTATCACGGGTTCTCGCTAATAAGGAAGGCTTCTACTCTGAAAAGACCGCGACTAAAGTCCGACAGACCGCTGAAAAACTCGGTTATCGGAAAAACACAGCTGCAGTTGAGCTGGTCACACAACGAAGTCAAGTGATCGGGGTGATCGTGTCCGCCACCAAGACCAACTTTGCGAACGACATTATTGCGGGCATTCAAGACGAAGCGTTTAAGCATAATCTCAGCGTCATCATCTTATATGCGGGTGAGTCCGATGTTGACCAGCAGCACCGCGCTCTGCAAACTGTCATCGAACGCTCGGTGATGGGCATTTTGATTCTTGCCATTCGCCCGGCGGATGCCGACATCGCGATGCTGCGCGCAGCCAATATTCCGCACGTCTTTTTGTCGACGTCATTTGACAGCCAACAGTTGCCCTTTATTGGCTCAGACGACTTCGCATTGGGTATCAGGCGACTGACTTCCTGATTAAAAAAGGCCACAAGAAAATTGGAATCGCTGCCATCGACCGCCACTCTTATATCGGCACGCAACGTATTTTGGGATTTCAACGCGCAATGGCCGACCACGACCTGCCAACGAAACCGGAATGGATTCAGGACGGCAAATTCACCTACGACGATGGCGTTGAAGCCATGACGACCTATGGTGCCCAGACGGAACTTGACGCCGTTATCGGGACAAGTGACCTGGCAGCAATCGGCGTCATGAACCAGGCCGTTGCGTTTGGCCTATCGGTGCCGGATGATCTAGCCATCATGAGCATTGACGGCACACAAATGGTCAAAATTGTTCGACCTCAGATTACGAGTGTCACGCAATCGTTCTATGAAATGGGTAATCGTGGGATGAAAATGATGCTGCAACGTGACATGGATAAGTTTGAGTCGCAGTATACGCCGTTTCGAATCGATGAACGGGATAGTACGTAGAGTATAGAGCGTCTTTCTATTGTGTTAGTGCTTTAATAGTGTTGACCAGCCGCTTCGTTGCGCCGTTCGGCCCTGCAGGCTGAGGTGGGGTCGCTTCGGAGCTATTGAATTTCCTTTAGAAATTCAAGGATCTTCAACGTCTCCCGTATTAGTAACCGACCAAAGAGCGGTCGCTAACTACTACCGACACCACAGCCTGCAATGCCGAACGGCTCCACTACGCTACGATACTGGGTAAAGTTAACATAGATGATAAATCTTCAAAATTGGTGTCATGTAACCTGTTAATCAATCGCTACCGGTTCCAAGCGCATTGCGAGAAGCATTGCTGTCAATGGGCTTACCGCAGTCAAGGTCGGTTACTGATGTGCGAGACGATGGAGATCCATTCGAGAGCTGCTAAGCAGAAATCGAATTAGCTTCATCGCGAGCCACTACGACGGCCTACCAAATTACGGAATGCAACGGACTAACAACTAATACTGGAAAGTTACTTTCAGAAAGGCTGTTCAGCTATATATCATAGAAGCACATCGACTAAAATCGCACTTTAAAACACGCCTAGGTTGCCACTAGCACTCGTTATCGTTAAAATTAACCACGTAAGCATCAACCGTTCAACAAAATTCCGAAAGGTGGTTTTTGAACAATGCATAATGATATTCCTGATATTCCGTTAAATAACGGCAATACGATTCCTCAATTAGGGCTTGGCGTCTTCCAAGTCGATAATGCGCAAGATACAAAGGATTCAATTAAGTGGGCCCTCGATGCTGGTTACCGCCACATTGATACGGCTAAGTTGTACGGCAACGAGCAGTGGGTGGGCGAAGCCATTCGCGAAAGTGGTATTCCACGTGAAGACATTTTCGTCACGTCGAAAATTTGGAACGACGTCCGCGGTTATGATGAAACTAAGACCGAGTTCCAAGCAACACTGGATCGTTTAGGGTTTGATTATTTGGATATGTACCTGATCCACTGGCCAGCACCGGGTTATGTTGATAACTGGAAAGCTATGGAAGACCTGTACAAAGCAGGCAAGATCAAGAACATTGGTGTTTCAAACTTTGTACCATCTCAGCTGGAAGATCTCATGAGTCAGACTGAGATCAAGCCTGCTGTGGAT
The DNA here is from genome assembly GCF_001311135.1 of Secundilactobacillus paracollinoides DSM 15502 = JCM 11969. Classification (GTDB taxonomy): domain Bacteria; phylum Bacillota; class Bacilli; order Lactobacillales; family Lactobacillaceae; genus Secundilactobacillus; species Secundilactobacillus paracollinoides. The sequence continues at coordinate 66,406 of NZ_BBAG01000006.1, forward strand.
CAAATTGAAACGCACCCTTATTTCCAGCAAACTGACCTGCACGCCTACCTTGAAAAACAGGGTATCGTTCACGAATCATGGAGTCCACTTGGTGGTGGTCGGAACAACGCAATCAACGATCCGTTGATTCAAAAATTAGCCAAGGACCACAATGTTACCCCAGCACAAATTGTGTTACGGTGGCACGTTGAACGTAACGAAGTAGTGATTCCCAAGTCCATTCATGAAGACCGCGTGAGACAGAACCGCGACATCTTTGCGTTTGGCCTGGACGAAGCTGAAATGGCAGAGATCGCCAAACTCGACCAGGGTAAACGGGTTGGACCAGATCCGGAAAACTTGGATTGGTTGAAGAAATCTCAAGAAAAATGAAGCTTGATAAAACGGGCTATTAACCGTTTAAAAAAACTGAAATAACACAAAAAAACTGACCACCTGGTAGGACATCCAGGTGGTCAGTTTTTGTTTGGGGGGATCAATCAGTGTTATTTAATTAGGCTTGTAAAACTTCAGCTAAAGCGGCGTCTAAAGGTGTTAACTCGTGACCCAGGACTTCTGGCAGATCCGTTGAGGTCTTGGCTAACTCACCGTCGCGGATGAGCTGTTGGATCATGGTGACGACACCGGCAGTGCCTTCATCCAACCCAGCGGCTTGCAACCCTTTGTTGTAGTCATCAGTGGTCAGTGACTGAACGGCAAAGTCACCTGATAACGCATCGGCGAGTTGGCTGTAGGTCAGTGGTGCGCCAGAAAACTCGTAAACGGGTTTTTGGGAGTCGCTCGCCAAAACATTGGCGGCACCCTCAGCATATTCACGTTCTAGCGCCCAGCCAACTTGGCCGTCGCCACCGGCGTAGACGAATGGTTTGCCAGCTTGCGCGTCCTTCAACGTTGCGAGTTCGTTTTCGAGGTACCAGTTGTTTCTTAAAAACGAGTGAGCGATGCCGGAATCGTTGAGCGCCTTTTCAGTGGCCTTGTGATCAGCTGATAGCGGTGACGTTGCGGTATCCGCGTGTGGAAAACTGGTATAAGCAACGTAGCCCACACCGGCAGCCTTCGCGGCGTTCACAACGTTAAGGTGTTGCTGTTCACGAGAAACGGGACCACCAGGTTGGGATGACACAAAGAGGAGCCGGTCGATACCAGCAAGGGAAGCTGTTAATTCAGCTTCATTATCGTAATCGCCGGGACGAACTGTCACACCGGCAGGGACAAGTGATTCAACTTCTTCGTGTTGCAAGCTAACGCCACGATGTTTTCTGGTGCGACGAGTTGGGTGAGGGTTTGGAGTGCAGCTTGACCAAAGTGGCCGGTCGCACCTGTAACGGCATAGGTTGTCATAGATTAAGTACTTCCTTTTTTGAGTTTTATGTTGTTACTTTAAAAGTACCTGTGATATTCATTGTAACAGCATTTAAAAATACGTCAACCACTTTCGTCAAAAAAACACCAGGAGAGTCAACACAAACGTGTGGCCTTCCTGGTGTTACAGTCTTTAATGATTTAATTTAACGTTGAAGCGCGTTTTGCAAGATCATCCACCTGGTCAAAGAAAGCCTGTTGATCCACTTCAGTGACGAGTGTGATTGGCCGACCAGTTGCTGTTTCAAAGGTCCGGCCAGCGCCAGGTCCGGTAGTGAGGACATCACCCTGAACCTGTTTAGTTGAGACAATGTCTGGATATTCGCTGGCGACCGTGTTGAGCACGTCCCAAAGGTAGTAGGTTGAGTTGGTCTCAAAGTGTTCCAATGGCGGTACCAGTGCGTAGCCTTGACCCATGAGATCGATGGCAGCGTAGCGGCGCAGTTTAGCCAGTGCTGCCGAATGGCGGGCGTCAATGGAATTTGGCGGTCGATTCGAGGCCGACCATCTGAATCGGAATTGCGGTCGCAAATACCGTTTTAACCGCCTCTGGGTCCCAGTAAGCGTTCCACTCAACGGTGCCGTCCTGCTCAGGTTCGGCGACATTGCCGCGGTCATCCATTGTCCCACCCATCCAGCACAGGCGGTCGATCTTCGTCTCAATGGCTGGTTCGGCCTTAAGTGCCCGCGCCAGATCGGTCAGTGGCCCGGTCATGACCAGCGACGTTTTGCCGTCCGCACTCATGATTTTTTCAACCATGTCCAGGTGGGCCGGTTTGTCAGTGACAGGTGTTTTAACAACACCCCGTTCGTTTAAAATCGGGAAGGCATCAAATGAAAAAGTGCTTAGCCGCCACGCCTTTGGAAACTGGTTAACAGGGCGCGAGTCTGACGCAGCCACTGCCAATGACCGATCATGACCAAAGAGATCGATAATCTTTCTCGAGGCTGAAACGGCTGGTTCAAGGTATGAGTCGGCGCCAACCACACCAACTCCGGTGAGCTTAACATCTGGCACCTGCATCAGCAGCAACAACGAGACCAGGTCGTCAACGTTCCCATCGTGGTCTAAATACACGTTATGAATCATTGTGATTCCTCCTTTAGTTGCTTTTTATTATACGCATAAACACGAATAATTACTATATTTATAGCGAAAATGTTAATGAAATAAGCTAAAAGCAGCGAATTAGATCAAAATAAAAACGTGTCGCAAGTAATTTACAACACGTTCGTTCGCTTATTTATTTAAATGGGGCAACTGATTGTTCTTTCGCCTGTTTGATCAGTTCATCAGAGAGATGATTCAAAATTCCAAGCGGCACCTGAACAATGGGACTAAACATATTCGGGTGAGCCGGATCCGGTACTTCAGCCGTATTTTTGCGGTTAGGCACGATTGCTTCCAGGTCGCTGCGGTCAAGGTTGAGCTGACGCGCGTAGTAGACCACTTCCTGATAGGAAATATTTTTGAAGTAAAAGTAGTAAGCTAGTCCCGCGGCAGCGATGTACCAAAAATGGACCAAGCCATTCCAATGTCAGATGGGCGTAAGAGTTTAAAGGCAATACAAATAATAACAAAAATGACGTAAATTGCGATACTCAGCAAGCGCCATTTCGTATGATGCGTCATGCAATCAGTCCTTTATTTTGGGTTGGAAACGGTTATCATAGAGAACAGTTTAATCGTTTGTGCAGTGGGTTTCAACCGGAATCTTGGACCAGAATTCAAGAAAAGTCGCTTAAAACTGCTCGAAAACAAAACGAATGTGATTAATTTGTCCGTTGCATTCCGCAATTTGGCCGACCGTCGTAGTGGCTCGCGACTGAGCTAACTCGATTTCTGCTGCGCAGCTCTCGAGTGGATCTCAGTCGTCTCGCACATCAGTAACCGACCAAAGAACGGTCGCTAACTGATGTCGACACCACGACAACCTGCCAAATTGTTCCATTCCACTGACGTTGAGCTTGCTTTTTCCACTAGTTAAGTTTCGCAATGGCGTTAAACCAAGTTTGCAGAGAATCCGCCCTCGACTACTAGTAAACCTATTGTTAGCAATGCTTCTCATAATTTGCTAGTCACTGTTTACGATTGATTAGTAGGTTCATGACACCATTTAAGAGGACTTACTATCTATAATGACCATTACAGGTATTATGGCGTCGTGGAGCTGTTCAGTATTGCAAGCGGAGCAATCCAGCTCAGCCTAGAGTCGAAAGATGCAACGCAGTGACGTGATAGCGATATTTAGAACACTCGACACAAGAATCTCATCCCGTTTTAATTGACCTTTCCAATCCCACATGTTAATCTGTGAAAGGATTATTTGATGGTCAACTCAAGTAGGGTCTCATCTGGGTGTCAGAAAGTCGGTGGTTGCTGCGAACCGATCAGGATGATGACGACGAAATACTGACTGTCAATCGTACGGATAAAAACTAGAACCGATATCATCTAGTGAGTGAAGGCCCAAACTGGGTCTTAAGCTGGGTGGTACCACGGTTAGCCAAATCGTCTGTCGCGACAATAATTGTTGCGGTGGGGGCTTTTTTGTAGAGTGCGGAGCGAGGCGGTTAAGGGGCAGAATGTAAGGGACTCTGGCAGAAATGCCCGATCTTGGCATTTTTGCCAGAGTCCCTTACATGGCCGCCCCTTGCCTCGCGGAGCACGTTTCGGCTATGAGCCAAGAAAGCGTGCGGAAAGAAGCGGTTAAAGAGCGGCAGGTAAGGGATTTTCGGTATAAAATTCCCGAACTTGGAATTTGTGCCAGAGTGGCCTTAGGCAGGAGCCTTTGCCTCGCGGAGCACGTTTCGGCTATATAGTCGAGAAAGTAGTGCCACGCGTTGGCTATGAAGCCAAGAAAGAATGCAAATAAGCCAAACAATGCATCAATACCCAAGCATCATCACCTAGTCACCAACGTACCATCCAACTAAACCAACCGAACGGGAAAAGAAAAAAGAGGGGGACAAAAACATGCAAAAAACACCAAAAGTAAGTTTCACCGAAGCCATCCTAGTCCTATTGATGATGCTGATCATCATGGGAACGGGCGTCATCGGTTTCGGTATCAGCCCACAAATTCCAGTATTATTAGTTATTGCACTGGTCATGTTATGGGCACGCATTAAGCATTTTTCGTGGGAAGACATCCACAAAGGCATCACAGAAGGGGTCACCACAGGAATCGTGCCATTATTCATTTTTATTTTGATTGGGGTCCTGATCAGCGTCTGGATCGCAGCGGGAATTATTCCGTCATTAATGGTGGCTGGTTTTAAGATGCTCAGCGTCCAGTGGTTCGTGCCTTCCGTCTTTCTGGTCTGTGCGTTGATTGGGACTTCGATTGGGAGTGCGTTCACTACGATTTCGACGGTCGGCATCGCCCTATTCGGGATGGGGACGACAATGAGTCTCAACCCAGCGTTGGTGGCCGGGGCCATTATTTCCGGCGCTATTTTTGGGGATAAAACGTCACCGCTGTCAGATTCCACAAACTTGGCGTCGGCCATTGCGGATGCTGATCTGTTTAAGCACATTAAGAATCTGATGTGGTCAACGATTCCAGCATTTTTAGTTTCCTTAGTCCTGTACGCCATTCTTGGGCACAACACGTCAAGTGACGCGCTAACGAAAGTGTCGACCACCGTCAACGTGCTCAGTGGCCACTTCTGGGTCACTTGGTGGGCAATTTTACCGATCCTGGCAATGTTTGTCTGTGCCTTCCTGAAAATTCCGGCAATTGCGACACTGATGATCAATATCGGTATCGCCGTTGTGATGATCTTCATTCATGATCCGGCCATGTCCGTGCAAAAACTTGTCACGATGATGGAAACTGGCTACGTTGCCCACACTGGCAATCAGGCAGTGGATACGTTGCTGAGTCGGGGCGGTATTACGTCCATGATGTCAACGGTGTCGCTGATTATCATGACGCTGTCGTTGGGTGGTCTATTAATGAAGTTTGACCTGATTCAAATTGCGATGGACCCGTTAGTGAAACGACTTAAAAGTGATGGCAGCCTGGTCACAGCCGGCATCTTTGGCGGTATTGCTGTCAATCTGTTCGTTGGGGAACAGTACTTATCGACGATTTTACCTGGGAAGGCCTTTAAGAAGCCGTTTAACGACCATGGCCTGGATAACCTGGCGCTGAGTCGGGTGCTGGAAGATGGTGGGACCGTCATCAACTACCTGGTGCCGTGGGGCGTTGCCAGCTCCTTTGCGGCCGGGACGTTAGGCGTACCAACGCTGGCCTTTCTGCCATTCTGTTTCTTCAGCCTGTTATCACCCGTCTTTTCCATTTTGAGTGGGTTCACGGGTATTGGATTGAAACGGCTGCCTGAGAAAACAACTGCTGAATAATTGAAAAAGGCGTTAATTAAGACAGACGATGGTGTCTGTCTTTTTTTGTTGAATATGACAATTTTAGATTAACCTAGATGAAAACAACTTTAGGAAAAGAGTGGTTAGAAGACGATAGATTCCGATTTTATTGAAATTGGGTAAACTAATTGTATCTATTATTAATTACTTAATTATCGGGGCAGACTTGAGTTGAATATGATAGCGCTTTCTAAAATGACTGAAATCCCGTGTCAATTAGGAAATGACTAGCCTTTTTAATATATTATAGATACCATAACTAATTATTTATCAAAAATAAACCCATTTGAAATCTAATTCACATATATAAAATAAGAATGCCATTTGCCAAGAATATTCTGATATACAGGCATATAAATCCGCCATGAAATTTAATGATTTTTTGAATACGCTGATGTGTGCTAAACCCTTGCTATAAAACAGTTTCTAAGGGTTTTTCCTAATAATGTTTTGAACCGGGTACCATCCGGATTTTTCGTGCTATATTGGGGTCGTAAACAAAACAGTGAGGAGCGATTCAAATGCTAAAAGAAGTGCACATGCCAAAATTAAGTCCAAAGTCAGATGAGTATTTCTTCGGAAAATGGTTGAAGAACGTTGGCGACGATGTTAAGGAAGGCGACGTTTTGTTTGAAGTTGAGACCGAAAAAGCGGTTAGCCAAGTTGAAAGCCAAGAGGCCGGGGTACTGAAGGCACAAAACGTTGCCACCGGTGATGCCACTAAGGTTGATGACCTAGTCGCTACCATTCAAACTGCTGATTAATTAACACTACTAATAAAATCGCGAAGTGGCCTGACCCACTTCAGAAAGCTGAGTGAGCATCATGACAAAACACGAACACGCAAACGTCTCCGTCGCCACGAAAAAACCAACCTGGTTAAAGGTGACCTATGACCAAAAGAAAGTTGATAAGATGGAGGACATGCTCAAGGGGATGAAGCTCAACACCGTGTGTGCTGAAGCTAATTGTCCTAATCTGGGTGAATGTTTCGGGAGCGGGACCGCTTCATTTATCATCCTTGGCCCGAACTGTACCCGAGCATGCCGGTTCTGCGACATTCCTCACGGTAATCCGCAAAAAGTTGATCTGTTCGAACCGCTTCGGGTTGCGCAAGCCACTAAAAAGTTGGAATTAAGCCACGTGGTTGTGACCAGTGTTGACCGGGATGATCTGCCAGATTTAGGCGCTGACCAATTTGTCCGCACCATCCACGCCATTCGTGAATTGAACCCCGATACCACCATCGAAGTGCTGACCCCTGATTTCCAAGGCCGTACCGACTGCCTCGACAAGGTGATTGCCGCAAAGCCTGACGTGTTCAACCACAACATGGAAACAGTCCGGTCGATCACTCCTAAGGTTCGGAACCGGGCAACGTACGATTGTTCACTCGGCGTTTTGAAGTACGTGAAGGAACATGCGCCTAAGGAAACCTACGTGAAGACTGGGATCATGCTTGGTCTTGGCGAAAAAGACGACGAAGTTTACCAATTAATGGACGACCTGCGTGCCGTCGACGTTGACTTCTTGACCATTGGCCAGTACGTCCAACCAGGTCCAAAGAACTACCGGTTGCGCGAATGGGTCCCAATGGAACGGTATCAAAAATACTACAAGGAAGCCATGAGTCGCGGCTTCAAGTTCGTTGCCAGCTCACCACTGGTTCGGAGTTCATACAAGGCAAAGGAAGAGCTGGAGTCCGTTTATAACAAATGATCACCCTGCCAGTGACATCGCGGGACGTTTACCATAACTTCGCGCTGGAATATTATCTGATGACGGCACACGCCTTCAACGAACCGGTCTTCATGCTGTGGACGACGCCAACGGTGATGCTCGGCAAGTACCAGGACGCGTTTTCAGAACTTGATTTAAACGCTGTTGACGCGCACGGCCTCACGGTGGTCCGCCGGTATTCGGGTGGCGGGACCATCTATACGGATGAGGGCGGCTGCCAGTTTACGTTGATCATGCCGGACCAGACAAATGACCTGGATTTTTCACAGGGATTGACGCTCATTCAACAAGCGCTGGTTGCTGTTGGTATCCACGCCACGACAGATAGCCGAAACGACTTGGTCGTTGATGGCCTGAAAGTGTCTGGCAGTGCCCAGTACGATGAACCTGGCTACAAGTTGCATCACGGCAGTTTGCTGTTTGATTCTGATATGGCCACAATGGCCAGCGTGTTGAAGGTCGATCCGGTCAAACAAAAGGCGAAGCACATCCATTCTGTTCACCAGCGAACGATCAATTTAAAGGCTCAGAAACCAGACTGGACACCTGAACAGTTTCGACAGGGGATTATTGACGCCGTTAGTTCGGCAAACAATTGCCGAACGGTGACGCTGACGGCGGCCGATGAAGCCCGGATCAGTGAGATCGCCGCGGAACGGTTTGCTGACCCAGCGGTGATCTATGGTGACCGGCAAACCTTTCAGATGACGCGTAAGCGCTACGTGAAGGGTGGCGGCTTGGTTCAGATCGATTACAGCCTGAATGATGGTCGCTTATCGGCAGTGCGACTTTCTGGGGACTTCTTCAGTAATTTAGATACCAGCCAGTTTAGTAAGGCGTTATTGGGTAAGCCGTTTGACCGCGAGATAATGAAAACAGTGATAGCGAGAAAACTCAGTGTGACACCGATTTTGGGCATCACTGCTGAGCAACTCGTTGAGGTGTTATTTGATGACAAGAAAGCAGTTGAGAAATGATGTGATTTCTCAACTGCTTTTATAGTCTAAAAATGTCCTTCTAGCACCCGCGCCGAAACGAGTTGCACAAACCAAAGACTTGCACAGAAGCGGACTATGTTACAAAATCCAAACCCAGGATTTTATAACATAGTCCGCTTCTGTGCAAGTCTTTAACCGGTTTGTTCCACTCTCTAATCTGGATAGTCGCCCTTGATCTTAAAGAACGACCCGCGAATCGTACCGGCAAGTTTTGATTTTTGTCGGGCAAACTTGAATTTGCCTTCAAACACATCCGGGATGTCCATACCGTCTGAAAGCTTGAAGCCAACGGCGCGCTTCCCGCCGTCTTCCAACGTGTACAAAACGTTGATCGACAGCCCGTTTTCGTAAAAGACATAGGTCCACCGCACACCATCGACAACGAAGTCAGAAACTTCCAGCGGCTTGTATGGCAGCACCATATCCCGCTCTTTGAGGATCGTGTTCACGCGGTCGATCAATTCCGGGTGGTCACTAGCCGGTTCTGTGACATATTCATGCTTGTACTTGTTCCAAAAATAGCGCGCCTCGTTTGCCCGAAGACCAGCCAGCGCGTCAACAACGGGTGACGATTCTAGCCCCGTTGTCTCCACCGTTTTAAAATTTACTTTATAGGTCATAAGCCTGCTCCTTTGTGGATGCAACTTCCTGATACCTACCCGCATCCTTAGTCTAAAAATATGAAGTTGCTTCATTATACTGCTAGTTGTTCTTAAACAGTAGTCTTGGATTTATTTGGGGGAAACGTCGGATTACGTACTGCCATTATGAAGTGGGAAAAGCCCGTTGCATTGCGCGATTTGGCACTCCGATGTGGTGGCTCGCGAATGAGCTAACTCGATTTCTGCTGCGCAGCTCTCGAGTGGATCTCATTCGACTCGCATATCACTAGGTGACCGAAAAACACGCCCACCAAGTGATATCGACACCGCAACTCCGTGCCAAATCGCTCCATTCCACTCGTAATCAGCAAGCTTGTCGCTTTAGGCTAAGTATCGACATCTAATCAATTCCAGTTTGCAGATTATCCGCCCTCGACTGCAGATAACCGATTATCAGCGAACCTGGTTGAATTGAGGCCGATGGGTGGAAGTTTGCAGTTAAAGTTTCACTGCACGTAACGTTCTGTTATCAAGGTAAGCGATAGCACTTTCCTAAAGTGAACCGCAAATATCAGCGTAGTGGAGCCGGTCGGCATTGCAGGCAGTAGTGTCGGTGTTTGTTGGCGAGGGTTCTGTCCTCGCCTACAAACACGGGAGACGGAGGAGATCCTTGAATTTATGCAAAGAAATTCAATAGCTCCGAAGCGACCCACTACATCCTGCAGGGCCGACCGGCGCAACGAATCGGCAGTTAACCTTGGGCCTCACTCAAAATTGATGGGATAGTACCAGGAATACGATTATGACAACTATTCCAATGAATAATGGAATACTCAAATGAAGGAATTCACTAGTGACAAGGAAAAACGCAATGATAGCGCTATTTCAGAGATAGGGGAAATGCCTAATTCTTTTTGAACTGCCAGAATACTATAATTTATTTATGTAAAGGGTAAAGCCCATTTAACCGCCTTTTGTGGCGGGTTCCGGTAAGGATTATGAGAATATTATGGTTCTTAGGAATATTTAATAGGACTTGATAATACTCGTTAAAAGAGTAATTTAAAGATAATCACTTTCTGTGGAGGATGATAGATAATGGCTACTTTGGAAGTTAAAGATTTACATGTTGAAGTTGAAGACGAAGAGAAACAAACGAAACGTGAAATTTTAAAGGGCGTGAACCTGACCATGAACACTGGCGAAATCCACGCCATCATGGGCCCCAACGGGACAGGGAAATCAACCCTTTCTCAAACGATCATGGGCCAGTCAGCCTATCATGTCACTCAAGGTGATATCTTATTAAACGGCGAATCCATCATTAATATGCCGGTTGACGAACGGGCACGTAAAGGCCTGTTCCTCGGGATGCAGTACCCCGCTGAAATTCAAGGGGTGACGAATGCTGAATTCTTACGGGCTGCCATGAATGCCCGCCGTCCTCAAGATGACCAGATCTCTGTTATGGCCTTCTTGAAGGAACTTGATAAGAACCTCGACCTGCTGGATATGAGCCAAGAGATGACAGAACGTTACCTCAACGAAGGCTTCTCCGGTGGTGAAAAGAAACGAAATGAAATTTTACAATTACTCATGATCAAGCCATCATTTGCCTTACTTGATGAAATCGACTCAGGGTTGGATATCGATGCCCTCAAGGTCGTTTCAAAAGGGGTCAACTCCCTACGTGGCGACGACTTTGGTTCACTGATCATTACCCACTATCAACGACTGTTGAACTACATTGTGCCTGATGTCGTTCACGTGATGATGGGCGGTCGAATCGTGAAGACTGGCGATGCTGAATTGGCTCAAAAGTTGGAAGACGAAGGATACGCTGGTCTGCGTGACGAACTTGGCCTGGACGTTAACCTGGTTGACGAAGACTAAGGAGGGGTAATCGATGACAGAAGCAGTTCAAAATTATGAAACACTCAAAACGGACGTGGCGGCTGCAGCGAAAGCCCATAACGAACCGCAATGGCTCGTTGACCACCGGGTGGCCGCTATCGATGACCTGGTCGACCTTGGGTTTCCGAACATGCAGCGGTTTCGGTACAGTGACTGGACGCTGACCCCAACGGATGAACCCCTTGAATTTAAGGATTCTGACAAGGCGTTAGCAGCCAGCGTGCCGTTGGCCGAAGACCGAATCCAGTTTGTTCAAGCAGGACAAACGACCGTCGCTGTTAACCTACCAGACGATTTAAAACAACAGGGTGTTATCCTAACCGACCTGTTTACCGCCCTGCATGACCATGCTGAACTGGTTGAAAAATACTTGTTCCGTGAAATTAAATTAGGTGAGGACCGGTTGACGAGTTATCACGCCGCTTTCTTGAACTCAGGGTTATTCCTGTACGTACCAAAGGGCGTTGAGATCGAAAAGCCAATTGAAGCCTACCTGATTCAAGATAGTACCCGCAAACAACCCATGGTTTCCCACGTTTTGATTGTGGCAGAAGACAATGCTAAGTTCTCTTACATTCAACACATGGCAACGGTGGGCGACGAAGAAAACGCGGCGAGCGCTGCCGTTGAAATGGTAGCAAAGCCAAATAGTGAAGTGCACTTCTCCTCACTGGATGAATTGGGCGAGCATACCACCGGCTACCTGAAGCGTCGTGCGAACATCGGCGATAACGCAACGGTGGATTGGGCCATCGGCTTAATGAACGACGGGAAAACGGTCGGGGACTTTGACTCCGAATTGATTGGCCAAGGTTCTAAGGCCGATTCCAAGGTCATTGCGGTGACCTCCGGCGATCAGCGGGAAGGCATCAACAACCGCGTGACGAACCACGGGAAGCGCTCAACTGGATTTATCCTGCAACGGGGCGTGCTGTTGAAGAAGTCTGAACTGGTCTTTAACGGGATCGGCGATATTATTCACGGGGCTTCCGGTGCCAATGCGGAACAGGAAAACCGGGTCTTGATGATGTCCAACGAAGCGCATGGGGACGCGAACCCGATCCTCTTGATCGATGAAAACGATGTGTTGGCCGGTCACGCTGCTAGTGTGGGCCAAGTCGACCAGGAACAGATGTACTACCTGATGAGTCGGGGGATTGCGAAGCCAACTGCCCAACGGATGGTTATTCGCGGGTTCCTCAGTGCCGTTATCGGTGCCGTACCGCTCCCGGAAGTGCGTCAAGAAATGATCGATATTCTCGAAAGGAAGCTTGAAGATGGTCAACAACTTGAATAAGGTCGCAGCAGATTTTCCAGTTTTAAACCAAAAAGTTAACGATGAGCGGCTTGTTTATTTAGACAACGCCGCCACCGCCCAGCGTCCCAACCAAGTTGTTGAGTCGTTAGTCCACTTTTATCAAAACGATAACGCCAACGTGTTACGCGGGGTGCACACCCTGGCAGAACGTGCCACTGCTGAATATGAAGAAGCCCGGCGCAAGGTGCAACACTTCATCAACGCACCGGAACCAGAAGAAATCATTTACACGAAGGGCTGTACTGACGGGTTGAACCTCGTTGCCAGCACCTATGGTGAAGCGAATGTCGAAGCTGGCGATGAGATCGTCATTTCCATTATGGAACACCATAGTAATCTGATTCCTTGGCAGCAATTGGCACTCAAGAAGCACGCCACGTTGAAGTATATTCATTTAACGGATGATGGTGAGATTGATCTTGAAGAAGCCAAAACGCTGATCACCGATAAGACGAAAATCGTTGCCGTGGCCCACGCCAGCAACGTGATGGGGACTGTTAGTCCCATCAAGGAACTGGCCGCAATTGCTCATCAACACGGGGCAGTATTTGTGGGTGACGGGGCGCAATCCGTGCCGCACATGGCTATTGATGTCCAGGATCTGGACGTTGATTTCTACGCCTTCTCCGGTCACAAAATGATGGGGCCAACTGGAATCGGTATTCTGTACGGCAAACGAGAATTGCTTGAAGCAATGCCGCCCTACCAGTACGGTGGTGAAATGATCGGGTTCGTGCACCAGTTTGAAAGTACCTGGGCTGAATTACCCTACAAGTTCGAAGCCGGGACGCAAAACATTGCCGGCGCGATTGGGTTAGGCACCGCCGTTGACTACCTCGAAAACATCGGGATGGACAACGTTCAGGCGCACGAGCAAGCACTCGTGAACTACTTGTTGCCTAAGCTCGAAGCGGTTGATGGTGTCACGGTTTACGGCCCTCAGGACCCAGCAAAACACACCGGCGTTATTGCGTTTAATTTGGATAACCTGCACCCCCACGACGTAGCGACTGCCTTAGATATGGAAGGCATCGCCGTTCGGGCCGGTCACCACTGTGCGCAACCACTGATGGCATATCTTGGACTGACCGCCACTGCCCGTGCCAGCCTGTATTTATACAATACCGAGGCGGACGCTGACAAATTACTCAGTGCAATTCAGGAAACAAAGGAGTTCTTTAATCATGGGACTGTCAAAGCTTAATAGTCTGTATCGCGAGGTCATCTTGGATCATTCAGATCACCCGCACCATAAACATCAACTCGATCACGCGGATAAGACCATTACCCTGAAAAACCCAACCTGTGGTGACGTGATCAATCTCGAAATTGAATTAACGGATGATGATAAAATCAAAAACATCGGCTTTACCGGCGACGGCTGCACGATCAGTCAGTCCTCTGCCAGCATGATGACCGATGCAGTGATGGGCAAGTCAAAGGAAGATGCCCTGCATATGGCCAAGACGTTTTCCGACATGGTCATGGGTAAGGAACATCCACAAGCCGACTTGGATCAGCTCGAGGACGCAGCCATTCTGTCGTCGATCATGAGCTTCCCAGCACGAATCAAGTGCGCAACGCTTTCCTGGTGGGCCTTACAACGGGCCTTACTTGGCGAAAACGGTGCCCAGACAACGGAGAAGGAGGATTAGGCATATGAGTGAAATACCTGATAGCATTAAAAACGACCAAGATTACGAATACGGGTTCCACGATGATGTGAAGCCAGCGTTTACCACGGGGCGTGGCCTGACCGAAGAAATTGTGCGTGAAATTTCTGCTGAAAAGCACGAACCGCAATGGATGTTGGACTACCGGTTAAACGCCTATAAGATCTATAAGGAAATGCCATACCCGGCATACGGACCTGACTTGACTAAGCTTGATCTCAAGAACATGCGATATTACCAAAAAATGACCGACAAAAAGTACCGGGACTGGGAAGATGTGCCAGATGACATCAAGAAGACCTTCGACCGGTTAGGGGTGCCCGAAGCTGAGCGGAAGTATTTGGCTGGGTCCTCTGCGCAATACGAGTCAGAAGTGGTCTACCACAACATGAAAGATGATTTCGATAAATTAGGCATCATCTTTACGGATACCGATACCGCATTACGTGAATATCCAGAGCTATTCAAGAAGTGGTTTGGCAAGTTAGTTAAGCCGTTCGACAACAAGTTCGCTGCCTTAAACGGGGCGGTCTGGTCTGGCGGGTCCTTCATTTACGTGCCGAAGGGTGTGCAAACGAAGACACCGATCCAATCGTACTTCCGGTTGAACTCTGAAAACTCAGGTCAATTTGAACGGACATTGATCATCGTCGACGAAGGCGCCCACGTGGACTACGTTGAAGGGTGTACTGCACCAAACTACTCAACGGATAGTCTGCACGCGGCCGTTGTTGAAGTGAACGTGGAACGTGACGCCTACTGTCGCTACACCACGATTCAAAACTGGTCTGATAACGTGTATAGTTTGGAAACCAAGCGGGCCGCTGCTGAAGAAAATGCCACGATGGAATGGGTCGATGGCAACTTGGGGTCAAAGGTCACCATGAAGTACCCAAGCGTTTATCTTAACGGCCGTGGCGCTCGTGGGACCATGTTGTCCATCGCCGTCGCAAGTAACGGAATCCACCAAGATTCCGGTGCGCGGATGATTCACAACGCGCCAAACACATCGAGTTCAATTGTGTCTAAGTCCATCGCGAAAACGGGTGGTTCCACGGATTATCGTGGGACAGTCCGGTTTACCGAAAAGTCAGACGGCTCAAAGGCGCACGTGGAATGTGATACGATCATTATGGACGACCAGTCATCGTCGGATACGATTCCGTATAACGAAATCTATAACGGTAATGTGGCCATGGAACATGAAGCGAAAGTTTCAAAGATCTCAGAAGAACAACTCTACTACCTGATGAGTCGTGGCATCTCGGAAGCAAAGGCAACCGAAATGATCATCATGGGCTTCGTGGAACCATTTACGAAGCAGCTTCCAATGGAATATGCGGTGGAGTTGAATCGGTTGATTAGTTTTGAGATGGAGGGGTCAATAGGGTAGAGTGTGGAAGAAGGCGTTAAGGGGGCGGAGCGTAAGTAACTCTGGCAGAAATGCCCGAACCTGGCATTTTTGCCAGAGTTACTTACGCAGTAGCCCCTGCCTTCTGGAACACGTTTCGGCAATGTGAAATGAGAGCACGTCGCAAGCCGCACAAAGGCAAAGAAAAGTGCAATCCGATTCTGGATTTTTTGCCAGAGTCCGTTACATGGCGGCCCCTTGCCTTCTGGAACACGTTTCGGCAATGTGAAATGGGAGCACGTCGCAAGGCGCACGAAGGCGAATAAAAGCTGATTCCAGTGTTCCACACAACAGCGCTATAGAACCACTCAATTCCTATAAACATCAAAGCAAAAAATCCTGTCTCACCAAAAAATGGTGAAACAGGATTTTTAGTCTATTTTCCCTGACGCGTTAACCCATGAATACAATTTTCATAAAGCCACGCTAGCAACGGCGCATCATCACCAGTTTCATAATAAGCCGTCAGTAACCGATTCCATTCAGGTAGCTGTACCTCGGTAATATTAACCAGACCGGTGCCAGCATTGATCATAATATAATTAGCTGCCACAATGGAAGTGCGTTTGTTGCCATCCCAGAATAACTGTTCTCGGTCGGCCCGCAGCATGTAGCGTAGTGCCTTTTCCGTGGCGGACAGGTTACTTGTCATTAAGGTGTTGATCCACAAGGAAACAGTCGTATTGTTAGGAATATTTGGAACATATTTTGCATCTTCAGTGTAGATCTGTCCATCACGAAGCTGGCCCCAAACCAGGGCTTCATTTTCGGCAACAGCAGCGTTGATCCGACAAGCCATTGTCAGCGAGAAAGGCGCGCTACAAGTGAGAACAAGATGCCATGCGTGCTGTAAATTCGTAATGATCAGTAACTCATCTGGCGTAATGGTGGCTGGTTGATGGCCATCTAAAATAGAATACACATCTTGTTGCGATACCGTCACACCTTCGAATTTTGAATTAGCATAAATGAGTGCTGGCAGGGTGACTGCTAGCAAGCGATGGTTTTCTAAAGGTGAAAGGTGGTGTTTATCTGCCAGCATAACGTTGTACAACTCCTTTATTCTGTTTATGGATAGCCTATTAATACTAGATGAAAATGGCAAGTAAAGTATGCTGTGATGGCACTATTTGTACATAAAAAGGGGAAGCCTTAGAATCGACCATCCCCTTATCAAAAGGCTATTTTGTTAAAGCTAACATTGACTTTAAAATAGTTGTTTAAGCCCCTTGCGAAACGCTCTTCAACAACGAATCAGTAAAGGCATCCAAGTGCTTCTTATCTTCATCATCAGCCTGCAGGTTAATGAACAGCGGTTCAGCACCACGAGTGGCGCCAGTTCCGGCAATTTGTTTGTCAAAATAGGTGACTGCTTTGCAGTAGTCGTCGCCGTAGAAGGTATCACCGGAGCCTGTCACACCAAAGACTTTTCCGGTGAGATCCAAGTCCTGGATATCATCGTAGAAGTCCATGCCTTCGTCGGGGAGCTCACCCTCGCCGTCGGTATAGGGCACGATAACGATCAGGTCATCGTCTTCGAGGTCTTCAGCGTCAGCCTGTGAGATCTCGGTTAATTCAGGGTCGAGGCCTTATCTTTAAGTTGTTGCACAACAATTTCAGCAACTTCTTCGTTATTTCCAGTAAGTGATGCATAAATGACGGATGCATTCATCAACAATCAACACCTTTCACTTAAAAAGTATAGCATTGTTCAATTTTTTACTTAATAAGGGAAATGACTAATTCCACTAGGAATATTTCCGTGGCATAATTAACGTAACGTGAGAATATTTTAATCTTTGACTTGAATACGGGCTCAATTTGCCCGTTGATCACACCGAAATCACCAAAAAAACCTAACGGAGGGGTACACCATGGCAGACGAAGAATTAGGAACGGAATTTTCACCCATTGAAAACAAGGCTATGACAGCACTTGAGGACGTCATTGATCCAGAACTGGGCATTGATATGGTCAATCTTGGTCTGATTTACGACATCAACGTGGACGACGATGGGGCGTGCGTGGTCACGATGACGTTGACCACCATGGGCTGCCCACTCGGGAACCTGTTAAACGACCAAATTACCCAGGCGATCGTTTCTGTCGATGGCGTGACGGCCTGCGACATTAATTTAGTCTGGGAACCAGCATGGGACATGGACCGGATGAGTCGTTTCGCGAAGGTTGCGCTTGGGATTCACGGCTAGATATAGAAATGGATGATTGAGATGAACATAAAAAAATTTGTGGACCGCAGAAAAGAATTGCGCATTTCTCAGGTGAAAATGTGTGAGGGCATCTGCACCCAGTCCACGCTAAGTAAGTTTGAATCCAGTGGTCGGGTACCGTCACTGGTGATCTTGACCCAGTTATGTACGCGGATTGGGTTGACCATTGATGACCTGAATTCGGATGAGATTTCGTCGACGAACCAGATTCAAAAACAGTTGGATACAGCGGAACGGAAACTTGCCATGGGTGATTACCAAACGGTGCTGCAGACGATTTCTGGCATCGATGAGGAGCAGATCAGCCCGATTCCGTTGCGGATTCAGTTCTACTATTTACGCGGGATGTTAAACGCACTGATCAACCGCGCACCAGAGGTCGTTTTATACGATTTCTCGCAGATTTTAAACGATTTAGATGAACGCACGATACGATTTTTTCGCAATTAGCCTACGTGGGGTCTGGCCTGACCTATATTCGGAAGAAGCAGTTCGAACGGGCGCAATTTTACTTCTGCAAGGTCAACGACTTTATCAAGACCCAGTTGGAGCGGCCACAGTCCGATGATGACCCGCGGCGTGATGACCTGCGCTTGTTGACGCTGATCTTCTACACGGCATACTACTATGCCTTGCAGGACCAGTTAACGACCAGTGATGAGCTGATTGAGACCGGATGAACCTGTGCTCGATCAAGCATGTCACGTATTATTTACCGCGGTTGAAGTTCCTGGCGGCGGAAAACGCCATTCGGGAAAAGCAGGAGAAGACCCAGGTCGAGGATCTGATGACTGAAGCGCGCGTGTTTGCGAACCTGAATAAGAATCAAATTATTACCGTGAAACTGGCTGCGTTGCGCAATCGGTACGCGAAAGGGTTGGATCTGCAGGATTTGGTGCCTTAACGGAAAGTGTTAGTTGAACTTTTAAATGAAAAGTGACAAAAAATAGTGTTTTGACAACGAAAAGGCCTACTCAGATGAGCAGGTCTTTTTTATACTTGGGGCAATCAAAATAGAGGAGGTCCTCATCGTGGATAACCTATACACGGTCACACAGGTGGCTGACAATGTCTATAACATTAGCGATTCCATTACTGAAGAAGGCACCGTTTGGCAAAATTATCACCATTACCAGTGACATGGGCTCGCTTGGACTAGCAACTGATCCAACGTCGATGTTCTCAAAGATCATTGCTTTCCCATACCAGGCGTCTAAGACAGCGTTAAATGCGATGGTCGTTTCCTACAGTAAGGAACTCAAGGATACCAACATCACGTCTAACGCGGTTAACCCTGGGATGACAGCAACTGATTTGATGGACAAGAAAGCTTTTGAAGCTAACGGTGCCAAGACCGTTGAACAAGGGGCTGCGCGGGCGATTGAGCTGGCACTGGATCCGAAGAACGAGCTTAATGGGACATTTACGAGTGACCAGGGGCCTGAACCTTGGTAAAAAATTGAAAATGTTTAAAGTAAGACAAAGAAACGGACTATTTTAAAATAGTCCGTTTCTTTAACGCAGTTTTAAATATCAATCAAATGATGATGCACCGCATACCGAATTAAATCGGCCCGCGAATGCAGTTTTAACTTATGCATGATGCTAGCTTTGTGCGCCTCAACAGTTTTAGTCGAAATAAACAATTCGGCGGCAATCTCTTTGTTAGAATACCCCAGCGTGACCAGCGGCAAGACATCACGTTCTCGTTTGGAAAGGGCATTATAGCTCTTTAGTTTGACGTTGACGTCACCAGAATTGATCTGCTCGAGATCCGTTTTTGAGATCTTGATACTCTTATCAATGTAGGTGTCACCATTGGCCAGTGCCGAAAGGGCGTGCAGCAGTTCATCATCGGAGGAACTTTTCAGCACGTACGACATGGCGCCGTTATGAATCGACTGGTTGATGTACTCTTGTTCTTCGTGCATCGATAAAATAAGAATCCGGACATCCGGAAACTGTTCGTGAATCTTTTGCGTCGTGATCAGACCGGATTCACCAGGCGGCATGCTGAGATCCATCACTAAAATATCAATGTCGCCGCGTTCGACGCGCAGATAGGTATCAGTCCCGTTGGCTGCTTGGTCAACCACCGTGAAATTTGGCTGGTCGTCGATCAATGATGTGAGACCATAGCGCACAACGGCGTGGTCGTCGGCAATCATCACGTTGTACATGCTGAGTCCTCCTTTTTTGTTTTTTGGTTGGTGATTTCTTTTTTGTAGTATTCTGGTTTGGAATTTATTCTCGTTCTAGTTGTTCTTGGCTAAAAAGTATTGTAGAAGGTAGGGAATATGGCGCATGCAACTCTGGCAAAAATGCCAAGTTCAGTAGTGCTTATCTTAGACCATAGTGCGCCTTGCGACGTGGCTTCAGGTCACATTGCCGAAACGTGTTCCAGAAGGCAAGGGGCGGCCATGTAACGGACTCTGGCAAAAAATCCAGACCCGGGATTTTCTGCCAGAGTCCGTTACATTCTGCCCCTTAACCGCCTTCTTCCACACTCTCTACAACGCTACCGGAAACTTCACCGTCACCATTGTCCCATTTCCCGGTTCTGATTTAATACTAAAGGCACCATTGAGCGCCTTAACGCGTTCATTCATGTTCATGAGGCCCATGGAGCGGCCGTTGAATTCTTGGTGTTTCGGGACTTCGAAGCCCTTGCCGTCGTCCATGATCTCAAGCGTGATGAAGTGGTTATGCGAAACGAGCAAGAGGTCGATTTCATGAGGTTCGGCGTGCTTCAACGCGTTGTGAATGGCTTCTTGCGCAATGCGGTAGAGGACGTTTTGCGTTTCAGCACTCAGGACATCGGTCTTGGCGCTGCCACTTACGGTTGTGGTGATTCCCGTGGCTTCTTCTGACCGCTCAGCTAGGACCGTAAGGCGGGAATCAGCCCAAAGTTATCGAGAACAGATGGTCGGATGTCCAGTGCCATGCCTTTCACTTCCTCCAGTGTATCGTTGAGTTGTTTTTCAATGCCAGCCGTCAGTTCTTCCGTTTCAGTCGGTGACAGGCTATCCTTGGCGAGCCGGCGAACACCCATAATTGCGGAATACATACTCTGCGCGATACTGTCGTGGAGGTCCTCCGAGATGTTTTTACGTTCTTTTTCCTGCGCTTCCGACACGTAGCGGCTGAGTTGCCGTTGCTCGGCCATTTCATCCATGCGGTCGATGGTGCCGCGACTCTTCAGCGTTAGCGAAAAGACCTTGGTTGGCACGTCGATCACGTGGTAGATCAAAAAATAGTTTAACGGATGACGCTTGTCGTTGGCGAGGGTGATTGGAATGGAAATCTCATGCATCATACTGCGAATCGAACAACTAAAACAGTCATCGGTTGGCGCAAACTTCTGTTTAACGGCGGCGTCAGCACCTGGACGAGGTAGTTGGACGCAAAATGCAGTTCGTCTTGTAGGTCCTGGGCAAGCTTGTTACTGACCAGCAGAGTGTCCTCTTGAAAGAGGTAGATGGCGTCGCTGGCTTCGTCAAAATAGTGTTCGATCCAATGTTGTGCAGTTGCCAAAACGTCATCACCAGACTTTCAAGGATTTAGAGTGTCGTTTTGAAAGGCTTGAAACACCAATTATTTTCCCCTTAATGATACCATGTTTACACGCTGATGAAAGCGTTTTTCACTAAAATAATCACAAAAATATATTGCTTGATTTGGGGATGCTGTGCCGTGCTTTCAGTGTCCTTTGGAAATGAGAGTTAGCTCATTGATTCATTGTGATATCGGTGTTTAATCACTTTATACGATTGAATAAATTATGACATAAATAAGTATGCACGAAAAATAAACTGTAATTTTTGAAAAAGAAATTGCAGCTTTCAAGGTTTTATTGTGAAACAGTAAACACACTGAACATGATAAAAAGATTATCCCATAATTCAACAGACTTGTACTCAAAAAGTTGCGTCCAGGGCATTAAAAAATCTGGCTGCTTGGAACGGCGAGTGGAAGACAGTTTTGATAGTCACAAATGAAGTCCTTAGGCTGATTGTCATCAAGTTGAAGGAAGTCTTGCAGTTCCTGTTTAGACGTCCAGAAGTGGGCAATCGTGTAGAAATCGGAGCTCGGTGTCGCAACAAACCGATTTTGTGAACTAGCGAGATTAACGAGGACACGATTCTCGATATTGCAATAATATGAGTCTAATAATAAATATTCGTTTTTCGTTGGATTATGGCAAACCCCGGCAAAAATATCGTTCAACACGTCGCGCTGTTCAAAAGCGGTCTGATTGGAAACAACTGTGACGGTGGGGAAGTCGGCAAATTGGTCGGCAAGTCGCTGATAGTTTTCAGTGTTAGAACTGATCAGAATCTGATCGCAAAGCATGATTAAATTGTGAACAGCGACAATCGTGTTTGAAATGATCTGATCCAAGTCCTTAACCGGCGTGTTCGTCGTCAAAATAAGTCCAATCATTGCAACAACCTCCCTAGAATTTGTGCGTTACTTATTGTTACTTGCAGTATAGCAGATGGGAAGGGGAGGGGGCATTAGGGAAATGGCTAATTGGGGAGAGCGTGGAGGGAGGCGGTTAGGGGGCGGCTCATAAGGGGACTTCGACCAGAAAAGCCCGGGCCTGGCTTTCCTGGTCGAAGTCCCCTTATGAATTAGCCCCGTGCCTCCCGAAACGCGTTTAGGCTACATAAAAGTAGAACGCAGTGGCCAGGACAACTCGGAAAAATCAGTGCAGAATCACAAGTAACAAGTAACAAGCATTAAATCAGAAATCACAAATCAGAAATCACAAATCAGAAATCACAAATCCAAAAAAATAAATCACAATCTCCCCAACTCCACCACAAAAAAGAGCCACCGCCAACCAACCTCAGCGATAGCTCTAATCTAACTAAATCTAAATATCACTCAATCAAACCCTACTTCCCATCATAAAACGACCGCGGTACACCATACCGAGACCGCCCAAGTGACTGTTGCAGCCACGGCACGAACCAGTAGTCCAGCCCAATACTTCGACCAGAACCGTTCATCAGCGCGATGGCGACGAACAGGACCCAGCAGGTTGCCCAGGTGTGCAGGAAGAAGAAAAAGCCGATAGCGACGAGCAGGGCGGCCGTCCAAGTACCGAGGCCAAAGAAGATCAGGCACCCCAGAATGATTTCCCAGATGCCGATACCTGAGTGGCCGATAACCAGCCAGCTGATGTCACCCTGGAATTTATCCACCCCGTCAATAAACAGGCCCAGGCCAAATGCAATCCGTAGCGGGACAGTCCAGAGCACGTTTGAGCGTCGTGCTGTGTTGTAGCTGAACACTGTCCGGCCGTTATCGATGCGGAAGAACTCGTCCATTAAATACTTCCACATGAAGTAGAATGAGCCGATCCGTTTGAAATACAGGAAGTTTGATCCATGCTTCATGATGGTGGCCAGCCAACCGCGGACTCGTTTGCCCCCAAAGACCTGCGCAATCCCGTAGCGGGAACCAAACGAAACGGTGAAGCCCATATTTTTGTCGGTAAACTCGGTGTAATTCTTGTCACCGTTGATGTCAGCGGCAATGTTTGCGGCGGAAACATTCGCTTCGTTTTCAGCTTCCTGAGCGGTCTGTGGGACAGCCCGTTCAGCACCTTCAGCAGTGGCGTTGGCGTCATCACCGGCAACGTAGACGCTCTTATCTTCCAGACCGTCAGCTTGCAGATACTTGTTGACGACCAGCCGGCCGCCACGACCAGCATCGATGCCAAATTCATCGGCAGTGTGGTTGGTCTTCACACCGGCAGTCCAGATCAACGTGAAGGTCTTGATTGGATCTTGTTCCTTGATCTCGACGCTATCCGCATTCACCTTAGTGATTGCAGAAGAGGTGCGAATCTCAACGCCGTTCTTCTTGAGGTAAGCTTCTTCGTGGGCGGCGTTAGTCCGATCCAACATGTTCGTGATCGTTGGTGCGGCTTCAACCAGAATGATTTTGATCTCACTTGGGTCAAGTTTGTTTTGAGCAGCCAATGTTTTCTTGTAGTCAATGAGTTCGCCGACTGTTTCAGCGCCGGTAAACCCGGACCCACAGATGACGAGCGTCAATTTGGCAGCTCTTTTTTCAGGGTCGCGTTCAACGGCTCCGTCACGGATAATGGCGTTGATGTGGTCGCGCAGTTGGATCGCGTCTTCCATGGACCAGAGCGTGAACCCATTTTCTTTAACGCCTGGTGTGCCGAAATCGTTAGGTTCGCCACCCATACTGATCAGCAGGCTGTCGAAGGCGTAGGTGCCAAACTCACCGTGAACCTCTTTAGCGTCCGTGTCGATAGATTGAATGGTGTCGGTAATCAAATGAACGTTTGATTGACGGCTAAATAATTTCTGGAGGTCATATTGCACAGCATCGGGTTGAACCCGCTCGGTGGCGACCTCGTGCAACTGTGTTAAATAAGTAAAGTAAGAGTGACGGTCAATCAACGTAATGGTCACGTCGTTGTTGCCTTTAAAGCGTTTCGCTAATTTTTTAGTGGCCAAAACGCCAGCGAATCCAGCGCCAATGACAACGATGTTTTTGCTCATGATGAACCCTCCTAACCGGTTATAAGACAAGTGTGTAAATCAATCATTATAATTGCATAACACCTTACATCATGATTATAGTAAGCGGTTTCAAGAATGTCTAATGAATTGAATGTGAAGTGGGGAGCAGAGCGCGAAAGAAGGCGTTTAAGAGTCCCCCTATGTGCAACCTCTTGCCTTCTTTCGCGCGTTTCGGCTATATGAGAGTAGAACGAAATCCAAAGCGAGCCACTAGTAACAGTAGTATAAATAAAGAGCGCGGAGGGAGGCGTTTCGGCAATGTGGGATTAGAACGAAATTTAAGGCGGGTCTATAGTAACGGTAGTATAAAGAACGACCGCGAAATAGCGAAGGAACGCGAAAAACGGCTTAACTCAAGAAAAATCTAAAAAAGAACAAAAAAAGCAACCACCTAAATTGTCGACTCGGGGATTCAGATCCAAACAGATCCTACCCAATGGCAATAGATGATCACTCAACAATAAGCATAGCCGGTTACCCAAAAAAACAACCATTCAGTCAAACACCTAAACAGTTGTTCAATAGAAAACGACTCAGCCAACTTAAGGCCGCAATCCCTTATCCAAAGTATCAATAATAAACGTAATCTGTTCATTCACATCCCGCGGCGAAAGATCCAAAAACTCGCGGTAAACGGCGCCGAGAAAGGTACTGATCACAAGTTGGAACACCATGTCGTTTGGGATATCTGCAACTAAGTGTTGCTCCTTCAAGCGGGTAACGGCAGGCGTAAAAATCTGGCCAATTGCTTTCGTGGCGACGTCCTTAAACTTGTTTCGCAGTTCAACGTTATACATCAAGGCTTCAAACAGAACTTTGATGACCGAAATGTTTGCCATCACAAAGTGCATCCGGTCGGTGACCACACTAGTGAGAAAATCGCGTAACGTGTTGAAGGGGAGGTTGACGCGTTCCGCGCCGAATTCGGTGGCCATTCGCGGTAATACAACGGCCAAAAATGGTTGGATAATGGCGCGTAACAGCTCTTGCTTGTTGGCGTAGCGCTTATAAACGGTGCCTTCTGCGACGTCTGCTCGTTGCGCAATATTGGCAGTGGTCGTGTTGGCAAATCCCTTTTCGGCAAACAGCGAGAGACTGGCTTCGAGAATCTGTTTTTGTTTTTCAGTCAAGTTGCGGTTTTCCGTCATGGCTTCTTTAAAGTACGTACTGATCTGTGTTGGTTCGCTCATGTTAGACCCTCCGATAACGTTTCATACCGACAATATTTAAAATTGTAAACCCAATGAGGAACGCAATCAAGATGAGCAAGTTAGGCGTGATATCGGCGAGGGTTGCACCCTTGGTGGCTACGTTGGTGAGGGAGCTTGCGCCATAGTACAGCGGGAAAATGTGGGCAAGCCATTGCAGCCAGGTTGCCATGCCGCTCAGCGGTACGAGGCCTGAGAAGAGAATTTGCGGAATAACAACAATCGGGATGAATTGGATCATCTGGAATTCGGAGTTGGCAAACGTTGAGATGAAAATGCCCATGGTGAGGGCGACCAGCGCTAGACACAGTTGATGAGTACCAGCAGCCAGAAGTTGCCGACAATTGTGACCTGGAAGACGTAGAACGCGAACCAGACCAGCAGGAGCGTTTGTAAAACGGCAAAGAGCCCGTAGCCAATCAGGTAGCCGGTAATGATCTCGGAGCGTCGAATCGGCGTGGCGAGCAACCGGGATAGCGTTCCCGTTGTGCGTTCGTGCAACAGAGAGATGCCAGAGATCAGGAACACAAATAGGAAGACGAAGAAGCCAAGCAGAATCGGCAAAAATTCAATGAAGAAGTTGGAATTGGAACTGCCATAGAGGTAGTGCGAACTTGTGGTGTACGTTTTGGCAGATTGTTTGCTGTTCGAATTCGTCTTAGAAGCTGGCAGTTGGGCGGCCAGTTGCGGACTCGATTTCACAAGTTTCTTCAAAATGGCTTGCTGCTGTTTGAGGGCGGCAGCCTGTTTGGTTGTGGCGGCCTTCAGGGCAGCAAATTTTAACTTGATCGTGCCTTGCTGCAAGGACTGTTTGATGATCGTAGATTTGCTGGGTTCACTGTTTTGATACGTCACGGTCAGTTTGTTACCTGATTGCTTTAACACCCCAGCAATATTATCGCGGCGAATGACGTGTTCTGCATTGATGGTTTTACTGTAATGTTTGATTTTAATGTGACTGTTATCCACGGCATTGACCAGTGACGAGTCAACGTTGCTGACACCTAAAGTTGCCGTGGTATCGCTGTTGGAGTCAAACAGAAAGTACATGAGCGTCAGAATAAGCAGGGGCGCTAAAAACATCAGTGCCAGTGTGCGCTTATCCCGAAACATTTCGGTGATGATTCGTTTAACGATTGCTAGTGTGCGCATCTTGAAGCTCCCTGCTTTTAAGAATACCTGCTCAACGGTGTCGACCTCGTACTGGGTCTCCAGGGCTTTAGGCGAACCAGCGGCCAGGGTGACCCCTTCGCGGATGAGGGCGAGACGGTCACACCGTTCGGCTTCATCCATGACGTGAGTGGTGATGAGGACTGATTTTCCCTGGTCTTTCAGGGAATTCAACTCGGCCCAGATCTGCTGCCGTAATTCCGGATCAATACCAACAGTAGGTTCGTCGAGAATCAGCACGTCAGGGTCTTGAATCATGGCAATGGCCAGGGACAACCGGCGTTTCATCCCACCAGAATAGTTGTTAATGCGTTTGCCCAGGTCATCGGTGAGGTTGACGACTTGTGCAACATGGGCAATGGCAGCGTCAAGCTTGCTGCCGGTGACGCCCATGAGTTGACCGAAGAACCGCAAGTTCTCCTTCGCAGATAAGTTGTCATACAGGGCATCGCTTTGTGCCATGTATCCGATTTTAGTCATGATCGCACGGTTTGGCATGAGCGTGCCAAGCACCATGACCTGACCGGCCTTAGCGGCTTCCATCCCCATGATAATTTTTACAAGGGTGGTCTTGCCAGCGCCAGAAGGACCAATTAACCCAACGATTTCTCCTGGAAAAAGGTCAAGTGAGACGCCATCTAAGACGGTTCGATTGCCGTAAATTTTTTGGATAGTTGCTGCATGAATAACAGGTTCCATAGAATCACCTTCTAAATTAGTGAGTGAGTTTTCACTCACCTATTGATTGACATAAGAATAGCGCTTTTTGTAAGGGCTGTCAATAGCGCTTGACGAAAAATAAGTTCCTTCCACTGTTAGGTGATAGTCCGTTGCATTCCGCAATTTGGCAGGCCGTGTAGTGGCTCGCACCGTGCTAAATCGCGCCATTACAATGACGTTGACCTTGCTTGTTATCATTAGTTAAGCATCACAATGGCCTTAAAACGAGTTCGAAGAGAATCCGCCCTCGACTGCTGGTAAGACCATTGACAGTGATGCTTCTTGTGATAGACCAGTTGACACTACCAATTTATTAACAAGGTCCATGACACTTTTATGAAGACTAAGTTCTACGTTGACTATTACAAGTATCGTAGCGTTGTGGAGTTGTTCGGCATTGCAGACATGGAGCTCCTGACTTATTGAAACAGGTCGAAAACCGCAACTCTAAAAATCAATTCCAATAAGTGCCAGTCATGCTGTATAATAAAATTAAAACTTGAAATTATTTAATAAATCTTTTCAGAAAAGGAGGGACCATCACGTATGGCAACCATCAAAGATATTGCAAAATTAGCTCAGGTGTCACCGGGGACGGTCTCGCGTGCACTTAACGTTGAAAAAGAAAGCGCGGTTGCACCGGAAACGGTCGAACGCGTTAAAAAAATTGCCACCCAACTTGGGTATCGGCCGGTACAGCATAAAGCGTCAACGTCAGCAACGATTACCTGCGCGTTGATTACGACCCTCACGCTTCAGCAGGAGACCGAGGATGAGTACTGGCATTTTATTCGTAAAGGTATCTACGAAACGGCGAAAAGCCATTCCGTCACCATTCAAAATATCTTCCGCATCTAAAACGGCGTTGACCCCAAACTGGTGGCTGAATACGATGCCATCATTGTCATGGGGTCCATGTCGAATCAGTCGCTTAAATTATTTAAACAGTTTAATAAAAATATCGTGGTGATCGATGATGTGAATTCCGATTATGACTTTGTGGACACAGTCGGTACCAACTTATATCCCTTGACCCGGATGGCCCTGGATGATCTGCAGGCCGAGGCCCAGGGACCGATTGCGTTTATTGGCGGCAACCGGGTGGAAATGCGGGCTAACGGGTCAGTTGAACGCGAAGTCCCAGATCCGCGTGCGATTGCTTACCATGATTGGACCTTGATTCATCAGCAACCGGATATGAGTGAGATCACTGATTGGACGAGCCAGGCTGGGGTTACCGCAATCAAGAGACTGATCGATGCTGGGCAACCGATTGGCGGGTTATTGGTGGCTTCGGATCCAATTGCCATTGGTGTCCTAAAAGGGTTGCGAGACCGTCAGCTCACTCCGGGGAAGAATCTCCCGCTGATCAGCTTTGACGGTATCGAGGTGGCTTCGTTTTTGACACCGGCACTGACAAGTATTTGGCTGCCAAAAGAGGAACTTGGTGTGGCAGCTGTGAATCAAGTCCTTGACCTGCTTGCAAGTCATCGCACGTGGTCAGCACGCATCAGCATTCCTGGCAAGCTTGGTCGAGGCGATACTTTTCCAATTAAGCAAGCATAAAAATAACCGTGAACGAAGGCGATAATTTGCAACGCATAGTAAATATGCGTTGTGGATTATCGCCTTTTTTGATTAAATAATAGGATAAAACAAATAAACTTTAGTTAATTTTATTAAATAATATTGAA
>NZ_BBAG01000007.1 GCF_001311135.1 Secundilactobacillus paracollinoides DSM 15502 = JCM 11969
TGGTGGTGGTGTGAGTGCGTGGAGTGCTTTCTTTGGCGTGGGTCTCTTTCATATTGCCGAAACGTGTTCCGCAAGGCAAGGGGCGGCCATGTAACGGACTCTGGCAAAAATGCCAAGTTCGGGCATTTCTGCCAGAGTCCGTTACATTCTGCCCCTTAACCGCCTTGCTTCACACTCTCCTAAGATTCTCCTAATAATCAGTCCATACCATTGCCGATTGTTTTTTTTATCTGTACAATTATCTGGTAATCTCTACAAAAGACACAGGAGGGTCGGTCTTGGCCAAAAAACGGCGTCGTAAAAAATCGAATCAGCAGGGAACCGCCACTTTAATTTTTATACTGGCGTTATTTGTCATTGGAGGGGGTCTCGGTGCCCGCTACGTGATGAATAAGGTGTTCACCCCGCAAACAACACAGGAACAGTCTTCAACGACGACCCTGTCACCGCAACAACGCCGGCAACGGGCGTTCATTAAACAAATGGCAACGCCAGCGGTCAAGGCTTACCATGAGACCCATCAAGTGCTGCCAAGCATCGTGATTGCGCAGGCCATATTGGAATCTAATTGGGGCCAATCACAGTTGTACAAGGAAGCTAAAAATCCTTTTGGGATGAAAGGTAGCTACAATGGGCAGACCCAACTATTTCCAACTAAAGAATATGAAAACGGCAAAGAGGTCACCATCAAGGATTATTTTCGGGTGTATCCTAACCTGAAGGCGGCCATTTTGGATCATGACCTCGTCGTTTACCATCAGTTTATTACAACAAGAACGACGAACTACGCCACGGCGGCCAAGGAACTCCAAACAAACGGCTATGCCACAGACCCCAGCTATGCGAAGAAATTGATCAACATGATTGAAAGCTACCGGTTGGCACGGTTTGATTCATATTAATGTGATGATGGAAAGATGCTGATGAGGCATCTTTTTTACTATTTGGTCAAAAATCAGTTGCACGTTAATACACAAGTGAGTACTAGTTGAAACTTGGTGCAGACAGGTCTAAAATTCTTGTCAGAACAGGTGGAAACCGGTAAGATAAATTATCGATAAGATTAATAGGGAGAGATGTCTTAATTGCTTGAGCTCATCGGGAAACTCTACGGACCATTCTTTGACCTGCATAATTGGGAAACGGTTTTGGCGTCCGGTAGCGACTGGCTGATTATTTTATCATTAGTCATGATTGAATGTTTGCTTTCTGTGGATAACGCAGTGGTACTAGCGGCTCAGACGCAGGCGTTACCCAACAGAGAGATGCAAGAAAAATCCTTGTTTTACGGTATCTGGGGTGCGTATATTTTCCGATTCTTGATTATTGGGATCGGGACGTACCTCATTAATTTTTGGGAAATCAAGGTGTTAGGGGCAGGCTACTTGCTGTTCTTAACCATCCAATATTTCACCAAGAGCCGAGTGAAGCACACTCGGAAACTAGTTTCAGACCGAAAACGTAAGAGTCCGATTTCGTTATTCTGGTCAG
This sequence comes from Secundilactobacillus paracollinoides DSM 15502 = JCM 11969, assembly GCF_001311135.1. Lineage (GTDB taxonomy): Bacteria > Bacillota > Bacilli > Lactobacillales > Lactobacillaceae > Secundilactobacillus > Secundilactobacillus paracollinoides. Next base: position 1,492 of record NZ_BBAG01000007.1, read on the forward strand.
TTGTGATTCAAATTGAATTGATGGACATTATCTTTTCAATTGACTCGGTGTTGGCGTCACTCGCAATCTCACCAAACCCAGTCATTGTGTTGATTGGTGGGATGATTGGGATTCTCGCAATGCGGGGCATTGCAGAGATGATCATGCGTTTGATGAAAATTGTGCCAGAGTTGGAACCGATGGCATACGGGTTGATTGCGCTAATTGCAGTCAAGTTGTTTGTCAGCATTCCACTCATTGATATTGAAATTCCAGCGTCGATTTTTGGACTGATCGTTTTGGGGGCGGTTATTGTCACCCTGATCATTCACTTTATTCGACGCGGAAGAAGGGAGCTCGTAAATGGCAACGACGATCACAAAGGATAATTTAGCTGAAGAAACGAAGGCGGGCCTCGTCTTCGTTGATTTTTGGGCCCCTTGGTGCGGGCCATGTAAGATGATGGATCCCGTTTTAGAGCAACTGGAAAACGACTACGGTGACCGAATTAAGTTCGGCAAGCTGAATGTGGATCACAACCAGGACCTTGCGATGAACTATAAGGTCATGAGCATCCCGAGTTTGGTGTTGTTTCGAGACGGGAAGGCCGTTGAAAAGATTACTGGCCTTTACCCGAAGGAAAAGTTAGCCGCGTATCTCGACAAAAAATTGGCAGCTCACGCGTAACAGTTTTGACTGCTGTCGTTGAAGGAGGAACAAGCATGAAACTTGGATTTATTGGCACTGGCGTTATGGGTGCTGCAATTGCGGGGCATCTATTGGATGGCGGTCATGAGTTGTTTGTTTATAACCGGACGAAGGCCAAAACGGATGACCTGGTCAAGAAGGGGGCAACCTGGCTGATACGCCTGGTCAAGTTGCAGCTCAGGCGGATATCATTTTTTCGATGGTAGGATATCCCAAGGACGTCGAAGAAATATACTTCGGCGAGACTGGCATTTTCTCAACGTTGACAGCTGGCAAGATCGTTGTTGACATGACCACCAGCACGCCGACCCTGGCAGCTAAAATCGCGGTTACCGCAAAGGCGTTAGGGGCAACCGGCCTTGATGCGCCGGTTTCCGGTGGTGATGTTGGTGCCCAAAATGCTGCCTTAACCATCATGGTTGGCGGCGACAAGGCAGCTTATGACAAGCTGATGCCGCTCTTTGAGCTGATGGGTAAGTCCATTCATCTCTTTGGCGAAGCTGGCAAAGGTCAACACACGAAGATGGCTAATCAAATTATGATTGCTGGCACAATGACGGGCATGGTTGGAATGATGACCTACGCGAAGGCGGCTGATCTGCCTGTGGCGGATGTCATTCAAACTCTGAGTGGTGGCGGCGCAGACAACTGGAGCATGGAAAACTACGCCCCACGCATCCTTGCTGGTGATTACACGCCTGGTTTCTTTGCAAAGCACTTCTTGAAGGATCTGCGGATTGCGCTTGATGAAGCGGACAAGATGAATCTTGAGTTGCCAGCCACTAAGGAAGCCAAGCACCTCTATGAAGTGATGGTGGATGATAAAGGGCTTGGTAATGATGGGACTCAAGGGTTGATTAAGTTGTATCAGGATAAATAGCTATAAAAAAGACCTGATTTGGTCTCTTTTTTATTTTGGAATTGTTTTTACGATTGAGGGGGTAGGTCGGTTCAAGGAGGCTCTTTCTAGGCAACTGTGCCGAAACGAGTTTCGAAAAACAGAAAGCTGCGCGTAAGCCAACTCTGGCAGAAATGCCCAGGTACGGCATTTCCGCCAGAATTAGCTTACACTCCGCTTCCTACCGTTTTTCTCCACTCTCTACCCATCCAAATCACTAAAGAAACTATAAAGCTTCTCCTGAGTAAGGCCCTTTTTCTCCTCCCCAGCAACATCAAAGGTGATCTGCCATTGTCGATCACAATCAACCGATTGCCATACTTCAACGCGTCATCCAAATGGTGGGTGATCATCAGGCAAGTTAAATCTTCCTCGGTGATCCGGTCGTTAGTGGTCTTCATCAACTCTTGCGACGTCTTGGGATCCAAGGCGGCCGTATGTTCATCCAGTAAGAGGATGTCCGGTCGCTTTAGGGTTGCCATGAGGAAACTCAACGCCTGTCGCTGACCACCCGATAAGTTACCAGTTGGGGTGCTTAATCGGTGATCCAGACCGTTATTCATTGTTGCTGTGATTTCTTTAAAATGGGGAAGGGACTTCCGTAGGCCACGCGGGACCAAGTGGCGTCCTTGTCCACGTTTGGCGGCTAACAACAGGTTTTCTGCAACGGTCATCCGCGGTGCCGTCCCGAGTTTCGGATCCTGGAAGACCCGGCTCAGAAAACGGGTTCGGCGTTCTTCAGATTCATTTGCGATGGATTTGCCGCGTAACAAAATGTCACCGCTGTCGATGGATAAGTTACCAGCAATTGTGTTAAACAGAGTTGATTTACCCGCCCCGTTAGATCCGAGGACGGTCACAAAGTCACCCTCATTAATCGTCAGGTTTAGTCCCTTTAACAGGGTCAGTTCCTCCGGCGTATTGCGGTTGACCTTGGTGACAACGTCGCGTAGTTCTAGAATTGGACTAGTCATGGCTTGTCACCCCCCGTTTAATGATGTGTTTGATATTAAACATCTTCTGGAAGACTGGCAACATCATGCAGATAGCAAGCACGATTGCTGACAACAACTGCAGGTCGTTGGTGTTGAATCCGAGACGCAGCACGATCAGCAAGACGAAGCGGTACAGAATTGAACCAAGAGTAACGGCAACGAGCCGTTGATTCATGGTCAGTTCACCAAAGGCAACTTCACCGATAATGATGGAGGCCAATGCGATAACGATGATTCCGATACCCATGTTGACGTCAGCGTAACCGTTGTTTTGTGCAACTAAGGCACCACCGAGGCCAATCAGACCGTTTGAGATCATTAGCCCCATGATCTGCATGTTGTCGGTTTTGATACCCAACGAGCGGGCCATTTTTTCATTATCACCCGTGGCGATGAATGCCTGCCCCAAATCAGTTTGTAGGAAGTATACTAAGGCAACGGTGACGATGGCGATGACGATTATCCCGAGGACGACACTGTCAAAGTATTCGGGCATCGCTTTAAAAAAGTCAGCCTTGAGTAGGGTCGGCTTATTGAGCAACGTTAAGTTTGCTCGGCCCATGATCCGCAGGTTGATTGAGTAAGCTGCGGTCATAACTAAGATCCCAGCTAACAAGATTGGAATCTTGCCCTTGGTGTAGAGCAGGCCAGTAACTAACCCACAGAGCATCCCGACGCCAATGGCCATAATGGTTGCCCAGAAGGGATCCACGCCGCGATTGATCGCAGCGACACACGTTGCGGCACCCATTGGGAAGATCCCTTCAACGGTCATATCGGGGAAGTCGAGGATTCTAAACGTTAAGAATAGACCGATCAAGTGTGGCCCAGAGAAGTCCTTGGCCGATGGCTGAAACACCTAATCCAATGCTCATTTTACGATTTCTCCCTTCGCTTTAGCTTCCTTGATGACGGATGCTGGGAACGTAATGCCAAGTTGTTTAGCTTCCTTCATATTGATAATCAATTTACCATGACGTACAAATCTGATTGGCGTTGTGGCTGGTTTTTGACCCTTCAAGATCTTTGCGGTCATTTTGCCGGTCAGCACGCCGAGTTTGTACTGGTCCACACTATACGTGGCAAGGCCGCCGTCTTTAACCATGGAATCCACGGCCGGGAAGACGGGGACGTTGGCGGTATTGGCATTTTGTACGAGCGTCTGCATGGCTGAGGCAATCGTGTTATCGGTTGGCACATAGACTGCATCGACGCTGCGGACCATCTGTTGTGACACCTGTTGCACATCGTTCGTATTTGAAATGGAGTAGGCCTTCAATGGAATACCAGCTTGTTTGCACAGGACTTTAAACTGTTTGTACTGCTCAACCGCTGAATCATCGCTTGAAGTGTACATAATACCCAACGTTTTTAAATGCGGCATGACGCGGCGAATCAGGGCTAGCTGTTCGGCTAAGGGTGCCTGGTCAGACACCCCGGTCACGTTGCCGCCCGGTTTCGTATTGTTCGTCACTAAGCCGGCACCCTTTGGATCGGTAACGGCGCCCAAAATGATTGGAATTTTGGATGACGAATTAGCAAGGGCTTGTGCGGATGGGGTGGCGATACCAATCATGGCATCGGCGCCTTCGTTCACAAACCGGTTACTCATAGTCATCATGTTACTCTGATCATTTTCAGCGTTTTGATAATCGATCTTCACGTTCTTACCCGGCGCGGCGTAAACCCGCCGTCCTTCAATCCCTGAATGATACCATGGTGAATCGTGTCCAAAGCGGGTTGGGACATCAGTTGTAAAATACCCACAGTGGGCGTGTGTTTCCGGTCGGCTGCCTGGTTCGGATCATTTTCCTTCACGTAAGCAAAGCCCAGGAAAACGAGCAGAATGGCAATTAATGCATACAGTCGTTTCATAACAACCACCTATCTTAAAATAATGACAACACAACGTTGCAACATAAATCACACACAAAGGAAACTACCGCACAAAAAAAGACGACTCCTTGCGAAATCGTCTCGAGTGAGCGACGTGCAAGGTTGGGCATGCAGCGTCACTCGCAATCAAAGTAACCGGCATGGACACGTGAAATGAACAGGTGAGCTCAAACCGCATCCAAAATGGCGCAGTTTGTTACCGGAATTGCCAAGAACTATTTAATTTGGCAAAAAACTTTGTCATGCGTTGTTCCTCCAGAAATAAATTATCTTTATTATACAAAGGCGGGGGGGGAATGCGCAAGGGCAGAGTGTGAGACAAGGCGGTTTAGGGGCGGTGTGTAAGGGATTCTGTCTAAAAGTCCGGGTCTGACTTTTAGACCAGAATCCCTTACACGTTAGCCCCGTGCCTTGTCGAACACGTTTAATCTATGAGCCAAGAAAGGCGAAGCAAGATGCGCTTAGATGATAAAAACACAATGTAAGGGCCTGACTTTTTGCCAGAGTTGCTTACACAGTAGCCCTCTCGCCTTGCGGAACACGTTTAGTCTATGAGACCGAGAAAGGTGGAAGCAAGATGCGCTCAGATGCTAAAAAACACAATGTAAGGGCCTGACTTTTCTGTCAGAGTCCCTTACACGTTAACCCAGTGCTGTATCGAATAAGTTCAAATAATGAAACCAGAACCACCAAGAAAAACTTCCGCAATCCCAACAACCAATATCGCACCTATCAGGCCCTCAACTTGACCATTAAAGATAAATGTGGTAAATTAGCAAACAATTAGAATATTATGAGTCGTTGAAGAGAAGAGTAACCTGCTAAGTGGTTTAGAGAGTCTGCGGTGGTGGGAGCAGATGCACGGGTGCAGGTGAAGATGATCTCAGAGCATGGGGCGGTCATGATTGGCCAATACCCACGGAGGCAGCCGATACCCTGTCGAGTATGAAAATACTTTCGAGGCCTGAATTGCGAGATTGAGGCGAAGATGGGTGGTACCGCGCAATGTCGTCCCTAGTTGTTGAACAACTAGGGATTTTTTATCTCGATACCTTAAGGAGGAAAACGCATGACAGTAATTTTGAAAAATGGCTTTTTAAAGCAGCAGCAAGCAACACCGCTATCTGACACCGGTCGGCTAGTTAAAATCTTGGTTGTGAATCTAATGCCAAACAAGCTTGAAACCGAGCGGCAGTTTGCCGAGTTATTCAGTCAACTTACTGTCGACGTTCAGGTGACCTTCGCACGGATGGCCAGCCATCACAGCAAACATATCAGTGAGGCTGACTTTAATCACGCAGACTATGTGGCCCTCGAGGACCTTCAAAATAGTTACTTTGACGGGCTGGTTGTCACTGGGGCGCCAGTCGAGGAACTGGACTTTGAGACTGTGGACTACTGGTCGGAGTTCAAAGCGCTTCTAGACTGGCGAGAAACCCATGTCCGTGAAGTATTTTTGAGTGTTGGGCTGCCCAAGCTGGTCTGTATGCTGATTTTGGGATTCAAAAACACGTTTTACCAAGTAAGTTATTTGGTGTTTATCGGTGTCAAATTAACGCAGAAACTAAGCTGACCGCCGGGTTTGATGCCCTATCGATGCCACAGTCACGGCACTCCACGCTGACAAAAATCGATGACCCAGAAGTGGACGTTTTGGCCAGTGATCCTGAAGCTGGACCGGTCGTGATGCATGCTGTAAAGACTAGGTCTACCTATATTAGTGGGCACCATTAGTGGGCACCCTGAGTACGAAACGAATACGCTATTCAATGAATTTCATCGGGACATGGAAAAGGGATTGCCAATTCGATTGCCGAAACGGTACTTCTCAGCAGCTGTGCCCGCAAATACTTGGCGAGGTGATAGCGTCCAGTTGTATAACAACTGGGTGGCGTCGCTGAGTAATGTGCGCGTAACAACCTTTTGAATAAAAGCCTTAAGGGCAATTAAATCTTCATTAAAAACCATCGGCAATTGTTTGCGCCGGTGTTTTTTACGGCCAGGTTCGGTATACTTAATAGTGAAGAACGAACGGAGGTTAGTCATGAATAATCGAAACTGGTGGCTTTTAAATGGCCTTGGGGTCATCGTTTATTTGATTGGCACCCTGTGGCTCATGTTGCGACCGATTAAGGATATGCGTGCACTGCTGATTCCGGAACACCGGATGCAGACGGTTATTATTTGGAGCGTTATCGCGTTTGTTGTCTTTTTAATTGAATTGATCGTGCTGTTGGTGAAACGGCATGGGTTGAAGAAACGGGTTTCTGAGTCTTAGTAGGATTTGTTTTATGGATAGGAAAAGCGTCCGGCTGGTTGGCTGGGCGCTTTTTTCTGGCGTTAATTGTTTGTTGCGCTATTTTTCTGAGCCTTGGTTATGAGGCTTCTTGGTTGCTTTTGTGCTTTCTTATTTATTTGTGTGGCCTGCGATGTTGGTTCTGGCAACTGAGTAGCAATGACCACCGCACGCCCTTTTCACATTGCGGAAACGTGTTCAGCAAGGCACGGGGCGGCCATGTAACGGACTCTGGCAAAAATGCCAAGTTCGGGCATTTCTGCCAGAGTCCGTTACATTCTGCCCCTAAACCCGCCTTGCTTCACACTCTTACAAAATACTCCACAAATTATTCATAAAATGCAACGCCATGTCATACCGGATATCCTTAAAATGCAGGTAACATCCCGCCAAGATCCACCCCAGACCTGAATAGAATAGGGTGGTGACTGAGAAACTTAAGGTGTGCAGGAAACCAAAGATACAGCCACTGATTAGAATGCCGAAGAAAACGCTCCATCGGTTATTTTTTGCGAAGAAGAAATTAAAGAAGAACCCTCTAAAAATGAACTCTTCAAATACCGGCGCAGCAACCACACTATAGAAGTTATTCCAGAACGGGAGTTGCAGTGCCTGGGCATTGACCTCGCTTTGATTGGTTGGCATCGGCAGGATGTGGTGCACGATCAATTGTGACCACAACACCTGAACCGCAAGCATGCCAATGAAAAAGCCAAACAACTGTAAGATACTTTTAGTCGTAAACGGTCGTTTCTTAAAGTGGTGCGGGTTGCCCTGTTGCAATTGTCGCCGGTATAGCCAGGCGAATAGCGCCAAAATGACGGCCATCGTCATCAGCATAATGCCGATGTACTTGGTGGCTAACCCAGGATTGGATTTCGCATACCCGGTGGCTGTCGTCAGTTGTCCGGAATTGATCAAATAGATGATCAATAACACGATAAACGCGATAATACGAATGACTTGCCGTTTCAGATAGGTTGCCATGGGACACCCTCTTTTCATAAATTACTTATAGGTGACGATTTTGATCAAATTATGGTCAGGATCGCGAACCCACAGCGCTGTTGCATCGCCCTGCGCACCGGTGTAATCAATTGGGCCATCGTCAATTTCGACGGCATAGTTGGTCAGGTGCGACAGGGTTGCTTCAAGGTTATCTTTCGTTGAAAAGGCAAGGTCAGCAGTTCCAAGTGCGACGGTGCTGGCACTGATCTCCGGCTTGTCGGTCGGCGTTTCAAATTCGAGCCGGTGATGCCCTAAACGGACAGCAGGGCGGTCGAAATCTTTAATAATGGGAAGATCAAAGACCTCGTGATAGAAACGAACGGCGCGGTTAATATCACTGACGGTCAGGGTAATGCTATCAATATCTTTAATGTTCACGATGTGTCATCCTTTGAAATTAAATTGTGGCTTTCATTATACCACGAGTCACGGCGTCAGATGGTTGCCAATGAGTTGGTTTAGTGATAGGGTTATTAAGTTAATAGATGAAAATAGGGTCGACTGATGGGTCGATTGCGGGTGCAAGTTAGTCCCATTTTCTGAAAACTGGACTACTTACGAAATTCAATGATGTAATTTTATTGAAAATGCACCCTTTAAAAGTGGAACGATTGTATGGTATATGAACGAACGGATGGGTCTGGGCAGGCAATTACGTGTCCCGGGCCCCTTCTTTATGAACGAGAGGAGAATTGCAATGGCGTTATTAGAGGTTGAAGACCTAAGCATGAGCTTCGCTGATAAGAACTTATACGAGGATGCGAGTTTTCAGCTAAACAAGGGTGAACACATGGGCATCGTCGGTCAAAACGGGGTCGGAAAATCGACTGATCAAGATTATGACTGGGGACGAATTGCCGGTTACCGGTAAGATCACCTGGCAGAAGGGCATCGACGTCGGTTATTTGGATCAATACGCAGATATTCCTGATGGCATGAGGCTGATTGAATTTTTGCACACGGCGTATGCTAATTTATACGAACGCAACGATAAGATGACGGCACTATACACCGAGTATGCTGAAACTGCGGATGATAAACTGCTGGAACGCGCAGGACGGATTCAAGAGTATCTTGAAGCTAATAACTTCTATGATATTGAAACAGAAATCGAACGGATCATTTCTGGATTAGGCTCGATGACATCGGCCGCGATCATGAAGTGGCTAAGATGTCCGGTGGCCAACGGTCAAAGATTATTTTGGCTAAATTATTGCTGCAACAGCCTGACGTGATCCTTCTTGATGAACCGACCAACTACCTGGATGTGGCGCACATTGCCTGGTTAGTGGACTACTTGAATGATTTTGAAGGGGCCGCAATGATCATTTCTCATGATTATGATTTTCTAGACCAAGTGACGAACTGCATCATCAATGTGGCGTTTGGTAAGATCAACAAGTATCGTGGCAGTTTCAAAGCTGCTATGCGTCAGCGGGCTGAGCGTGAAGAAGCCCAACGTCGTGAATATGAGAAACAACAGGTTCAAATTGAAAAGACCGAAAAATTTATTTCGAAGTTTAAGGCCGGTTCACGATCAAAACAAGCGAAATCGCGTGAGAAACAACTGGCGCGGATGGACCGGGTCGATCCGCCGTCATCAAACATTCGGGCACAGTTCAACTTCCCCTATGAAGATACAGGCTCACAAAATGCGCTGGTGGTCGACCAACTCTCCGTTGGGTATAACCGCCCATTGTTGAAGCCGGTCACGTTCTCTGTGAACACCGGTGAAAAGGTTGGCTTTGAAGGCTTTAACGGGGTCGGAAAGTCGACGTTGATCAAGACGATTCTTGGCATTATCGATGCTAAGGGCGGGGCAGCCCATTTTTCACCGTCAGCTAAGGTCAGCTACTTTAGTCAAGACCTCGAATGGGATAACAACCAGCAAACACCAATGCAGATCATTCAAGAAAAATATGATCAGCTGCAACAACGGGCTATCCGCACCAAACTGGCAAAATGTGGTTTGGATGCGGCCAACGCGATGAAGCCTATTGGCCAACTTTCTGGTGGCGAACAAACAAAGGTCAAGTTAGCGATGATGGAATTTGAACCCGCAAACTTCTTGATCTTGGACGAACCAACAAACCATTTGGATGAAGAAACAAAGGAAGCCTTGAAGGACGCAATCAATGCGTTCCCGGGCAATGCTATTGTGGTTAGCCATGAGATGAGTTTTTATGAGGGATTGGCTGATAAGATCTTGAATGTGGAGAAGTTGAGTTTGAAGAATCAGAGTGTGTAAAGAGTGTGGAGCAAGGCGTTTTAGGGGCGGTGTGTAACGGACTCTGGCAGAAATGCCTGAACTTGGCATTTTTGCCAGAGTCCGTTACACGTTAGCCCCGTGCCTTGCGGAACACGTTTCGGCAATGTAAAAAGGGTGCACAGTAGCCGTTTTAACCTGGCTGCTAAAACCAGAAAAGTCCGGGCCGGACTTTTTGCCAGAGTCCGTTACACGTTAGCCCCGTGCCTTGCGGAACACGTTTCGGCAATGTGTGAAGGGAGCGCAGTAGCCTTTACAGCACGGCTGCCGAAAACAGAAAAGTTGGGGCTTGATTTTTTGGTCAGAGCCCATTACACGTTAACCCGTGCCAGCCTTGGGGAACACGCTTCGATGATAAGTCAGAGAAAACTCGAATTAATTGAAATTTGACCGTTCTATTGCCATAGAAGAAATGGTCAGTCAACTTTCAATGGTTTTCGAGTTTCATTTCGAACTTCTTTTCAAACTTAAATACTCTTAAAGTATGTTGAAGAATGCTAAACGTGTTTTTGGAGGTTGTTGGCTACGAGAAGTTAAGTGCTACAGCTTTTCTAGCCCACATTGCCGAAACGTGTTCCAGGAAGGCAAGGGGCGGCCATGTAAGGGACTCTGGCAAAAATCCAGAATCGGGATTTTCTGCCAGAGTCCCTTACATTCTGCCCCTTAACCGCCTTCCTTCCACACTCTTTAAACTTAACTAAAGTGTCAAACCACTGTGACGCCACTGCAATGCAGGCATGTTACAATGGTCACTATAAATGACATAAGGTTTGGAGCATATTTATGAAACGGGCATTACGAATTGTATTACTAGTGGTTGTGATGGTGTTGGTTGTTTTTAGTGCGCATCACTTGTTGCACTCTTCTGCCAAGCAGGAGACAACCGAGCAGAGCAGCCAAAAATCCAGTACCGGGTCTAGTCAAAAAAAGACTAGTACTTCAAGTGACGACACGACGCCGAGTTACATGAACAAAATCAACTGGCGTAAGTCCTCAGAGAACAAACCATATCCCGATTTAAACAAATTAAGCAACGTTTGGATCCACGTCTCTATTGCCAACCAGCGTGTTTACATTAAGGACGGCAACAAAACAGTCTACACGATGTATGCGTCAACTGGGATTCACAATTCAACACCGCGGGGGACGTTCCACATTCAAGCTGAACGGGGCGATTTCTTCTATAATCAATCCTCCGGTGAAGGTGCTCATTACTGGGTCTCGTTTAAAGACCATGGGGTTTATCTTTTCCACACTGTGCCGACCGACCAATATGGGAAGTACAACGTGAAGGAGGCCGACCAACTTGGCAGGACAGCTAAATCGCATGGGTGCGTGAGGTTGTCAGTTCCCGATGCGAAGTGGTTCTACAACCACGTTAAAGAGGGCACAAAAGTGGTTATCAATTAGTTTAAAAAGACCGTTCAACAGAAATGCTGAACGGTCTTTTTGTCACCTTTACATAACCTTTACACAAACGACACAGCTTCTTTACTTTGGTTTGGTAATCTATTGGTTGCAATACGAAATAAAAAACCACTCAGCTAAGTGCTGAGTGGCGGGTTTCTTAATCGTTAAAGGTGTTGTTTTCCACATCCGTAATAAATTTAGCTAAATGCGAGTAATAACTGGTGCGTTATCGATCATGTGGTGGTGACCACCTTCAGGCGTGGTTTCCAACCGAGCATGAGGGATTTCCTTTTGCATCCGGCGGGCGGTTGCTAATGGCATGGTTTCGTGTTCCCCAAAGGTCAGCAAAGTTGGTACCTTGATGTCCTTCAAGTGTGGTTCGAATTCCCATTCCTTCAGTTTCCCAGTAATCACGAACTCGTTGTCCCCTTGGAAGGCGTTGTAAACGGGGGTCGCCATTGTTGAGATCAAGTGAGAAATGGCAGCTGGCTTCTTACGGTCGACGTAGTTATCGTTTAAGACGTCAACGTAACCTTGGTACTTAGCGTCATCGTAGTTGCCTTTTGCTTCGCAGTCCTTCATGTAAGCGATGGCGTCAGCTGGCAAGAGGTCTTCACGCACTTGGTTGACGTGGGTGACGTATTCGTCGATGTTATCGACCATAGATGAGACAATGGCACCCTTCAAATGTTGACCGTATTTGGCAGCGTACATTTGAACCAGGCACCGCCCCATGATTGGCCAATTAAGTAGAAGTTGTCCAAGCCAAGCTTTTGACGGACTTCTTCAACTTCGTCAAGGAAGTAGTCGTAGGTCAAGTACTTGTCAGCAATGGCCTTATCGCTATAATCGGGTTGATCTGAGTACCATGAGCCTAATTGATCGTACATGTGGACCTGAACGTTGAGCCCCTGCTTCTTTAATTGTTGAGCAGTGTCTTCCCAGTATTCGTGGTTACCGCCAGGGCCACCGTGAAGGGCGAGTAAATGAATGTCGCCTTCACCCTGTGTGTTGGTCCAAAGATGGTAGCCGTTGTCGAGTGTGATAATCGTGGTTCCTTGTTTCATGATATCCCTCATTTCTGTAAATCGCTGCTTACTATGATAGCACTAATGGCCGAGATACGGTACTTGAAGATTGGTGGCCTTCAAGTCGATCGTGTAGAATAACGGCTGATTACCACGGACGGTCATTTCCATATCAGTTGCGTAGACGATCAGTCCAAGTTGATGCCCAGGTTGTAGGTTATAGTGCGTTGGCTGGAGTGCCACATCAAACCCGTAAAATTCGTTCGGTGAAACGGTTTTGGTGGTTGTCAGCCCATCGCGGTTTTGCAGGTTAATGTGTGCTTTGCTGATCAGTTGGTAATCGGAAAGGTTGGTGAGTTGAAATTCGCGCAGGCTTTCCTTTTTAAAATGGTAGCCGAGATCCATCGCCTGACCCGCTAATGTGACTGGAGAGGGCGTCAATCGTTTGAAATGACTATAATCGATCAACTGAAAACTTAACATTCCGACGTTTTGATTGACGGCGACTTGAACGTGAACTGTTGGGCGACCATCGATCACAAGCGGTTCAGTTTGTTTTGATGCCTTAAAAATCAGCCGGTGACCAGCCATGGCAGCGTTACTATCGTCGGTGAGTGCCGCCTGCCAGTGGTCCCAGTGCTTCGCATAGTAGCGGAAAACCTTAGTCGGAAGTTGGTCACTAAACCCTTGCTGGACTGGTTGCGGCTGATTAGCAGTGGTTAACTTATCCGCACCCAAATGGAGGGTCATCACCGGATTGTCGGGTGCCAGCCAATCTGATTGGGCGTGCCACGTTTCCGCCGTAGCGTTGTCTTGAATGAGAACATTTGGCAACAGTGTCTCAGCATGGTTATCCACATCGTAAAGTTCATGCGTCAGCCAAAGGTTGACCATGTCTGTGAAGTCTAGTGAGCGCAGATTGTTGATGTAAACGTGAGGGCCTGGTGAAGAATGACCTTTTTCGTGATTGGCAGATTTCGGATGGCTTGCCATAGCTTGCCAACATTCTTTGGCTTGACATTCCAGTCATTCAGACCATGAACGAGCAACAGGTCGGCTTTGATGTTGGCCACATCCTTACGATAATTGCGTGCGTCCCAGAACTGATTATAGTTACCGGTTTCTCGATCTTGGTCGAGGGTCATTTGATTAAGCGCATTTTGCCACTTCGATTTGATCCGGTAGTAGTCGCCGGGCTGTTTTTCACGTGAGAAGGTTTCTTCGGCTAAGACGTCGGCATCCTCTCCAGGGAAACCACCGGGTGCAATTACGAGACCGTTTTCGCGGTAGTAGTCGTACCAGCTTGAGATAGCGGCCTCACTAATGACGGTCTTTAAGCCTTCGACACCCGTGGTCGCTGCAGCTGTGGCAAGGGTACCGAGGTAGGAACGGCCGGTCATGGCAATGTGATGATTTGACCACCAGGCCTTGATGGCGATGTTATCCGTCCGATTAGTGAACGCCGTCCGTTTGCCATCTAGCCATTCAATAACAGCGGTCGCCGCAATCGTTTCTTCAATGTCACCGGTTGTGCGTAACCCATCTGAATCCTTGGTGCCAATGCCGGAAGCATAGGCGACCGCGAAGCCCCGAGCTAAGAAATAGTCATTTAAACTATAATCAAAACTGTTGCCCATCCGTTCCTCGGCAGTTTGGGTGAGGCTGGCAATTTCACGCGGCGCGGGCACATCACGGTTAATTTCAGCCTGATCGCCAATCGTATTGCTGGTGACTGGCTTTTCCGTCAGTGGAACATTGACGTTGTGGGTCAGCGCATCACCGGCCTCGTCATTTGTGCCCTGATTATAAGGGGAGGCTGTATAAAGCGTTGGCACTGGCTGTTGGTTTGATTCTGCTGGTCGGGTGACTTCGACCTTTAACAGGTCACGTTGACCGTCGTGATCAGTATCCTGAGGAGATTCTACATAGACCACCTCATGAATGAGTGCCGTCGTATCATAAACGGCTTGGGTTTTGCCATTAAAAATAACGGGTTTTTTAATCGCCGCATTGTGCACCATTGCCTGAAAATACCCGCGTGAGGTAAGATCATCCAAAAAGGTTTGACCATTCATATTATGGGTAATCAGCAATTGGTACCAGCCATGGAGCAATTCAGTATTGTCAAGGGTGGCAGTTTTAAAAATTGGGAGATTGACTTTATGGGTAATGGCGAGTGGGTCGCCGAGATCAAAATCACGTTCTGGTAAAAAATACAGAAGTTGCAGGTAGATATTATAAAATACTTGTTGCGAGACATTGTCGTGCGTTCTCAGGTAAGCCAACGCATTTTGCGTTGGCGTTGCCATGAGACCCGCAATCTTTTCTTCACCACTACTGAGCGTTTGTGTTTCGGGGAAGCTATTGATCAACAGTTGGTGAAAAAAGAGAACCGTGGGCAACGCCAAGTCACGTTCATGAATCATTTGAATACGCACTAGTTCAGTGCGTTCCTGTTCTGGCGTCACTGGTACGATAGCGAACTGATTGAGCTTCATCATTGAATCCTCCCTTAACCATTATTTGGTTTTTATTATACCCCTCCTTAAAAGCATGCCGGTCGAAGTTTGATATTCGAGCATGCTATAATAAAACAAGTTAACTGAGATTTGTTTGAAAGGGGTTTTCCATGAGCTACATTGGCGGTATCGCCTTAATTTTATTTACCACGACCATTGCCGGTGCCATTAGTGAACGCATTGGGATTCCAATCGTCATTGGGCAACTGCTGGTTGGCATCTTGCTTGGTCCTGCAGCATTGGCTGGCTGCACGCGAATGTGTTGCTGAATGCCGGCGCCGAAATTGGGGTCGTGATCTTGATGTTTATGGCTGGACTCGAGAGTGATCTTGGATTATTGAAGAAGTATTTCAAACCAGCACTGAGCGTTGCCACCTTTGGCGTTATTCTACCGATGATCTGTTTCTTTATCTATGGTGAAATCATGGACCAAGGGTTTGAACGGTCTGTCTTTTGGGGTGTTGTTTTTGCGGCAACTTCAGTCTCCATTAGTGTTGAGGTCCTAAGAGAATTTGGCCGTCTCAACTCGAAGGAGGGGGCGACCATCCTTGGCGCCGCCGTGGTGGACGACATCATGGCTGTGCTGATCTTAAGTATTTTCGTCAGCATGTTTGGCAACGTGAGTCAAACTGGCGGCTCACCCAATCTTTGGTTGAGTCTAGCAGAACAGGCGGTTTATTTCGTGCTCGTTTATCTGTTGATTCGCTGGTTAGCACCATTTTTGATCCGGTTATTTGAACACCTGGCCGTCCCGCAAGCCATTCCGATCATTTCTCTAGTGATCTGTTTGGGCATGGCCTACCTTGCGGACTTAACCGGCCTTAGCGCAGTTATCGGTGCCTTTTTCGCCGGGATTGCCATTGCGCAAACGAAGGCACACAAGGAAGTCAGTGCCAACATTAATCCGATTGGGTACGCCTTCTTTATTCCGATCTTCTTTGTCAGCATCGGACTGGAAATGAACTTTGACCACTTCCTGAGCAATATCTGGCTGATTGTCGTGATGACGATTCTTGCGTTGCTGACAAAACTCATTGGTGGGGGCTTGGGTGCAAAATTACTCGGGTTTAGCTGGAACAGTGCCTACGTGGTGGGTGCCGGAATGGTTTCGCGGGGTGAAATGGCTCTGATTATTGCCCAAATTGGGTATCAGGCCCATTTGCTGCACGCAAGCGTTTATTCAGAAGTGATTATTGTGATCGTGCTCTCCACATTATTAGCGCCATTAATGCTGAAACAGGCAATCAATGGATTATCAACCGAACAAGACTAAAAAGCACCCCTTAAAGGGCGCTTTTTTTAGTCCTGTTCAATTTCGTTTGGATCGTTGAGGCGGCTATGTTTCATCCCGTAAGTAAAGTAGAGGATCAAGCCAAAAGCAAACCAGATCAGTGAAGCAATCCACGTTTCAGCCTGCAGTTGTGTCAACATGAAGATGCAGAGCAGTCCAGACACGATTGGTAATACTGGGTAGAAGGGCACTTCGAACCCTTGGTGATTTTTGATTTCCTTGTTGTGTCGCAGTGGAATGATCCCAAAGGAGACAAACAAGAAAGCAATCAATGTCCCAATGTTAACCAGATTAGTTAACTGGTCAAGTGGCACAAAGCCACCCATGATACTGATGACAATGGTAATGGTCACAAGAGCGTTTCTTGGTAAGCCCTGACCATCCAATTTTCCTAAGAATTTCGGCAGCAGGCCATCCCGGCCAATCGAGTAGATCAACCGCGATGAACTGTAGATCATGGTGACCATCATGGTAAACATGCCGGCCATCGCGCCCAGAGAGATAATGCCTGCGATCCAGTTTTGGTGAACGAACTGTAGCGCGAAGGATACCGGGTCAGCCACGTTGAGGTCTTTGTAGCTCATCATCCGGTGAGGACAATGGAAACACCCACGTAGAGGATCGTTGTGATGATCAGCGTGCCAATAATGCCAATTGGCATGTTGCGTTTAGGATTCTTCACTTCGGCAGCTGAACTTGATACGGCATCAAACCCGAGGTAGGCAAAGAAAACGGCGGAAGCGCCCGCAAACACACCATGCACACCATACGGCGTAAACGGATGCCAGTTAGTTGGCTTCACGTAAAACGCGCCGACAACGATAAATAACAGAATAATGGCAATTTTAACAAAGACAATGATGTTGTTTAACCGGACGGATGTCCGCATCCCGCGTGCGAGCATGAGCGAGATCAGAACCACAATAATAATTGCAAACCAGTTTCCATACTGACCGTGGGCCGGGTCTAATCCGCCAACAATGGCAGCAGGGATGGGGACACCAAAACCGCTCATAAACGACTTGAAGTAGGCGCCCCAAGCGCTGGAAACGGCTGCCACGGCCAACACGTATTCCAGAATCAAAGCCCAACCGAGGACCCAGCCGACGATTTCGCCATAAACGAGATTGCCGTAGGAGTAGGCGCTTCCGGCAACCGGTATAGCGGATGCAAACTCAGCGTAGCACATGGCCGCGGTGGAACAGACAACGGCAGCAACAATAAAGGAAAGAATAATACCGGGGCCAGCTTGGTAGCCGCAACCGTCCCGGGTAAAATGAAGATTCCAGTCCCAATAACGGCACCAATTCCCAGTGAGATCAGATCGACAGCACTCATCGTTTTAGCAAAGTGCTTATCCGTCTCCAGATAACGGTCGATGCGCTCCCGGCGAAAAATACGAGCTCTAAGTGACATGTATGTTCCTCCAACTATATTAAATACTTTTTAGAAGATTAAACCTATTTTAACTTTGTTGAGAGCGCGGAGCAAGGCGTTTAAGGGGCGCGTTTAGGCTAGGTGGGAGAGAAGATTCTAAGAATGAAGTCCCGAACTTGGCATTTTTGACAAGATAGACGTGAGGGTTGGCTAAGATGTTGACGCAATAGAGTATATGTAAGGTTTTTTCTTTTCCATTGAATTAACTTGTCGCAATCTCCGGTTCAAAGATCCCAATTGCCTTTTCTGATTCGTTCTATGTTTATATTGTCGAAACGTGTTCAGGCACGGGGCTAACGTGTAACGGACGATGACTAAAAAGTCAGGCCCGGACTTTTCGGTTTTTGGGCAGCCGTGTTGTAATGACTACTGCGCTCATTTTTTATATTGCCTAAACGTGTTCAGCAAGGCAGAGGCTCCTGCCTAAGCCAACTCTGACAAAAATTCCAGGCCCAGGAATTTCTGTCAGAGTTAACTTAGGCTCCGCCCTCTAAACGCCTTGCTTCACACTCTGCACTGTACTTTACCCCCAAAACTCGTTAAAATAGATAGCAATCACTTATTACCTTAGGAGGAATTCATATGACAACAGAAGTTGCGAGTGGTGCTGTCGTTTATCAAGTTCGCGATGGCAAACCCTACTATCTATTATTAAAGAGTGCCACCAGTGTATTCTGGGGCTTTCCTAAGGGACACGTTGAAGCTGGGGAAAATTTGGCTGATACGGCACTTCGGGAAATTAAAGAAGAAACTCAGTTGACTGTTGAGCTGGACACGACTTACCACGACGAGTTGCAATACGACATGGCTAACGGTAATCATAAAGAAGTTCACTTATTCGTGAGTGAGGTTGCGGACAACGTCACGATCACGAAGCAGGATATTGAAATCGCGGATACCGCTTGGTTGCCATTTGACGAGGCAGTTGACCGGTTGACCTATGATAATTTAAAAGACCTATTAAAACGGGCTGATCAGTATATTTCTATGAAGATCACAGCCGGAAAATAAGGGAGAGGCCGCCTATGAAACGCGTTATTGTGATCACCGGTGCCACTGGTACTGGGAAAACCACGGTGAGCAGCTATCTCACCGACCAGTTTCACATCCCCCGAATTATTACGCATACAACTCGTCCCAAGCGTCCTGGAGAGCAGGAGGGTGTCGATTACTACTTTGAAACACCTGAGACGTTTAAACAGAATCACTACCTGGAATCTGTCCACTATGCCAACTACCAATATGGTTCGTCTTTAGAAGGGTTAGCCCGTGCCTTTTCAAAATCAGACCTTGTTAGCATTGTTTTGGATACCAAGGGTGCTGAGACCTACGTTAAAGAGTTGGATACTCGGGTGTCAGTTCTGTTCTTGACTGTCGCGCATCCTTTATTATTGAAAGAACGATTAGAGCAGCGCGGTGATCAGTTAGAAATGGTCAAGAATCGTTTAGCGAGTGATGAATATCGTCGTGACCTTACGTTACCGGCTGGTTTGTCAGGTATTGCTACGGTGATTCAAAATGATAAGTGGGACACGACTAAGAATCGTTTAGACGAATTCGTGGCTGAGTTAACAACACCAACCTCGCCCAAAGCATGATTAAACAGTTGTCGACAATATTGTGGTAGACTACTAAAAAGTAATCATTATTATTTAACTGCTGAAGATTGTCTGAACAATGAATCACTAACATGCCAGTCTTAGCAGAGGAGGCACATCATGCAACAAACGTTAACGCAAGCAATTGATGTTTTAAAAAAGAATCATTTAAAAGTGACGAAACAACGAAAGGCGCTCCTGACCTATCTGTTAGATAACCAGGATCACTACCACGATGTCACCTTGGTGGATGACTACATGCGCCAGCAATTCCCTGGCATGAGTCATAACACCATTTACCGCAACATTAAGGAATTTGAACAGGCGGGCATGGTGGAGCAACGGGTCGAGGGTGACCAGGCGCGCGTTAAATATCAGTGCGATTTTAGCCATCTGCATCACCACCACTTTATCTGTCAGCGCTGCGGCAAGGTCACAGAATTGAAAGAGTGCCCGCTTGACGTTTTCCAGGAACAATTGCCTGGATATCAGATTGTTGGTCATAGAATTGAACTTTACGGACTATGCGCACAGTGTCGTGCGGAAATGGCCGTAGATTAAAGACTAGCACCGCGTTGTTGGGTGCTAGTTTTTTGTTGAATGACAGGCATTTTTTATGGCTGAAACCTGGTTTTGGTACCCGCTTTATGGTTGACTAAAGGTTTTTAACCTAATATTATAGTTTGTCGTTTACTTTAGATGTTAGACTATTAGTATCAATGACAGCATAAGAAAAAATCCGCCTCAATTTGCGGGATCCTGTCCTGTAACGACTGCTAATTTTGGTTAAATTGGCCGGACGCTATTTTCAGAACAGACTTAAATTGGTATACTGTCAAAGAACCCTATTTTTAATTAATGAAAACAAGCTCATCAATTACTTAGAGTTGATTGAGATAATAATGGTATAGTATTTTATTTTAAAGGAGGTGCCATTTTTATGGCATATCGCACGCCACCATTTTTAACACCCTTTGCAATTCTTTCAATTGCACTGGCCTTAGGCGCGACTAACGTGGTGGTCAACAAAGTCAGTCATTCTACTGAGGGGACGCCGACTTCAAAAACAGCTAGCGTGGCTTCAAGTAGTTCAATGGATCCGACAACTAAGTCAAAATCGTTGTCGGATTCAGCTAAGAAGAAATCCGAGTCTGAAAGTAAGGCAAAGGAATCTTCTAAAAAGGCAGAAAGTGAATCGAAGAAGAAGGCTAGCGAATCAAGTTCAAAAGCAGCGGAAAGTTCGAAGGCCGCTGATGATTCCAGCACAACCGATACTGACACAAGTAGCGCAACGACAACTAAGTCTGGGACAACTTCAAAGAAGTCCACTGGGACGACGGATAAGTCTACCAGTACCACGCCGTCAACGGCCTCATCATCTTCGACGTATTCAAGTTCAACTACAACGGATAGTGCGACAACGGATACAGGTGGGGATACCACTGGGACATCAAGTGACCAAACAACGACTACAAATGGCTACTAGACAAATAACGCAACGTGAGGAGGGTCTTACCCTTGTTTAGCTTACTTGACATGATTAATCATTATCTGGGTTACTTCAACATTAATACGAAGTTGAAGAACCGGATCTACACCATCATCGGGGCGTTTGGGACTATTTATCTGATCTACGTGGCAACACGTTGGATTCATAATGGTTACTGGCTCCGAGGATTTGGCATTCTGCTCGTAGGCCTGATTTTAGCCTACTTTACAGTGATGAATGTGTTTTATTATTTTACGACGAAAAAACCGCCGTTCGACATTTCACCAAAGATCGAAAAATTAATGGGAAAACCATTTGGGAGCGATCCGGCTGCTGAAGCCAATCAACAAGAAGCCGCCAACGCGCAACAACAAATGGGGAATGGGTTACTCAACAGCATCCCGGCAAACGGCTACTTCGACGCCAAAAAAGTGTTGCCTGGTAAGGTCAAAGTGACACTGACGCAACAACGGAACATTGATGAATTAGCAGCACATCTGCAGCAGTTGAGCTTGATGCAGCCTGATTATTCTGGCTTGGGTCAACGTGAAATTGCGATGCAGATCGAAAAACAGCATAAGCCAATTTATGCGATCGGATTAGGCGTCAACATTCCTTACTTTGAACTAAGTCACCAGGGAAACGACCTGGTAGTTCTAGCAGGCGTTAACCAGTCACAAAAAGTCGAGGTTGGGACAGTGACCACGGTTGGGTTGCAGTCAATCAATGATATTCAAGATCGGGTGAAATTGTATTTGGCGAATGTGATCCTGGTCGGCGGTCCCTACATGGAAATGGGCCGTAATATGCCGATGGAAAAACAGGCACCATACGCTATCCGGGTGCAGTTGGCCTATGAAAAACAGGGCGAGGAAAAAACGGATACGCAACCAACGTCGCAACAACCGCTATCTTCAACGCGCGTGCTATCAAAGTGACAATGGCGCGTCACAGCTTTACTCGAGAGAACGCAATAGTCGCGCAACGGCAAGTCAGTCGGATCGGTCAACCCAGTATGGGTCTAGTGATGAGCGAGACGATAGTAACCAAACGAATGATGAACCTACGAGGATGTCGCGGTTTAGGCATTAGAGCGTGAAGCAAGGCGGTCTAGGGGCGGTGTGTAACGGAGACTGACTGAAAAGTCCGGGTCTGACTTTTTGGTCAGTCTCCGTTACACGTTAGCCCCGTGCCTTGCTGAACGCGTTTCCACTAGATAAGGGAAACGCACGTTGCCAAAGGCACAATGCAGCATGAACCCAGGACGTTAGCACCTGTTTTTTTGTCAGAGTCGGTTACACGATAGCCTCGTGCTTGCTGAACACGTTTCTGCCAAGATTCAAAAAGCCAAACAAATATAACTTAAAAAGAGAGACACCCAATCAAAATCCACCCAGGATCTTGATTGAGCGTCTTTTTTGACTGTAAACAAGCAGGCATACTTCCAGTCGAGCCGTGTTTTAGAAAAACGAGCGCCACCTTCCAACCAACGCCGACCAAAATTCATTTTAAAGATGCCATCAAACTGTGACACCCGCATCATTTTCAATCAATTACAGTGTTGGTTTTCTAAAACCTTACAACCCCACGTTTAGCTAATACTGGCCGAAGAAGTTGATTAACGTTTTAATGGTATTCTAATTAAAATGAATGACAAAAATTTTAAATGAATAAATTTTCGGTTTTTGGCTGTTCTTTCTCGCGGTATAGAGCGGTTATGACACCGGTATTCAGCGAACAAAACGCAATATACAGGACTTTACAGATAGAATTATTTTGACCAATTCGGAATAATGGTTTAGAATTATTATTGAATTAAAATTAAAAGTGTATGAAATCTCAAACAGCAGTTTTGACGATGATTCTAAACATTTGTGATTAAAGAAACTCACAGAACGGCGGGTTGCTGACTTGCCGTTCTGTTATTTTTCAAGGTGGAGGGAAAAGATATGTCAATGATTGAATTCCAAGACGTCGAGAAGTACTACGGCGACTTTCATGCGTTACACGATATCAACCTGACAATTGATAGCGGTGAAACGGTTGTGCTGATCGGCCCATCCGGTTCTGGTAAGTCAACCCTGATTCGGACGATCAATGGGTTGGAGCGCATTCAAGAGGGAAAACTGATCGTGAACGGCCAAGACTTGGCGGACCGCAAGACGGATATGAACCGGATTCGTAAGAACGTTGGATGGTGTTCCAACACTTTAACCTCTATGCGAACAAAACGATTCTCGAAAACATTATGTTGTCACCACGCCTCGTGTTGAAACGACCTGAGGAAGAAAACAAAAAGTTTGCGATGGAGTTACTTGACCGCGTCGGGTTAGCCGACCAAGCACCTAAGTTACCAGCAACTCTCAGGGGGTCAGCAACAACGGATCGCCATCGCCCGGTCATTAGCGATGAAGCCAAAGGCACTGCTGTTTGATGAACCAACCAGCGCGTTGGATCCAGAAATGATCGATGATGTGCTGAACGTTATGAAGGATATTGCCCGTGATTCTGCCATGACCATGTTGGTTGTGACCCACGAAATGGGCTTCGCTCGTGAAGTGGCCAACCGGGTTATTTTCATGGCTGACGGTCAGATTCTTGAAGACGATAGTAAGGAAAGCTTCTTTGACGGTCAACCAACTAATGAACGGGCCCGTCAATTCTTGAGTAAGATCATTACACACTAGTCAACAAAGGAGACGAGCACATGAAGAAAGTATTTCGATTAGTCGGAATCGTCCTCTCCAGTTTAGTCGTGTTAGTGATGTTGTCAGCCTGTGGCTCAAAAGCGTTATCCGCACAGAATGTGGTGACCAGAGCCAAGCAGACTAACACAATTACTTGGGGGGTCAAGGCCGATACCAAGTTGTTTGGGTTAATGGACGTTAAGGATGATACGATCAAAGGGTTTGACGTGGATATTGCCAAAGCCATTACGAAACAGATCTTGGGACCAAAAGGGAAGGCTAACTTCGTTCAGGTTACGAGTCAGACGCGGATGCCGCTACTGAAAAACGGGAACATCGATGCCATTATTGCCACGATGACCATTACGCCAGAACGGGAAAAGCAGGTTGATTTTTCGAAGTCCTACTTTGATGCTGGGCAATCCCTATTAGTGAAGGACAGCAGTCCGATTCATAACATTAAGGACCTGAATAAAAACGGGGCAACCGTTCTCGGCGTCGTTGGGTCAAACTCCGTGCAAAACGTGGCGAAGGCAGCTCCCAAAGCGCGGGTGTTGCAATTATCTGATTATGCGCAAGCAATGACGGCGTTGAAGTCTGGTCAGGGTGAAGCGTTGACGACTGACAACGGGATCCTGTTTGGGATGGCAGTTGAAAATCCTGGCTATCACGTCGTTGGTGGCGCCTTTACCAAGGAACCATACGGGGTTGCCATCAATAAGGGCCAACCTGAATTTAAGGCTGATGTGAACAAGGCACTGCGCCAAATTGAAAAATCTGGTGAGTATAACCGGATCTTGAAGAAGTGGTTCGGAAACGTCAAAGGGTTTAACTATAAGGAGATGGAACGACATTGATCTCAATATTCTCTAACTATGGTGGTCAACTCTTGCAAGGCTTTGGTCAAACACTCCTCTGTAGTGTGATTGCGCTATTCTTTAGTCTGATCATTGGCTCAATGTTTGCAATTTTTGAAACCACTCCAATTAAATTTTTGCGGGTCATTGCCCGAATTTATATCGAAGTTTTCCGGAACATTCCACTTTTGGTTATCACGATGTTCTTCTTCGTGGTGATTCCCATGTTTGTCGTGAAAATTAGTGGGTTTGCTGCCGGGACCATTGGCCTGACGATTTACACCTCAGCGTTTATTGCTGAAACGGTGCGTGCTGGGATCAACTCAGTGGATCCGGGTCAAATGGAAGGTGCCCGGGCAAACGGCCTGAGTTTCTGGCAATCAATGCGGTACATCGTGTTGCCCCAGGCGTTTCGCTACGTTATTCCACCACTGGGCAACCAGTTTATTAACTTGGTCAAAAACTCATCAGTGCTGGCCTTCGTTGCCGGCTTTGATCTGATGTACCAAGGGAACGTGATTGCTTCTGACTCACTCAGTACCATGAGTACGTACATGTGTGTCGGGGTGTTGTACCTGATCATCACCATGCCGCTAAGCTACTGGATGCGGCATCTTGAAAAGAAATTAGCAGCATAGGAGGTGCGATCATGAAAGACTTTATTGATGCTTATTCGTGGATCAACATGCGTTATCTTTTACAAGGCCTTTGGATTACCGTGGTCGTGTCACTTGCCTCGATTGCTGGTAGTTATGTGATTGGGACGATTCTCGGTATTATTCGCTATGTGAATATTAAAATTCTCTCGCCAATCGTTGGCTTTATCATTGATGTCATTAGAAATTTACCGTTACTGCTGATTATCTTCTTCACCTACTTCGGTTTACCTAATTTAGGCTCCGGCCAAGTAGTGTGTGGGCAACCATCGTTGCGATGATCGTGTTTGAATCATCGATGATTGCTGAAATCGTGCGGTCAGGAATTGTGGCGGTGCCATCCGGTCAAATGGAAGGTGCCCGTGCTAATGGATTGAGCTATAGTCAAACCATGTATCACATTATTCTGCCACAGGCGATGAAGAAAATGATTCCAGCCTTAGTCAGCCAATTTATCTCGCTGATCAAGGATACGTCATTGGCCACAATCATTGTGTTGCCTGATCTGATGCATAACGCACAGATCGTTTATGGCGAAAACACCAGCTACATTCTGCCGATGTTCTTGATGTTGGCTATTATGTACTTCGTGGTGTGCTATGCGCTGTCGCTGGTTTCACGAAGTTTGGAACGACGAATGAGTTAATTGAATTTTTGCAACAAAAAGGCTCTGACAATTGATATGTCAGGGCCTTTTTTGTTGCGATTAGGCTTCCGTTGAAACGTAGTAGGCTTGGAACCGTTGAAAATCAATATCGGTTACTTCGGCTTTGATCTGCGTACCTTCAGCTTTGTAGTCTGTTTCTAACACTGAAGCATGCTCGTTTAGATAGGAGACAACGTCACCTTTGTCGAACGGCACCATAAACGTTGCGGTAACAAAGTTCTTAAACACCTTTTTCTTGATGGCATCCACTAGTAGGTCAATGGAAGCATCATCCTTTGCTGAAATGACTAATTGATCACCAGCTTGGGTTGGATACTCACTATCGGTGAGATCAGCCTTGTTAAACACCGTTAACATTGGCAAGTCAGGAACGCCAATCTCTCGCAGTGTTTTTTCAGTTGTACTCATCATATCAGCACGGTCATCGCTAGAGTAGTCGACGATTTGAACCAAAAGATCTGCATTAGCGGCTTCGTAAAGCGTTGATTTGAAGGCTTCAACCAGAGTCGTTGGTAATTGCGAAACGAATCCAACTGTGTCACTCAGCAGGAGCTTCTTTGAATCCTCAAACTGCAGTTGACGCACACTGGTGTCCAAAGTGGCAAACAGCATGTTCTTCACCATTACTTGTTTATCGTCATTCATGCCAAACCGCTTGATGAGTTCGTTCATGATGGTGGACTTACCCGCGTTCGTATAACCGATCAAAGCCACGTTTGGTAGGTGGCCCTTTTCACGCTGTTGCCGTTTGACCTCAGCTGAGCGGTTAACTTCCTTGAGTTCATGCCGCACGTGTTGATCTGACGTTGCACTGTCCGACGGCTTAATTCGATCTGAGCTTCACCAGCCCCACGGTTGGTAAACCCGCCACCAGCACTTGTCCCAGTCTGTTGGTCCAAACTTTGGTTAGCTGCAGTGTGCAGTCGGGGCATTTGATATTGTAATTTAGCTAATTGGACTTGGAGTTTAGCTTCACGACTTTGTGCGCGGTTCGCAAAGATGGCGAGAATTAGTCCGGTTCGGTCCATGACGGGGACCTTGATGACTTTCTCAAGGTTCCGGATCTGACTAGGGGTCAGTTCATCATTTGCGACAACAATCTGTGCGCCGGTTTCGACGACAACATCGCGGACTTCTTCGACTTTCCCAGTCCCAAAGTAGGTAGCAGCAATGGGCTTAGGCAAACTCTGGTCGATGCGCTCGACCACGTTCATGTTGTTAGCGGCACTTAAGGCAGCCAATTCATCCATGCCATAGTTAAAATTGGCGCGACCGGTATTCAACCAATGTTGATGACCGGGGTTAATTCGCTGTTATCCATAGTTTTATCATCCTCATTTCCTATGTGTTGAGTATAACACAGAGTACGGAGGAAAGCGGTTAAAGAGCGGAGCGTAAGGGCACTCTGTCGAAAAGGCCGGGTCTGACTTTTGGACAGAGAGCCCTTACGTGCAGCTCTTTGCTTTCGGGAGCACGTTTCGACACAGAGTGCGGAGGAAAGCGGTTAAGGGGCAGAATGTAAGTAACTCTGGCAGAAATGCCTGAACTTGGCATTTTTGCAGAGTTACTTACATGGCCGCCCCTTGCTTTCGGGAGCACGTTTCGGCAATAGAAGATAACGGCAACTATCCAGCGGGGTTTTAGCAACCGCAGAGACGATTGCTATAACGACTAATCTTTTGTGAGATAGGCAGATAACAAAGCACTAACACCCGATAGCCAATCCTAATCCACAATATACCCGAAATATGCAACATCATCATTCATTATTGGTGCATGACTATTAACATATGCTAAATTTAATCTCCACATATAATTCTAAGAATATCAACCGTAAAAAAGCTAGCAATCTAACATCTTTAACATAGGTCACAAACCCACTATTTTCAGTCACTTACAGCAGATACATCTAAATAGAAACCTAATGCTTGTTTAAAGCAAAAATCACTACTTACTTTTGTTACATAAATATTTTTTAATTTTCTAAAGATACGCTCATAATAGACGTACCAAGGGGTTAAGTTGAGTCACACCAAAATAATGTAAAAATTCATGATTGCTTTTAATTATTCGTTAATGTAGTATTAATGCGTTATTCATTTCGGCTATTGGGTGGTCGAAATTTTGCAATTATATTTGGTGTGTTTACAGGAGAAATTTAGAGATGAAGTTAAGACGACTTGCTGAGTTAACAGCTGTCGCTGCAGTGGCGTTAACCCTTGCGGCGTGCGGTAGTAACAAGCAGTCTAGTTCAAAGGGGACCGGTAACTATGCAGCCGATCAGACCGTGAACTGGATGGAAAGTTCGCAGTTACCAACCATGGATATCTCATTAGCAACTGATGAGATTAGCATGAATATGTTGAACAACACGAATGAAGGGCTGTATCGTTTAGGGACTAATAACAAAGTCGAAGCAGGGATGGCCACTAAGACCAAAATCAGCAAAGACCAAAAGACCTGGACATTTACATTACGTAAAAATGCTAAGTGGAGTAACGGTGATCCCGTGACTGCACAAAACTTTGTCTATAGCTGGCAACGGACGGTTAACCCGAAGACCGCTGCACAATACTCATATATCTTTGATGGCGTGAAGAACGCTGATAAGATCATGAAGGGCAAGGCGCCTGTCAGCAGCTTAGGTATCAAGGCTGATGGCAAGTATAAGTTAACCGTGACTTTGGAAAAGAACATCCCATACTTCAAATTATTACTTGGGTATGTGCCATTCTTCCCGCAAGACCAAGCCTTTGTTAAAAAAGAGGGTAAGGCATATGGGACCAAGGCTAGTGCTGTTTTGTCAAACGGACCATTCAAGATCGAAGGCTGGACTGGGACTAACGATAGTTGGAAACTCGTTAAGAACAACAGTTACTGGGATGCAAAGAACGTTCATTTGAAGACCTTAAACGATCAAGTGACAAAGGATCCTGGGACAGCACTGAACCTCTTCCAGAGCGGCAAGCTTGATGAAGCTGTTTTGAGTGGTAACCAAGTGAAGAACATGTTGAACAATAAGGACATGCACGTGTTACCAATGTCCCGTTCGGCTTACCTTGAAATGAACCATAAGAAAGTGCCTGCATTTAAGAACCAAAAGATTCGTCAAGCCATTTCACTGGCACTTAACCGGAACGCTTTGACGAAGGATGTCCTTTCGGATGGCTCATTTGCAGCAAAAGGTTTTGTGACTAAGGGACTTGCCAAGAATCCTAAGACCGGTGCTGACTTTACTAAGGATGCGGACAGCAATGGAACTGGTGTGAGTTACAATACCGCTAAAGCTAAGCAACTTTGGAAACAAGGACTAAAGGAAATTGGCAAGAAGTCCGTTTCATTCACCTTGATGACTGATGATACCCAACAAGAAAAGCAAACCGGCGAATATGTTCAATCGCAATTACAAAAGGAATTGCCTGGTATCAAGGTTTCACTGAATGCCATTCCGTATAAGCAACGTTTAGCTAAATCTGCTGATCACCAGTTCCAGATGGTACTGACACTTTGGGGTGCTGACTACTCTGATCCATCAACTGACTTAGACATCATGACTTCCGACAATTCATACAACAACGGTCAGTGGAAGAACACTGAATATGATAAGTTGATTGAGAGAGCCGGTAATGAAGATGCCAACAAGCCAGAAGCACGTTGGAATGATATGGTGAAGGCTGAACAGATCTTGATGAAGGATCAAGGTGTTATCCCATTGTTCCAGAGCACGATGCCACAGTTGCTGAATGCTAAGGTTAAGGGTGTTATTTACAACACTGCTGGGACGCCATTCAACTTTAAGAATATGTATGTTTCTAAATAACCTACCATAATACGTCAAAGATCTGCCAAGGTTTCTGACTTATTGGAGTGAGTATTCTACTTGTTTAGAATACTCACTTTTCGGTTTAAAGTAGACGTATCAGAAATGAGTTAAAATGCGATAAAATTGCGCTTTGACCATTATTTTATGCTTAGTGGGGTCACGGTAATGAAACACCTTAGAACGTGTTTAAGCGCGCAAAACACAGCAAATTCTAAGATGTAAGATTTATACGTTGTAAGCAATTGATCTGCAAGTCGGATAACCCTGTCGACGATTTGCAGGTTAGTGTCTGATAGACGATTGTTGCGCAGACTAAATTTGATAAGACTGGTTTTTTCTCCGCCGTTATTCGTGGTACACTTGGGACGTATGTGAGAAACTACTATAAAAAGGACAACCTTTCTGTGAGAAGTTATCCCCATAACGAAAAAATATTCACTGAATTAGGGCGATTAACACGGGGATTTAGTGGTCATAAGCAGTTGAAAATGATAAACCAACATTGATTTTAATTGCTTTCTAATATACAATAAAACCATTCTAACTACATATTCATAAGTCAGTATGTTTATGCGGTAAAAAGGGGTTGTATTGCTTATGAAACTTAGCTCTGCTGTTAAGTTGGGTGCCGTTTCTGCTGCGTCACTGCTTTTACTGGCCGCGTGTGGGTCTAAAAGTAGCAGTAGTAAGAACCTGGCTGATGATCAGACGTTGAATTGGGTTGAAACGTCTAATATTCCAACAATGGATCCATCAAAATCCACGGATATTGTCAGTGGTGGCGCGCTAAACAACGTCGATGAAGGATTGCTTAGAATTGGGCAAAATTCCAAGGTGCGGCCTGGGATTGCTAAATCCTATTCGATCTCAAAGGATGGGAAGACATGGACGTTTAACCTCCGCCATGCCAAGTGGAGTAACGGTGATCCCGTTACAGCTCAAGATTTTGTTTATGGTTGGCAACGGACTGTAAAGCCTTCGACCGCGTCACAATATGCTTACCTGTATGATCATGTGAAGAACTATGCGGCGGTCAATAAAGGTAAGATGTCACCTTCAAAACTTGGCATTAAAGCTGATGGCAAGTACAATGTCGTTGTGAGCTTGTCTCGTCCACAAAGCTATTTTAAGTACATTGTCGGCGCACCAGCGTTTTTCCCACAAAGTCAAAAGATTGTTGATAAGTACGGTTCAAAGTACGCATCGAATTCAAAGCATGCCATCTATGATGGGCCGTTTAAGCTTGCTGGCTGGACTGGGACAAACAATTCATGGGAACTCGTTAAGAACAAGAATTATTGGTATGCAAAGGCCACAAAGCTTAAAGCCGTTAAGTTCCAAGTTATCAAAGATCAAGGGACTTGGTTGAGCCAGTATCAAAGTGGCAAGGTTGACGAACTGATCACTGACGGGACACAGTATAAACAGCTGAAGAACTCTAAGGATATGCACCTTAGAAACAGTGCGTCAACGTTCTATCTTGAACTCAACCAGCGCAAAGGGTTCTTTAAGAACAATGTAAACGCCCGTAAAGCCATTTCATTAGCAATCAATAAGAAACAATTTGTGAGTGATGTGCTAGCCGATGGGTCGAAGAATGCTAAAGGTTTGATTCCAACTGGATTAGTAAAGAAGGGGTCAACTGATTTTGCTGATGCCGCATATGTTAAATCTGGTACTGAGTACAATTTGGCACAAGCTAAATCGGACTGGAAGAAGGCTTTGAAACAAGCTGGTAAGTCAAGTGAAAGTCTGACACTGCTCTCGGATGATACGCCAGCTGGTAAAAAGACAACTGAGTTCATTCAGAGTCAGTTGACAAAATTGCCTGGGTTGAAGGTCACAACCGAAAACGTGCCATTTAACGTACGGTTAAGCCGGTCTCAAAAAGGACAATTTGATATTGTTGTCAGTGGCTGGATTGCTGACTTCCCAGACGCTATTTCGTTCAGTTCGCTGTTTACTTCAAACAACAGCTATAACAATGGTCAGTGGAAGAACGCGACCTACGATACCGATATCAAGAATGCCGAGGGTAAGGATGCCAATAACGCAGACGCCCGTTGGAACGACTTGGTTGGTGCCGAAAAGACTTTGATGGAACAACAAGGTATCGTGCCGTTGTATCAACAAAGTCAGGCACAGCTATTGAAGTCTAAGGTTCATGGTATCCAGTACTTCCCAACTGGTGCACAATGGGACTTTAGCCACGCTTATATCTCAAATAGTAAATAGGCGTGTTGGGATTTAGTAATCACGTGAAGAATTAATCGATACGTGGGGTTGTGAGGGCTTTCTAGCTTCATAGCCGAAACGTGTTTGACAAGCCAGAGGCTGCTGTGTAAGGCACTTCCGGCACAAAATCCAGGACCGGGATTTTATGCCGAAAGCACCTTACACTCCGCCCTCTACCTGGCTTGTCAAACACTCTTAAATAAATGGTTGCTCCACCGTCTAACCACACTGGGTGTGTTCTGATAGGTTTCGTGAGAGTGAGGATTGGGTATCCAGTCCTTACTTTTACATATATAAATCGTCATTTTACAGTCATGCTAAAATAGAACTAGTCTGCAAATTAGAAATGAGAGGTATATTCATGGCGAAGTATTTAGCAAAGCGGATATTTTATCTGCTACTGACATTATTTATCGTCATCACCGTCACGTTCTTCATGATGAAGCTGTTACCCGGGACACCGTTGACTAACCAACAAAAACTGTCTCCTGCGCAACAACATTTGATTTTGAAACAGTACGGGTTGACTAAGCCTGTATGGCAGCAATACTTGATCTACGTTGCTGGGATCTTCCACGGGAACTTCGGGACTTCCTTCCAATTTAGTGACCAACCTGTTTCCTACCTGATCTCTAGCCGGATCGGACCTTCACTGTTGCTTGGGTTCCAAGCGATGGTCATCGGTGTTTTGCCCGGAATCGTTTTTGGCGCTTTGGGTGCCATCAACAAGAACACCTGGATCGATTCTGGAACCACGATCATCTCAATTCTTGGGATCTCCATTCCAAGTTTCGTTCTGGCCGTTCTCCTGCAATATTACGTCGGTTTGAAGTTGGGCTGGTTCCCAATTGCCGACTGGGGCGGGTTCTCGTATACCGTTCTACCGACTCTGGCACTGGCGGCCTCGCCGTTCGCCGATACGGCCCGATTTATTCGGACTGAAATGGTGGACGTCTTAAATTCAGATTATATTGAGTTAGCGACGGCCAAAGGAATGAGCAAGTGGGGTGTGATTTACCACCATGCGCTCCGGAACAGTTTAATTCCCGTTGTTACGATTATTGGACCGTTAGCCGTCAACATTATGACTGGGTCGATGGTGATTGAAAACATCTTCTCCGTTCCTGGTATCGGGGAACAATTTGTGAAGTCGATCCTGACCAACGATTATCCAACCATCATGGCGGTGACCATCGTTTATAGTGTCATGCTGATGGTCGTCCTGCTGTTGACCGATATCGTTTACGGCATCATTGATCCACGGATTCGACTCACTGGGAACAGTAACTAATTGGGAGGAAAATAAATGGCTGATCAAGTAAAACTTCCAGCAGATAGTTTTGAGCCCCTTGATAAATCGGCTCACCTGGATAGTGAAAAAATCGCAGCGCCTAACCTGACGTTCTTACAGGATGCTTGGCGGCGGTTGAGGAAAAACAAGAGTGCGGTCATTGCAATGATCATCTTGATCTTATTCTTCCTCGCGGCGTTTGGCTCCGCATTCATTTCACCACACAATCCAAATGCGGTTAACCCGCAGTTTGCAAACTTACCACCA
Organism: Secundilactobacillus paracollinoides DSM 15502 = JCM 11969; assembly: GCF_001311135.1. Classification (GTDB taxonomy): domain Bacteria; phylum Bacillota; class Bacilli; order Lactobacillales; family Lactobacillaceae; genus Secundilactobacillus; species Secundilactobacillus paracollinoides. The sequence goes on from NZ_BBAG01000007.1 coordinate 34,793, forward strand.
AAGTGGCCCGGCGTTGATATTAACGGGTTGAACGGGACGTTGAACCAGGCGGGCAGCCGGGTCAATGCGTACGCCCAAGCCCACGCCGGTTCTCATTTCTACCTCTTAGGGACCGACTACCTTGGCCGTGACCTGTTATCGCGAATCCTCTACGGGACCCGGATCTCACTGACCGTTGCCGTGATTGCAACGGCAGTTGACCTGTTGTTCGGGGTGACCTTTGGCCTGTTTTCAGGTTGGCAAGGCGGCCGGATCGATAACTTTATGCAACGGTTGATTGAAATTATTATGTCAATTCCACAACTGGTTGTTGTTGTGCTGTTGATCTTGGTTTTGAAACCAGGGATGATGTCGATCACCATCGCCATTGCGTTTTCAAGTTGGACCACCATGGCCCGGCTGATTCGAGCGCAAACCTTGGAATTGAAAGAACAAGAGTATGTTTTAGCAGCACGGACGCTTGGCGAGAGTTCCGTTAAAATCGCGTTTAAGCATCTGTTGCCAAACCTTTCAAGTATCATCATTATTCAAACGATGTTTACGATTCCAAGTGCGATCTTCTTCGAAGCATTCCTGTCCTACATTGGGATCGGGATCAGTTCACCACAAGCATCACTTGGGACACTGCTGAATGATGGGCAAAAGAACTTCCAGTTCCTGCCGTATCAGATGTGGTATCCAGCAATCGTTTTGTCGGTCATCATGATTGCGTTTAACGTGTTTGCCGATGGTTTGCGGGATGCCTTTGATCCACAAACGAAAGAGTAGGTGAGCGAAAATGATGGAAAGTAACGAAAACATTCTCGAGGTCGAAAACCTCAAAATCAATTTCAAGACCTACGCTGGGACGGTCAAAGCCATCCGTGACGTGAGCTTCAACCTGAAAAAGGGTGAGACACTCGCCATTGTTGGGGAATCCGGTTCTGGGAAAACGGTCACGACGCGGTCCATTATGGGCCTGCTGGCGAACAACGCCGAGGTTGAAGGCGGGACGGTCATGTTCCACGACCAAGACGTGCTGAAGATGTCTGAAAAACAGCTTCAAGACCTGCGTGGTGCAAAGATCGCTCAGATTTTCCAAGATCCCATGACGTCGTTGGATCCCACGATGCGTATCGGTCGGCAAATTGCTGAACCGCTGATGGTGCATAAGGGCATGAAAAAGGACAAGGCCATGGCCCAAGCCCTTGAAATGATGAAGCTTGTCGGTATTACGGATGCTGAAAATCGAATCAACGACTACCCGCACCAATTCTCAGGTGGGATGCGGCAACGGATCGTGATTGCCATTGCGCTGATCAACTATCCGGAGATCCTGATTGCTGACGAACCAACTACTGCGTTGGACGTGACGATTCAGGCACAGATTCTGGATCTTATGCGTGAGTTGCAGGACAAAATCTCAACGTCGATCATCTTTATCACCCATGACCTTGGTGTCGTGGCAGGGATGGCTGACCGGGTTGCTGTTATGTATGCGGGTAAGATCGTGGAATACGGGACGGTTGACGAAATCTTCTACAACCCAAAGCACCCTTATACTTGGGGGCTGTTAAGCTCAATGCCGACGTTGGAAACCAACGACGACGAGCTGCCTTCGATTCCAGGAACGCCGCCTGATTTACTGGATCCGCCTGCTGGCGATGCGTTTGCCCCACGGAACGCGTACGCCTTAAAGATCGATACCGAACAGGAACCGCCGTTTTTCAAGGTCTCCGATACTCACTACGCCGCAACTTGGCTGCTGCATCCGGACGCCCCGAAAGTCACGCCGCCTGTTCAGATCGTGGCACGGCAAAAACAGTTTGCTGAAATGCAAAAAACTTAGCTGCTGAGAAGTTATCGCACCCAGTAGAAGAAGAGGAGGAGAAGCAATAATGGAAGACCACAATGCCAAAAAAGTATTGGAAGTTAGCCATTTGAAGCAGTACTTCAACGTTGGCAAAAAAGACGAAGTTAAAGCCGTTGACGACATCTCCTTTGATATTTACGAGGGTGAGACCTTTGGGTTAGTGGGCGAATCCGGTTCTGGGAAGACCACGGCCGGTCGTGCCATTATCCACTTGTACACACCAACAAGCGGCTCCATCAAGTTCAATGGCGACGAAGTCATTGGCATGAAGGACAAGGCGAAAATGAAGCAGTTCCGCCGTGACATGCAGATGATCTTTCAAGATCCCTATGCCTCTTTGAATCCCCGGATGAAAGTTCGCGACATCATTGCGGAAGGCATCGACATTAATCACCTGGCAAAAACGAAGGAAGACCGTGACAAACGGGTAGCTGAATTACTCGAAACGGTCGGCCTCAATCGCGACCACGGTTCCCGTTACCCTCATGAATTCTCAGGTGGGCAGCGGCAACGGATCGGGATTGCCCGCGCCCTTGCTGTGGAACCAAAGTTCATCATTGCTGATGAACCGATCTCAGCGTTGGATGTGTCCATTCAAGCCCAAGTTGTTAACCTGTTGAAACAACTGCAAAAGGAACGTCATTTAACGTACCTTTTCATTGCCCATGATCTGTCGATGGTCAAGTACATCAGTGACCGAATCGGTGTGTTGCATTACGGGCGGATGTTGGAAGTTGGGACGTCGGATGAAGTCTACAACCATCCGTTGCACGACTACACCCGCAGCTTGCTCTCTGCTGTGCCGATTCCTGACCCAGAGTATGAGCGGATCCGGACGCAAATCGGGTATGATCCAAAGTACGAGAAGGGCGACAAGGTACGTAAACTGGTCGAAATTGCCGATCATCACTGGGTTCAAGCCAGTGAAGACGAAATTCCAATGTATCAGAAACGTGCCCAAGAGCAGGGACTTACGGTTCTTTAAATCGTCCGATAAAAAAGGCAGTCACATTTGTGGCTGCCTTTTTTGTCGTTTGTGGATAGCTTGCGTTGCATTCCGCAATTTGGCACTCCGTGTGATGGCTCGCGACTGAGCTAACTCGATTTCCACTGCGTGGCTCTCGAGTGGATCTCAGTCGTCTCGCACATCAGTAACCGACCCAAGAACGGTCGCTAACTGATGTCGACACCACAGCTCCGTGCCAAATTACTCCATTCCACTGACGTTGAACTATATTTTTACCACTGGTTAAGCATCATAATGGCGTTAAAACTAGTTTGCAGAGAATCCGCCCTCGACTGCGGGTAAAACTACTGACAGTAATGCTTCTCACAATTTGCTATTGACAGTAACGATTGATTAACCGTCTTCGTGACACCACTTATGAAGTCTTACCTTCAATGTTAACTTTGACAAGTTTTGTAGCGAAGTGGAGCCGGTCGGCATTGCAGGCTGTGGTGTCGGTATTAGTTGGCGACCGTACTTTGGTCGGTTACTAATACGGGAGACGTAGGAGATCCTTGAATTTCTGCCAAGAAATTCAATAGCTCCGTAGCGACCCCACCTCAGCCTGCAGGGCCGACCGGCGGAACGAAGCGACATTCTTATGCTATTTGGATTACTTAACAATAAACTCTCAGAGTCATAAAAAAGATGCCATAACGGCACCTTTTAAATAGCGCTTATAAGGCATCACTAGTGTTATTAAAGTAATCCACGTGAATATGACCATCTGTGATCGTAAGCTTCGTGACAGAGCCGTTTTCAGTTGTTTCTGAAGGATCGAGGGTGTCACTGTACCGTGAAACAATGCTGCGGATGGTTGTACCGTGAGAGGCGACGAGGACTTTATCGCCGTCGTGGTGGGTGGCAATTAGCCGGTTAAACCCGGCGTCTAGGCGAGCCCAGAACTGCGCGTTATCTTCCGCGTCATGGTAGGGATCCTTGGCGGCAATCATGTCCTTAACCGTTTCGATGGAGTAGCCAGCAATCATTTTACTGAAAGTGTCGTACCCGTCTGGCCCGCCGATCATGTGCCAGGCTTGCAGGTCATCGTTGCCTTCAAAATAGCCGAAGTTCTCTTCACGAAAAGCAGTATCGATGGTGGCTTCGCTAACTGTTCCGGGGTTAACGGCCAGAATGTACTTGGCAGTGTTTTGGGCGCGCGGTGCATCGCTGGTGTAGGCGGCGTCAAACGGAATCACCTTAAGCCGGTCGCCGGCGTGCTTGGCATCCGCAATGCCTTTGTCAGTCAGCGGGGCGTCCACCCAGCTTGAATCCGGTGGTACTTGTTCAAATACGTTTGCCCGTGACGGACGAAATAGACTGAAAAACTTGTCATGTATAAACTCCTTAGTGCGTCTTGTAATCAAATCTTAGGTTAAGTGTAGCATATCTATCTAGTTCAGTTTGCCAAGTTCACGCCGAATTCTTGGCGCGTCCTGTTTATTACTGGTAAATAAAATGTGATCATTGAGCTTTAACGGGGTATCACCGCTGGGCCGAATGAAGCGTTTTTCACGATAAATTTGTGTGATCGTGATGTCGTCAATGAAGGGCAGGTTGCGCACCTGAATGTCCACATATTTCCGGTTACGCAGACCGACTTCGTAAACGGCGGCTTCGGTGGAACTCAACAGTTCGATGGTAGATGGACTTTGAATCAACGCCCGCAGCATACTGATGTTAACGTCTTGGGTGTTGTAGACCTCTACGCCCATCTTGATTAAGGTCTCACGCCGGTCGTCCAAAATATTGGCGTCCTCAAACCGAGCAATGACCCGTGGGACACCATATTGTTTGGCGGCCTTAGCGAGCCGGTAGTTTTCTTTTGAGTTACTCTGTCCCAAAATGATGATGTCGGTGTCAAAAACCCCTTGATCAACGAGATCGTTGGCGTTGAGATTCTCCAGCAGGATCACGTTGGTCTCACTGTTAAACGCACTATAGTTGGTCTGCCGGTCGGTGTACATTTGCACTTGGAACCAGCCCTTCGCCAACTGTTGCGCAACGGGCACGGTCAACACGTTGGTCCCAATGAAGTGGACTTCAGTCTTTTTGAGGTCCTCTTCCTCATCTGAGTAACGCCGGTTAAAGAGCAGCGGGCCGATGACACAGGTCAAAATGGCGGCCAGCAGGAAGGCACCGGACTGTTGGCTCGTCAACTTGTTGAGGTGTTGAGCAACTTGCAACGTCGCCAAAACGACTGTCAGTGTGGTACTGGTCATGGCGGTACCGGCAAACGCGTTAGCTTTCTTAAACCGCAGTCGCAGGATCGGGTATACCAGTGCTTGGCAAGTAAATAGGCGACAAGAAAGGCCGGAATCAATATCAGTGTTTCCCGGCTTTGGAGCAGGGTTTTCAGATTCAGCCCGACACCGCTCATGATAAAGAAGATCGGGATAAAAAAGCCGTAGCCGATGGAATCTAACCGCACCTTAGTCTCTTCGTGCGGCTCCAGCAGTTTCAATACGATCCCGGCGAGGAAAGCACCCAAGACGCCTTCTGCCCCAACCGATTCCGCCACCGTAACAAGAGCGACGATCAAGAAGAAGGCCAAGCGGACATCCAGTTGCGTGGTGGACTTGTTGATTTTATCAAAGAACTTGAAGAACGCTTTGAACCGCCAGAATAGCAGGGCAGCGACGAGCAGAATCAGCAGTAACAGCCACAGTGATTTCGAGTGGGGACTGTAAATTGAGGCGTAAAAGGTCAGCCCCAACATTGGGACGACCTCCCCGAGGGCCGAGATGAGCAATACCGTTTGGCCAAAGGGTTTGCTGAGTAATTCTTTTTCCTTCAGCGCGGCGATGACGATGCCCAGCGAGATCGTCATGAAAATAATGGCCGCCAGCCACATATCGCTGAACAAGCCCGTTAGTTGAAAAATAAAACCCAGCAGGATGGACATGACCGCGATACTGGCATAACTCAGGAAAGCCAGGGTTACGGCGGAGTAGCGCGGCGCTGACACGGCCTGCTTTTGCTGCAAAGGGGACAGGTCCGTTTGTTTCCGGCTGAAGAGGGAAAAGTCGATCTCCAGACCGCTCAAGAATAACAGGACGATCACCCCGACGTTTTTTAACAACGTCAACGTTTCGCTGGTGTGAATCAGATTAAACAGACTGGGACCCAGGATGACCCCGACAATGATCTCAATGACGGCCGTGGGTAATAGGGTCAGCCTGAATCGCGCCATCACGAGCGGAATAATGAGCGCGGCTAACAAAATAATGACTAGGGAAATTTGGTTCATGAAGCACCTCACAATTGCGGTCTAAGGAACGCCGCTAAATAGGTTATCATCGCTAAAGACGACAGTGTTGAACGCGCTTGTTTAAAAATAGTCTAATTACAACACACGCCTACGGATAAGTGGTAAAATTGACTATCGAAATTTATGGATGGAGGGGTCATTATGGCTGCGACAATTAAGCAACAAGAACAAGCCCATCTTGATGATGTTGTATCAAAGATCAAGGTGGCCCAAACCAAGGCACAAACGTCGATCGATCAAGCTGAAACCGATGAAAAGGGCATTCGCGATAACTTCCAAAATGACCTGCGACTCAAGACAGATTCGTACGCCGGAATGATGGAAACGGCTTTGTCCGTTCGCCAGCAGCAACAACTGTTAGGTGAACGGCAAAATAGCTGGCAGCATGCGACGAATGAGTTGGCCACGTTAAAGAAGTTGGAAAAAACGCCGTACTTCGCGCGAATCGATTTCCACGAGGCTGGTGAGCCCAAAACGGAGACAATCTACATCGGTCTCGCATCGTTTTCAGACGAACCGGATCGTTTTCTAGTATACGATTGGCGGGCCCCGATTTCTAGTGTTTACTACGATGGCGGCCTGGGGAACGTGACTTATTTGACCCCCGATGGTGAGCAGACGGTAGACGTGAAGCTCAAACGACAGTTCCAGATCGAAGATGGCAGCATTAAGACCGTGTTTGATACTGAAGAAGCGGTTGGCGACCAAATGTTGTTGGATGCGCTGAGCGAAAAGTCGGACACCAAGATGAAGTCCATTGTGACCACCATTCAAAAGGAACAAAACCAAATTATCCGGGATACCAAGTCGGACCTGTTATTCGTGCAGGGCGCGGCTGGTTCCGGGAAAACGGCCGCGGTGTTACAGCGGGTGGCCTATCTGCTGTACCGGTATCGCGGTAAATTAACTTCTGGTCAGGTGGTGCTATTCTCGCCTAACCAACTCTTTAACGACTATATTGATCAGGTGCTGCCTGAATTAGGCGAGCACAATATGGTTCAAATGACGTACTACCAGTATGCTGGTCGACGGATCCCAAAGATGGCTGTTGAAACGCTGTCCGAACGGTTTAGCGAGGACTATTCCGATGCCGAAAAACGAATCGATACGCTGAAGGGTGGCCTGTCATTCTTTGATGCTGTTACCGCCTATGCCAACCACCTTGAAAAAGAGAACATGATCTTTAGAAACATTAATTTTAAAGGCAAGCCGTTTTTTACCAAGGAAAAGATTCATGAGATCTACTATAGTTTCAATGAAAATTATCGGCTGGGTAACCGCTTAGACGGGACGCGCGAACAGTTGATCAAGATGCTGAACCGGCGAATCAGTTCGGAAATGCGGACCAAGTGGGTCGAAGAGACTGTTCAGGACTTGAGCAAAGAAGAAATGGACAAGTTATTTGGTGACCAGCCGCGCGAATTCGATTCCGCTGATAAGGAGTTTCAATTCTTGGCACGTAAGATCGTCATGCAGGCGTTCCAGCCGATTCGTCAAGCTATTGTTCGGAACCGGTTCTTAAGCATCAATGCCCAATTTATCCACATGCTGCGCAGTTTACCGCAGATCATCGACCTCGAAAAAGCGGGCATCAGTAAGGATGATTGGAAGGCAAGTGTCAACCGGGCAATTGACCGGATCAAAGCCGGCAAGATGACGTTGAGCAATGTGTCAGCCTACCTATACTTGTTTGATAAAATGACTGGGAAAAAGGGCGAACGCGACATTCGGTACGTCTTCATTGATGAAGTACAGGACTACACGCCGTTCCAGTTGGCATTTCTGAAATTTAGTTTCCCTCGGGCGCGGTTCACGTTGCTTGGCGATTTAAACCAGGCCATTTTTACCAAGGAAAACTCGCACACGTTACTCAGTGAATTGAGTACCATGTTCGATCCTGAAAAGACACGGGTTGTGCAATTGACACAGTCGTATCGGTCAACCCAGCAGATCACCGACTTTACCCGACACATTTTAGTGAACGGGGAAGCTGTGACTGCCTTTGACCGGGATGGTCAAATCCCAACAGTTCTCGTGGCTTCGGATGATCACGCTGCGTTAGCTGCTACGATCAAGCAAATTCAACAAAACAATGATGACCATGAAACAACGGCCATCATTGGCAAAACGTTGAAACAATGTCGTGCGTTGTCTTCTCAGTTGCAGGAAGCTGGTGTTCGCGCTACCCTGATTCAATCAGAAAACCAACGATTAGCCTCAGGTGTGATCATTGTGCCATCCTTCTTAGCCAAGGGGCTCGAGTTTGACGCTGTAATCGTCTGGGACGCTTCTGATCGTAATTACTTTGAGGAAGACGACCGGCAACTGTTGTATACGATTTGTTCACGGGCAATGCACCGGCTGACGGTGATTGCTGGCGGCAAGTTGTCGCGGTTGTTTGAGACGGTGCCAACGGATGAATATGAACTAAGTGAGTCATAATGGTAGTTGTGCCAAGTGCGAATCGTTGAGATGCGTGACTTGGTGCTTTTTGTATGGTTGGTGATAAGGTCCGTTGCATTCCGCAATTCGGCAGGCCGTCGTAGTGGCTCGCGACTGAGCTAACTCGATTTCTGCTGCGCAGCTCTCGAGTGGATCTCAGTCGTCTCGCACATCAGTAACCGACCAAGAAACGGTCGCTAACTGATGTCGACACCACGATAACCTGCCGAATTGCTCCATTCCACTAACGATGAGCTTACTCTTTACCACTAGTTAAGCATCACATTAGCGTTAAACCGAGTTCGAAGAGAATCCGTCCTCGACTGCGGTAAGCCCAGTGACAGCAATGCTTCTCACAATGCACTAGTTACTAGTAACGAATGATTAACCGGTTTCATGACACCACCTTTGAAGATTTACCATCTATGTTGCCTATGCCAGTATTGTAGCGTAGTGGAGCCGTTCGGCATTGCAGGCTGTGGTGTCGGTATTAGTTAGCGACCGTACTTTGGTCGGTTACTAATACGGGAGACGTTGAGATCCTTGAATTTCTGCCAAGAAATTCAATAGCTCCGAAGCGATCCCACCTCAGCCTGCAGGGCCGAACGGCGCAACGAAGCGGACGAACGCACCGGACGAACGCACCGGACGTAACGCACCGGACTTATTGGACAAATCATGTAAAATTATGGTCCATTTGTGAACTAATCCTACGCGGATGGTAGCGCTTAATGTATAATGGTAACAATTGTAATTCGACTGATAATGTGAGGCAGACAGGCAAATGACTGATTTGATTAACTACGATGTATTTGAAAAGCCCGAGTGGCGCGATTTTTACCAGGCAGCGTCCGTGCCGTTGACACAGGCAAGCTTGAAACAGATTCAGGCGTTCAATGACCGAATTTCACTCCAAGATGTCCAGGACGTTTACATTCCCTTGATTCACCTGCTGTCGTTAAAGATTCAGGATTTTGACCGGTGGCAGGATGTGAAGTCTGACTTTCTGCATAAAACGCCCCGGCACGTGCCGTTTATCATTGGCATCGCCGGTAGTGTCGCGGTGGGGAAGAGTACGACGGCCCGGCTGCTGGAAGTGTTAATGAACCACTTTTTCCCAACGCAGCGGGTCGAACTGGTCACTACGGATGGGTTTTTATATGCGACGGATGACTTGAAACGACGTGGCATCCTTGACCGTAAAGGCTTCCCAGAATCCTACGACATGAAGTCGCTGATTGCTTTTCTAAACGAGGTGAAAGCTGGCGTCAAGGACATTACGGTGCCCGTTTATTCACATAAGGTCTACGATATTATCCCTGACCAGGTGCAACACATTACCCAGCCGGATATTTTAATCGTTGAGGGGATCAACACCCTGCAGCTGCCAAGCACCGAACAGGTCTACGTTTCTGATTTTACGGACTTTTCCATCTATGTGGACGCAAAACCCGAACTAATTGAGAAATGGTTCTTGGAACGTTTTGATGCCTTATTGAAACTTGCATTGAAGGATCCTGATAACTACTACTATGAATACGCTACCGGGGATCATGATGATGCCATCGCAGCTGCTAAACAAACTTGGGCAAGCATTGATCTGCCCAACCTAAACGAGTATATTTTGCCCACTCGCAACCGGGCAGACCTCATTATTCATAAGGGGGATCACCACATTATCGACCAGATTCTATTACGGAAATATTAGCAAATAAAACCCGAACAATTAAAATGTATTAATTTTGATTGACCGGCTTTAGGGTTTTCGGGTATGATAGGGTCATATGATTTAAGAAGAAGACAAACAACTAAGGGGTGAATCGTTTGGCAAAGGTGGATTTATCGTCCTTTGATAAGATTATTGTGCTGGACTTTGGTAGCCAGTACAACCAACTCATTACGCGTCGAATTCGTGATCTGGGGATCTACTCAGAACTGATGGCGCACACGATTACAGCTGACGAAGTAAAGGCTATCAACCCAAAGGGAATTATTTTCTCCGGCGGGCCGAATAGTGTTTACGCCAAAGACGCACTGCGCGTTGACCCAGAGATCTTCAAGCTAGGGATTCCTATCTTGGGTATCTGTTACGGGATGCAGCTGATGGCTTACACGCTGAACGGAAAAGTCGACACCGATAATGGTCAGTATGGCCGCGCAGCAATTACGGTGACAAGTGATGACGCAAAATTGTTCGCCGGCACGCCGAAGGAACAAAACGTTTGGATGAGCCATGGTGACCTCGTTACCGAAGTCCCAGAAGGCTTTACCAGCGTTGCAGCCAGTCCTGAATGTCCCATTTCTGCCATGCAAGATACGGCGCGTAACTTCTACGGGATTCAATTCCATGCCGAAGTACGGAACACGGATTACGGCAATGAGATCTTAAAGCACTTTGCGTTTGATGTTTGTCAAGCTGAAGCAAACTGGTCAATGGATGATTTCATTGACCTGCAGATTCAGCATATTCGCGAAACTGTTGGCGACAGGAAGGTTCTCTTGGGCCTTTCTGGTGGGGTAGATTCCTCAGTTGTTGGGGTGCTGCTTCATAAAGCCATCGGTAACCAACTGACCAGTATCTTTGTTGATCACGGTTTGTTGCGGAAGGGCGAAGTTGAACAAGTGATGGATAGCCTCAAGGGCAAGTTCGGCCTCAACATTATCCAGGTCGATGCGCATGAGCGGTTCTTATCCAAGCTGGCTGGTGTCAGCGACCCTGAAAAGAAGCGGAAGATCATTGGTAACGAGTTTATCCAGGTCTTTAACGATGAAGCCACCAAGCTTGATGGGATTGACTTCTTAGCACAGGGAACCCTCTACACCGACGTGATCGAAAGTGGGACTGACACGGCGCAAACCATTAAGTCTCACCATAACGTTGGTGGATTGCCAGACGACATGCAATTCCAATTGATCGAACCGTTGCGGTCGCTCTTTAAGGATGAAGCACGTGAACTGGGTGAAAAACTCGGCATGCCTTCTGAACTCGTTTGGCGTCAGCCATTCCCTGGTCCTGGGTTAGGGATTCGGGTAATTGGTGAAATTACTGAAGAAAAACTTGAAATCGTGCGTGAGAGTGACTTTATCTTACGTGACGAAATTAAAAAAGCTGGCTTAGACCGTGATATTTGGCAATACTTCACGGTGTTACCAGGAATTCGGTCAGTGGGTGTCATGGGTGATGGTCGGACATACGACTACACCGTTGGTATCCGTGCTGTGACTTCAATTGACGGGATGACTGCGGACTTCGCACACATTCCGTGGGATGTGCTGAGTCACATTTCAACACGCATCGTAAACGAATGCGATCATGTTAACCGTATCGTGTATGACGTCACGAGCAAGCCACCTTCGACCATTGAGTGGGAATAATTTTCTGTTACGAGTGCTCGGTAAAATAAAATAACTTTGAACCGCCGCAATGATGAATTGCGGCGGTTTTTTCTCCGCTTTTTACTCATAATGTGTGACAACTGAGGAAATAACGGATTTTTAATTATTATCAGTGAATGAGTCTCATAACTGGGTAATTTTAAGCACCAGTCCATTGAACCATGTTCACATGGACATTATAGTTAAACTATTGTTTGCTATAATTAAAGGGTAAAATTACCGCTGGAGAGCGATTAGAGAGTTGAAACCTGTATTAAATTAAAAAAGTGGAGTGGACAACGAATGGAAAGAGTATCGGAATATGCAACCCAGATCAACAACTATTGGAAAAAGTATCAAACAAGTGACATGTATCTTGATTTTATTTCGATGTACGACGAAGATGAACTTAAAACGATCTTCGAAAACTTTATGACTGGACTTCTGACACTTGGCGGTACTGATCCGAAGAAGTGGCGTGTTGAAAATTACCAGATGGCTATGGAACTCGAATTTTCGGATATCAGTGATCAGTTCAGCGATAAGAACAAAGCTGAAATCACCCGCGAATTTCAGGATGTTCTGGAACCGCTAGAAGGCAGTGCGATTTTTGTCTTCGATGAGGTTGACAACGAAAAATTGGGTAACGACTTTGATGCCATGCTGGTCCAAGTAGAAGACGACTTTAAAATTGGCGCTGCTTATTACCCTGAATACTATAGCAATCCAGACGCCGATGACAAGCCGCCGTACACAAAACCATTGGATAACACACAGAAGCGCACCCTCGCCAACATCAAGAGTGAGCTTGCGAACTGGTTGGCTGACTTCAAGGAAAGTGACGAATGGCGGATGCTGGACGATGCCATTCCATTTGAAGATGCAGACTGGTACATCCATATTTTAGTTGAACAGGTGTATACCAAGTATCACCAGGTACCTAAGGACTGGACGCCTGAAGCCATTCAAATGGTCATGGCATCCTACTTCGTCAGCAATGTCGGCATGACCGCTGACAAGTACAAGGATGTTGCGCCGGCACTGATGACGTTTGTTGGGTTTATGAAATCGCACGGTCTGATTGATGCAGACGCAGCGGATGTTAACATTCAAGAAATTCAAAAAACGAACCCAACGATGATGGCCCGCGCTGAGGATCCTAGCACTTACTCAGAGTCCAAGAAAATGATTTTGGCAATGCAGGATGAAAAGATCGATATGAAAGATCAAAATGCGGTCAACGCATTTATGGTGCGGACAAATGAAAATACGCAGGCCGAACGTGCTTCAAAGGGTCAGCCTTACGATAAGTCACTCGTTAGCCAGCCAAAGGATGACTATCTGACAATGGCTCATCCGACTGAATTAGAAGGCCACAAGTGGACAAAATCCGTCGCCACGCGCATTCATGATGACATGACGCGGAATGCTTGGTACTTGTGGAGTCAGCCCGCACAACAGCGTCTGCATCATCAAATGAGTGAAGCAACCTTCGTGAATAACATTGTGTTGTTTGCGGATGAGGTGTACGCTAAAACACTGGCCACACCAAAGCGGTGGGACGCGACTCAACTGCGTGTTGTGTTAGCAACGCGAAAGCAGGAAACCTCGCAGCAGATCTACCAGCTGCTGATTGCTAGTTTGACTGCATTGATACCTTATTTGACTGCTGAAAGGAAGCTAAACAAAGCCAACGCCGAGGGCATTCAAGCGGTGATAGATGCCGAACGCGAAGACTTGCAATATGGTAAAGTTGTGTCGATGAAGCAAGCTAAGAAACTACTTGGCAAGAAAAAGAAGAATAAGAAGCGCCATTAATAACTGTCACAAAAGGGACTGGGCCTTGATAGAGGCCAGTCTCTTTTTGACTTGACGCAATCGCGTCGCTGATTCTAGTTGAATGGCTGGAATCATGGTAAACTAGAGGGAATTATGACTACAGTTAAAGGAGACAAGCATGGCTAAAAAGGACACTGATCCAGAAAAAATCTACGCCGCCTATCGCGCAGACTATGACAAAACGGAGAATGCAAAGCAAATTGCTGAATTGTTTCCAGAGGGTGAACTAAACGCGATTTTAGGAACGTTTACTTTAACACTCCTTCAAAATGCCGGGACCGACCCTCAAAAATGGCAGGTGACGGATATTAAGTCCGCGATGGAAGGTGTTTTCATTGCGTTTAAATCAAATTTGTCCAACATTTCAGAGACTGATCTGCAGGGTTACTACCGGGATCTATATGTGCCGCTGAATGATTTTGTTGTCTTTATCGTGAATAAGATTGCGACGGGTCTAAACCACTCAGATATGGCAACTGCGTTCATAGACATTGAGTCGACATACGGTGTTGGCGAAGGTAGCTATGTTGACGATGGTGGCAACGTTGACCTTGTCGGTTTTTCAGCACCAGAGTATGATACCGAATACACAATGGATGTTAAATATAAAAAAAGGGGAATTGGTAATCACACAGAGTGGCAAGAATACCGCGCGAAAGATATTAATCATTACGTGTCGGATTGGCTGACTGAATTTTTCACTTCGCCGGAGTGGCAAGCGTTACCGGATTCAATCACCCAAGAGGATGCCATTCTGTACGTGACGGAAATGACGTTTGATGCTTATGATGAATTTCATTCATCACCCAAAAATTGGGGTGTTCCGGTCATTAAAATGGTGTTGACTGATCACTTTGTGCATCAAGTTATTATTCAACCTGACCAGTACAGTACGATCGTGCCGACGTTAACAGCGTTCTTTACTTTTGCCAAGCGAGCAGGCTACATTCGGGCTGTTCAGGCCGACAAGACAATCAAAACCATCAAGGGTGTAGAAGCAGATATGATTGAAGCAGGCCAAGATCGTGACAAGTACAGCGAAACTAAAAAGATGTGGCTAGACATGGCAGCAGCTGGTATCAGCCGTGAGAATCGCGAAGCCGCAGAGACTTTCATTGCGACCTGGATTGAAAATCAACAAGCAGCGCGTGCAGGAAGTCAATTCATGGATTATGAGCGCAATCTCGTTTATCAACCTGAGGATGATTACGTGAACATGCCACATCCTGATCCAGTCGGTAAGCATCACTGGACAAAGGCAGTCGCCACAAGGAATCACGATGATCTAGCCAGATATGCCTGGACGATGTGGAGCTTACCTGCTAACCAGGATCTGCATGCCGAACTAAACGAAGCTGATTTTGTGGACTTCATTGTTTTCTTTGGTGACGTGATGTATGCCCAGTTTTTGGAAACAATATTGCATTGGGATGCGCAGTCTGCTCACGTTGTGTTTTCGGGATATGATGCCGCTGAGCAACCTGAAAGCTTCGAACTGTTGCGGGAGACCTTGAAACGGCTGGTTGATCATTTGATGACTGAAGGCAAATTGACGCGCCCTGTTGGAGAAGAAATTCGTGCCGTATTTGATGCAGCGCCACTGACGCCGAAGTCACAAGCTAAGTCCAATGTGGTTTCGATGGATGAGGCGCGGAAACGATTGAAGAATAAAAAAGATTGAAGCGGCGTGACTAACTGCCGACTTCAACAATAAAAAAGCCCCAGACTAAATCTTGAATAAGATCTTAGCCTGGGGCCTTTTTTGAGTTAGCGTTTAGCAGCTGTGCTGAACCGTTCTCGTGCGTTAGGCACGCTTTAATCTAAACCGTAAACTAGGCTCCGTGAACCACAACATCAGGAAGTTAACCATCAGCAGACAAGCCGTTGAGATAAACACGGTGTTGTAGCCGAACAGACCGGCCAGTGTGCCACCCAAGAGGGACCCAAACATGTTACCCAATGCTTGGAAGGATTGGTTCCACGAAAAGATTGCGGAGGTCGCTGTTGCTGGTGAGTTTTTGGTCAGCAACGTTTGAATGGTTGGGAACAATGCACCGTCAGAGATCCCAATCAGGAATCGCAGGGCACCGAGAATCCAAATGCTCGTCACGAACCCTTGAGGTAGATACATGATCATTGCAAACAGATAACCACCCATCAGCACTTTGCTTGACCCATTTGAGTCACCATATTCACCCAGTCTTGGCGCAGCTAGAATGTTGGAGATTCCGGGTAGGGCTGCGATGATCCCGGCCACAAACGCAATCGGGCCATTATTATGCATCAGTTGTTTCACATACAGACTAATAATTGGCGCAATGGAGGTATTTCCCAGTTGGACAAACATGGTCGATAGGAGCAACACGATGATTAAACGCGGGTTCTGGAATTGGCCGAGTAATCCGCTGATGCCATGCTGCTTGGCCTGCTTTTCCTTAGTGACCGGAACAAAGTATTCCTTCACCAGCGTTGCGGACAGGCTACCGGCAACGGCAAGTAATCCTGAGGTAATAAAGAACGTCATCCGAATTGAGAAAATTTCAGCCAGGGCACCGCCAATAATCGGCCCCATCAGCATACCTGAGGTTGACCCGGTGACCAGTGTGCCCAGAGCTTTCCCGCTGTGGTTACGCGGGGTTTGTGAGGCAATGAGGGCCTGGGCGTTTGAAATAAAGCCAGAGAAGAGCCCCTGAAGTGCCCGCAACGCCATCAATTCCAAGACGTTACTGACTAACCCCATAAGACACATTGCAACAGCCATTCCAAACGATGCCCGGATCAGCATCACTTTACGGCCTTTGCGTTCGGCAAGGGCGCCCCACATTGGTGAGACAATGGCGGTGACTAAGAAGGTCGCCGCGTAAACGACCCCACTATAAAAGGACACCTGTGCTTTAGTAAAGTTGCCCAGTTCACTGACATACAGTGACATGAACGGCATAATTTCACTAAAGCGATGCCAGCAATAAATGTACAGCCCCAAAGAACGTATAGATTACGTTTCCAAGGGGATTTTTCACGATGCGCTTCATCCATGATGCTTAAAGATCTCCCTTATCTTATTTTGATGCAGTGTGGTCAAAACGGGCCACGGTTTTTAAGAAACTTAGTCAGGTGAATGAAAAGACACACAAAGACGCAGTTACTACTCATAGAATTGAAAAACGACCTTGCCGTTTTTGGGCTTCTATTCAAGCAACTGATGCCATGAAAGCCTTTTCTTAAATTAACCATTGTAAATTTAATTTACAAAGAGTAATAATAGGCGTGTTAGATAAAAAAAGCAAGCGAGTGAGACGATGGTACAAAAAAGAAATTTATCAATTCAAAAAATAACGGCGGCCGCTAAGCAGATCGTGAATGAATCAGGGGCAGAAAGCTTACGGTTTAGTCAGGTGGCAGAAGCGCTTGGCGTGCGGCCTCAAGCGATGTACGCCTATTTTCCTGATAAGGAGCAGCTAAAGGTTGCTTGATTGTTGACTATTTGGATGAGGTCACAGGAAAGATTGAAAAACAGTTGGTGGGCGTTTCTGGTGAACGGGCACTGACTTTATTTTGCGAGCAGCTGCATCAACTGTTGCTGGCACAGCCTGAAATGACCCGCCTTGCCTTTGGCGGGATCGATTATAGTCATCAAGAAGTGGCCTTTGAACACCTTCATGAACTGATTTCACTCTTAGAACGGTTAATCGAACCGTTCACGTCCAGTCAAACGCAGATGTTAAACGAAGCGCGGCTGTTTCGGGCGTTGGTCTTCGGTTACGTGCAAAACGAACTTTGGGGGCTTTTTCAATTGTCAAAGGTGCCAGCACAGGAGAGCTTTGATGCTGCACTGTCGCAGGTGATTTCGAATTTAACTGCATAATAAAAGAACACATTGGTTTTAATCGCATAGGCGGTTATTGACAATGTGTTTTTTTGTGTCGGTCGTGATTAACGCAGACTTTAAATTGGGCACTGCTATCTTACTAGTGTTCTTAAAAGAATCGGCGAAGATTAAGCTTGTTAATACAATTGTTCTTATTGCAATAATGTTTTCTGTAAAGAGTTTGATTCTTAATTAATAGATGGGTATACTTAGACAATGTAAAGAACAGAAAAGGCGGGAAAAACGTGAAAAGTACTGATAACTATAATATTGCAGACCGATTGCATAATTTAGTGGCCCGCGAGACCGAAGTGGTCCACGGCCGGCTTCGTAACCTAGGGTTAAATAACCAGCAGGCACGGCTTTTAAAGTATGTGAGCGAGCATCCAGGAACGATTCAAAAAGACGTTGCGCAGTTTTTGAACCGGCAGAATGCGACGGTCACGAACATGTTGAAATCACTGGAACGGCAAGGCTACATCAGCCGTAAAATTCCGGATGATAATGAACGACAGAAGCAACTCTACCTTGAACCAAAGGGTGAAGAGTTAATTACGTCCATCAACCAAGTCTTTGAGGAATTGGAGGCCCAGGTGGTCGATGCAGTTCCGGAAAAAGAGTTGGCGGGATTGACTAAAAACTTGGATCGGATTAGGGATAGGTTGGATGCGTTGTAGAGAGTAGAGAGTGGAGCAAGGCGGTTTAGGGGCGGTGTGTAACGGACTCTGACCGAAAAGTCTGGGCCTGACTTTTTGGTCAGAGTCCGTTACACGTTAGCCCCGTGCCTTGCGGAACTCGTTTCGGCAAGGTAGCCAAGAAAGACAAACTCAAAGAAGTAGAAAAAGAGAACCCAAAACAAGTCTTCAAAAGGACCCTCATTTAAAAAGCGTTCAGCCAAACCCAAAAAGGAGTTAAGCTGAACGCTTTTTATCGCTCAAGCCCAAAACAACAATTACCCTTGCATCCCAAGCAGCGGTGTCAACGTATCCTGCGCAATCAGTGCCACATGGTGCGTAGCCCGTGAAATGGCGGTGTACAGACGGTGCCGTGCCAATGACGTTGCCGGATACTCAGCAGTGGTGGCATCTGGCAAAATCACGTTGCCAAACTCCAGCCCCTTAGCCAGGTCCAGCGGCAACACAACGAGACCGGTTGTTGGAAGTGGTTTGTCGGATGTTATCAGGGTCGGTGAGAACGCTTGTAGGCTTGCTGCGAGAGCCGTTGCAGTTTGTGCAGTGTTTGTTATGACTGCAGTCAAGCCTGGCAGGGCGGTAAAACTGGTCAGCTGATTTTGCAGTTGCGTCATTGTATCCTGACTGTTCTGAGTGACGGTAATTGCCGGAGCTGTTCCGTTATCTTGAACAGAGGTGGGCTGAATGACGGCTGCGTTATCAGCAAGTTGGCTAAACAGCGCGGTTATTTCAGCGGTTGATCGGTAACTGGTCGTCAGGTCATATGTGACAACGGGGTGTTGCGGCGTGTTGAAAATCGAGCGCAGTGCGTCAAAGTTGGCCTTATCTGATGTGATGGCTTGGTTCTCATCGCCAAGCATGATAAAACGCGCCTTGGAAAAGAAGTGGCGCAATACCATCAGCTGTACCTCTGAGTAGTCCTGAACTTCGTCAATTAAAACGAGTTTTGCGCGCTGATTGCCATACCCCGTCAGAAATATCTTGAGCAGGAGCCAGGCCGCAACAGTTAAATGGTTGATGTGTAATAAGCGTTTACCTAGGGCTTCGAAATTTAGCCATTGATAGGCTTTCGCGTTTTGACTTTTTGTAGACGCCCGTTGTTGCAGGTACTGAAGCGTTAACTGATGAACTTGATCATCGGTCTGTGGATCAACGTGGTGACCAAAATAGTGTTCTTGTTGGGTAGGGGATAACGATAAAACGGTGTCCTGAGTTTGTTTATCAGTTGCTAACGTTCTGAGAAAGTCTTGGCACCGCAGCGCAATGACATCCTGAACAGCCTTTAATCGCTGCTGCCCCATTGGTAGGTGGTTGAACTGCTGATCAATGGCGAGAATATCAGCGGTGTTAAGCGCAGTATTTCCTAGTAGTGTTACCGGCGAAACATCGCTCGGCGTTAATGTGACTTGATCCAGGTTGGCGATGAGCTGATCAAGTTGATTTCGCGACGTTGTTTCCGATTTAGCTAATGTGCTTGGCAAATCAGGGATATCTTCAATAAATTGATCCCATGTCAGACTAATCGGATTTGTTTCGCCTAAGTTCGGCAGGACCGCACTAATATAGTGCTGAAAAGTCAGACTAGGGGTGAAGAAGTAAATGTCTTCTGGTGATAACGTTTCGCGGTGTTGGTAGAGCAGGTAAGCAACCCGCTGGAGCATCACGGAAGTTTTGCCACTGCCGGCGATCCCGTTAACCAGCATGACGGGATCATTTGGTGCTCTCACAATGGCGTTTTGTGTCTTTTGAATTGTGGCGGTAATTGCGTCATGGTGGCATTATTATGGGCGGATAGGGTGTCGCGTAAAAGCGGATCTTCAATGGTAATGGTGGTGTCAAAATAGGCGCGTAGGTTGTCATGATCAATGTCAAACTGCCGACGTCCGGTCAACACTGTCTGAATGATTTGGCCATTCGCTTCGTAGCTAGTTGGGCCGTTATCCTGCTGGTAATATGTCGCTGCAATGGGGGATCGCCAGTCTAAAACGAGCGGTTCGCCAGCATCGTCATCAACGCCAACAGTCCCGATATAGTAGGATTCTGGCTGCTCATCGGCGCTGAATTTCAAGTGACCTTTGCAAAATAAGGTTGCGTCAACAGTGTTGTAACCTTTGATAGTTGGCCGGTACTAATATCGTGGTTATGGTTAACGATATCGATTTCACGGTTAATGGCTTCAATATCAGCATAGGTTTCCATTGTTTTGATGTCCGTATCAAAGTTGAGGGTCAGTTCCTGATCCAGCTGCTCCTTGGTCGCAAAACCCTGTGTTTTGTTCGCAGTTAATTGAGCGTTAAGGGTGTCACGCATGTCTTCTAATTGGTGATAGACCTTGGTAAGGTGTGCTTGTTCGGATGCAAAGATTGATGCCATTTAATAACCCCCATTTTCTTAACAAGAAATATGCCGTGACAAAATTTGCCATGGAAGTTCATTTTATCTTGATTCGTTCTGTTGTCAATACAATTGTTTTAATTACAATATCGGATTGAAATATCAAATTGAAATCCTGATCAGTTTCGGTGGATGGGTAGCTTAATGTGTCCAAGCTAGACTGGTCATTTCGCGACTTGCCAGATTTTGGCAACTAGGGGTGACACAAATCAGCGGGGGAGACCAACTTTTGGTACCCGTGCTAACATAAACGAACGACCAGTGGTACACTATTGGCGGGGAAGCACCAAATGCTTCAGGAGAGACAAAAAGATGGGCATAACGGTATTACACTAGCGTCGTTTATTGAACGACTGTGAAGTAATACCTTTTCGTGTGTCCTAAAAATGAGGCGAAATTGAGGATAGCCTAATACTTGTATGAGTTTTAGAAACGGATGATGGTCTTCTTTGAAGCGGTTCGATATACTAAAATTAATCATTAACCAACAAAAAGGTGGTATATGTAGATGAAAAGATGGTCGTGGCTAATAGGTTTCATGCTTGGCGCGGTGTTACTGGTTGGCTGCACACGCCGGGTTACAGTAAAGGTCCCGACACAGTCTAACGCGAGTTTCATTGCCCAAACGCACTACCATCGTCATGATGTGGAGCAGCGTGAATTAACAACGTTTGTCCAGAAACAGTTGCTGACTTCAAAGGGGCTCTACACGAATTATTTGACCTCGGCGAACCAACGATCGCAGGCAACTGGGCATGAAATGCTAGTGGAGTCATCTGCCTCTGGCTAACCTATTTGGCACAAACAAAACAATCTAGTGCATTTCGACGTAGTTACAAGCAGACCCTGACCACGTTTGACCAGGGTGATCAGTTGAGCTATCGCTACGATCCGGCAACAAAAAAACGTGCAACCGTTAACGCCACACTGGATGATCTGCGCGTGATTCGTGCCTTAGAAATCTATGCCGCTCAAACACATAGCCAGGCGTATGCCAAAAAAGCTGCGACTCGGTTTGCTTTGTTGAAAAAACACAATTTAGCAAAGGGACGATTGGTCGATTTCTACGACGTTCACGCCCACCAAGCAAGCACAACCAGTTCGCTAGCTTATTATGATCTGTTGACACTGCGCTATTTTGAGTCGGTTTCCAAAACGCAGCGCCACTATTATCAAAAACAACTTGAGCTTGTTCAAGCCGGTTATTTGGGGAATGCTTTTCCACTGTACGCGGCAAGCTACGACTGGCAAAGCGGTGAGTATAGTAGTCAGCATCTGAATACATCAGAGGCGTTAGAAGTCCTGCTACATTTGGCTGAGGTGGGCAAGCTGCGGCAACAGTCTCTGGATTGGCTGGTCCAGCAAGTCCGGGCGCATAAACTCTATAACAGCTACACGATCGATGGCATTGTTGTGAACAAGGATCAGGCTGCCGCCAACTATGCGTTAGCAGCCTTGATTTTTGCAACGGTGCATGACCGCGAGATGTACCAAACAGCGATGCGGGCGGTCTGGGCCTCTCAAGTGGTGACAAGACGCTCGCCAATTTATGGCGCGTTAGGCGATGCGACGACTAATCAAACGTATTCATTCAATAACCTAACGGCAGTGGTGGCAACGACTTATTAAAGAGGGGGTGACAACATGAAAACAGGGATTCAACGACAGGCAGTTCGGTTAAGTCAATGGCTATCGCCGGCCCTATTTGCCTGCTTATTTGCAGCTGTTGTCACGATTCCATTACTCTTTTTGACGCCCATTCACGGCCTGGCGGATAACGGAGATTTTTACCGGGCAATGCTGAGCAATGGTATTTATCGCCTACCCTCTCAGCACAGTCAGTATCTGAGTTTTGTTATTCAAAAATTCGGGTTGATGCAGTACTTTAATGAAAACAACGTTGCGGTTTTTTCATCGCAAACATTGGTGGTAAAGCTGGCGGTTTTGTTAAACGAACTGTTCTATAGTCGCCACATCTTTGATATTCGGTTCCTTGCGGCAGTGTACGAAGGCTTTTTCCTCGGGGCAATCTATTTGTTAACGAAGGCGCTTGTGCATCCCCACCGCAATATAAGCAGTTACATCATTGCTGCCCTTGTTGTCCTAATGTTTGCGGATGGGACGATGACGCTCTACTTTAATTCTTTCTTTGCCGAGCCAGGGATGCTGATTGCTGCCATGTACCTCTTTGCCGCGTTAATGGCCATCGTCCACAAGTGTTATCGGCATGACTGGCCAATGATCGTCCTCTTTGTGGTCAGCACTGTCTTTTTGATTACGAACAAACAGCAAAATGCCCCCTTAGCACTCAGTTTTATCGTGGCAGGTGCTGGCCTGTTGTTCTTGCCAACGCTGAGTGCTCACCGACTGGCGATTATCGCGAGTCTGGTGCTTATCCTTGGGCTGGTGGCCTGACCTATAAGCTGATCAATTCAGAATTCAGTACCGTCAATCAATATCAGGCACTCACTCATGGCGCGCTGATTGAAACAAGTGATCCCAGCCGAAAACTTGAGAAACAAGGGTTAAATGAAGCCTATGCGCTGATGCGTAATGAGAATTATTACCCCAAAACGTTTACGGCGGTTAAGCCTAGTGATCCCAATATTCAAAAACAGTTGTTGAACAAGTACGGCACCGGGTGTTGATTCGCTATTATGCGGAGAATCCGAAACAATTTGCACAATTAATGGACCTTGCCGCAAAAGACGTTATGCAAACAAGGGTCAGTGCTGTCGGTGACTTTGCCCGTGGGTCCGGCAAAAAGCCGGTGCCCAGTCGACTTTTTTTACTGGATATAGCAGGTTCATGTCAAACTACTTTCCAGGCAGGTACGCGTTTGATTGCTTGTTGGCAGTCGCGTTTATAGCAATCTACAGTGTTTCAGCATGGTTGGATTATAGAGCCAAGCGCACTGGTGGTTTGATCCGTTTCTTTCTTGTTACGGGACTGATGACTGTTTGTGTGTTTGTACCGATTATTTCCATTATTGGTGACGGGGACGCGGACCTAGCGAAGCATTTATTTATGGTGCCTGTCTGCTACAACCTGACCTTTATTCTCTTTGTTTCGGATGTTTTGAATAAACGGTTGTGGCTGGCGAATGACAGCGAGGAGACTACTGATGATGCGTAGACATGGGCTGATTCATATTATGATTATTTTGGCGGGTGCCATTCTCTGTGGCCTTAATTTGATGCCGGAATCGTTAACCCATGCAAGCTCCCAGCGTGTTTTGATCGTGTATGATGCGCAAAATACAGGTGACGGCGGCGCTAAAAGAATCGACGTGCTGCAACGCAGTTTGACGTCACTTGACCTGCACGTTAAAACAGTCGCACAAAGTGATTATCAACAAGGAATGTTGTCCCAAGGCCATTATAGCGGTGTCATTACGGTTATAAATTGGCCAGCAGTGGGCATCACGAACAAACGCTTTTTAGCTGATCGTCAGGCCTATCATGGAATAAAACTGCACATTGGCGGTGATCTAACACAACAAGAAGCGACAGCGATGGGGGCTAAACGGGTTATCCGATATCAACAGCAACTTACACTGAAAACCACTGGTGACAGTACTAGCTTACCTTTTTTAAAGACAATTACACTGCTCACACATTTGCCAAGTCATGTACACCAGTACGGCCATCTCGTGACGCAATCTGGCACTGAAAATGGTCATGCGTATGGTGTAACGTCAAACCAAAATGGGTACCTCCCGTTTTTGGTCACCAGTGGGGATGGCCTGATTACTGCCCAGCGCCTATTAGCTGATTTGTTCAGCCAATCAGCGTCGCATCACCCGCTGCTGACAATCACGAAGGTGACCCCATACAGTGACTTATCACGGCTCGTTCAGCTTAGCCGCTACCTTAACCGACACCATATTCGGTTCGCAGTGAGTGCTGTTTCAGTCGCTGAAAATGCTGAACTCGCTGCATATCGGCAGTATACAAAGCGGTTGCGGCAAGTAGAATTAAATGGTGGTGTCATTTTTCTACAGACACCGAAGATTGGCGGGGCCTCCGCTGCCAGTGGGAACAAGTTGAACCAACTCATGACCGGAGAGTTAGTGGATCTGGCAAACCAGGCCGTCTTTCCGGTTGGCATTAGCAGCGCAGGGTATTGGAATCAGGATATTGTTTTAAGAAAAAATGCCCTTTCGAAGGCGTCGAGTTGGGTATTGTTGCCTAACAAAGCGCCAACCTATTTGAAACAGGATAATAACGCGGCGGTTGCTAAGACAACATACATGGCCATGCCATTCCATTCAGTTGCCCACCAACCGTTGACTAACCTCCCGCTAGCAACGGCCTTAACGATAAACACACCTGATTCAAGAAAACGAGTCAGGATAATTGAACAACAGGTCACCCAAACCCATTTTCACTGGGCTGATCTACAGACGAATGGGTTTCAGGGCACCATTCATGTTGGCACCACAGCGTTAGCTTACAAGAACGGGCATTATTATTTGAATGGTCATCGACAACGGGTGACTCATAACGTGGCGTCACCGTACAAAACACCCAAACCGGTGGCGACACAACCGCTATTTAAACGTTTTTTTAAAGTGCAAGGGTGCTTTTAAACATCTTCTTTGCGGTTGTTTTGATTGCACTGATTGGATTTATCATTGTTGGCAGACGCATTTACTGGCGTCGATTTAGGCGTTAACGAAGGAGGACTAAGGTGGCAATTCTTGATAGTTTATTAATGGTCGCGGTGGTATCGATATGGGGTATCCTGGTGATCAACTTAGTGTTAACGCTTGCCGGTTATACCTGGTATTTGCGGCACGTTAAACGGCCTGAACCAGAGCTGCCAGAAATACCGCCATTTGTTTCGATTCTCGTTCCGGCGCATAACGAGGAGATCGTTATCGTTAAAACGGTGCTTTCCCTTCTTAGTTTTGATTATCCACACGACCGTTATGAAGTGATCATCATTAATGATAATTCTAGTGATCATTCTGCTGATAAATTGGCAGCCCTGCAACACGAATTTACAACTGACCGATTAAAGGTCATCAATACCGATAGTGTCACGGGCGGTAAAGGAAAATCCAACGCCCTTAACATTGGATTGAAACAAGCACGCGGATCCATCATTTCCGTTTATGATGCGGACAACACACCGGAAGCGCCGGCACTGCGAATCTTGGTTGCTGAACTCTTAGCCAATGACCGTCAGGCCGCTGTTATCGGTAAGTTTCGAACCCGAAATAAGAACGCCTCATTGTTGACCCGTTTTATTAACATCGAAACGCTGTCCTTTCAATGGATGGCCCAGGCTGGCCGACAACAACTCTTTCATCTATGCACGATCCTGGAACAAACTACGTGATCCGCCGAGATATTTTGGAAAAAGTTGGGCAGTGGGATGTAAAAGCACTGGCCGAGGACACAGAAATCAGCTTTCGAATCTATCGGATGGGCTATCGAATCGGCTTTCAACCTTTAGCAGTCACTTGGGAACAGGAGCCGCAGACGCTTGACGTGTGGTTCCATCAGCGGACGCGGTGGGTTAAGGGCAACATCTACGTCATTTTAAAGAACGGCAAACTGCTCTTTAAAAAGGAGGGCCGACCAATTCGATTTGACTTGCTTTACTATCTGGCTGTCTACTTCATGCTGATGATGTCTTTGATCCTTTCAGATACAGTTTTTGTGCTGTCAGTAGCTGGCATCGTGCATTCAAATCTTCAGGGATTCAGTAACGGACTGTGGCTGTTCGCCGTCGTGATGTTTATCGTCAGTACCTTTTTGACGATTACCACGGAACGGGGCGAGTTGACCTTCAGTAATTTGTGTTTAATTGTTTTGATGTATTTAGTCTATAGTCAAATGTGGCTGGCAGTGGCCGCCTACGGAATGGTGGGGTATATTCGTGAACAAGTCTTTCATCAACAAGCAAAATGGTATAAAACCAAACGTTATCAGTAGCGGCCTAGTGGTTCTTGGCCTCCTGGTCGTTGTGATCAGCGCGCTGGTCATTCCCCGTGACGTCAAGGCCGCGTCAACGCAGACGTACACGGACCAATTTCAAAATGCAACAACGACGCTTTCAGGGACGTCAGTTACGGCATCAATGTATTTCTCAAAAGAATCCTATTGGGATGTAAAAAACGCGACGTTTAATTTGGTTTACCAAGCCTCCCAGCTTACTAACCAACAAACTTCTTCAATTACTGTGGCAGTGAACGGCGTTAAGATAGTGTCATTTCGGCCAAAAACTGGCACCGGTACGCAGACCAAGGCAATTTCAATACCGACGAAATTGCTGTCGGCTGACAATCAGTTAACGGTGAGTGGTCAAATTGAAACGCAAAAAAAGGGACAAGCTGCGCAGGTCACCCAAACGCCGGCTAATTGGCTGACTATAACGGATGCGGCCAATGTGACATTTCAGTATCAATTAACTCAAGCCAAGAATACAGTAGCGTCATTTTATAGTCACTATATCGGCGATGACACCGTCAATCAGCAACACGATTATTTAGTCACAGCGGACCAACCCAGTTCGGCTGAATTGACGGCCAGTATGCTGGCGTTATCGGGAACATCGCGCCCAATTTCGACGCAAACGAATCAAGTTCAGTTTGAGAATTGGTCTAATTTGAAGACCGCTAACGGAGATTATGTAATGGTGGTGGCAACCTATAATCATTTACCAGCAGTTTTAAAACGCACGATTTCAAAAAATAAGATTGCGCATCATGCGGTTATTCAGACAATGACGACAAAGGGTCAACATTACCTGATTGTGACTGCCAAAAACGCCAAGTTGTTGACACGTGCCGGACGATTTGTCGCAAATCAAGCACTAATGACTGAAAGCCAGCAGCCGACAGTTATGGTGGCAGGTAACACGAATACTGCAACTGCTGCAGGGCATCTTAACGCTGAACAATATTCACTAACGGATAAGGCCGTTCAGTTTTCTGGAACGGGTCACCACGAGAGCAGTTACTACGTTTCGCTGCCAAACGACCGGACGAATGCTGATGGGTCAACCATTACTCTGAATATGCGATATAGCGATAACCTGGACTTTAAACGGTCCTTAGTCACAGTTTCGGTAAACGACACGGTGACTGGCAGCCACCGGCTTGTTCTGGGTCATCTAAATGGCGACCGGCTTGAATTTAACGTGCCGCGAGGAACCGCACTTGGCAGTAGTTTCGTGGTGACCGTTGCGATGGACCTTGCAGTTAAGGACGCAACTCAGACAACCGATGGGGACACACCATGGGCAGTAATCGAACCGTCCTCAAAAATGAAGGTCAAGTCACAAAAATCAAATGACCTGCTGCTCACAAATTATCCCACGCTGTTTATGAAAAATGAGACTTTTCATCAGTTAGCTGTTATTGTGCCCAAAACGTTGACCGCTTCCGATTATCAGACGCTAGGCAACCTCTTTAATCTCATGGGCAGCTATGCAAAATTCAATACTGGAAGCTTAACTTTCTATCATCATCCAAGCCAGAAAGTGCTGAAAGAAAGCAACGTGATTGCCATTGGTACACCCAGACAGAATCCGCTGATCAAACGCCTTAATCCAAAACTCTATTTTAAATATAACCAAGCGGACACCCATTTCGTTTCAAATGAAAAGTTAAGCTTGACGCCGCAATATGGTCATACGATTGGGACAGATCAACTGTTACGGTCACCGTATAACGCCAAACGCGGGTTGTTGGTCGTCACCGGCGCGACTCCTGAGGCCACGTATCTCGCATCAACTCAGCTTAATACGGCGTCGACCATCCAGCAATATACTGGGGATGCGATCCTGGTCGATACAGATAATCAGCACATGGGGTATCGGTTTAAGAAAAACAAAGCCATCGATGAATCGTTGACGGTCAAGCGGAATTTAAACGACAATATGCAGTTGCTACTGTACCTGGGTGCAGCTTTGGTCGTTATTGCGGTTATTGGTGTTGCCATTATCTTAGTTCTGAAAAAACAGGGGCTGCTCAAGCGAGGGGGTCAAACAAATGACAAGTAAGCATCAAAACGCAAACCTCTACATTGATGTCTGCTGGTTACTTTTCTTGGCAGCATTTGCCGGTACAGCCATTTTGATGGCACTCTCCGGTCACCTGATTTTGAACACCATTTACCTGTTTTGCACGGTTGTTTTACTGCTGATGACGTACTTTTGGGGCTGATAACAGGTTTAGTGGCTAACCTCCTATTTATTGCGGTTCAGGTCGTCATTGTGTTATATCAGTACCTACAACAAACACAAGATATTCCTTGGCCGCTCCTATTCTGGATGGTGCAGCCAATATTATTGAGCGTCATTCTCTATTTTTTGACTGTGAATCAGACCTATTTACAACAGCAGAATCGTGATCTTCAAACGGCCTTGGTTGAGCGAGGGGCCTTTGATACGCAAACCAATTTGCGGACTCGGGTTGCTTATCAAGAGGATGCCCAGGTATTTATTGAGACTAATCGCCGGTTCAACTTGCCGGTGGCGACGTTAGTCATTAAGATTCGCTATTACAATGATCTACGCCGAATGATGTCCTCAGACCAGTTAACAGAATTGTTGCAATTGGCATCGGCCACCATCAAAAAAATTACCCGTGAAAATGATATTACCTATCTATTAGACCGGGACGACCCGACATGGGCAATCTTGATCTATGCGGACACGGATGGCGCTAGGGTAGCGACTGGTCGCATTAAAGACGGGTTTGATAAAACCGTCCAGCAAAACCCAGACTTGGCGAATCTAGCATTGACCTTAGTCGTCGGAGTGGCAACCTGGGATCCAGAAACCATGAAAACACCGTCTGATTTTATGAATGCTGGGTTGAGGGAGACGGAGTATGACGTGTCGTAGAGAGCGGAACAAACCGCTTCTGTGCAAGTCTTTGGTTTGTGGAGCTCGTTTTAGCACGGTTGCTAGAAGGAGATATTTAGGGGATTCGAATGACGTGTCGTAGAGCGTGAAGGAAAACGGTAGGAAGCGGAGTGTAAGCTAACTCTGGCGAAAATGCCCGAACTTGGCATTTTGGCCAGAGTTGGCTTACACTCCGCTTTCTGTTTTTCGAAACGCGTTTCGGCGTGGCTGCCAAGAAAGAAAAACAGAAATGCCCGGTTTTGGCATTTTTGTCAGAGTCCTCTTGTGTGCAGCTTTCTGTTTTCCGAAACGCGTTTCGACATGGTTGCCAAGAAAGAAGCCGAAAGTCGCTTTCAAAAAAAACTCAACAGGAACGAACGCCACTCCTATCCATTACCTCCAACCAATCATCAAATTCACCCACAACACACGAAAAGGGCCACCACCCCTTTTTTGTGGTGGTGATTTTGCTAAAATGAAAGCGAATACAAACTTGAACGGAGGGATTTTATGACGGAAATGAAAGCGTCACAGGCGCTGGTGAAAGAACTTGAAAACTGGGGAATTGATCATGTATATGGTATTCCGGCTGATTCAATTATTGATGGGTTTGCACCTGAGCAGGCATCAGTCAACTATATCCAGGTTCGCCACGAAGAAGTGGGGGCATTAGCTGCCGCAGCGGAAACAAAGTTGACCGGCAAAATTGGTGTTGCACTAGCATCTGTTGGTCCTGGGGCCGTTCACCTGTTATACGGCATGGTGGACGCTAAAATGGACCATACGCCAATGTTGTTGATTATGAGCACCGTTGCCACTAGTATGATCAACACACGGTTCATTCAGGACATGGATGAAGACGAGTTGTTTGCGAGTCTCGATACCTTCCATGAGCAAATCAGCAACCCACAGCAGATTCCGGATACAATCCGTCGGGCCATTACGGCAGCGTATGAGACCCAGTCGCCATCCGTTGTCATCATTCCGGATAATTTAGCCAGCAAAACCATTAATTACACCCCAGTTCCAGTTCAGCACATCCAACAACAGAAAGGGAGCGGCACGCGTGAACAGGTTTATGAAACAATTAACCTGATCAAGAGTGCCCAGCGACCAGTTATGGTTGTCGGGACGGGGATTAGGACGCAAAGGCTGCCGTGGTTGGTGTTTCCAAAAAATTTGGGCTACCTGTCATTTCCTCTGCGCCGGCTGCCGGGATGGTGCCAAGTAATTTTGAAAATTTCATGGGCTCTCAGGGTCGTATCGGAACGCAACCTGCGTATGAAGTGCTGCATGCTGCTGACCTGGTCTTAATGGTCGGCAGCGCTAATTCGTTTGTCCGATTCTTAGACAAGAACGTGACGTTTATTCAGGTCAATGATCAGGCATCGGAACTTGGCCGACAAGCGGCGGGCACCCAAATGATTCTGGCTGATAGCGGGACGTATCTGCAGCAGCTGATCGATGCGCAACCTGACCGTTTACCAGAAACGTCATTTTTAAAGGCCGCCCAACGGTCACGAGCAAACTGGCTAAAGTACTTAGACGCGCGGGCAGCAGAACGGCCTGAGGGGTTGTTAACCGCTGAAGGTGTCCTTAAAGAAGTCGGGACGCTTGCGGATGCCGATACGATCTACGAGTTAGATATTGGGAATAATACTGTTTGGGCGACCCGGTCGTTACCGTTTGATCAAAACCAGAAGATGACGATGTCCGCTTGGTTTGGCGCAATGGGGTACGCAGTTTCTGCTGGGATCGCTGCTAAAATTGCCGAACCGGATCGGCGGGTGATCACAGTCTCTGGTGACGGTGGTTTTTCAATGATCGTTCAGGATATTTTGACACAGGTCCAATATCAACTGCCGATTATTAACGTGGTTCTTGAAAATGGTGGGTTCGGTTTCATTCGGCAAGAAAAAGCGAATAGCGGTCAGAGCGATTATGCGTTAAACTTTAAGAATGCAAACTGGGCTGGCGTTGCTGAAAATATGGGGGCCATTGGATTACGTGTCACAGACGATGCGTCGTTAACGGCTGCCATTCAAAAATGCAACGACTTGATTCAGGCAGGAAACACGACGCCGATCGTTATTGATGCCATCATCAGTGATCAGCCACCGTTGGAAACAGGACGGATGGCACTTGATCCTAAAGTGGACAGTGCTGACGAGATCAAGGTATTTCGTGCGCAGTACAATTTCCCTGCTGACAAGTATCCGGCTCTGAGCACACTGATCGATCAAAATTAAGTGAAACGGAGAGGCAGTATGGAGTTTAAATGGCAGGTTGAGACGATAGGACAGTCCGCCAAACAATTTTTGGCACAACAGGGCGTCAGCCACCGGATGTTTTCACAAATTAACCATAGCAACGGTCAAATTCTGGTCAACAACGTGGCGGTTGCACCGGCAACAAAATTGGCTGTCGGCGACGCGTTGACGTTGATCGTCCCAGCTGAACCGGCTGACCCTAACGTACCGGTCAGTCACGAACCGCTAGCAATCGTATCTGAAGACCCGAATTTTCTAGTCGTTTCGAAACCGGCCGGCCTAACAGTGGTCCCAGGACCCAGCAACCGAACGGATACCCTGGTGAATCGCGTAAAGGGGCATCTAGTTGCGGAACAGGAAGTCAATTTGGTACCCCACGTGATCACGCGATTAGATCGGGATACCAGTGGGTTGGTGTTGCTGGCGAAGCACCGATTGGCCAATTCTTGGATGAACCAGGAACTCTCCGACCACACACTGGTTAAACGCTACTTGGCGTTCGTTGGTGGCCGACTTGACCAGGACCATGCTATGATTGATGCGCCACTTAGACGTGCGGATGATGGATTTAACCAAATCGTTGCGGACGATGGCAAGCCGGCGCAGACAGAGTACTGGGTCAAACAACGGACAGCGTCGTTCACGCTAGTTGAAGTCTTGCTGCACACTGGGCGAACGCACCAAATTCGTGCCCATTTTGAATCCATTGGCCACCCACTATTGGGTGATGCGCTGTATGGCGGTGATCAGCAGCTCATCACGCGTCAAGCGCTGCATGCGTTTCACTTGGATTATCCAGATCCGGTGACGCATCAGCATCAAACATTTGAACAGCCGTTGCCAGATGATATGCAACACTTATTGTCTTAAAAAAAGAGCTAGTGGACCCGACCAATTCGATATTTGGTTGAGCCAACTAGCTTGTTTTTTGTTAGTTCAATGAGTAACAACCTCGTAAAATGAGAAATGGCTTGCACTTCTAAAAAGAAAGGGCAAAAGGCTTGTAATTTCATTTAAATCCGGTATAGTACGTGTGTAATAACAGATAAGGAGTGAATATAGATGACAGGTAATGACGAGTCACAGCAGGCAATTGAAAAGATTTTAAACCAAATGGAGGAAAACCTTTCCGAGTTGTCGTGGTTTGACTGTGACTTAAAAGATGACCAGTTTAAGACGCATATGGCGGAAATTCGCAAGTCATTGCGCCTCGCAAAACGCTCATACGCTGATCGTAAGCTGGTAACCGAATAACGTGTTGCTTGGTAATTCTGTTTGTTTCTTGACTTTAGAACGATCGTACTCAAAACGAATGTGGTCGGGTGACTGATTCACATTGCACCACAATAGGCGCCGCTGATCTGAAGAGGTCACGGGGTCTATTTTATTTTGCCCGAATAGTTTAAACTAGACTTATAATTGCGATTTCAGAGAGAAGGGTATTTCAATGACTGACGAGCAGCAGACTGCAACGTGTCTGGTAGACGGCAAATTGTATTTTTTAGATGAGGGGATCTACCTGTCAGAACTGTCGACGAGCATGCGCAATCGGGTGAAAAGTGATCATCCAGAAGCAAAGGTGACGGATTTTATCTGTAATCGTCACCTGTTAAAGTACCGTTTGGCGAACGTGGATGCGATGATCAATGCAGATTTGAAACAAAGTCAAAAGATCAATCGGAAATTAACCCGCGCGCTACAAAGCGATGATTATGAAATTACTGACGTCAACGAATCGCTCAATAACAGTTTGACCACCGGACAGAAGGTCTCTGACGCGGTGGCGCACTTCGGTGGTAGTTGGGGCTTTATCTTCATTTTCGCCATGGTGCTGTTAACCTGGATGCTGGTCAACGGCTTGCAGGTCCTTGGGATTCATTTCGACCCGTACCCCTACATTTTACTAAACCTATGTCTAAGCTGTATCTCTGCGTTACAGGCGCCCATTATCATGATGAGCCAAAATCGGTCGGCGGACCGGGACCGCATGGATGCTGAAAATGACTACCATGTTAACCAAAAATCAGAACATGAATTACGAATCCTTCACGCTAAGTTGGATCATTTAACGCAGAATCAGATTCCGCATACGTTGGAAATTGAACGCATGCAGATCGAAATTTTGGGTGAAATTCGTGGCGAACTTAATGAGCTGCGGGATAATCAAGCTCAAATGGCTGCTGATAAATCGACTAAGTAGAATGTCGTTGCGTCATTAAGCGGTTCTCGACAATTATCTGTTAGGGTCAATTTTGACAAGTGTTGCCATTTCCGGTATCCTCTTACTTAACCATGAATGGAGGATTTTTAGTGATAGTCATACGTGAGGCGCAGCCCGCTGATGCAGGTCAGATAGCGCCCTTAATTAATTTGATTTTCGACGAGATGCAATTGGAAGAATTGGAAGACGTGCCCGAACCCGACTTAGAGAAGGTCATCACGATGGCGTACCGAACCAGAAGTTATCTGGCAAGTGACGCAACCACCGTGGTGGCCGAGGCCAATGGCCAAGTTGTGGGTGTCGCGTTTGGATATCCCGGAGAAAATGAAGCGCGTGTTGACGAGGTGCTGCGGCGTCTCTCAAATAAATCAGCGGCGTTTAAGCAACCCTTTGAGGCGGAGTCTGAGACGGATGGCGACGAATGGTATCTTGATTCGATTGCGGTGTCGCCAGACTTTCAGGGTCACGGGGTCGGCAGTCAGTTGTTAAAGGCACTGCCTGCTTACGCGCAACGTGATGGTGAGTCCGTGATGGGACTCATCGTTGATTTCGAAAATCCAGGTGCAATGAAATTAAACCACGTCGACACGAGCTCGCTCTGGCCGAAAAGAATGCGGCAAAGACTACATCTAACAGAGAAGCTAGTCGCAACCTCATTTTGTAGCACTTAACTTAATAAATTAAAAAACTAGAACACGCAGCCATCTACTGGTTGCGTGTTTTTAAAAATCATTGTTAATTTTTGTTGCACTTACCACATAAAGATGATATCCTAATCTTCAGACAATAAAAAAAGGAGAACCCGCCATCCAAATGACGCCTAAAATTACACCAGTCACCGAAAAAGACCTCGCAACACTACACACCTTAAGTATCCAGACCTTCACCGAAACCTTCGGCAGGTACAATACTGATGCAAACATGTCAAGCTATCTAGCGACGTCTTACGCACCCGACCAGCTCAAAGCGGAATTAACAAATTCCGATTCCGATTTTGTATTTCTCCACGTTAACGGCCAGCTAGCGGGCTATCTCAAACTCAATCAGGGCGCCGCACAGTCTGACGATATGGGGAAGGACTACCTTGAAGTTGAGCGGATCTATATTAAAAGTGCGTTCCAACACAGTGGATTAGGGCGGACGCTCATCACTTACGCTGAAGAACAGGCCGAAAAGAAACACCTTACAAAAATCTGGTTAGGTGTGTGGGAACACAATGAAAATGCGAAGGCGTTTTACCAACGATTAGGGTTCCATCAAACTGGGGCGCACGATTTCTTCTTAGGGGACGAGCAACAGACTGATTTTATTATGGAAAAAGAACTTGCCAACTAAAAAACGACTCAGCTAACAGGGTGTTAGTTGAGTCGTTGATCTTATCGTTAATCATCAAATGTTTTGAGTTTCCCTTTAAAATCATCAATCGATTGATAGCCTTTTGCGGCCATAATTGCGCTGAGCTCTTTGGACAGGCGTTTAAAGATGCGGGTGCCTTCGAAGCCAAACTGAGTCCCGACCTGGACCATTGACGCGCCACAGAGGATGTGTTCGAAAACATCAGTCCCATTCATGACACCGCCAGTGCCAATGATGGCAATCTCTGGTTTCAAGCGCAAGCTAAGTCCACGAACGTTTGCTAAAGCAGTTGGCTTGATGAAAGTGCCACCGATGCCGCCCAAACCGCCTAGCTTGATTGCCACACGCTCGGCATTGGGATCAATGACGAGCCCGTTGCCGACACTGTTGATTGAATTAACAAATGTCAGCGGGAAGTCGTTTAAGACTGCCGCAATCTGATCGAAGTGGACCAAATCAAAGTAGGGTGGCAACTTGACACCCAGCGGCTTGTCGTAGAAGGCAAAGACTTGGGTCAAAATTTCGCGTACCCGGTCAAAGTCATAGCCGACTTGCGGCTTACCAGGTACGTTTGGGCAGGAGAGGTTCAGTTCAACGAACCCGTTAAAGTCAGAATCGGCAACCTTATGGAGCATTGCTAAATTGTCTTCAAGGGTCGTGCCCGCAATCGACAACAAGTTGGTCTTGTCTGGCCGCGCTGCTTGATCTTTCAGGACAAAATCCAGGTAATAGTCCAATCCGTGATTGGGCAATCCCATGGAATTGATGCAGCCACCAGGAAGGCTCTTCATCCGTGGCTCTGGATTGCCTTCACGCACGTTTGGGGTCGCACTCTTTGTGACGTACGCACCAGCGGGCGATGCAATCAGTTGGTTCAAGTCATTCTCGTCAGCACAACGCACACCCGCGGCGTTCATCATGCAGTTACTAAAGGTTCTATCAGCAATCGTTGTTGATAAATCTGTCATCAAAAGTCAGCTCCCAGTCTGAATTTATTTTGGTTATTTAGTTCCTAGCTACTGTAACCGGAAAATCATTTTTCGTCAACATAAAGTTTGTACACGAATGCGCAAGTTGTCGGTTTTAACCAGTATGACCCGTGACCAGACTGGGATTTGCTGGTACACTAAAATAAAGATTCAAGACGGAGGTGCACGATTTTGGACCATCAACGACCTTATTTACAATTGGGAAATCGACAGTTAGACCACATGATGGTGTATCTGACAACGCCGGTGACCCCGCAAAACCACGTGGATTTCCATTTTCTGGGGTCAGAGTTAAAGCAAATTCGGCCGGGCTTTTGGACGATGCCGGCGTATTTAAACGACTACGACACCATGAGCCTGTTCTTTTTATTCACCGCCGATGAGAATGGTGAAATGGCGATTATGATGGCTGCCGGTGAGTGGCAGGACGGCAAGCTCGGATTGTCTGACCCGATGCCGACTGGCGCTGGGCTTAACACCCTGTACCATCACCGGCACAAGAATGCCGTCAAAGCGTTTAACTACTTACTGGCACTGACGATGAATGGTAAAGCAGAGTGGCGGCAATTGCCGGTTTAAGGAGGTACTGATGAGATCGAAGACCTTTAATTGGCCGCTCTTTTTGTCACCCTTTATTTCCCGGGTGGGGGATTCACTCTATCTGTTTGGCTTAAACTGGTTTGTGGTAAAAGCCAGCGGCAGTACTGCGTTGCTGGGCATCGTACAGGCAGTTGGCGGCATCACATTGCTGTGCGGTGATCTGTTTTGCGGCGTGCTGATCGATAATTATAACCGGAAACGAATCCTAGTGGCGTCGGAGTTCATTTGTTTACTGGCCTGTTTTAGTTTTGCGGTTGTGATCGACCCGGAGAATCCGGCTGCCTGGCAGTTGATCGGTCTGACCTGCATGCTGGATGTTGGCGTGGCGTTTAGTTTTCCGGCCGCCAAGGCGATTGTGCCGGAAATCCTAGCATCGAGCGCACTTCAGCGGTTTAACGCCTTTTCGAACACGGCACTTAATTTGGCGGATATTGTGACACCGCTTTTGGGTGGCATGTTATTGACCATTAACTGGATCGACTTCCGGTCGTTCTTGCTGATCAATGGGCTTTCCTTTACGCTGTCATTTATGTTACTCGTTGGCCTAAAGTACGAGACACCAGCAGTCACCACCAATCGCCTGAGTTTTAAGACCAGTTTGTTGTCCGGCTTCAAGTACGTTGGCGCTCACAAGACACTGATCGAAAACGTCATTTTAAGCGGTTTCGCTAACGTGTTGTTCGCGGCAGTCAAACTGGTACTGCCCTTTGTGGTCAACCATTTTTATCAAGCAGATCCGCAGAAGTACAGTTTTCTGCTCACCGGATTAGCGCTGGGTGGCATTTTAGGCGGTCTGCGACTGACGCTAGTTCACCGGCCTGCCACGCGAAATGATAACTATCGCGATTTAATACTGGCAGCGTGGGGATTGATTGTTGCGGGGCTAGTTCGCCAGTACTGGGTACTTCTGGCTTTCGCCTTTGTGTACGGCTTTGCTATGGCGTCATTTAATATTCGGGCGTTTACCATGACGCAAGACATGACTGAAAATGCCTATCTGGGGCGCATTTTTGGGATTTGGTTCATCGCACTGGATGGGTTTCAGCCGCTTGGTTCGTTTACGTTTGGCTTCTTAACGGATTATACAAAGAACCTGACGTTTATGATTATTGGGGTTGTTCTGCTTGTCGGGTTGTTATTGATTCGGCTGACCATGAATCACGACCAGGTGTTGAAACGTGATTGACATCTGCCACACCGCCCGCTATACTTTGATATAAATAAACCTTTTAACTTGGTCCCGTGAGGCTAAGAAGGGGCCGTTCGAGTTTAAAAAGAAACAAACGGACACCTCTATACCTGCGCGGGTATGGGGGTGTTTTTGTGTGTTTGCCGCCAGCCAAGAAGGGATGAGGGGAAGGACGGAATCATTATGGCAAAGGACCAGCAGGAACGGTACCGAAACCCGGATGCGGTGTTAGACATCTGGGAGCGGCCGTCGTTTGGACAGTGGGTCGGACTTTCGATTCAGCACTTATTTTCGATGTTTGGCTCAACTGTTCTGGTGCCAATATTAGTTGGGTTAAACCCAGGAATAGCCCTTTTTAGCTCTGGAGTTGGGACGTTAATGTACATCCTGATCACGAAGGGAAAGATTCCAGCCTATATGGGGTCAAGTTTTTCGTTCATCGTCGTCATGCAAAGCCTGATGAAGGCGGCAGGCTACCCCTCGATTGCTCAGGGGACGCTAGCCGTTGGGATCGTTTATCTGATTGTGAGCGTCATCGTTGGGTTGATCGGGTCGGATTGGATCGACAAGGCGCTCCCACCAATCGTGGTGGGGCCGATCATCATGGTGATTGGGTTGTCGTTGGCAAGTACGGCGGCTTCAGATGCGACGCTGGTCAATGGTAAGTACAGCATCACGTCGTTTTGCATCGCCATTGCCACACTGCTGATCACGGTGTTTTTCAACATGTTCCTGAAAGGCTTTCTGGGGTTGATTCCCATTCTACTTGGCATCGTTTGCGGCTATATAATTGCGGTTTTTGCCGGGGTCGTGGACTTTACGTCAGTATTACACGCAGCTTGGTTCCAAGTGCCCGCCTTTCAGATTCCTGGCGTCACTTACAAGCTCACCTGGCACATTGATGCCATTTTGAGCATGGCACCCATTGCGTTTGTCACGATGACGGAACACATGGGGCACATTATGGTGCTCAATAAGTTGACCCATCGGAACTTCTTCAAGGACCCAGGTTTAAACCACACCCTGGCTGGGGACGGGACTGCTTCAATTATTGCCAGCTTGGTCGGTGGACCGCCGATCACCAGTTATGGCGAAAACATCGGTGTGCTTGCAATCACGCGGGTACATTCGGTTTACATGCTGGGTGGCGCTGCATTCTTTGCGGTGGTGTTTTCCTTTGTGGGTAAGCTCAGTGCACTGATTGAAAGTATTCCGTCACCCGTTATCGGCGGGGTCAGCTTCCTGCTGTTTGGCGTTATTGCCTCAAGCGGGATGCGGGTCCTGGTAGATAACCACGTCGACTTTAATGAAAAACGTAATTTGATGATTGCGGCCACGATTCTGGTCATCGGGATCGGGAATGCCAGTCTGCAGTTTGCGGGACTGACGTTCTCAGGCCTGTCGGTGGTGACGGTGCTTGGGATCGCGATGAATCTCATTTTGCCGCGACACGCATTAAACGAATAGGAGGGCTGCGATTATGGCCAGCAAGAATGGAATGGGGAAAGTTTCGTCAATTCCCATGGCATCCCGGCACATGTCCTACTGGGACATGTTTGCCACATGGGTCGGTGCCAACGCGAATAACGGTACCTGGTACGTTGGCGGTGTCATTGCCGCTTGCGGTTGGGTGACTGCCTCAACAACTTTAGTGATTTCTGGTATTATTTCGTATCTGCTTTTAGCAGCTGCCGGATTCATGGGGTATAAGACGGGTTTGACTGCCATGACGTTGACCCGAGCTTCGTTTGGACTACGCGGCAGTTTGTTGCCATCAGTAATCAACCTGGTACAATTTATTGGTTGGGCCTCCGTGAACACGTTTATCGCAGCGACCTCAATGAGTTTCTTGTTCC
This sequence comes from Secundilactobacillus paracollinoides DSM 15502 = JCM 11969, assembly GCF_001311135.1. Taxonomy (GTDB): domain Bacteria; phylum Bacillota; class Bacilli; order Lactobacillales; family Lactobacillaceae; genus Secundilactobacillus; species Secundilactobacillus paracollinoides. The sequence continues at coordinate 74,875 of NZ_BBAG01000007.1, forward strand.
ATGACCTCTTTGGCTGGCCGGTTTACGGCAAACCTGGTGGGGAACTCGGAGTGATTGTCGGCATCGCTGTTATGAGTGTGTTTCATTTGCTGAGTGTTTCCGTGGGGCAACGGTCTGTTCAAATGATTGAACGGGTCGGCATCATCTTGGTATTCGTCTTTGTGGTTTGGGAAACGATCGTTGTTTTCAAAACGGTCTCGTTTCACCAGATTCTCCACTGGCAAGCGCCCAAGGCATTACGAATGACGCCGGGGGCCGCCATTGATGTGCTGGCAGCCTTTAACCTCGCTTGGGTGACTGCTGCCAGCGATTTTTCACGCTTTACGGGCGTCAAACGAAATGCGACTCAGGCTTCATTTTTAGGTGCTAACCTTGGGTTGTATTGGTTTGCGTTCATCGGTGTGATTGCGACAATTGGGACGGCCATTACGCTAGGCCACTTTGATCCGAATAACTCTGATCCAAGCACCATTGCCAGTAAATTAGGGCTTGGCTTCCTTGCGATGATCGTCATTATTTTAACCAGTACAACGGCGAACGCAGTCAATTTGATGTCTCAGCGGGTTCGGCACTCACGAACATGACGCGACGGTTGAGTCTGAAGGTGAGTCTCTGGGTCGTGACCCTGGTTGCAACAGCAGTGACGTTCTTACCATTGTTCGTTGCTTCATTCTTGGATATTTTCACTGTCTTTCTAGATGGTATCGGGATGGTGCTTGGCCCGGAAATTGGAATTTTCTTGGTTGACTACTTCTGGTTGCATCATCAGGATTATGAAGTGGACCAGTTTGCGAAGATCAACGGCCGGTATTGGTATCGTGGCGGTGTCAATTGGATCGCCATTCTCACCTGGATCATCTCCGTGGGGTGCTACATGGCACTTAAACACGTTTCGGTGATCGCAAACACGATTGGTGCGACCTTCGTTGTGATCGTGATTAGTATGGTGTTATACGGTGGATTGATGAAATTAACGAAATCCACGCCAAAATAATTGTTTTATTACTGTTGATAATGGTATTCTAATGATGATAACGGGATGTTAAACCGACCAGTGACTTAAAAATTGTTACGTTGATCGTTTTTGATTAGTAACCGTCGAATAGTCGCTAAACATTGACTGAGTAACATCATGCCTATGGATGGCGCTTCAATGCGCTTTGAGTGTTTAACAATAGTTAAACCAGTAATCGTACAAAATGACGAGTAATTTGGAACATCAAGTGATTGATTTCCTAATTGCTGGCCGGATCTCGTTATCAGGCGGTGGGCTTTGGCTCATCGTCTTTTTGGTTCCAATGGGATTAGTATTGTGGGGGATGGCGTTGCATTCCGCAATTTGGCACGGAGCTGTGGTGGCTCGCGATGAAGCTAATTCGATTTCTGCTGCGCAGCTCTCGAATGAATCTCCATCGACTCGCACATCAGTAACCGACCCAAGAACGGTCGCTAACTGATGTCGACACCACAGCTCCGTGCCAAATTGCGCCATTCCACTTACATAGAACTTACTTATGACTCTTGAAAAAGCATCACAATGGCGTAAAACAAGGTTTGAGGAGAATCCGCCCTTGACTGCCGACAAGAAGTCCATTGTCAGCAATGATTGATTCAATATGGTGTGCGCTATGAACACTAGCCAACCAGTCTTGCTAGTGCGATGAAGCAATGGTCGTCAACGTTAACTATTTTTCAACGTAGCAGGATAACACATTTAAAAAAAGCCCCACATCACAAAAGTGATGTGGGGTTTAATAGTTGTGGGTTAAATTATGCGGTGTGACCTGCTGGAACAGCGGTCTTGGTAAGCCGTTCGTAAGCAAAGTCTTGGACGTCAGTGAGGTCGTCGGCTTTCACTTCGACGGTGCCGGTCTTTGTAAAGCCGGACTTTTCGATGATGTGTTGCATGCCCAGGTTGTCTGGATGAGTATCAATGCGGATACCCTTAATGGAATCAAAGTTGTCGACTTCTTCAAAAATAGCATTGAAGAGTTTGCCGGCAAGTCCGTGGCCACGGTGGTTTGCTGATACGGCTACACGGTGAATTGCGACGTAGCTGTCATCGTCTGTCAGCCACTTGCCATCAATGTCTTGGTAACTGTCATCGGGACCGGGGATTACGGCCGCGGCGCCTAACACTTCGTAATCTTCAACTAAGATCATGGTATGACCATTTTGGATGTCATCCACTAGGATCTTAGTGTCAGGGTAAATGCCCTGCCATTGATCGATGTGTTGTGCCGCCAGATGGCGTTTGCCATCCTGGATGATGGATTCAATTTGTGGTAAGTCTTTCATTTCTGCGCGACGTAAGTACATTTCGCAATCCCTCCTTTGTGATATTCACAAGATTTTGATATCTTAACGCGATTTTTGCAGGTTGTCTACTAAAATCTAAATTTATTTTCCTAATAATTTAATTAAGAAAATTCTAATTTTAAAAGCCTTGATAGACCAGTATTGGAAGCGGGTTACATGACGGGTTTATCATTTTTAAAAATCTGGTATGGTTCCTGTAGTGACGGGGACTCTCATGACTAAATTAGTTTGAATTGTGCGTTCAGTTAAAGGGTGTCCCCTGATGATGCAGTGCCTTAATCTTTTTTTGACTTTGGTTAGGTTTTGTAACGGGTGTGTGGCCGATAGATCTTTTAAGACCACCACTGTCCGATTTGTGAAAATTGTGATTTAGACTGTCTGTTCCAGATAATCAAGAATCGTTGTTAGGAGTCCCGAATTATTTTCTTTAAATATTAAAAGATTATTTAAAAATAACACCAGTCATGCGATAATAGGATGTAACGGAGGCGAGCAATCATGGGGGAAAGAGAGACACTATCAGGACAGAAATTTTTGACAGTGACGGTGTTAAATGCTGGCATTACAGTGGTGGAGCTTATCGGCGGTGTGCTGTCAGGCAGCCTGTCCTTACTTTCGGATGCCTTTCATAATCTAGGCGACACCTTCTCTATCGCTATCGGATACTTTGCACATCGCATCAGTCGGCGATGCGAGGATGAGCACAATACATATGGGTACGGACGCGCCCGAATATTAGCTGCACTGTTGAATTCACTCCTGTTGATCGTGGTTGCCATTTTTCTGGTTGCTGAAGCCGTTAAGCGTTTGATGCAACCCGAACACATTAATGGCGACGTCATGATTACCGTTGCCGTGATCGGACTTGTGGCCAATTTAATTTCAGCCGTTTTAATGCATGGCGGGTCAAAACACAATATGAACGCGAAAGCCACGTATCTTCACCTCTTAAGCGACACGTTGTCCTCTTTTGGGGTTATATTCGGCGGATTGATGATCGCGTGGTATATCTCGGTAGAATCATGGCCCATCGTCCGGCATGCCGTGACGATTCTCATGCAAGGCGCGCCAAAACTTGACTATGAGGACATTAAAACGGACCTCATGAAGATCGATGGGATAACCAGCGTTCACCACATTCATGCGTGGATGATCGACGAAAATCGAATTGTGTTTTCCGCACACGTTAATATGAGGGATATGAAATTAAGCGAAGCTGAAATGATTTATCACCGAATTGAGCGTGTCCTAACGACGAAGTACCATATCTTTCACGTCACGATTCAAGCGGAAGATGTGCGTGGTAAGGACGCGGAACTGATTTCACTAAACGAAGATACTGCGGAGAAACCGTAAGTCGATTTTGATGGTAAATAAGGAGTAAAGATTATGACACCAATGAAAGAGGACTATCTCAAAATTATCTTTGAACTTGGTGGTGCAGGCGCTAAGGTTTCAAATAAGCAAATTGCCATTAGTTTGAATATTGCTGCGAGTTCGGTGACTGAAATGGTCAGCAAAATGGCCGAAGAAGGCTATGTGATCCACGAACCCTACGCTGGGATCTCCTTGACTGAAGAAGGTCGGCGGCTGGCAGTCATGCTGGTCCGGAACCACCGATTGTGGGAGACCTTCTTGGTAAACAGGCTAGGCTATGAACTGCCAGAAATTGACGAAGAAGCTGAAAAGCTTGAACACGTCACCAGCCCAAAACTAGCCAATGCGTTAGATGATGCACTGGGTAGACCAAGTCGCTGCCCACACGGTGGCATTATTCCAGACCGTGACGGAAATTACGATGAGGATAGTCACCTGGTCTTAAACGACGTTGAGGATGGCAAGACGGTGGTGGTTGAGCGATTTATCGACAACCACGACTTGTTGACGTATCTAGGTGATATCAAGTTAGACATTGGCGATAAATTAACGGTCAAAAAGCACGACCTATTTGAAGGTCCAGTTCTCGTTGAGAATTTAACTGATAAGCAGAATTTGACGATTGGGTATAAGGCGGCGCATTATATTTTTGTGAGGTAGAGAGTGGAAGAAAGCGGTTTGAAGATGGAGCAAAAGCCGACGCTGACAGAAATTCCTGGGCTTGGAATTTATGTCAGCGTCGGCTTGGGTGCAACCTTCTACTTTCTGGAACTCGTTTCGACTCGAGGACAGAGAACCACACATAAATGCCTGAACTTGGTATTTATGCCAGAGTTGGCTTACACGCAACTTTCTATTAAGACCAGAACTCGTTTCGGCAATCTTACCAAAAAAGACCAACTAAAAAAACATCAAGACCCCAGACCAAATCCATTTCAGGATATTGGCCTGGGGTCTTTTTAAAAAAATAAACGCATCACCGCTCTTTTTAACGACTCTATCTGCGAGAACTGATATAATCTTTAACAGATATAACCGGAATAGGGGAGGTGCACGGATGGCAACGGAACGTGGTCAACTCGTTTTAAAAACGGCATTACAAGCGGGTCGAATAATGATTCAAAACGGGTCAGAAGTGGCTCGGGTAGATGATACGTTAACTCGAATTGCTCAGAACTCGGGGTATCCAGACAGTAAGGTTTATGTGACGATCACGGGTATCATGATGGCGTTATCCAGCGAGGGAAACGCGCAGGTGGAGCCCGTTAAAAATCGAACGATTGATCTGGAAATGGTCACCCGCGTCAATGATCTATCGCGACGGTATGCAGCCCACGATATCTCGTTAGTCCAATTCGATGAAGCGTTGGCGGATCTTGAAGCGCACCCACACACGTTCCCAGTGTGGCTCCAACTGGTTGCGGCGGCGTTCGTGAGTGGCACGCTGGAAATTGTTTTTCGGGGTAACTACCACGATGCGCTGGTGACATTTTTGATTGGATTTTTGGGTTACGCGGTGTTTCTTGGCGTGAACCGACTTGCTCGGGTACGGTTCCTGAGTGAATTTTTGGCCGCCATCGTCATCGGCGTTTTAGCCATTGAAACGGTCAAGTGGGGTTGGGGCAACAGTACTGACGACATTATCATTGGGAGCGTCATGCCGCTTGTGCGGCGTGCCATTGACAAACGCGGTGCGTGACATCATGTCTGGCGACCTCGTCAGCGGTATTGCGCGTGGGATGGAAGCAGTGATGAGTGCTGTGGCAATTGGGAGCGGGACTGCCGTGATCCTGCAGTTAATGTGAGGTGATAACGATGTTAACTTTAGTGATCGACCTTATTTTAACGTACGTGTCCACCGTCGCTTTTGGGATTATTCTCAATATTCCGCGCCGCGCGTTAAACACCAGCGGTTGGATCGGCTTGTTGAGTTTTCTGGCCTATAAATTGTACTTGATGGCAGGTGGCGGCATCGTCGGCGGCAACTTCCTCGGCGCTGTTCTGATTGGCGTATTAAGTATGCAGGCGGCTCGCTGGCTAAAAATGCCGGTGATCAATTTCAATATCCCAAGTCTGGTACCGTTTGTGCCGGGTGGCCAAGCCTATCAAATGGTGAAAAATTTCGCGTTAGGCAATTCAAGTACGGCGTTACAATACCTGCTAGAAGTCGCAGAAATAGCGGGCGCAATTGCGTTTGGGTTTCTGTTGGCGGAATTGTTTAATCGCCTGCAAGCAAGAATTATGCTGAGGTTTTCAAGTAAATGGCGACATGAGCATGGGAGAAATGCGAAACTGTAGAGAGCGTGAAGCAAGGCGGTTAGGGGCGGAGCATAAGGGACTCTGGTCAGAAAAGTCCGGGCCTGACTTTTTTGACCAGAGTCCCTTATGCAGTAGCCCCGTGCCTTGCTGAACGCGTTTCCACTAGATAAGGGGAAAGCACGTAGCCAGATCCGCAATGCATTATGACCGCAGAATGTAGAACTGGCACATTTGCCAGCGTCCGTGACATGGCCGTCCGTGGCTTGCTGAGTGTGTTTCTACTCGATCTAGCTAAGGAGAAAAGTACGTAGACTGGGACTCAGTGAGTCATGAACCCAGTATGCGGATCGACTTATTGGACCAGAACCGCCCGAGCGAAAACAGTTACTTCAGAACGACACATTACTCAAAAACAACAAACCGATATCCTGCTCACGCTTCAACTGTGAAGTTTGAGCTGGGCATCGGTTTGTTGTTTTATCATGAACTGGTATTGTAACAGTGGTTTTTGTTGCTTTTTGCGATTGTTTGCTAAAGACCCTGGCTGCTTTGGTGCTTTGGTTTCTTGGCGTCGAAACGTGTTCCGGAAGGCAAGGGGCTAACGTGTAAGTGACTCTGACCAAAAAGTCAGACCCGGACTTTTCGGTCAGAGTCACTTACACAACGCCCCTTAACCGCCTTCCTCCACACTCTAGATCACAAAACTAACCCCCAAAATCACCAACACAACCGTCGTAATCACCACATACATTCGGTCACGTTCTTTTCAAAAAGCAAAGATCGATACGACCACTCTTAAAATTGGTGTCAGTATCAGGCAGAACAGACCCAGCATCATCACAGCATAGGGTTTCAGCTGGGTGACGCCCGTCATAATGGCATGTATCGTTGTTGGATGGACATTTGTCGGATACCCGGTTTTACCACCGTTGGCGATAAGCAGAATCAAGCCGAGTAACATGACGATGGCAGCGATGCTGACACCAATCTGCAGGATTCGGCCTATAATGGCTTCGATATGATTCATTTCGGCCGTCGTAGTTGGCGACGTGTTTTGTTGTTTATCCATTACTAGCCTCCAAATCCTTTAAAAATCATTTGTAAGCCGATCAATAAGATCACCGGAATAAAAATCATGCGAATGACTCGTGATGGTAGGACTTGCATGATGCGCGTACCCAGCACGGCACCCACCAGAATGCCTAGTGCTAACGGCACCGCGATGTTTGGCAGAATTGCACCATTAAAAAAGTACACGGTGGCGCTGGCTGCTGCGGTTACGCCCATCATCAGGTTACTTGTGGCAGATGATGGTTTGAGCGGCATCTTCATGAAGGTATCCATGGCGGTTACTTTGAAGGCACCTGAGCCAATCCCAAGCAGTCCACTGGCTAACCCGGCACCCAGCATCACAACAAACCCCTGGGGGACATTGGTGACTTGATAGTCGACCTGTTTAAATGACGCTTTGTCAAAGTAGGTGCCGTTTAACTTGAGCTTCGTTGCAATCGCATCATCCTGAACGGTTCGCTCTGATTCGGCACTGCGGCGTAATTTACGATACATATTCCAGCCGGAGAACAGGAGCAGGGCACCAAACAAAAAGTACAGGTACTTAGGATTGAGAACGCCTGTCAGCAGCGCACCCATGATTGCGCCGATGGTCGTGGCGATCTCCAAGAACATGGCAACCCGCAAGTTCAACACATCATCATGCAGATAGGCGATGGTTGAGCCGGAACTCGTTGCAATGACCGCGATAATGCTTGCACCAATGGCGTATTTAATATCGAGACCCATGGATAGTGTTAATACGGGGGTGACGACGATGCCACCGCCAAGACCAAGAATCGCCCCGACAATGCCGGTGGCCAGGCCGACACCCATCATTAAAAGGATACTAAAGCCCATAAACTCACCTCAATTTGAATTAAAAATATGTATGAATTGGCCGTTTTGTAAAAACGACACTGCACTAAACATAGCATAATCGAATTGTTAAGCAAATGTTTCTTTTCTAAAATAGGTCAAGATAGGTGCTTATTTTATGCTATACTCGATTTTGCAGTGTTTAACTGTGGTGAATAATCAGTGGAGGAATCATCATTATGATCATCGAATCAGAACGGGATCGGCCTTTTCGTTTGCTGATCAGTGGGGCTTTTCTAGTGTTTTTGATGAAGGTTGTCATGGACCATTCCGGCCCGCTCCAGTTCATGGATGACATCCTGGTCTCAGCAGTTCAAAAGCATACCACGGGGACAAAGGACGTATTATTTAAGTTGATCACGACCTTAGCGAGTCCAACAATGGATATCATATGGGTGCTCGTGATCGGTTTTCTCTTGTGGGGATTTAAGTATAAAATTCCTGCGTTATGGGCGCTAGGGACGCTCATTGGCGGTGACGTGGTTGCGTTTATCGTCAAACACATCGTTGCGCGTCAACGACCAATTGGTCATTTGGCGTCGGATAGCGGCTATAGTTTTCCAAGTGGTCACGTTTTTGGCACCTTCTTACTTGTCGCCATTCTCTGGATCATTGCGGTACCGCTATTGTCGACCATGTGGCACCGGGTGCTCATTAGAACGTTAATGGTCATCTGGTTGGCGCTCGTTGCTTTTCACGTGTGTACCTTGGTGCGCATTACCCAACCGATACCATCGGTGCGATGTTACTGGGTTACGCCTGGTTGCAGATTGCTGAGTGGTTGTATCTGTGGTTGGCTCCAAAATTAAAAAATTGGCACCTGACACAACGGTCTGTGTTGTAGCGAGTTGCCGTATAAAAAGCTGAGGTCTGGATTAGACCTCAGCTTTTTTAGGACTAAATGAGCAATACAATGGACGTTGCCAGTGCCATTTAGTACATTAAGAGGGAGAAGAATGGTTCATTTGAAGCATTTCTGACGATTTGCAAAAAGAAGGGATGATTATCATGAATAAACGATTAACACGTTCAGATCAACGGATTTTCTCAGGCGTTTTAGGCGGCATCGCGGAATATTTTGATTGGGATCCGGCTTGGGTGCGTTTGGGCTACGTCGTCCTAAGTGTTGCAACTGGTGGTTTGGGCGGCCTGTTGGTATACATTGGTGCCGCTGTCGTTATCCCTGAAAAATAACCGGTCATTCCGTTTGCGTTAACGTCTCGTTTAGCCACTCCTCTGCCAGTTTAAGCCAGTGGGCCACGTGAGGTTGGTCAGCATCTCGTTTCCAAGCCGTGAGATGGTTCGCGAGTGCGATACCATGCGGACCATGGTGGAAAACGTGCAGTTCGTAGGGAATGTTGTTTTCCGCAAGAGCTTTGGCGTACGCCAGACTATTTTTGGCCGGCACCAGCGGATCATCACCTGTGACCCAAATAAAGGTGGGCGGATTAGCCGCAGAAACGTGCTGGTCTGCGGCAAATTTGTCTGGCGTCGAGGTCCAAGCGGCTAATGTTTCAGCGTCGGTCGGGAACCCAAGCGCGGGATTGATCACGGGGTAGCCTAAGATAACTGCTTGTGGTTTAAGACTGATCGAGCGCTGCCTGATTGCGTTTTGAGCCAGTCAGTGTGCCAGTAGTCGCTGTAAAGACTCACAATGTGACCGCCAACGGAAAAGCCGGCAATCACAATGGTGTTTGCATCGACGTGCCACTCGTCGGCATGCCGGCGAACCAGTGCCACCGCTTGGGCTAAATCGATAACGGGCGCAGGCAGCAGCGGTTTCTTTTCACCGGCAAAATGGTAACGCAGGTAAAAACACTGGTAGCCTAAATTGGAAAATGCCAGCGCTAAGGTCTCTGCCTGAGCTTCTGGAATGTGCGTGTAGGAGCCGCCAGGGACAACGATTACTGCCGGATAATTCTCGTGAGTACTGGTATCATCAGCGTCCTTGATGTACCTCTTAGATAGGCCGTGGCATCTTCTGCCAGGGTCTCTTTAATGATTTTCATCGTATCATCACCTATAATGGATTGAGTTTACGATTAAGTTTAACGCACTTTAGGCAAAGGACGAAGGATAATGACGTTGCAATTGCAAACAGACCGCATGATGCTGCGGCCATTTTTAGAATCGGACCTCGCGGATTATTTTGAAATCGTGGGAAATCCTAATAGCGCTATTGCGGCCGGTTTCCAAACGGCACGGACGATGGAAGATGCTCAGTTTATGCTGCAGCGCGCGATGACGACTGGGATGGTCTACGCGCTGGTTGAACGGCGCACGGAAAAAGTAATCGGCAGTATTGGTTTGTATGAAAAAATGGGCAGTGATGGCAGTCCGATTTATGATGAAAGTGAATTGGGCTACGTGCTGAACCAGGCGTTTTGGGGGCGCGGGTACATGCCTGAAGCTGGCCAGGCGCTGATCGATTACGTCTCAAAAGAACGGCTGTTTCAGCGTCTCTGGGCGAGTTCCCTCGATGAGAATGAACGCTCACAGCGTGTTTTAGTGAAATTGAGATTTGAATTAGTTGACCGGTATCAACATTCGGATCACGCGTTGTATCAGCCGGGAAAACTCGAGCTGATCTATCAACGCGAACTTAGTTAAGGTTTGATGAGGATTCACCATAGAACCGAATACTGATTGCAAACGTCACCCAATCGGTATAATATGTACCTATCGAATAGAAGAGGCGCAGGACTTATGAGTCGCTGCGGTGAGGCAGATCAGTGCCGTTAAGCCGCAGTTAAAGGAAGTTTTGCCGAAGTGTGGTGACCCTGATCCGTCACCATGCTGGGGTCAGTCTTAATAGGGCTGGCACTGTCGCGAACCGCGGAGAGCTTCCTACGATGATGACGATGAACCTATTGATCGGTCTTCTCGCGGGTGAACTGCGGGCAGGCCGTTTTTCTATTTGCAAAATGAAATTCCGGTTAATTCAAATGAGGGTTAGCTGTTAGGAAAGTGAGAGGAATTTAGCATGGCAGATAATGATAACGATCATCAGGTGAAGCGTGAACTGAAAACACGCCATCTATCGATGATCGCGCTTGGCGGTAGTATTGGGACGGGGCTGTTCGTTGCGAGCGGTTCTGCGATTTCCACTGCCGGTCCAGGAGGTGCCTTAGTCGCTTATGTTGCCATGGGTGCCATGGTGTACTTCCTGATGACGAGTTTGGGTGAAATGGCCACGAATATGCCCGTTTCCGGCTCGTTTGCCACGTATTCAACCAAGTATGTTGACCCAGCCTTAGGATTTGCGATGGGCTGGAATTATTGGTTTAACTGGGCCATCACGCTGGCGGTCGATATCAGTACTGCAGCGCTGGTCATGAAGTATTGGCTGCCGAACATTCCCAGTTGGATCTGGAGTGTCGCGGTCCTGGTCCTCATCTTTTTGATCAATGCACTCACGGTTAAAGCGTTTGGTGAAACGGAATACTGGATGGCGATGATCAAAGTCATTACCGTCATCATTTTCCTGATCGTCGGCGTGTTAACGATTATTGGGGTCATGGGCGGCCACGCCACTGGACTTGAAAACTTCACGTATAAGAAGGCCCCATTTGTTGGTGGGCTGCCCGCAACGCTGAGTGTGTTCGTGGTTGCTGGGTTCTCCTTCCAAGGGACTGAATTAGTCGGAATTACTGCCGGCGAATCCAAAACGCCCGAAAAGAGTATCCCAAAGGCCATCAATCAGGTCTTTTGGCGGATTTTGCTCTTCTACATTTTTGCTATTTTTGTCATTGCATGTATTATTCCATACACGAGTCCTGATCTGTTGGGCTCGTCTGCTTCAGATATTGCCATCAGTCCATTCACGCTTGTCTTTAAGCGGGCTGGTCTCGCTGCGGCTGCCAGTGTCATGAACGCCGTTATTTTAACGTCAGTGATCTCAGCTGCGAACTCTGGGATGTATGCTTCTTCACGGATGCTTTACTCCCTGTCACTTGACGGGTACGCACCAAAGTACTTTGAACACACGACGAAGCATGGGGTGCCATTGCGTGCACAGGTGGCCACCACGGTTGTTGGTGCGCTGACCTTCATCGCAAGTATTGCGGGACCGCAAGTGTACGTATGGCTCGTGGCGGCGTCCGGTCTGACTGGATTCATCGCCTGGGTCGGCATCGCGATTTCTCATTTCCGCTTCCGGCGTGCTTTTGTTAAGCAGGGCCACAAGGAATCTGAGCTGAAATACCATGCCAAGTGGTTCCCACTGGGACCAATTCTGGCACTGATCCTCTGTATCGTGGTGATCGTGGGTCAAGATCCTGGTTCATTTGTCCACTTTGACTGGGAGAAGATTCTGGTCACTTACCTGAGTGTGCCACTGTTTATCGTGCTGTTCTTCTACTACAAGATCCGGCACCACACAAAGATGATTCCGCTTGATGAGGTCGATGTTGAGCCTCACAAACGGGATGAAACAACGGATGATGAAGAAGCTTAATTGAATGTGATTCTTAAAAGTCGGTAGACCAGAAGGTTGCCGGCTTTTT
>NZ_BBAG01000008.1 GCF_001311135.1 Secundilactobacillus paracollinoides DSM 15502 = JCM 11969
AAAAACGACCAAGCATCGCTCAGTCGTTTTTGAAATTCAATTGAATTGTTCACTAATACTTAATATCCAGCAACGGTGCATGCTTCACATCCGCAATGGTCTTGGTACCAGCCAATTGCATGATGATCTTCAGTTCATCGTTTAGATGGGTAAAGACGGATTCAACACCTTGAGCACCACCGAGTGCCAAACCGTAAATGGCTGGGCGACCCATGCTACCAGGTCTGCACCTGATGCCAGTGCCTTAAAAACGTCTGAACCGCGACGGACGCCGGAATCAAAGATGACAGGGACACGATGGTTAACGGCTTTTGCGACGCTTTCCAAAACGTCGAAGCTGGCCGGGCCACCGTTTAATTGACGGCCACCATGGTTTGAAACGTAGATACCAGCGGCGCCAGCACCGATTGCGTATAAGGCGTCCTCTGGTGATTCAACACCCTTAACGATAACGGGCAGATCCGTGTATTCGGCAATGCGACGCACGTCGTCTGGGCCGATCTTTTGAGCAGCAGCGGCATAGATATCAGCAATACCCTTCCCCTTACCGTCGCCTTCACTGAACTTGGTCAGGTTAGCCATTGGAATTGGGAACTGGAAGTTGTTAATGATATCTGCTTCACGGTAACCATCAACAGTGGCATCGACGGTGAGGATGATGCCCTTCACGCCTGCCTTCTTTGCTTCATCCAACAGGGATTCGTTGAAGCTCCAGTCCTTGCTCATGTAGAGCTGGAAGAATTGAGGAGCGCCATGACCGCCAGCTGCTGTGTCAGCAATTGATGTTGATGAATAAGTGCTTTGCGCCATCAAGCCACCAGCTGCGGCAACCCCAGCAGCCGTATCCACTTCACCTTTTGCGTGGGCTAAGCCCTGTGCTGCGGTTGGTGCCATCATGATGGGTGTCTTCAAATCGATACCAAAAACAGTGGTGTCTGTAGATGGATTTTCAATGTTGCTGAGGGCCTTTGGAACGATCTGCCGGTGCTGGAATGCCGTCCGGTTTGCACGTAGCGTCCATTCGTCTTCTGAACCACCTGAGATATAGCCAAACCCGCCAGTAGGAATGATAGCCTTTGCTTTTCCTTCCAACTCAGTTAAGTTTAAAATGTCCAATGGGTTTTCATTTTCGTTTTGTTCGTAACCGTTTGTTAATACCATAGTGTAAGCCCTCCAAATGTGTGATGTCGTTTGTCTTAATGTCATCTACTCTATCACTTACATTTAGTAAGTCAATAGTTTTAAACTTACTTTTTGTAAATAAAATAAGCTTAACTGTTAAAATGACCTCTACGCCATTAAAATAGAAGGTAACCGGAAACACAATCCCTCAGCGCTAGAAAGGAACCCACCATGACCTACGACTCGCAAAAAATGAACGACCGCCGAGACGCGCTGTTCGCAGCGCTGCTCATCCTGCTCAAGACCAAACCGTTATCAAAGATCAGCGTGACCCAGCTTTGTCAGGAAGCGCACGTCTCGCGGATGTTTTATTATCGCAACTACACGAGCTTTGAGGACGTGATTACTGAAAAACTGGAACGTATTTTTAGAAACCAGATGCGGTTTATGGAAAAACACCATTTCACCGATCCAATCCAGTTTGGCACCCTCTTCTTTTCGTTTTACCGGACATATGTTGATGAACTCAAAACGTTTATCCGCTCCGACCTTAAATATTTGATCTACTACATTTTTAAGGATGATATCATCCAGCTCTTTCAACACGGAATGCTGCCAGAGAATCGGCTGATGAGTGACCACTACTGGCAGGCCTTTGTTTCTGCCGGATTAACGGAAACCCTATTTGACTGGGTGATCAACGGGGCGGTCGAATCAGACGCCGAAATGGGCGAGAAAATTGCTCAGATCATTCACAATCCGAATTAGAAAGATGTTACATATTGTCGATAACCGTCACTTATTGATTGTCTCGCAGGACATTTGGCACTAAGATAATGCCTGTTCAATCAATACAGAAAATAGGTGATATCAATGAAATTAATTACATTAGAGGAACACGTTGGTTTTGATTACGCCAACAAAGAAATTACCGACTATTTAATGGCCCACCCAACGATGACGCCGGCTGAAATGAAGGAAATGGGACAGTCCTTCCAAGAAGGCCCTGTCGCTTACGCCCCTTCCGCCGACGACATGCAGGCCTTGGACGACCAGCGCATCGCCTACATGGATGCCAATGGGATCGACATGGAGGTCCTCTCGTACGGCGATGCCAGCACCAACCCTGACCTGTTACCAACGGATCTATCCGTGCCGCTGACCCAACGGATCAACGACGACATCGCGGCCACGATAAAACGGCATCCAGACCGCTACGCCGGCTTTGCGACCCTGCCAGTATCCGACCCCGAGGCCGCTGCAGCTGAATTAGAACGTTCGGTTACTAAACTAGGATTAAAGGGTGCCCTCCTGCTGGGAACGGACAACCAGAATAACTTATTAGACGCAGATAAATTCTTCCCAATCTTTGAAATGGCCGCCAAACTTGATGTGCCGCTTTACATCCACCCATCCTTACCAAGTCCTGAAATTCAGAAAAACTATTACTCAGGCATGAATCCCAAGGGCTTGAACGCTGTGATGTCAACACCCGCATGGGGGTGGCACATGGAAGCTGGCTTACACGTGGCACGGTTGATCTTTTCTGGCCTCTTTGATAAGTTGCCTAACCTCAAGCTGATCTCAGGTCACTGGGGCGAGTTTATCCCTTACTGGTTAGACCGGTTGGATGAAGCCACGAACCCTGTTACCGAGAAGACATTAGCACACCCCTTCTCTTACTACTACAAGAACAACGTTTACGTGACCCCAAGTGGCATGTTCACCTGGCCGCAAATGCAGCTGGTGCTGAATTACATGGGACCCGACCACGTGCTCTGGGCACAAGACTATCCTTACATTAAAGGTAACGCCGAAGACTTCCTGCTTGGCACATCAATTTCTGATGCTGACAAGGAAAAAATCGCCCACTCAAACGCCGAGGGCTTACTTAAGTTGTAATTTAAAGTGTTTTATTCTTGAGTTTCTAATTGAACAGTTGTATTATTAACAATATTTAATCTAAACCTCAGGGAGGATTTAACTTATGACCCAAGATACTGCTGAAATTAGTGAATTAGTTGCCCGCGAACGGCTCTTTCGGGCACGCGGCAACGACGCGATTGCCGACTGTTACTACCCGGATGCCATCATCCAGACCAGCTGGCAATCAGGTCAACTTGATACCTTTATCCATTCAGAATCAAAAGAAGTCGACCACCGGTTCCCAATTATTGGCGCGACCAGCCCAGCAACCATTCACCAAAATGGCAACAAGGCCTACGTCGAAGTGCCAACGAACACGCGGATGCGCATGGTGATCAACGGTGTCGTTGGTGAAATCGAATCCTTTCGCAGACTGATCGACTACGTTGAAAATCGTAACGGCGAGTGGAAAATTGACCGCATGATCTCCATCAACGAAAGCGACAACCTGCGCCCCGTTGTTCCCGGAACCGATCTAGGCATCACCCCCGATGACCTAAAAGACTTCCGCCCCTCCTATCAATTCCTATCCTACGTCCGAATCGCCGCTGGCGGCAGCATCAGCCAAGATCTGCTTGGCACTGACCGTCCTGAAGACGTCGCCAAACTCTACGGTGACGCCGAGGCATGGCTGGCTGAACCTTTGATGCCAGCTAAGTAAACAGTAAAGTGCCCCACTGTCGCTGCGTTCCGTCGGTCGGCCCTGCAGGCTGTAGTGGGTCGCTCCGGAGCTATTGAATTTCCTTCAGAAATTCAAGGATCTCCTCCGTCTCCCGTGTTTGTAGGTGAGGAAAAGACCCTCACCAACAAACACCGACACTACTGCCTGCAATGCGACCGACTCCACTCCGCTGATAGTTGCTGATAAATGGGTATAGACTGTATCGCCTGCAACAACGTCAACTTGCAACTCTCAGATATCTGACCATTAACCTCGATCATCAATTGGTTAGCTGACGGCGGACAATCAGCAGTCGAGTGCGGGTAATCCGCGAACTGTCATCGACTGTATGTTGATGTTTAACCAACGTCAACACTAGGCTCATGGGTAGTGGAATGCAGCAATTTGGCAAGCCGTCGTGGTGTCGACATCAGTTAGCGACCGTTCTTTGGTCGGTTACTGATGTGCGAGACGATGGAGATCCATTCGAGTGGCGCACAGCGACAATCGAATTAGCTTCATCGCGAGCCACTTCGACGGCCTGCCAAATTGCGGAATGCAACGAACTACAACCTCAACCTTTTACAACTCATAAAACGCGCACTACCATCCCCCGGTAGTGCGCGTTTTGACGTTAGTGAACGATATGATTAGCCCAAGTCTTGCTGAGATAATAGTCCTTGATGTGCATATGCGGCGTGGGTTGTTTTTGGGTGAGAAACGGTTTGACATGCTGGTCGACTGCGAGCCAACCGCGCCAGCCGAGGTGGATGGTGTCGGACATGAAGTATTTTTGACCGCCCTGGTTGCTGAGATCAACAACATTGGTGAAGCCTTGACTTGCCAGCTGTTGCTTAAGTTTGGCATTGGTCTGCCGCAACATCGTCTGTGAAAGCCCCGTGTAGGCCGCCCACTTGTTGTTGACCGGTGGCAGAATAAACATGGTGTTGGTGTGGTGAGACGCAAACTGGTTCAGCACGAGTTCAAAATCCGTGTACTCCGGCGAGCGCCGATAGTCAAAGTTGCGCTGACTATTCTTGAAGTGGCGAATACCCGCGGGTTTTAACCGGTGACGGTAGAACGCGTTGCTGATGTCAAATCGATTGTGCGTGTCGCGCTTACCTAGCCTATCCGCAAGTCTAGTCAACGCCGCGTTGTTATCCGTGGCTGGTAGTTGTTTTTCCGCCTTCGCAAGTTTAACCATACGATTAGTGACCATCAGTTGATCAAAATAGTGGTCTTCGTTTTGCAGGACGTGCAGCCGGGCTTCAAAGTAGGCGCGCTGGTTGCCTGTCAGGTTTTCTCCTCGCGCAAGGCGCTTCCAGGCACTGCGCTGCATTGTGCCACCGCCCTTGCCGGCAACTTTCAGCAGCCGTTTAGCCGTGATCCGGTCGACCTTGGTATTGGTCGCTCGCAGCGTCCAAGAAATGTCGCCGATTGATGTCTTGTAAAAGTTAAACGCCTGGTGATTCTGGCCCTGTTTAGTGAACCACTGCGGTGACAGTATGAAGACCACCTTTTTGTGATCCAAATTGTTGCCGAACGTCTGCATGGCCATCAGTTGACTGAGCGACTGCGTCCCGGGTTTTCCCAGCAGAAACGGCTGGTAATCGCGGTCATACTTATTGGCCAGCACACTTGGGTGCAGCGGATCCATCCGCGACAGTTCAGATGACCCGAAAAACGGCACGTACCCCAGTTCCAGTGCTTCGTTTTTCAGCGCCTGACCGCGGTAAACATTGCTCGATAGCGATACGGCTGCCTTATTGATCAGTGAGGCATCCGCCTGCGCGCCAGCTTCGTCTGTCTTGTGGTGCGGTGCAAACAGCAACAGTGCCACACCAATAACGGCGATGACCAGCGGCCCAATCAGTTGCCAAATGGGATGGCGTTTCATTGTAACGCGGTCACTTTCTCCACGATTTTTTCTGGGGTGTCCCACTGATTCCGGTCGAATTCAGAAATTGGGATGTCGATGTGGCACTGCTCATTTAATTCCATAACCATCTGAACGGTCGCCATGGAATCCAAGAGCCCCGTTGTAAAGAGGTTGGTGGTCATTTGGGCACTGAGATCAGTTGCCGTGAGGTCTTGTAAAACGTTTAAAACAATTTGTTCGTTTGACATAGTTTTTCTCCTTAATGTGTAAACCAAAGTGTATTGAGTTCGCCTGAAAAGATCAGGAAACTGAAACAGACAACGTTAAAGGTGATGCATACAGCTAACGCCTGCGTCCAGCGGTTATGCGGCAATTGGGTGCCGTGTCGTTTTTTAAACCGCAACCAAATGTCGTTAATAATAATGGCCGTCGCGTGAAACAGGCCGTAAACGATGTAGTACCAGGTCACCCCGTGCCAGAAGCCCATGATGAGAAAGTTCACCAAGTAGGCCAGTTGCGACACGCGGATCCGGTTCTTGACCAGCCGGTGCTTCATGACGAAAAAGGTAAATCGCATGAAAACGAAATCCCGGAACCAAAACGACAGCGACATGTGCCAACGATTCCAAAAATCCTTGATATTTTGCGACTTAAACGGTGCGTTAAAGTTCATCGGAGTCTTAACGCCCATGAGGTTTGAGACCCCCACCGCAAACAAGCTATAGCCGGCAAAGTCGAAGAACAGATACAGACTGTAGACGTACATATAAGCGACAAGCGACCACGACAACCCGGTACCAAAGAAGGCACCCCGGTTAGCTAACACGTGGTGGGCAACGTGCGGCAGCATCAACGTACCAAACACGTAACCGATAATGAACTTGTAGACGAAGCCCTGGAAAATGCGGATGATGCCCTGATTAACCAGTGTCAGATAATCCGCCCGGGCCGGAACCGCAACGTCATCTTGCTGAAAGCGCCGATAGCGGTCGATCGGCCCCGAAGTAATGGTTGGAAAGAACAGCATAAATCTTAGAAATAAAAACGGCGAGACCTGTTTAATGGTGCCATCGCGCAGTTCCATGATGACCTGAACGGTTTTGAACGTCAGGTAGCTGATGCCAAGGAACCCCAATAGTGCCAGCTTTGGTAAATGTACCGCTGGCGATAGTTTAACAAGGGCTAATGGCAGGGCGCTGAGGACGACCAAGCTTATAAAGACGGCCGTTTGGTTGTGATGTTTGCGGTACCGGTCATAACCCAGCACTAGCGCCAATTGGTACACGACATACCCCACCAGCATGACGCCCTGGTGCCACTTTACACCGCCAAAGGTCAGCAATAAAAACGCCGCTGTCCATAGCGTCTCGTACCACCGCAGTCGTTTGCCGTAATACAGCCCGACCATCGCTGGCAACAATGTCACCACCAGAAGCACAAAGTACTGCGGATCCGCGTACGGTGACAAATTAGGCATGTGCGTTGACCTCGCTGATCAGCGCCTTGATGTCCACCTTACCATTGACGTTGTGCGGCAGTGAGTCGCGGAAAATGAACCGTTGTGGCACCATGTACGGCATTAATTTACCGGCCAATGCTTGGCGCAACGCAACCTGACTAGGCTGTTGGGCGCTCTTCGGGACGACCACCGCCAGCAGTTGGCTAACTTTGTGATTTTGATCATACTTCGGCACCGCCACCCCCTGCTTAAGCAAGGTCACTTCCGACAAAAAGTGGTTCACTTCTTCCAGTTCGATCCGGTACCCGTTTAATTTGATTTGAAAATCGACACGCCCCTTATAGAACAGCAGATTGTGGTCAAAATACCCAAGGTCGCCGGTGCAGTATGCCTGCAGACCGTTCGTCTCAAAGAAGGCAGATTTTGTTTTGGCCGGATTGTTAAGGTACCCCTTTGAAACGTTGAAGCCAGCAATGATGATCTCACCCGGTTCGTTAACGCTCGCACTGTCGATGGTCACCTGGTTCCCGGTTTCACGTAACCAATCGGCAACCGGTCGTACGTTTGGAGGATTTCCGGTGTGATTTCAACAGCCGTCATCGCCACCGTGGCCTCGGTTGGGCCATACGTGTTCACAATATGCGCCTGTGGGAAACGCTGGTTGAGCTTGCTGGCGGTCTGGGGGGTCAACTCCTCGCCACAGAATAAGAAAGTGGAAAGTTCTGGATAGTGCTGCTGGTCAAAGTACGGATCAAGCAAGCAGATATCAACCAATGACGGTGTGGAGACCCAGATTTGAAGTGGCAGACTCGCCAAAGTCGTAAACATTGTGCTGAAGTTGGCGGTAACCGTCTGCGGCAAAACGCGCAGTGTCCCGCCATTCATCAGCGTGGGATACAGTGCCATGACAGAAAGGTCAAACGAGAATGGCGGCTGCAGCAGCACATCTCGTTTCATAAAGTTAAAGTCCGCGCTCATCCAGTTCACAAAACTCAACAGATTACGCTGAGTAATTTGAACGCCCTTGGGATTCCCCGTAGTCCCGGACGTAAAAATGATATAGAACGTGTCATCCAACGCTGTCTTGGACTTAAAATTGATTGGTAATGTTTGATAGATATTATTCAAATCGGCGTGGGTCGTCACTGGCACCGTCACTTTAATTGGCAACGGTTCAACCGCAATCACGAGCTCCGGTCTCGCCGTGTGCATGATACTGGTCAAGCGATCCGTCGACGAGTTGGTGTCGACCGGAATATAAGCGTGGCCCGCTTTGGCACAGCCGATAAAGGCGACCAGCATATCAAACGTCTGACCCCCATACACCATTACCGGTGACTTGGCCGTCAGGTGACAGGTCTTCAGGTAATTAGCCACGCTGTTGGACCGGTGCTCTAAGTCAGCGTAAGTATTCGTCTGTCCCAGATAATCAAATGCGAGTTGATCTGGCTGAGCCGTTGCTTGTTGCGTCAATGTTGTTAAAATATTTTTAATCATGATTTTGTCTCCTTGAACCCCAATTTGGCAATTTAAAATTCGTTATAAATGAAATGGGCGCCGTTAACGCCGCAGTAATCGTACAGATAAACCAGCGCTAAAATAATAACAAAGTAGCTAACGGTCTTGGCCGTAAAGGACAAAACTGCTGTGTGCTGGCTTGCCCAAGCGGTCAGTCTTGTGAGCAGCCGGCCGCGGACGTTTAGTAGTGAATTCACCATTGGTCATCCGTCCTTTCCTTATGAACTGACATCATTCTAGCCGGTCTTTATATCCCGCACTATTCACAGTTGGTAAGCATCATCTTAGAATTTCTAAGAATTGGGCTCAGACAAACTTAGAATTTCCTGACAATGCCTGTTTTATCGGTATTACGGGTTATTTACTGTCAGCAAAATAAGTGCAAAAAAAGCCCCACATTTCCCTTTTTTAGAAATGTGGGACTTAGTATGTTTTTCTCATTGTCAGATAACGAGTCCGTTGCATTCCGCAATTCGGCGCTCCGTGTAGTGGCTCGCGATGAAGCTAATTCGATTGTCGTCGTGCGCCACTCGAATGGATCTCCATCGTCTCGCACATAAGTAACCGACCAAAGTACGGTCGCTAACTGATGTCGACACCACAGCTCCGCGCCGAATTGCTGCATTCCACTCAGTTTGGATACACTTATTTCTTTGGTTAAGCATCTCAATGGCGTTAACCCTAGTTTGAAGAGAAATCCGCCCTCGACTGGTTTTTAGCCCATGATCAGTAATGCTTCACACTACGTTGCCGTGCTAGTATTTACTGATTTACAGCTTATCAAGCAACAGCTATGATGTTTTCAACCTAATGCCGCATTTACAGCATAGTGGCTATTTGTAAAAGTGACAACAATCAGACATAGGTCACTTTGGGACTTACTTGTATGCCTTTACCGCTATGATAAATATCGTAAAAAGTATCGCTAACAATGGACGAATTAGTAGTCGAGAGCGGATTTCTGCGCGAACTTGGTTTAATACTACTTTGATACTTAACCAGCGAATGCAGTTTACTCAAAGTGAGTGGAATGCAGTAATTTGGCACGGTATCGTGGTGTCGATGTCACTTGATAGCCGTCCTTTGGCCATTTAGTGACATGCGAGACGATGGAGATCCATTTGGATGGCGCACTGCGACGGCCAAATTAGCTTTATCGCGAGCCACTTCGATGCCGTGCCAAATTGCGGAATGCAACGGACAGCTATCTGTTATGCTTTCCTGGTTAACCACTCAACTAGCTATTAAGCGGAAAGGACACCTGAAAGATACTGCCTTGCGGTGCGTTGTCGACGATTTTGATTTGGCCGTGATTGGATACGACGAGTTGTTTGACGATGGCTAGGCCAAGGCCGTTCCCTGGGGTTGCTTGGTCAACGCGGTAAAACCGATCAAAGACTTTGGTCTTCTGGTCATCCGTGATCCCGCGTCCCTGGTCAGCGACGGTCATGATGGCGTATTGGCCGTCCGTTGCAAGCCCCACACGGATCTCGCTGCCGTCTGGCGAATACTTCTGTGCGTTGTCAAGTAGACTGACGAGAATCTGTTGGACGCTGTCCGGATTCGTTTTGGCTGTAATGCTCGGCGCAACGTTTAAGTCGATCGACCGTCGCATGCCATCCCGGTAGCGGTCGACGATACCGGTGACCGTTTCACTCAGGTCCACGTCGCTCAATGCTAGCGACTGCTGGCTTGCTCTGGAAAGTTTCAGCAGATTTTCAATCATAACCTGCATCCGCTTGGACTCCTTATCGATGAAATCCAGCGATGTGGGAATGATTTCTGGGTGGTCATCGCCGTGCCGTTTGATCATTTCGACATGCCCGCGAATGCCCGCAATGGGCGTCCGTAATTCATGCGATGCGTTGGAAACAAATTGCCTGTCAGCTTCCGACCGTTGGTTTAGTGACGCCAATAGGTGGTTAAATTCAATGGAAAGGTCGTGGACTTCCTGGGGCGTTTTCGGTACCGGCAACTGGGCGCTGCCCGCTGTCGCCACGTCCTTTGTATGCACCTTAGAACTGCGCGTCAGCTCTACCAGTGGCCGGTTCAACCGTTTGGCGACCAAGTAGATCAGTGCGGTGCCAATGATAAAACTCAATAGCGCGATGCCCAAGATAGTCGCGACAATTTTGCCTAACAGGTCAATCACGTCGTCCAGTCTGAGCCAGACGTCGTATTGAACGCCCGTTTCGTTTTGTTTTACATTTTGTTTCGTCACTGATTTCAAATGGTAGTAGTACACATTCTTAGACGACCGCGCAATGTGTCCCAGCAAGATGGGGTCGCTTGGTTTGGCCTGACTCTTCTTTAAAAAGCGCTGGGAATTTTTAGAATAGAAGGTCTGTCCTTTCTTATGCACCGGATTCGTGCGGACGCGAATGAACGTATTCTTAGTATCATTCGCCCGGCTGAACCGCCACCAGTTCCACATGGACCGGTCGCCGATAAACGACCGTTTCAGACCCTCCATCGTACTTTCAGTGGCTTCCTTGTGCACGTGGATCAGGTTGGCGCCCGCATACGAGATCACCGCCACACTGGTCAGCAGCGTCACGATCACCAGCATCAGTGCATACACTCGGGTAATTCGCGCCGCACTGGAATTAAACAATTTTTTGGTCATTTTGCATCCTCGCCTAACCGGTAGCCGACACCGCGAACCGTTTCAATCAGCGGCTTATCAGCGTACTTATCCAGCTTCGTTCTCAAGTAGCGGACATAGACGTCTACGATGTTCACTTGACCCTCAAAGTTCACGCCCCAAACGAGATCCAATAATTCATCCCGCGTGAGCGCCTCACCCTGATGCTGAATCAGGACCAGCAACAGTTCATACTCCCGCTGTGTCAGCTGGACGACGTTATCGGCATACGTGACCTGTCGCGCCTTGGCGTCTAATGTGAGGTTCCCCAGTTGATAAGTGTCATCACGATTTTCATGTTGCTGACTGTGCCGTAAAATGACCCGGATGCGTGCTAACAGTTCTTCAATATCAAACGGCTTCGTAATGTAGTCGTCAGCGCCTGCGTCCAGGCCGGACACCTTATCGCCAACGTAATCACGGGCGGTCATCATGATGATCGGCACGTCATCATTTTGTTTGCGGATCCGGCGAATGACCGCCAGCCCATCAAGCCCCGGCAGCATCCAGTCAAGGATCAGCAGTGAAATCTCATCCTTATGTGCGGCATACTGTTCAAGGGCGTCCTCACCCCGCGTGGCCGTGATCACGTCATAGTCTTCGAATTGCAGTTCCTGTTGCAGATATGAGATTAGGCTATCCTCATCTTCTACGAGTAAGATCGTTACTTTCATGGTTTAAACCCCTTTTTACTTGTGAGACAGGCCTGAAGGACACTCACAGGCCTGTCTCACGCGTTCATTTTTTTGATTTAGCGTGGTTCCCAGTGCCACGTTGCTTAACTTTACTCAATCATCCCAATATGGGATTCTTCATCTATTTAACCACGAGGTAGTAGGGTGCGTACAGGATGAGTGGGGGGATTTTAGGGTTTATTATTGTTTTTATGGGTAAGAAAAAGCACCCTGTCGTTGGCTTTGTGGCCTTGATGGGTGCTTCTCTGGTGGTGATGTTAATTTCTTTCAATGTTTATTAGTTAGGTTGGTTTGTAATTGGGTTGTGGGTTTTTGATTCTAGGGAGATTTGGGCTACTGGCTTTCTATTAGCCTCGAGCCGAAACGTGTTCCGAAAGGCACGGGGCTAACGTGTAACGGACTCTGACCAAAAAGTCAGGCCCGGACTTTTCGGTCAGAGTCCGTTACACACCGCCCCTAAACCGCCTTTCTCCACACTCTACTCTACTCAAACTGCGCATTATAAAGCCCCGCATAAGTCCCATTCTTCTCCATCAAACTATCATGCGTCCCCTGCTCCACAACCTCGCCCGCGGCCATCACCACTATCTTATCCGCGTTATGAATCGTTGAAAGTCGGTGCGCAATTACCAACGATGTTCTTGATTTCAACAAATTATCCAACGCGTGCTGGATCGCCTTTTCCGACTCATTATCCAGACTTGCCGTTGCCTCATCCAGGATAATGATCGGCGCGTCCTTCAACAAGGCACGCGCAATTGACAGGCGCTGTTTTTGACCGCCAGACAACTTCACGCCCCGTTCACCAACCTGGGTCTCAAGCTGGTCCGGCATCTGTTTCACAAAAGTTATCAGATCCGCCATCTCAATGACTTGCCAGACCTCTTCATCCGTTGCATCCGTCCGGCCATACAGTATATTGTCTTTAATGCTGCCATCCAAAATAAACACGTCCTGCGACACGATCGCAATGTGCCGTCGCAGATCAGCCATTTTAATTTTCTTAATTGGCACCCCGTCAAAGGTAATATCGCCGCTTTGCAGATCATAGAAGCGGTCGATCAATCGCGTGATCGTCGTTTTTCCGGAACCAGAATGGCCGACTAACGCAGTCGTCTTACCATAGGGAATGGTAAAACTAATGTCACGCAACGTTGGCTCGTCCCGTTTTTCGTTATCCTTCGCGTCGTATGAGAAATTGACCTTATCCAGATCAATCCCCGTTTTTAGCGTCGGAAACGCCACTGGATCAGTATCGTCCACAATTGTCGGTTCTTCCTTTAAAATCGTTTGAATTCGGCCGTATGAAACCAGTGCTTGCTGCAGTTGGTTCAACAGTCTGGTAAACGACTGAATTGGCGTCTGCACCATGGCAACGTACGTGATGTAGGCAACCAAGGCCCCAACAGTAAGTTGACCGTGCATGATAAAGTACGCGCCAAGCAACAGAATGATTGCCGTACCAACATAGCTAATGCCGTCGATCAGCGGGTTAAAAATCGCTTGATTACGTCCGGCATCGATCAGGTCTTTTCGGTTGGTTTGCGCCACCTTATCGAACCGTTTTGATTCCAACCCCTCACTCGTAAAACTCTTAATGAGGTCGATCTGGGTCAGGGTCTGCTGCATCTGGTTCGACATTCTTGCTTGGGATGCCCGCGCACGGTGAAAGGCATCGCGAATCCGTTTCCGGAACACGCGGTACACCAGAAATTAAAACGGGAAGGTCAAACTCACCGCCAGCGCCATTTGCCAGTTAATATAAAAAATGAGTCCCAGCACACCGACAAACGTGAAGACGTTACCGATCATGCTCAGCATGTTGGCTGAGATCAGACTTTGCAGGTTGTTAATATCACTCGTCAGCCGGGTCATGAGATCCCCAGTTTTGCTAGATTCAAAGAACTTGGTATCCATTTTCAATAAATATTGGTACAACTGATTTCGCAGGTCCGTGATGGCATTTTGACTCATCACGCTCATGTAGTAGGTCGATAAATAGTTAAAAATACCGAGCACGAGCGCGGTCACCAGTAACCCGCCAATCGCCATAAACAGCCAACGATAATCCTTTTGCGGAATGACCTTATCAATGATAAATTGCTCGATCTGCGGCATGACGAACTGCAGTAAGGTGATAATGGTCAGTGCAATCACGTTGATGACGAGCAGCCAGCGTTTATTCAGCACCTTACCAAAAACAAATTTGAACATGTCCCACAGCGAGTTGTCGTTTGTCTCGGGATCATCTTGCGGCCCCATTTGCTTTCCGCTAGCATTGGATGATGCCTGCATATCATATGCCCCCTTTGTTCTTTCAGATTACACTATTCATTCATAGCTGATGTGAAAGTTACTATTAGTCGTTATTTTCTACAATATGCACAGTTTTGACTAAAAGAGTTTACAGCCGCAGACACCTAATTACCAGTAATTAGCTCTATTTTGTGTGTCTTAACCATCAGTTGTTCATGAACTGTCAATTATTTTATTTGGGATGCCTAACAATACTTGTAACTCAAGTAAAAGGTGGTATACTGATTTTGTAAGAAAGAGATGGTAGGTGTTTCAAAAAGTTGAGTGAGTGCTCAACACATTATTTTGAATCATTAGGTCAGCTTATCTGATACAAATCGACTATGATAGACCCAACAGCAAAGTTGAGTGAGTGCTCAGCACATCATTTTAACCAGAACTGTCTCTTTTCTCAAAACCATCACATGGAGGTGAATTCCCCTGAATCAAACAGCAGCGCATCAAACCAGATATTATCGCAGTTACACTGATGACTTTGTGACCAATAAGCAGCAACATCAAAAGCTGGCTGCCAATTTCAAATGGGTGCACACCAATCCTGGCTATCGGGTGCTGGCTAGTGTGATTTACCGGCTCTTTCAATTTATTGGCTGGTGCTACTGGCGACTGTGGCGCGGCGTTCGGATCAAAAATCGCGACGTGCTGACTCCGTTTCGTCATACCGGCATCGTCCTCTATGGCAACCACACGCAACCCGTTGGCGATGTGTTTATGCCGATGATCGTCACCGGCGCGCATCGGGTGGACACACTGGCAGCACCGGCCAATCTGGGTGTGCCCGTCATTGGCAAAGTGGTGCCCATGGGCGCGCTTATCGTGCCTTCGGATTTCCATCAAATGCCAGCATTTGCCAAAGCCATCGCTACCCGTCTTAACCAACACCGGGCCATCATGGTTTATCCAGAAGCCCATGTTTGGCCCTACTATACCGGAATTCGGCCCTTCTCACGGGCAACGTTTCACTACCCGGTGGCAGCCAAGGCACCAACGTTTGCGGTCATCACGACCTACCAAGCTTCTCGGTGGCGGCATCATCCCGCTATGACCGTTTTCGTTGATGGGCCGTTCTTTCCGGATACGACACTGCGGCCAGCTCAACAACAAGAACAGTTGTGCCAACAGGTCACTGACCAGCTGAAAATCCGGGCGCGGGAAAACAATACAACTGAATATATCCACTATGAAAGGGAGGCGTCAAAATGAACATTCTTTACTGTGGCGACGCCAATATGGCAGACGGACTATTACTTTCGATCCTATCGCTGTGCCACCACCATCAGCAATCATTGCACATTTATATTCTTACGGCGGCGTTGCAGACAGCTCGAAAGAAATACGAGCCGTTATCCGACCAAACTGTGGCGTTTTTAACCCAACAACTGCATCAAGACGATCCAAACAGCACCATTACGAAGATCGACATCAGCGCGCAGTTCAACCGTGAAGCCCCTACTGCGAACATGGAGACCCTGTTTACCCCCTATTGTATGTTGCGTCTTTTCAGTGACCAACTACCGGCATTGCCAGACCGGATCCTCTACCTGGATACCGATGTCATTTGCCGAAGATCGCTGGATGATCTGTATAATCAAGATCTTACAGGCGTGGAAATTGCTGGCGTGCCGGACTATTACGGGCGCTGGTTCTTCCACAACCGGGTCACCCACTTCGACTATTTAAATTCGGGTGTGCTCCTGATGAATTTAAAGTTCATCCGGCAAACCGGACTGCTCGCCCGGTGCCGCCAGCTTTGCCGTAACAAGCAACTCTTTATGCCCGACCAATCCGCACTGAACAAGCTGGCCGTCGCTAAGCGGATCCTACCGCGCCGCTACAACGAACAACGTCGGCTACACGCTGGCACAGTGTTGCAACATTTCACCACTAGTTTTCGCCTGTTTCCGTGGGTGCACACGCTCACCGTAAAGCCCTGGCAGGTCACTAAAATGCATGACGAATTAGGACTGCACGAATACGATGCCCTACTTGCCCAGTATCAGGCACTGGCACCCAAACTCAAGGAGGTGGCCTAAATGACCATACCAATTTTCTACGCCGTCGATAACCATTACGCACCTTATTTAGCTGTTTCACTCAAGTCACTGATGGCAAATGCCAGTCCGGACAACACGTACGAGATCGTTGTGATGTCGGAAAAATTGTCCGAGACAAACCGCATCAATTTGCAATCTTTAGTGACGGACAGCCGATTCCATCTCACCTTTAAGCAGATCAATCCCGACCTGCTGGCAGAGATCACCGATACCGGCAATAAGCTGCGAATGGACTACTTCACGTTTACCATTTACTTCCGGTTATTCATCGCCGACCTCTTTCCACAATACGATAAAGCGGTCTACCTCGACGCCGACACGGTGGTGCTTGACGACATCAGTGCGCTCTATGCAACACCGTTAAACGACAATCTGATTGCGGCTGCCATGGACCGACGATTGCAGGCAAACCAGTCACGGCAGCCTATGCAACTGACGCGATCGGCGTCGCTGCCAATCGTTACATCAACTCAGGTGTGCTGGTCATGAACCTGCAGGCGTTGCGCGACATGCATTTCAGCCAATCCTTCTTAAACTTGTTGAACGCCTATCATGTCACCTGCTTAGCGCCTGACCAGGACTACCTGAACGCCATGTGTCAACAGCGCACAACTATCCTGGATCCAAGCTGGAATGTGCAAATGGAAACGGATCCGCAAATTCATCAATCCTTGATTCACTTCAACCTGTTTGCCAAGCCATGGCACTATACGAATGTGGCAAACGAAGGTTATTTCTGGGACTACGCCAAGCAAACCCCGTACTATGACGAGATGCAAGCTGGTTTAGCCGCCTACAATGATGCCGCAAAGGAAGCCGACCGCGCCAATTTTGACCGGATCTTAAAGGTGGCTGAAACGCAAGCCACCGCAACAAACACCTTCCGCCAAATTCGCAACAAGAACCGCGAGGAGGTGGTGATATGAGTGCTATCACTGACCTGCCAAATCGCGAACCTGTGATTGCCAACATTCAGCAAGCTGTGCAGCATCAAGATTTCAACGCGAAAGTGGAACTCGGCGACCCACAGTTGGATGCGACCCAGGCCAAGCATGAATTATCGGCCTACCTAGACCACCAATCCCGGTTCTCCTATCGCGTTAACAACCTTGTCGCCCGCACGATGCTCAACGTAGACACCCGCTGGCAGACGCGACACCTCAACGTGGTCGGTAAGGAAAACCTAGCCGGCCTGCACCAGGGCGCCATTGTCACCAGCAATCATTTCAGCCCCTACGAAAACATGGTCGTGCGTCGCGGTCTGAACATGAAACGGCTCTATCTCATCAGCCAACTGACCAACTTCGACATGAACGGCCTGCTGGGCTACATGATGCGCAACATCGACACGATTCCGCTCACCGACAGCATCAGCTACATCGGCAAAACGCTGCCGAATCTGATGGCCAACGTTTTGGATGCCGGCCACAACATTCTGATCTACCCGGAACAAGAAATGTGGTTCAACTACCGCAAACCGCGACCGCCAAAGCGCGGGGCCTACCAGTACGCTGCTCAGTTACAAGCACCGATCATTTCCTGCTTCGTCGAAATGACAGACACCGACCAACCTAAGAGCACCAATTTTTACGACGTGACTTACACCCTGCACATTCTGCCAGTTATCTATCCCGATCCACAAAAGACCGTTCGCGAAAACATTTTTGCCATGATGCAAACCGATTACGAGCAGAAATGTGCCGCTTACGAAACAGCCTATCAGCAACGATTGACCTATGATTTTCAACCTAGCGACATCGCTGGCTGGGCACCGCGGGGATAACGTTTCGTTTGTTACTTGACCGTGTTTTGGTTAAGTGCTTTAGTCCGTTGCATTCCGCAATTCGGCAGGCCGTCGTAGTGGCTCGCGACAACCTGCCGAATTGCTGCATTCCACTGAGGTAGAGCTTACTTTTACTATTAGCTAAGTATCACAATGGCGTTAACCCTAGTTTGCAGTGAATCCGCCCTCGACTGCTAATCGGACCACTGACAGCAATGCTTCACACCATGGTAGCGTGCTGGTGTCTACTAATGAACAGATAATGGCACAACAATTATGATACAGTATCGCTGTCAGTGAACTTGTTCCACAATGTAGCGTAGTGGAGCCGGTCGGCATTGCAGGCTGTGGTGTCGGTGCTCGTTAGCGACCGTTTTTTGGTCGGTTACGAACACGGGAGACGTAGGAGATCCTTGAATTTCTGGAAAGAAATTCAATAGCTCCGGAGCGACCCCACCTCAGCCTGCAGGGCCGAACGGTGGAACGCAGCGGCATGTAACCACCCAAAATTTCAACAGCAATCATTCGTCCAAAAAAGGACATAAAATCCCCGGCGCAAGTCACTTGCACCGGGGATTTTGCTATGCCATTACAGCACCTGTTTCAATTGTTCAATTTCATCTTCAGTAGTTGACCAGCTTGTCACTAGCCGAATTGCGGTGTGGGTGTCGTCAATCTTTTCCCAGAAGCTGAAATCAACATCATTCTTCAGTGTTGCCATCTTGGCGTTATCGACCACCACGAACTGTTGATTAGTTGGCGAGTCAATGAAGAACTGGTAGCCCTTCTCAGTCAAGGCTGCTTTCAGTTGTTTGGCCATTTCGATTGCGTGGGCACTGATCTTAAAGTACAGGTCATCCGTAAACAAGGCCTCAAACTGGACCCCGATCAACCGGCCCTTCGCTAATTGCGCGCCGCGACGCTTGACCCGGTTGTTGAAGAACTCCGGCTGATTATCATGCGTGAAGACCACAGCTTCCCCACATAACGCACCAACCTTCGTCCCACCGATGTAGAACACATCCACGAGTTTGGCAAGTTCGGGCAGCGTGATGTCGTTTGCGGGGCTCATTAGCCCATATCCCAAGCGGTCACCGTCCATAAACAACGGGATGTCATACTGGCGGCAAACGGCTGAAATGGCCGTCAGCTCCGCCTTTGAATACAGTGTCCCATATTCTGTCGGCTGTGAAATATAGACCATGCCGGGATACACCATTTGAATGTGGTTATCGTCCTCGTAAAAGCCTTGATGTACTCAGCCAACTCGTGCGCATCGATCTTCCCATCATGTCCCGGAATTGTCAGGACCTTGTGGCCAGTGTATTCGATCGACCCAGCTTCATGAATGCTGACGTGACCCGTGTCGGCCGCAACGACCCCCTGGTAATCCTTTAACACCGTGGAAATAATCACCGCGTTGGCCTGGGTTCCGCCCGAAATGTAGGTCACCTGCGCATCAGGACAGTCACACGCCCGGCGAATTTTTTCAGTCGCGCTGGCGGAATAGGCATCCTGGCCGTACCCGGGTTGCGGATCAAGATTCGTATCAATGAAACGTTGTAAAATGGCGGGATGAGCGCCCTTTGAATAGTCGTTCGCAAATGCTAACATGTTGTCTGCCTCCGAAAGTTGCTTGATTAAAAATAAATGAAACTCAGAGAACTAGTTTACCATATATCGGCAACTGATTTTTGTATAAGTAAGCGTTACCATCGCTGCAATATAGGCTCACTTCAGGGATTGACAATTCACATGAAATTAGTATGATAGATGCAGACAACGCGCTGTTGCGGATTCTAAATAAAAGAGGTCGATCATCATGTCATCATTTAAAGAAAATGATTTTCAAAAAATTATCGAGGGGCGTCACGCTGTTCACGATTTCGACCCCGCCGTCAAAATCAACCGGACTGAACTCACGCAAATGATTACCGAATCGATCTCCGCGCCATCAGCACTCAATGTGCAGCCGTGGCGAATCGTCATCGTCGACTCACCAGAGGCCAAGGCAAAGATCAAACCGCTGATGCCCGCCAACGCCCATCAAAACGAAACAGCGTCAGCGCTGGTCTTTTTCTTTGCGGATCTCAAAGCGGCTGAAAATGCGCAGGACATCTACGACCAGACCGTGAAAGCGGGTAAGATGCCGCAGGAAGTCAGTGATCATTTAGTCACCATCATCAAAAATGTGTACGATGAAATGCCAACTTCAGCTCTCGTCGCCACGTTCACACTGGACGTCGCGCTACCAGCCATGCAATTCATGCTGATTGCCCGGGCACACGGGTATGAGACTGGCCCAATGACAGGGTTTGACCACGATAAGATTGCGGCGGCCCTGGACCTCGACCCAACTCGCTACGTGCCAGTACTGCTGGTGGCAATCGGCAAAGCAGCCCAACTATCGGCCGGTTCTGTACGCTTACCCGCAGAGAAAATTCTCAGTTTTCGATAGTCAGATAGCATTTTTAAAAAAATAAGCGACTCACGGCTAAACGCAAATTAAGGCTTAGCTGTGAGTCGCTTTTAGTTTACTTGTGATATCTCAAGCGTCATCTATACCTCGTCAGACAACTCAAGAATTTTTGGCTCAACCCCCCTGCGACTTCACAAACGCCAATACATCGTCGGTTGCTACAAAGATCGTTCGGGTGTTCACGTTGGGATGAAAACTCATCCGTGCTTCCGACAGGATCGCCTTGTCAAAATAAACCTGAACGTCCCGGTCTTGGTTATTGAGCAACCCAAAAATCGAGACCACGCCGGTTCAAGGCCTAGTTTTTCCTTCAGTGCTTCTGACGATGCCATTTTGACCCGTTTGGCGCCAGTCAGGTCTTGAAATTCATGAAAATCTAGCCGTTTGGCGTCGTCCATGACCAGCAGATAAAAGGCCGTTTTCTTCTTGTTCGTCAAGAACATCGTCTTGGTGCGAACCCCTTCAATGCCTTCAATATAGGCATCCGCCGCCTCAGTGGTCGTCACTGCCGGATGGCTCACGATCTGGTACTGAATCCCCATTTGATCCAGTGTTGTGGTGACTAAGGTTAATTGATCCATCATCAAAACTCCCTTCAGGTCAGGTTACTCGTACAGGTAGCCCGCCTCACGCAATGTGGTTTGAATAGCTGTTAATTGTGCAGGCGTTTCATAAGCCACAGTATGTGTATGGACACCATCTGTTAACTCTGATAATAAATGCCCTGCTGTTCCTTCAACTTGCCCACAAATAAGTTCACATCGGCGACCGTTTTGATCTGCAACATGCCCTTTAACTGACCATACAGCGGATGGCTGACCTCAACGTCCACAATGGTGCCGCCCGCATTAACGATCCGCGTCAGTTCATCGGCCGTATCGTTCGGAAAATGCCGGCAAACGATAATGGCTTTGTGGGTGTATTGTGCCTCGTATTCATAGCCCTTTAACGTGGCCACAATGGGTTCACCTTCGGCCCGCAACAACGCTACGTCACCCACCACCGTTTGGCGGCTGACCCGCAATTTTTTGGCAATTTGGCTGGCACTGATCGGTGTCGGTCCCGTTGTCAGCATTGCTTGAATTCGTGCTCGTCGTGCATTACTATCCATGTCATCGCGTCCTTTTTCGTTATAGTCTTAGTCTACCACACCTCATCAGTCGTGACAGGAGGCGAATTCGTGGTAGAATAGCACTAATCAATCAGGTGTCTTGACACCTGTCCTACAAAATCGAACGGATGATGATCATGCGCAATTTATCCTTACTGACCGACCTTTATGAATACTCAATGGCAAACGGGTTTGATGCTGAGCTGCCAAACACGCGGGCAACCTTTGATGTGTTCTACCGCAAAGTCCCTGACCAGGGCAGTTTTGTGCTGGCTGCCGGACTTAAACAAATTATTGACCAACTCGCTGACTTTCATTTTTCAGACAGTGACCTGACCTATTTTCGCAGTCTAAACCTGTGGCGACCGGCGTTTATCGACCACCTGGCCACCCTCACCCTGGACTGTCACGTCCACGCCGTTCCGGAGGGGACACCTGTCTTTCCACGCGAACCGCTGATGACAATCGAGGGGCCAATTGCACAAGCGCAACTCCTGGAAACCTTAATTTTAAACATCCTTAATCACCAGTCACTCATTGCCACGAAAACGCGGCGGATGGTGTTTGCTGCCAAGGGTCGGCCGATCATGGAATTTGGCGCCCGACGCGCACAGGGCCCCGACAGCGCCGTCTACGGTGCCCGGGCAGCCGTCATTGGCGGTGCTGCCAGCACGTCTGACGTGTTAGCCGCTAAGTTGTTTCACATTCCAGTCGCCGGCACCATGGCGCATAGTTGGATCGAAGCCTTTCCAGATGAGCTGACCGCGTTTCGCAAATGGGCAGCCCTCTACCCCGACAACAGCGCGTTACTCGTGGACACCTACGATGTGCTCACGTCTGGTGTGCCGAACGCCATCACTGTCTTTAAAGAATTGCGAGCTGCCGGTCATCACCCCGTGGGGATTCGCATTGATTCCGGTGACATTGCCACCCTATCCCGCGACGCCCGTCACCTCTTGGACGCAGCCGGCTTTCAAGACACTAAGATCACCATTTCAAATGCTCTGGACGAATCTGTGATGACATCGTTGCTGGACCAAGGTGCCCCCATCGATAATTTTGGGATCGGTGAAAAACTCATTACCAGCGCCTCGGCACCGGTACTCAGCGGCGTTTACAAGCTGGCAGCCATCGAAACGGATGGTCAGGTCAATCCAAAAATCAAGATCAGTGACAGCGTGAAAAGGTGACGATTCCTGGGCAAAAACAGCTTTATCGGCTCTATCGGAAAAGCACGCGCGAAGCATTTGCCGACCTCATTACCGGCAGTGATGAACAGCTGAGCAACACCGTGGCCGTTGTAGATAGCAACCCGCTGAGCGTGAATCGCGTGCATCATTTAAGCAGCTTTGATGCTGAACTGATCCTGTTAGAAACGCCGATTGATCCAGCGCAGTGTCCCAGTGATGTGCACGCAATCCGGCAGTACAGTCAACAGCGCCTTGCTGAACTGCCCGCCGCGACTCAACGGTTGGTGAATCCGGATAGCTATCACGTTTATATGACGACCGGGCTGGCGGATTTACAACATGACTTGATTGCCCGTGCTTAAGTGTGTGACGGACATTTAGCAACTTAAAAATGGCAGTTCATTGCTTTCTCGCCAACATCAGTCTACTATTAAATTAACAGAAAGTAAGCGCTACACACATCGTGGCGCTTTTGTTTTCGACTTGATAGGAGAGGTGGTCGCATCATGAAAGCACTTGTCGTTCCAGAACCAGCAGCAAAAACGCTCCAACAACTTGAATGGACGAACCGTTCCATGCCCAACCCGCGCGCAAACGAGGTCCTGATCCGCACCCGGGCCGTTGGATTGAATCCCGTTGACGCTAAGATCGTTGCTAACGGTTATTTTGATTGGACTTACCCGCACACTTTAGGGTTAGATGTGGCCGGCGAGATCATGGGGCTTGGTGACCGGGTCAAAGGCTTCAACGTTGGCGATCGGGTTGCTGGCCACGCAAACTTTGCCGAAGATAGTGCGTTTGCAGAATATGTGACCTACCCCGCTGCCGCTTTGGCACGCATTCCTGAAACCGTCGACTACGAATCGGCTGCTGGCTCCTTGTGTGCCGGTATGACAGCCTACCAAGCACTCTTTCGAAAGGCACAATTAAATAACGTCGAGACCGTCCTGATTCACGCGGGGGCAGGTGGTGTCGGCAGCATGGCCATCCAGCTCGCAAACGCTGCTGGTAAACACGTCATCACAACGGTGTCGACAACTAAGCGAGACTTCGTTGCTGCGCTAAATCCTGACGCCATTATCGATTACCAAGAAGAAAACGTGACGCAACGCGTGCTCGAGCTGACACGTGGACTTGGTGCGGACCTGATCATCAACGCCATTGGCGACCCGGAAGCTGACTTTGAGCGCATTGCCTACAATGGTCAGCTCGTCTGTGTGTTGGCAACCCCAACGGATGCGCCCGCTGATAAAGCATTGTCGATCAGTAAACTCGACTTAGGCGGTGCTCACCGCAGCGGCGACCCTCGGCAGGTTGCTGACCTTGGGCGAATGGCTGGCGAACTGTTGGCGTTGGTTACTGACGGTAAGGTGAATCCGCTGATTACTAAGCGCTATGCCAGTGATGAGATTGCTGAGGGCTTACGGGCGCTTGAAGCGCATGAGATCGTTGGGAAGGCGATTGCGGTTTTCTAACATTTAGAATTTGACCATTTTAATCCAAAAATAGCCGTCCTTAACGATATTTCGTTTGGATGGCTATTTTTAGGGTTTTAATTAAGGGCTTGATTGATAGGTTGGAATCGTGTACCAATATTGCTCAGATGCACTGTTTGTTTTTTGGTTAAATTGTCCTTGCGACGTGGGTCTATTTTAGATAGCCGAAACGTGTTCCGCAGGGCAAGGGGCGGCCATGTAACGGACTCTGGCAAAAATTCAGGCCCGGGATTTACCATTCTTATTAGTCTACGTGCTTGGTTGCGACGTGGGTCTATCTTATATTGCCGAAACGTGTTCCGCCCTCAAAACGCCCTGCTCCACACTCTAACTTAGCCACGAATCCAACCAAAACTTCTTCTGAATAAACACTTCACTCGCAGTGGCTGTCAATTCCTGGATCACCTCAAAGTACGGGTCGCGATCCACGATTGCGTGGAACTGGGCTAAGAGTTGGTTTCGTTCTTCCGCATCCGGAATCAGCCACTTTAACGCATCCTGCTGCTCTAGAATTGCTACCAGATGCATGGTCACGTGCGGCACATCCAATTGCATCGTTTGTTTCAAATCGTTAATGGCACCGTTGCGGCTGCCATCCGTTGGCACATAAATGATGTGCGGCTCTAGATTATTTTGGAAGGTCACCTTCTCAACAACCTTTTGTTGCAACAGTTCTGGCCCGATACCATCATATAAGTCGTTCGCAATATCCCAGCTGGTTAAGAACTGTAACTGTTTGGCTAACGGTTCCGTTTTCGTTAGCGTGTCCCGAAATTGTTTTTGGAAGTTCGCCAAAAATGCTGGTAACGCATCGAACTTGGCTTCATCCGCAATCGTTAGCTGACCGCCATCCTGCACCAGAACACCCTGGTCCAGTAAGTCCATGACCATCGCTAACACGAAGTAAGCCTGCGATGTGAACCGCGTCCGCAACACGGGCTTTTTGTGAATCGCCTCAGTAATGAGTAAGTCTGTTTTTGCCGTATTTAATGCCATTTTTATGACCCCCGTTGATTAGTTTCAATAAGAAAATGATACGCTTAATCATCTCGACAACCAAGTGATATGGTTGCTTAAGCTCACTTTAAGTTTGCGCTGGTATCTTGTAATTCTAAGGTTACAACTTTCAGCTCAATAACTGGCAAGAAATGGATTAGTTCGTGCTGACACAAGCTGCAAATATGACAGGATCATTAAAATTAATAAACGATTAACAATTCATTAAAATAACGTTGACAAGGCCGGTAGACTACTCTACCATTTACATTGTGACTTTTAATAAAGTTTCATTGTTCAAAATCTAACGAGTGTGGTGAAATACATATGGTAGAACGATATGATAGCGATAAGATCAAGGAATTAGTGTTTCATATTTATCAAGGTTACGGGTTTACCGATGACCAAGCACATAAGGTTGCTGAAACCTTAATTTACACCGACTTACACGGCATCCAATCCCACGGGGTCCAACGGATGTTTATGTACGACCACTTTATTCAAAACGGGAAGATCCGGGTGAAGAGCCGGCCGGAAATTGTAAAAGAGACGCCCGTCAGCGCAGTGGTTGACGCCAACTTCGGGTTAGGTCAGTTAAACGGGATCTACAGTATGGAAATTGCCATCGAAAAGGCGAAAAAAAGCGGCATTGGGATCGTTACGACCCGGCACTCTGCCACTATGGCATTGCCGGTTACTACGCCAACATGGCTGCTGAACAAGGCCTGATCGGGATGTCCTCATGTAACTCGCGGCCAGCCATGTTACCGACCTTCTCCATGCAGGCGTTTGTCGGGACCAATCCCATTGCCTTTGCAATGCCAGCCAACCCACACAACTACATCTTTGACGCCGCCACAACGACGGTGCCTCAAGGCAAGGTTGAGGTTTATCGTAAATTGGGCAAGGATCTGCCGGCACTCTGGGTGGCTAAGGACGGGCAAACACCTGTCTACGACCACAACAACACGGAAACCTTAAACAAGACTCGTGACCCAGAAGCCTACGTTGGGCTGACCCCACTTGGCGGTGTCACCGAAGAAACTGGGAGCCACAAAGGCTTTGGTTTAGGTGTTATGGTCGAAGTCTTCACGTCGATTCTTTCAATGGGAAACACCTCCGTTGAAATCACGCCAGAAGACCTCTCCGTTGGTCCAGCACAAAGCTTCATCGCCATCGACCCATCGATCTTCGGCGACAAAGATGCCATCATTGAGAAGTTCTCCGATTACCTGCAACAAATTCGTGAATTGCCAGCCGTACCTGGTAAGACGATCTACGTTGCTGGTGATAAGGAAGCCCTCGCCTATGACGACCGGAAGGCAAACGGGATTATCATTGATGATCATACCTTAGAAGAAGTGACCGATATCGCTAAACGATTGGGTATTGATTATGAACAATATATCAAATAATGATTAGAAGAACAGCGTCATCAAACTCCCCTATTCTGGCAAGTTTGATGACGCTGTTTTTTAATTTGCTAAGCATTTATGTTGCTATTTAATAATGAATTGATGCTCATTCAACGCAATGTCAGCCTGTCGCTCCTCAATTTGCGCGACCTGAATGCGTTTGACTCCCGTCGACAAATAGTGCTTGATAAACGCCAACTGAGTCGGAGTACCCTGCACTTCCGCCACCACATCCAAATTGTCATTGTTCATGACCCAGCCCGTTAAATGCATCCGGTCAGCGATGGTTTTCAACAACAACCGAAAACCAACCTTTTGCACCTTTCCATGAAACACATAATGGACGCGCGTAATTGGTTCCGTCGTCGTTTCTGGCAGGGTCACCCCATTTGCTTGGGTGATCACGTACCAGTCGCGTAATTTTCTTAATTTGTGTAATAGTGCCACCACGGTACGATTTGTTGTCATGTCATTGTCACTCCTATGGTTCCGTTTAATCGTATCTCACCTATCCTGAACGCTTAACCCTAGCATATTTTCCGTCAAAATAGTCCGCCTATTTAAAGGATTTAAACAAGTTTTAGATTATCATCATCATACACTGCCAATCAACAATCGTCAGTTGGCCTTGCATTTTCTAATAATCAGCGATATACTCTCATTAATATTTAATGTCGGATAACACAAGTAGGACGTTACCTGGGTGTCAGGAAGTTGGCGGGTGCTGCGAGCCAATCAGGGTAACTGTTTCGAAATACCGTTCCTTTGCCGGCGCTGGTTGCACTGAGACCATTATCCTTCAGAGAGAGGTGTCTTTTTTGAGGCACAATCTGGGTGGTACCGCGGTATAAGTCTAATCGTCCCTGTTGCATTTGTGCAATGGGGACGATTTTTTGTA
The DNA here is from genome assembly GCF_001311135.1 of Secundilactobacillus paracollinoides DSM 15502 = JCM 11969. GTDB lineage: Bacteria > Bacillota > Bacilli > Lactobacillales > Lactobacillaceae > Secundilactobacillus > Secundilactobacillus paracollinoides. The sequence goes on from NZ_BBAG01000008.1 coordinate 27,643, forward strand.
TTTAAGGAGGATTTAAAGATCGCAAAAGCAGTCAGTGACAGTTTCCAGAAAAATTTGCCTTCAACTTCTCATCAAGCTATCAAGAGCAATACATCAAGAGTTACATCGCTGAGTTGTAGCTTCTGATTTACACAATGCACAATATCAGACTGAAACAGTATAACTAAAAGTCGACAATTTCCCGCATCGTAACGAAGCGTCATTCAAGAGCACGGTTAGAAAATCCATACAACTATCAAATGTACATAATAAATTATTGAGGGTGAATAAAATGATGAAGGTAAAACTAAGTTTAAGGGAAGCAATTATCGTGCTAGTCATTGATCTGGCAATCATGGGCAGCGGCGTTATTGGCCTTGGGCTATCGCCGCAGGTACCAGTGCTGCTGGCCATCACGGTCACGATTTTCTGGGCTAAATTCAAGGGGCTGGACTGGGATCAAATCAACGCCGGAATCAAGGACGGCATCGATAAGGGAATTATCCCCATCGTGATCTTCATTCTAATTGGGGCCATGATCAGCACCTGGATTGCAGCCGGCACCATCCCAACGTTGATGGTCATTGGGTTTAAAGCCATCAGCGCGCAATGGTTCTTGCCCACTGTCTTTCTCGTTTGTGCCTTAGTTGGAGCCGCTGTTGGGAGCTGTTTCACCGTCGTTTCAACTGTTGGTATCGCCTTCTTTGGCATCGGCATTACCATGGGCTTCAACCCGGCGTTGGTTGCGGGTGCCATCGTTTCCGGCGGTGTCTTTGGCGACAAACTCTCCCCGTTATCTGAAACAAACAACCTAGCCGCGGCCGTGGTGGACACCGACCTGTTTGACCACATGAAAACGATTCTGTGGTCGACCCTGCCAGCAGCCGCAATTTCAACAGTCGCTTTCGCGGTCCTGAGCTTAGGTCACAGCCACGCCAACATGGGCAAGATCAACACTACGGTAGCCGCCCTCTCTGGTGATTTTCATATCTCGATTATCTCTCTGATTCCGATCGTCCTCGTTTTCGTCTGTGCCGGCTTTAAAATGGCAGCCATTCCAACCATGCTGTTAAACGTCTTCGTCTCAGCTGGCATGATGTTCATCAACCAGCCGAGTCTCTCAATTACGAAAGCAACGGACATCATCACTAACGGCTACGTTGCCAAGACCGCTAACTCAGAAGTAAACTTACTCCTGTCCCGTGGCGGTATCGTCAGCATGATGCCAACGGTCGCTTTAATCGTTTTGACTTTGTCACTTGGTGGCTTACTGGTGAACTTTGGGTTGATTGGCGCCATCATGACGCCGCTGGCAACCAAGCTCAACAGCCACGCGAAACTGGTTACCGCAGCCATTGCGTCCTGCATCGGCGTCAACATCTTCGTCGGTGAACAATTCCTCTCCATCATTTTGCCAGGGCGGTCATTCAAGGACGCCTTCAATAATGGCGGTCTGCAGAGTTCCGCGCTTGGCCGGGTGCTTGAAGACGGCGGGACCGTGCTCAACTACCTCGTTCCCTGGGGCGTTGGCGGGGTCTTCATCGCGAATACGTTGGGTGTGCCGACGATTCAGTACCTGCCCTTCGTCTTCTTCAGCCTGCTATGCCCAGTCATGTCGCTGATCAGCGGCTTTACCGGCATCGGTCTGCGTACCAGCGCACCGAAACCAGCTGCTAAGACAGCCGAAGCTTAATTTAAACGATATCAAGTCACCGTGGCAACTGTTGCGGTGGCTTTTTTGTGGCAAAATAAGTTTTGCTGACCTTCATTTTTGTTGACATATATCATATGTAACATATAATATATGTATCAAAGCAAAAGAAGGCTGCGACAATGAATTATTGGCTCCTATTACTGACGTTTATTAGCGTCAACTTAGATTTTTTCTTCATGTTGATCTTTTTATTAAAGAAATATGCACTGCCGAAAGTCATGTTGGGCTACCTCTTAGGGAATCTTATCCTGCTGACCCTCAGCTTCTTTGTTGGCAAGGCGTTGGCCGTCTTTCTCCCTGAATGGGTGCTGGGTATTCTGGGCATCCTCCCCATCTACATGGCATTTCATGATGACGACGATGACAATGGTGATAAATCCAGCAAGTCCCCCATTTGGGCGGTGTGCGGGACCTACCTGTCCGTTTGCGCCGGCTGCAATCTTTCCATTTTCCTGCCAGTCCTTGTGGGCGAAACTATGGTACACTTTTTAATGACGTTAGTGTTTATCGGCAGCTTGACCCTGATCGTGGTCGTCTTGATCAAAATGGTCGCTGATATTCCTGCTGTCGCCAATGTCATGGCGGCACACGGCGAAAAACTGATGAAGATCTGTTACGTCGTCATTGGCCTGTATGTCTTTTGGGACAGCGGCCTGATCAGTCACCTGCTAACGTTAATTTAACGAGTCGAGGTAACGCACTATGGACGTGAATGACGCGCTCATTGATGAAGCGGTTAAAATTTATAAAGTGTTAAGCAATAAAAATCGCATCAAGATCCTCTATTTTTTAGAAAATCACGAAGCGGACGTGTCCAGCATCGTTGACCATTTAGGCATTGATCAGCCAGTTGTTTCCCACCAGCTTGCCATTCTTTACCAGTATCAGCTGGTGACGAAAACCAAGCAGGGGAAGCACATGTTTTACTGTCTGGATGACCCGCATATTTTAGAAATGGTGGACGCGATGCTGGGACACGTTTCCCATGAGATCAAGGGTGAACCGCATCCTGGAACGCTGCATCAAAACCAATTAAGACAAAAATAAACTGCAACTAGGAGATGACACTCTCTCAGTTGCGGTTTATTTTGTCGCTTATCGTTGTTGCCGTTCAATCGAAGACAAGACCTGGCCATCAGACCCAAGAATCTCACCGTTGTGTGGTTGCTCATCCGTCAAAATATCAACGATGGCCTTGCTGCCTTCAGCGAGCGTCTTCATAAACGGCCCCTCCATGTGGTTGTTGATGTCCGTTGACACCCCACCTGGAAAAATGCCGTAGATTGAGACTGGTCGCTTCGTCTTCACAATATCGACAGCCAAGCTTTGAATCAGTGCGTTGAGCGTTGCCTTAGACACTGAATAGGCAGCCGGGTTATAGAAAACGGACGGTGTGCCTAATCCCGTGATATTCGCGATTTGGCCGTTATTCGTTTCAAGGATCGGCATGAAGGCCTGAATCATCCGCAACGACCCGTAAAAATTCACTTCTAGTGTGGCCGCGTAATCGGCAGCAGTGGTTGCTAGCGCCGGCTTCGTCATGTCGCCAGCGATGCCCGCATTGTTGACCAGTAAATCCAAATCAGGATGACTTTGACGAATCTCCGCCGCAGCAACTGTGACTGACGCGTCATCTGTCACATCCAACTGAACGCTGTCTAACTGCGACCCGTCGATGCCTGACGCAACCAAATCAGCCACGGTCTTTTCGCCAGCAGCTTGCTGCCGGGCGCCGATAATCACCTGGTTGCCTTGCTGTGCCAGTTGAGTGGCAACTTCTAGACCGATGCCGCGGTTGGCACCTGAAATCAAAACAGTTTGTGTCATTATTTAGCCTCACTTTAAACGCTTATTTTAAAATTATCGCGCAATCGTTAAATTGAACGTGGCGCATCATACTTAACGAGATGAACTCATTTTATCACTAATAATTTTAAATACAATTGTTTAACATAAAACTAATTAAAGTTAATTGACGAAATCTATTTCAATACCCGTTCTTCTGCCCATAGCCCCCAAAGTGCGACAACCAGAATCGGAATGAAAACAATCAGCAGGCTCGTCCAATCCATCACTGACGAACTGACCGATGTGATATTTGGCGTAAAATCAATCATACTGTGCAGAATAATTGGGATCAACAGGCCGTTTGCCGCAACTCGAATCGCGGCGAAAAACACCCCGATCACAGCGGCGTAGAAAACTTGTTGCACAGTGACTTCGACGCCCTGCCCCTCGCTAATGATGTTAAACAAGTGCAGACAGCCGAAGATCAGACTGCTCCAGATTGCCGAACTGATAAACGGGTGCCGCGAGTTTTGTGAGAATGCCAGCAATCCTGAAAATAGTAACCCACGGCAACTTAACTCTTCAAATACCCCCGCCATCACTGCGGTTAACGTCACCGCTAAAATAGTTGCTGGATGGTGAAAGACCTGCACAAAGTTCGGCAGGACATTGTCAATCAGCATGAGCAACACCATCACGATAGTCATTACGATCAATGGTAACCGCGTGTGACGACGAAAGCCGATGCGTTCGGTTGTTATATTCGTTGTTCTAATTGTCATGAGCATGATACCCAGTAAGACGATGGCAATGACCACGTGGATTATCATGAACACTTGGTCTGTTTCTTTTAGGCCAAGCTTGACCAATAGCGCGCCGCTGCATAGATATGTGATCATGACGCAGATAAAGATGATGCATTTTTTTAGGCCGTTCCCCTGGTTGATGAGTTGCATGTTGGCTTCCCCTGTGTTTGTTGTCGTTGTGAACTTTTTTAGTTTCTGACTTTCTATTCGACTTTAGCCGTAACGTGTTCAATACTCAGCCTTTCTATTAGCCTCGGGCCTTAACGTGCTCCACAAGGCACGGGGCTAACGTGTAACGGGCTCTGGCACAAATGCCAAGTTCGGGCATTTCTGCCAGAGTCCCTTACACACCGCCCCTAGACCGCCTTGCTTCGCACTCAGGCTGCCTTCGTACTCGTCTCCACCCAATGCTTCATCAAATAAACATTTACAACAGAAAGAATGACCGCACTCACTAAGAAATATCCTGCTGCAATCAGTGTTGCGCTTCCCAGTTGCGCCGTTGGGGTACCTCCCAACATGTTGAGGTTCACCATGTTGCCTAAAGCTGAACTCAGTAGTTTTTGCATCCAGCTGACGATATTAACGACCACAAAGAACACAATGATAGCTAGGATAACCCGGATCAGTCTTTGCCGGAATGCCGGTAAGAACGCTGCTACCGAGGTAGTTACAAGATGAATCGTGCTGATGAAAATCCAGCCAAACAGCAACAGTGCAGCCATCAGGATCATGACGCCAAACGTGTCGTAGTAGACGACTGAACTTTGACCAAATGGATCACCAAAATTCGTGAGGCTGCAGATGAAGATAATAACCACTTGAATCACGACAAAATAAACATAGCTTAGCAGCGTTGTTAATACGTTTGCTGTATATAATTTCGTATCAGATACCGGAATCAACCGGTAATTATTTGCCGTCCACACGTGTTCTTGGTCTCGGGCCAGCAAAATGAAGAGCACAAAACCTACAAGTCCAAAGACCATAGCCGACAAATCGCCGATAACGCTAAAACTGTTGCCACGGAACACTTCCAATAGCGTCCAAACGATCAGACCAATCAATCCGATACCGGTCAGTTGATAAACCGTCCGATTCTTTTCTTGCCACATCGTTACTAATAGTTTGCCAAAACTAGTCATTATCGCTCTCCCCTTCCGCGTAAAACCCTTCATAGTAATCTTCAATGCTCTGACCATTTTCCCGAATTTCATCGGCCTTTTTCTGATCAACAACGGTCTGGTCCTTGACCACAGCGACGGCATCTAAAATGTTCGCAATGTCAGCAACGTGGTGGTCACTAATGAGAATCGTTGCAGTCTCTGGCTTCCACTGAATAATACTGGCAACGATCTTCTTACGGCTCATACTATCGATGCCGTTAAAGGGTTCATCCAGCAGGTACAACTTGGCCTGACGTGATAGCGCAATGGCCACCACGAACTTTTGGTGGTTCCCTTTTGAGAGTTGATTGAACCGTTGATTTTCATCTAAACTCAAATCTGCCGCTAAGTTTTTGAAGGTATCCATATCAAAGTCAGGATACACATGGTTATAAAATTGTGCGATCTGGCCTAATTTTCGACTATCATTGACGCCACTCACCTGTTCACTGAAACTGACGATTGCCTTCCGCTCAGCCGGTTTAGTCTGATCACCGATGGCAATCGTGCCATGGTAACTGGTTGCAGCGCCTGCGATCAGTCGCATTAAGGTCGTTTTCCCAGCCCCGTTTGCCCCGAGTAACCCGACAATTTGATTGCCATCGAGGGTCAGATTCAACCCTGTTAGAATCGTTTTTAAATTTCGTTTATAGGTTAAATTTTCAACCGTTAATACTGTCATGCTTGTGCCTGCTCCTTTCGTTTTGAAATATAATCGGTAAGATAAGTCACCATCTCATCTGGCGTGATCTGCAGGTCCGCCAACCGGTCATACATCAGTGCCAACTGCTCCTCCACAACACGATGCTTCATATCAGTCAACGTGCTCACATCCGTCGTCACGAAGTTGCCGCGACCACGCTTGGATTCTAAAATGCCTTCATTGATGAGTTCACCCAGCGCTCGCTGAATCGTATTCACGTTAACTGTTAAGGTTAACGCCAATTGCCGAACAGCTGGCAGCTTATCCCCCGGTGCCAGGTGGTTCACAATGATTTCTTGATAAATATATTGCTTAATCTGGTAATAAATTGGGATCTTATCGTCGAATTCCAAGGTGTGTGTCCTCCTTTACTAGTGTATTAGCTTTCTAGTACACTATAACTGAGTGATACTCGTTTGACAAGGATTTATTTTGATTATTTTTTGGGATAGTAAAAGAACGCTGCAGTTGTAGGGCTGCGGCGTTCTTTTTTGATCTTATTTTTTGACTTTGGTCTTAGAGTCTGTCAATAAACTGTGGACAAGTGTTACGGGTGATGACCAAAAGTCAGGCTCGGGCTTTTCAGAGCTCTTTCTATTAGCCTCGAGCCGTAACGTGCGCCACAAGGCAAGGGGCGGCCATGTAATGGACTCTGCCCCTTAACCGCCTTGTTCTGCACTCAGCTTTCTATTAGCCTCGAGACTAAACGTGTTCAGCAAGGCACGGGGCTAACGTGTAACGGACTCTGACCCAAAAGTCAGGCCTGGACTTTTGGGTCAGAGTCCGTTACACACCGCCCCTAAACCGCCTTACTTCACACTCTCTTCTTCTGGCAACGACGGCTTCGCAAAATAGTAGCCTTGCTGTCTGAAGATGCCATAGTGGTCGACAGAATACTGAGATTCGTCATTTGTTTCGACACCTTCTAGGACGAATTCTAGGTTGTTTTGGTTGGCAATATTTTTCCAAAAACCAATTCTTTCCAACAGTTGGTCAGGAGCATTGGTCTTTCTGAGGTTTTGAATAGCAAATTTGATGCCATCGATATACTTAAACATATCCAACACCAGTTCATAACTGTTATCGGACCCAACATCGTCCAAGTATAGTTTGATGCCGCCGGCGGCATAAATGTGACTGATATTTTCGACGATCTCACTCGTCGGCGCATCCATAATTTCGACCACGAATTCATCGATTCGCGGTTCATGTTTTTTAAAATGAACGAGTGCTTTCGCAATTTCTGGGTCGGAGAATTGCTTCGCTGTCAGGTTGATATTAACGCCTCGACAGTCGTTATGATTGAGCACCTGCTTGATCAGACTGATCTGCGTGGTGACCGGAATTTCAAAGCTTTCCGGTAGGCGCCAACGATTACGATCAAACTCACGCAACAGCATTTCGTTTAACAATAATGGGTGGTCTGACTGACTTGCATTGACGATGGGCTGCACAAAGTAACGGTACGTTGGGTACCAGTTAGTGGCCCGGCGCGCGTGCTGATCCACACCTTCAACAGTGATGGCATCGCGGCCAACGCGTTTGCTTTGATTCAAACTCTTCGTTGCGCGTTTATAAGTATCTTCAACCGATTCATCCACTGTTTGAACTGCCGTCACCCCAACGGAAATCGTCAGGTCAGCTTCATGCTCTTGGTAGTAAAATTCGTGTGTCCGCACGGTATCCCAGCAGTCCAACAGAATCGGCGCAGTATCCACCGGCGTGGCGTTGGTGAAGATGGCATTGAACTCTTCACCGCCAGACCGGAACAAATGGTAAGCCGTACTATATTGTTGAAGAACTTGTTGCAACAGTGCTTCAAAATCTGCCAAAATGGCATTGGCACCCCGGCGACCAAACCGATCGTTGATGTCTGTAAACCGGTCAATGTCAATGATAGCGATGGTCATTGAGGTCTTGCTGCCACGGTTGGCATCAAATAGACTGTTGACATCACGTTCATATGAAGCATAGAGCGTCGTTGGCGTGATATCCTGATCACCCTTATTTTTCGGGCTCACCATATCCTGGCTCTTTTGGATGATCCAATACCCGCAAGTAATGGCCGTCATAACCATGTACAACCCAATACTGAACCAGAGATTAATATCAGTGATCGGTATACCAGGATACGTCAGCCAAAAGCCCAGCGCAACGTAGAGTCCCGCTGCCATGCACGTCCAAAATCGGTATCGCACAGCCATTTTATGCGTCCGGATCAAGTAAAACAGGCCTAGTAAGCCAAGACTGACTAGGATATTTTGCACGGAGAACAGATTCTGGATATGCCCCACTTCCCAGACGATAAACAGCACCGCACACCGTGCCAGATAGCCAGGCGTTTTCAGTTGTGTATCTAAAATCGGGAACGCAATGAGAAACACGCCAATGCTTGTGTACATGTGTGTGTTGGCGCTCGAAAATAAGCCTGCCAAACACAGCACGCCCCCTAAGAGCCATACGACTAACGGTAATCCTAATCGAATGGCATTTTGTTGCTGCTCGGTCAGTCCGTTGTTCGTTTCTAACAGATGCCAGGTACGAGAATAACCAATCATAATACCCGAAACGAAAAATATGGCGAAGATTAAGAGGGTTAACTGGGTAAAGAAACTATCTGCAGTCAAACCGGTAATCATCATGAATCCCCTCCTTAAGGACCCGGCATAACGGTCGAAGTTCTGAGGAGTACTTACAGAGAATTTCTGGCCACCGTTATACAACATAAATCACGAAATGTGTATTTATAATTAATTTACCATAAATCCAGTAAATTTTGAACAGATTATGCCAATTTAATAGAATTGAAATCGTTTTCTGTTGGATAACATTCGTCTTATTGTTCATTTTAAATATAATCGTCCAATAATCAAGATGAGATGGCGCTAAAATTTATAAAATTTTCTGATTGAATTTTCCCACATCTCCCCGAGTCTGTCGTCATCGTCGCTTGATCCACAACAAAAACGTTAAGCCCGAATTGGTCATCCAGTGCTTAACGTTTCTTAAACAGCTATTTAACCGGCCACCCTACCAAGCAGTGGGCCGTCATTTTCTGTAAAACTACTATTTTGCGTAAACTCAGGGTCGCTCGCAGCCTTGATGATCTGAGCAGCCCCTTCGGCAACCGACTGCATCCCAGCTGGGGTTGGTGCATCACTGGGACGACCGCCAAATTCAGTAGCGATCCAGCCTGGGTTAACGGAATTGACGGTAATGTGCGTATCGATCAATTCCTTGCTAAAACTGATGGTGGCAAAGTTAACGGCCGCCTTTGACGCTTGATAGCCAAGGGAATTCACACCGTAAAACTGCGACTCAGGATCTGACGCCATCGTCAGCGAGCCCATGTTGCTGGACACGTTGATAACGCCCAGGTCGCTACAGACCGGACCGACGTTGCCAACGCCCAAACTGCCGTTGATTCAGCTACCGCTGACAAAACTGCGGCTGACGACGCTGTTGCCGCACAACAAGCAGTTGTGGATCAGGCACAAGCCACTGTCGACAGTGACCAAACGACCGTCACGAATTTGGATCCTGATGACTCAGTTGCTGACGAGGTGACTTATGCCAATCAGCAATTGGCCACGGATACAGCTAATAAAATCACGGCACAAAACAATGTCACAACCATGGAAGCACAGGTTGCTAACGGAACGACCACGGTTAATACTGCAGCAGCCAGTGTCGCCTCACAAACAGCGAATTTGACAGCTTTACTAGCTGATCCAACAACGCCTTCGGATCAAATCGCTAATGCCAAGGATCTTTTAACAACCACGCAAACCTATCTCACCGATGTGACAAACACCTTGAACCAAGTAAAGTCAGAGTTGGCTGCCGACGAAGATCTCTTAGCCACCCAAACGCAAAAAGTGGCTGATGATGAACAAACGTTAACCAACGCACAAAACGCCTTGACCAGTCTACAAGCAGCTCAAACGCAACTTGCCACTGATCAACAAACGTTAACGGACGCGCAAAACGCCCTCACACCGCTTCAGCAAACCGCAGCGGACAAGGCTGACGCGTTGACGACTGCTCAAACAGCGCTCGATACCGCCACCGACAAATTGGTTGCTGACGGCCAGACCGCATCAACGGCCCAGCAAGAATTGACAACACTGCAACAACAGTTAGCAACCTTAGGCCAACAGGCGCAAGCAATTACAGACGCCCAAGCCGCAGCTGATGCCGCTAATACTGCACTGACAAACGCCACTTCAGCCTACACAGCCGCACAAGCAGCCTACGATGAAGCCTTACAAAACTACCACATTGCAGTTAGTGTCGCTGCTGCAGCTGCGCAACAAGGCGGCGGCTCTGGTACAACTACGGGTGACAATGGCTCGTCTTCCACTGGTACATCAACTGGGGATAACGGGTCATCCACAACTGGCACGACTGGGACATCATCTGATGTTTCAACTGCTACGGCTGGTGATACTGCAACTGGAACGACAAGTACTGGCACCACTGGAACGACTTCAGGTGAAGGCACCAGTGATGTCACAACGAGTGGCGCAAACGACTTAGTTGCTGCAAGCACCAACAACGGTACTACGCAGGCAGGCACATCCGCTAATGCCCAAACTGGGGCTGATTTAACATCAACCTCAACGGCTGCGGACACAACCGCTACTGGTACACTTGGTCAAAACAATGCAGCCGCTGGACAATCAGCTAAGACGCTGCCACAAACGAACGAACATGAAACCAGTGAAGCATCCATTCTTGGTTTGGCCATGATCGTTTTAACTGGCTTCTTGGGCCTGCTCGGTCTTCGCAAAAAAGAAACAAATGACTAATCATAAAAACTGTTAATGGTCGCTAGAAATCCCCAACCATGACAAAAAGCTTCAGTTACAGCGTAAATGCGCAGTAACTGAAGCTTTTTTTCTGTGCCGGTTAGGCATTTTTCTCAATTCGACTGGTACGATTCAGTTCACCGCGATAAAACAACAGATGCGGTTTTCCATAATAATACCCCTGGCGTAACCCAATGTTGAGGTCATCCAACATCTGCTGGTCAGCCTGTGTTTCGACACCCTCAATGACAAATCGTAAGCCATTGTCAGCACTGATCTGCCGCCAATCATGCAGCGCTTTTGGAATTGCATCTGCGTTGTTATCATGACGGAAATTTTGCATGGCCAACTTCAATTCTGATACATACGGCAACAGTGCTGATAGCGCTAAACTGGTTTTCGCCAGTCCCGACGTCATCTAAACTCACTTGCACCCCGCCCTCGTGTAACGTTCTGATACGGTCCAAAACGCACGCCGCGTCCTTTGGTGATCCGCACACTTCTTCGGTCAATTCAACGACAAGTCGAACAGGAAAAGCCCGTTGCTGAAAGTGAATCAGGTGCTGAACAACTTCGGGGTCCTGAATCTGCGTCCGGTTTAAATTAAAGCCGAGGTAGTGTGATTTCAGTTTTAACGTGTCAACGCAACGTTGAAGCAGTGTCAATTGACACGCCAATGATATGGCTGAAAAGTCTTTTGGTAACTGCCAGCGACCATCGCGAGATTCGCGAATGAGGGTCTCATAACCCACGATTGACTGTTTGAACCGGTTGACCTGGGGTTGTACAAAGAAACGATACATGAAGCATTTCCAACTTTCTGTTTTGACCAATGCGCCCGACGATACACGTATATGCACTTACAAATTAATCCATTATAGCGTTTAACGTGCTGTTTTGAAAGGGAAAACTAGAAAGAACTCGGATGAACGCGCATGTCATCGGCTGTCAGTTACTGGTTGCCGCTTGTGAGTTGCTAGAAGTATTGGCATACAATACCTGACTGACCGCTTGCGGAATTGTAAATTTATCAGGATTTCCAGCTAATACCGGACCAGTCGTGGCGTGAGTCAAGGAAAGGTCACTACGCAGTTCATTTGTGACGCGTTGTTGCTCCAGTCGCGGCATCACTTGAAAGGAGATGCCCTCGTACCACAAGCTCGTTTCGTTTACAGAAATGGCCTTGACCTTCTTTTTAGGATTGTAGTACTCAGTAGCTAGGCTCAACATATCCTTGGTGGTCAGATTGGTGCGCAAATTCTTTGAGATCGAGCTCATGAAGGTCTTATTCAGTAACAGCGCCGGGTTCTTTGCCTGTTTGACGAGCTGTGCAATCACCAGCCGCTGACGCTCAGTACGTCCGTAATCACCACGCGGATCTTCGTAGCGCATCCGCGTAAAGGCTAACGCCGCCTTCCCATTCATTTTATGGTAGGTCTTAAAGTGAACGCCATCCTTCGCATACCTAAAGGTCGTCTTCCCCTTATAAAATTGGTAAAGATTCTTACCAGTCTCGTGGGACGTATCCGTACTGAAGGTAAACGACAATGGCGATTCCACTGTAATCCCACCGATCTGATCCACTAATTTTTCCAGGCCGCCCATGTTCACGAGCGCAAAGTAGTCCACCGGCACATTCAGATACTTCGAAATTGTTGACATGGTATCACTGACGTTAGTAAACGTGTATACCGAGTTGATCTTCTGCGGGAACGTCGACTCCAACCCGGGAATGGCGATCATCGTGTCCCGTGGAATCGACACGAGATGAATGCCCTTCGTTTTGCTAACGGTAATGAGCATCATGGTATCTGTGCGCCCTTTATCGGTCCGGTCTAAGGCCCCAGTATCAGTCCCCATCAACAGGATTGAGATCGGCTGACCCTTGCGGATGATGGCGTCAGCCGGCCGACCACCCTTCTCATGAATTTTCGTGTAAGAATCAGATAAACTGCTGCTGACGGAGCGGTAGATGGTATTCAACCCGTAAAAGATGCCCAAGAGACAGGCAATAACGACACCAAGTGCGATCCACCGGCCACGCTTGTGTTGGCGATGCCGATCCATTCGATTATTCATAACTTTCACCCTTACCCTTATAACTACGCAAAAACGCGCCGTTGTTTTAAAAATCACACAAATAAGTGTAATTTTTTTCGAACAACGGCGCTACGTATGGTTTATTAAGGGTTTCTGAAAATCTTTAAGAGTGTGGAGAAAGGCGTTTTGAGGGCAGTAGCTTCAGCCTTCGGAACACGTTTCCGCAATGTAAAATTTAAAAATCGTAATCAGTAACCACTTTAAAAATGAAGACCACAATCCAGAGCCTACCTTTTCGACACGTTATCTATTAGCCTCGAGACTAAACGTGTTTCGCAAGGCTGAGGCTACTGCGTAAGCCGACTCTGGCAAAAATCCAGGCCCGGGATTTTCTGCCAGAGTCAGCTTACGCTCCGCCCTCAAACCGCCTTGCTACACACTCTTAAACCGAATCACAAAACAACTCCCAGCTGCTGATTATCCTTCACATCAACGGTTGCGTCATTCAATTCAACCAACTGTCTGACGATTGCAAGCCCGATGCCATACCCCGCCACCTGTTTGGAGCGGGACTGGTCGGCGCGGTAAAACCGGTCAAAAATTTTTGCCTTATCCGCGTCACTAATACCAATGCCATGGTCGGCAACAGTAATGGCAACCGTGTTTTCGGATTCTCGCTTTGCGCTCACCGTAACCTGCGTTTCAACCGATGAATACTTACGCGCATTATCGATAAGCGCGGTCAAGATTTGCTGGACTTGCCCAGCATTAGCGTGAATCAGCAACTTTTCTGGTAGCTTCATCACCACCTGTTGTCCTTGCTGGTATTGCGCAACCACCGTTCGAATAATTGGCACAACGTCAACCGTGGTCAACTCAGCTTCAGCTTTTGTGGAGCGGGACAGCGCCAGTAAACTCGTCACCAATTCCTGCATCTGGTGGGCTTCATCATCAATATAACCCACGGATTCCTGAATAATTTCCGGGTGGTCGGCGGCGTGTTTTTCAAGCAGCTCTGTGTGCCCTAAAATGACAGCAATCGGGGTTCGCAATTCGTGGGAGGCGTCCGAAATGAATTGTTGGTTTTTCAAGATCGTATCGTTTAACGACCCGAGCAGCGTATTAAACACGTCGCCAAGTTCCTGAACTTCCTCCGGGTTCGTTGGTACAGTCAATGTTTCGTGGTACGACTGCTTGGGCTTTTGAATCAGGTCTTGCGTCGAGTCGGTCAATGCGGTCAAGGTTGGTTGAGGCGCTTCGATAATTGTGAAATGATCCAGACACCAATGACGAGACTTAAAATCAAAATAATGATCACAAGTTCAATAATAATGACAAACATCCGCACGACGCGATCAAGGCTCTGCCAAACGGTGTAGTGTACCGTCACTGGCTGGCCGTGGGCGGTCGCGCGGCGCGTTGCTGTCGCTTTAAAGTACAGCCCAGACCCTCGTTGGGCCGCTCCGAGTCAGTGCGTGCAACGGGTGGCTGGTGAGCGTCCTGGTACCCTTTGTGACGTGGTGAAACAGTGTGGTCCCGTTGCTGGTGGTTCGGACTGCCACAAACGTTGAGTTCGTATTGACATCGTAGTTTGACTCCCAAAACCGCCACTTGACGTCACCATTCGTCGTGGCGTTCTTTAACGTTTGAATGACATCAGTGCTGTAATCTCGTTTATCATCCAGCAAGCGGTACCCCACGACGGTGAGAATCGACAAACTCGTCAGCATCACGATCACGATAATCATAATGGCGTAGACCCGGGTGAAACGAGAAGCGCTGGTATAGGATTTTGCCTTAGTTGTCATTGCCTGCCGTCCTCATGGTGTACCCGATCCCGCGCACAGTCTGGATCACGTCGCTATCGTCGTCATCGATCTTCTCGCGCAGATGGCGAATGTACACGTCCAAAATATTAGTGCCGCCAGTGTAGTCGGTGCCCCAGACTTGGTCCAGCAGCTCATCGCGGCTGACGACCTGATTCACGTTTTTGATCAGCGTCAACAACAGCGTATACTCACGCTGACTTAGTTGGATAAACGTCCCATTTTTGACGGCTGAATGCGCCTTAGTGTCCAGCTGAATGTCGTTGACCTGATAAGTTGCGCGTTCGTGGCCGCGTCGCAGCACCACCCGAATCCGCGCCAGCAGCTCTTCCATTTTAAATGGTTTAGTAATGTAATCATCCGCGCCGTAGTCCAGGCCCGCCACTTTATCGCTCACGTAATCCCGGGCAGTCATCATAATGATCGGCACGTCATCGGTCTGCCGGATGCGCCGCAGCACGCCAAGGCCGTCCATTTTAGGCAACATCCAGTCCAGTAAGATCACATCGACCTGGGCGTTGTCTTCGTAGACCTGCAGCCCTTCCAGCCCATCGTAGGCCAGCAGCACGCTATAGTCTTCAAATTGTAATTCAGTTTTTAAGTAGGCGGCCATCCCTGGCTCGTCTTCGATCACTAGTACAGTCGGCATTGTTGTTCTCCTCTTTTACAGTATCGATGCTATTATACCCGATATTCCAGTCACCCGTCAGATACCGCGCCAAACGAAATGGTTTCTCAAGGTCTTGGCCAACTGTTATTCCGAAAACACATTTACGCATTACCTAAAGTTGGCATTGTTGAGCAGTTGTCTCGACCTGAATCGGGTTTCACGAGATAATTAAGACAGGAAACAATTGGTTTACTGGAGGTGGTTTCATGCAAAAACTCGCAAATTATAAACGGCTCTGGCTGGTGCTCATCGTGGCAGTGGTTGCCTTCGGTCTGGAATTTGGCGCGCACCAAAACGGGATTGCTCAGGTATTAGTTACAGTCCTTGGCTCGCTGATCGCACTCCTGATGTTCATCGACATGGTTAAAACGTTGCGGTCAGGCAAATTCGGCGTGGATCTGCTGGCCATAACTGCTGTGATCGCCACGCTAGCCATCGGCGAATACTGGGCCGCCCTTATCGTCCTCCTGATGCTCACCGGTGGCGACGCTCTGGAAGATTACGCCGCTAGTAAGGCGAACTCGGATTTGAAACAGCTCCTCGAAAACTCGCCGCAAACTGCCCATTTACTCGGTGAAACGACTCGGGAAATTCCCGTTGATGACGTGCAGATCGGCGACCATCTGCTGGTCAAACCAGGTGAGGTCGTCCCTGTTGACGGCACCTTGTTAAAGGGCACGGCGACCCTGGATGAATCGTCACTTACCGGCGAGTCTCGCCCAATCGATAAGCGTGCCGGCGAATCAGTGATGTCTGGTGCAGTCAACGGTGACGCCGCCTTTGAATTCGTGGCGGATCGGCAGGCCAAGGATAGCCAGTATCAAAGTATCATCCAACTCGTTAAACAAGCGGAGGCCCAGCCCGCCCACTTCGTTCGAATGGCGGACCGTTACGCCGTGCCATTTACCATTCTGGCCTACGTGATTGCTGGTACGGGATGGATCGTTTCAGGCGATCCGGTGCGATTTGCGCAGGTACTGGTGGTCGCCTCACCCTGCCCGCTGATTTTAGCCGCACCAATTGCGTTGGTGGCGGGGATGAGTCGCGCAAGTCAGAGCGGGATCATCGTCAAAACTGGGACCACGCTCGAAAAGCTGGCCAAAGTAAAAACGGTGGCGTTTGATAAAACGGGCACGATCACCAAGGGTAATTTGACCGTCACAGCCGTTCTGCCCGAACCGGAAACGACGGCTGCTGAGCTGTTAACATTGGCCGCAACCACCGAACAGCAGTCCAATCATATTTTGGCACGCGCCATCGTCGCGGCTGCTCCGGACACGTTACCAAGTGCCACTGCGTTGACTGAAGTCACTGGTGGCGGTGTTCAGGCCACCGTCAATGGTCGGCTGGTCAAGGCGGGTAAGGCCGACTTTGTGATGCCGGCTAATTCGATCACAAAATCAGCGGTGACCGCCGTTTACGTTTCAGCTGATGATCACTATTTGGGCCGAATTGAATTTGCGGATGAATTACGACCCGAGGCCAGACAAACGATGTCGGGATTGCATCAACTTGGCATTCGAAACTTAGTCATGATTTCCGGCGACCGCCAGCCAATTGCTGAAAAAATCGCCAAGGCTGTTGGCATCGATGAGGTGCATGCGGACTGCCTGCCGGAGGATAAGATCAAGGTCCTGGCCACACTGTCACCAGTGCAACGCCCCGTTGCCATGGTCGGTGACGGCGTGAACGATGCGCCGTCGCTGGTCACGGCGGACGTCGGGCTCGCGATGGGCGCTAGTGGTGCTACGGCGGCCAGCGAATCCGCGGATGCTGTGATCATGAAGGATGACCTCAGCCGGGTCGTTACCGCAACAACGATTGCCCGCTATACCATGAAGATTGCCCGTCAATCTGTTTTGATTGGCATCGCAATCTGTACGATTCTGATGCTGATTGCCAGCTTCGGTGTCATTCCAACCATTGTTGGGGCACTGCTACAGGAAGTCGTGGATACCGTGACGATTCTTTATGCGTTGCGGGCTAGAAGCCAGCGGGCCGTTGATTAAGCAGATAAAACGCACATTAACTCGGGAAACAATTCCGGTTGATGTGCGTTCTTTTGTGTTTTAGTTTACGTTGATTGCTTTCTTGGCTACCTGCCGAAACGCGATTCAGAGGGAGTCTTTCCAATGTTAGGTGATATTCCGTTTCATTCCGCAATTTGGCACGGCGCTGAAGTGGCTCGCGATGAAGCTAATTCGATTTCTGCTGCGCAGCTCTCGAATGGATCTCCATCGACTCGCACATCAGTAACCGACCAAAGAACGGTCGCTAACTGATGTCGACACCACAGCACCGTGCCAAATTACTCCATTTCACTGACGTTAAGCTTGCTTGTTACCACTAGTTAAGCATTACCATGGCGTTAAACCTAGTTTGCAGAGAATCCGCCCTCGACTGCCATTAAGCCCATTGACAGCAATGCTTTTAATGATGTGCAAATTGCCCGTGCCGATTAATTAACAGCCTCCATGACACCACTTATAAAGGCTTACCATCAATGCTGACGATTACAAGTATCGTGGCGTAGTCGTGCCGGTCGGCATTGCATGCTATGGTGTCGGTGGAACAAAACGACATCAAAGCCCTCCTTTGAATTACTTAACAATGGAAATACCCTTCGGAAGGCAAGGGACGGTTCTCTCAACGCGCTTACTTTTGCGAATCATAGGCCCGCTTTGACTTAAACCCAGCCCGAAAAACGATTTTCATTTGTTCAATATGTCGTTCCTTCGTTGCCTCAGCCTTGGCGCCAAAAATGAATCTGGCCCATTCTCGTTGGTAACCTGGGGTGAGGTCGTTGAAGAACTTAAATAAAGTCTCATCATCCTTCAGTAGATCTGCCACTGCTGGAATATCCTTTTCATAATCAGCTAAACTCTTTTGTGCCAAAAGTAGTCACGTCCTTTGTTTTAAGTTGCCATTAGTATACCATGCCTGATAATGACACCAATTATGACATTTTACTACCCATGATGTCGATTACAAGTATCGCAGCGTAGTGAAACCGTTCAGCAATTAATGCCATTTGACTCATCTAACAAAAACCACTCCCAGCGTATAAGAGGAGTGGTTTTTTGCGATTACTTAAGGGTCGCTGAAATGGCCTTTTGAACGTGGGTTAAGTCAGTCGGCGTTGCAAGTGACAAGGTCTGCCCGTTAGCAACCCTCTTGGCACCCGTTAACCGTTGTGTCTTAACCGTTCTCGTTGCTGCGAGATAGTCGCTGGTGATGGTCTTAAGCTGACGCGTTGAGAAACTCGTGCTGGTGTTATCCTTTAACACGTTTAAAGCCCCAACTTTCGCTAGGTTAGTTGCCGTTTTCTGAGTTGTGACAACGGCGCCATCCACTGACACGTGCATTAAATCGCGCACTGTCTGCACTGCTGTGGTTGCGCCGCCAGCATCAAAAGCGGTTGATAACGGCATCAGCGCATAGTTCTTATACCCGCGGATCGTTGTTTCCTCGTTATTTGGAATCTGGGTTAACAGCGTTTCTTGTTTCTTCGGATTCAGCGAAACGAGTGTCATGCTTGACTGCGTTTTGCCATTATCAGTTGTCCCGATTACTAGGACGTTTAACGGCTCGTGACCACTCACCTTAGTGCTAGCAGCCTGTGTCGGTTGCACACCGAGCTTGAACCAGGCAAACCCAACGCCAATAACAAGTACCGCAACGATTGCCAAGAACTTAACATTTTTCAAAAGTTTCATCATTGAGACCCCCTTCAATTGATTACGGGCCTCATTATGGGGGTTTCTGAAAAATACCGCGACGTCAAATTCTACCAGTCTCAGGTATATCGGTTTTATAAGAGATACCTGAAAGCTTGGTATGACAATGATTCTATAAAATGAGATAAACGGCACAATTTCAAAAATCCAACAATAATCAAACTAATTTCAAGTAAAAAGGCTTACTAACGCTTATATGTCGGCGTTAGTAAGTCATACTTTTAAAGTAAATCTAATATGCAAAACTAGTGGTTGTGCCAGCAAGCACTGCCTAATCGTGAAATTGCTGAATGAATAGTTTAAGCAGCGGACTGGCAGCCGTGTCTTTGGGCCAAAGTAATTTCGCCTGCGTCCGCCACCCCGCAAAATTAATCGGGTGGATCGTCACACCGATGCCGAGGTAGGCCAGCCCGACCGATTCTGGCACCAGTGCGACGCCGAGCTTGGCGTTTGCCAGCTGCACCGCTGTCCGCGCGTCGTCACAATAGCTGGCAATAAATGGATTAATGTCCTGTTCAAAGAACGTTTGATTGAAAATATTACGAAAGCGCCGGTACACGATCAGCGGCAGGGCGTCCAGATCATGAATCGAGATTCGAGACGCTAATCCCGTTTCATAGGCTTAGGCACGACCGCCACCATCCGTTCTTCCATGAGTGCCTCCTCGCGCATGTGGCGCACCGAAAATGGTGTCCGCACGATTGCAGCATCGATTTGATGCTTCTCAAGTTGGTCAATCAACTGATAGGTGTCACTCTCTGAAATCAATAATTGGACGTTGGGGTAGTAGTCGGTGATGGTTGCCAGCGTGTTGGGCACGACTCCAACAGCAGATGAGATCATCCCCAACCGTAATTTCCCGGAAACAGCGGTGCCCAAAAAACGCACCTGGTGATCCGCTTCCGCACGCAGTTGAATGAGTTGGTCAGCATAAGCCAACAGCAGTTTACCGGCATCCGTCGGCACCACCCCCTTGGCACCCCGATTCAGCAGCTGCACGTTGAGTTCGTCCTCAAGGTTGCTGATCTGCCTGGAAAGCGGTGGCTGGGCCATATGTAGCTGTTTGGCAGCGGCCGTAAAACTGCCCATCTCAACGACCGTTTTAAAGTAAGATAACTGGCGAAATTCCATGATTCATCCCCCAATGGATCGTTAGCCGCGCCGACTAGCGTTTTTTCTTTTGAATAATAACTTGGTAGAGCCGCGCCAAATCCGCCTGGGTCTGTTCTGAATCGCTGACGCCAGCTTGGGCAAACAGCTCCTGCCACCACTGTGACAAAATGGCCTGCAATCCGCGAACGGTCTTTTGCCCCTTAGCGGTTAAATTAATGACGCGGCGCCGGGCATCCGCTGGGTCAACGACCTGCGTCACAAATCCCTTTTTTTCAAGGCTGCGCATATGGCGCGTCACGATGCCTGAATCCAATACCATTTTATACGCCACTTCGCGTTGACTGATACCCGGATTATCGTTGATAAACAGCAGAATATCGCCCTCGGTGGTGTGCACGCCGAGCTTCCCAAACTGGGCTTTGATCTCCACCTTCGATTCCCGGTAGATGCCAGCCATATACTTACTAAAAAATACAAATGGTCCATTTTTTCACTTCCCGTTCTTGACAAATTTAGTATAGCACACCTAAAATAGAATTAATTAGCTGACAAGTCAGCTAGTTTTCACGTTATTGGATGCTTGAAACGTTGGGAGTAATCAAAATGAACATCACAGTCTTATTAACACAAATTGGCATCATTGCCGCTCTGATCATCACGGGGATCGGCATCAAACGGGCGGGGTCACTCAGCGGGTTTACCGTTTCGGACCTCACGAATATCTTACTGTACGTCGTTTCCCCCTTCCTCATTATTAACTCGTTTGAAATGCCATTTTCCACCCGGTATTTAAAAGAACTGCTTCTGATCGTCATCGCATTGGTCCTGTTTTATCTCATCGAAATCGTCGTGTCAAAGGTGCTGTTTCACGGCGTTCAGGATGGTGCCACCAAGCGCGTCCTTGAATTTGCCAGTATTTATTCCAACGCTGGCTTCATGGGGATTCCACTCGTTCAGGCGCTGTTTGGCAGTAAGGGTGTTTTCTTTGCCTCAATTTCACTGGCTATCTATAATATTTTTAACTGGACGCACGGCATTGGGTTGTTCGAAAAACAGGCCAGCCGGCGTGACACCTTACGTCAACTCATTAAGAATCCCAATTTGTGGGCGGTGATTGTCGGATTGGGCATCTTCATTGGCAACGTTGATCTGCCGCATCCCGTCAACCAATTTCTCACCGACATCAGCAACCTGAACACGCCACTTGCCATGTTTGTAGTGGGTGCCAGTCTGGTACAGGTTCGCATTAGCAAGCAAACCCTCAACGGCCACCTTTGGTTGTCATTAGCGTTGCGCAACCTGATTTTTCCAGTTGTCATGATCGTCCTGTTGAAGGTGCTTGGCGTAACGGGAACGGGCGCGCTGGCAACCATCCTCATGGCCGCCTGCCCCACCGCAAGTTTGGTCGTGCTGTTTTCAGTTCAGTACAAGTCCGACACAAACCAGGCAATCCCGCTATTTGGTATTTCGACACTGGCTGCTTAGTCACGCTGCCACTCATTTATGCATTAATCTAAAAAGAACCGCCTATCGGACATCGATAGCGGTTCTTTTTTATGGTTGTTGGTTTAAGTGATCCAGATCGGCCAATAGCGCGTCAACCATGGCCCGGTCTTTCACGTAGGCGCCGCTCGCTAGCGGATGCCCGCCACCACCGTACTTGCGGGCAATCGGCTCAATTGAAACGGCCTTGGAGCGGAAGTTGACCCGGTAGCGACCATCGGCCTGTTCGCTGATGACCACCCAATCCCGCACTGTTGAAACCTGACCGATCAGCGGCACAACGTCATCAAGGTCACCCTTCTTCAGGTCAAACTGACGCAGCGTTGCTAGGTCTAAAATCACGTAGCCCAGCCCCGTTCCAGTTAAAGTAAAGTTAGTCAGAATATAAGCTTCCAACCGGGCTGTCTGGGGTGTGATCTCGTAGTCGTGGTGACTGATTGCAGACACATTGATGCCCGTTTTCGCTAAGGCAGTCGCAGTGGCCAGCGTGTCGGCCGTCGTACTATCATACAAGAACCGGTTGGTATCCCCCACGATACCAGCATACAGCGCTGTGGCCGATTTCTGCGATAATATTAAATCTGGAATGTGCAGGGTCAATTTGTAAATCATTTCAGCACAACTTGCCGACTGGTCATCGACCCAAACGATATCGCCAAAGTGGTCAACATCTGGGTGATGGTCAATTTTAATGACCTGTTTGGCCTGCCGATACGCGGGCGAAGCATCTAGGCGTGGCGTATTGGCAGTATCAACCACGATGACCAGTGCCGTTGTATAAACGTCATCCGTGATTGGCGTCATGTCACCGATCCAAGTCAGCCCAGCTTGCGTCACCCCTGGCGTATACACCTGCTTATCCGGGTAAGCCTCCCGAATCAGCGTTGCCAATCCAGTCTGTGAACCAATGGCGTCTGGATCTGGATTTTGGTGACGCAGGATCACAATGGTTGCGGCCTGTTTAATTGCGGTACCGATTTCTGTGAACATTGCTATGCTTCCCTTCGTGTCAGTGGTACGGCTTATTTATTGTTGCTTTCTTGATTGTTATTAAATCATCGCTGGTGGTTATTTTTCCTCAAGTTCCTTCAAAAAATCAATCACTGTTTGCCGATAGTTGTGCGCATCATTGATTTTGCCAAGCACCTCTGCGTTATGCGTTGACGCATTGCCCGTTTCAAGAAGATGTTGATAAACGCTCACGTATGGAAAATGCCGGTCCTTCGCGATTTGAATCTCTGTTTCCCATGAAAATAGAACCCGGCAGAAATGCACATCCATGACCTTGCCATCAGCCAGGGTCAAAAGCAGATAGCTCGCGTCTCGGTCAGCTAGAAATTTTTGTCGGGTAAACCAACTCTGCCCGACAGAGCCTGGATTCAACACCATCTGTTCCGAGGAAGTGTACCGCCAAAGTGGGGTGTGGGTATGCGCATATATCGCGATGTCCACGTCCTCATCTGGCGTAATGGCATCGAAATTTTCCTGTGCTTCAACCGGAAAGAGCGTGTGCCCGCGATTGATGTTCGGTAAATTATGAGTCAGCGAAATCGTTAACCCATCCATTTCCTTACGTCCCGTCATGGGCAATTCGTGCAACTGTTTGTCGCGTTCAGGGCCGAACCGGTCGTAATCGTACGCAACTAACATGGCGTAGTAAACCTGAGTCGGGTCATCCAAGTTGATCTTTTTAGTATCAGTAAACATATTGTAAGCTGATTCCCAATTTCCCTTGAGATACTGTGTCGTGTTCACTTCACTCAGCAGTTGATAGCAGTCTTCAGACGACGGCCCGCCAAACGCGATATCACCAAGCGACCAGATCTCATCAACGTTAAATTTTTCAGCGTCCGCTAGCACAGCACGCATGGCAGTTCCGTTACCATGGCTGTCCGAGAGAACGGCAATTGTATGTGTTGTCATAGCATTCTTCCTAACTAAATAGTGTCCCCTCTATTTTAAGCCAGGTTGCACAAAAACGCGATGATTTACTCAGAGTGATGAGTGCCATCGCATTTAATGGTGGGATAATTACGCTTCGTTGCGCCGGTCGGCCCTGCAGGCTGCTGTCAGAGTGTGGAGCAGGCCGGGTAACTCCCGGATTGTAAGGCGACTTTGCCGGAAATTCCGGGCTTGAATTTCTGGTAAAGTCGCCTTACACAGTAGGGAGTTGGCCTGCGGAGCACGTTTCGGCAATGTAAAAGCGTCGCTCCGGAGCTATTGAATTTCTTGTCAGAAATTCAAGGATCTCCTCCGTCTCCCGTGTTTGTAGGCGAGGAAAGAACCCTCGCCAACAAACACCGACACCACAGCCTGCAATGCCGACCGGCTTCACTACGCTAACATTTGCGCATCATCGAAACAAATACTAACTCAACTATTGCAGAACAAGACGTTGTTCAACTACTATAATATTCATAATATCCTGTCAATCCGCAATCACCATCACTAAGTTCGCTGTCATTCGATTATCAGCAGTCGAGTGCGGATAATCTTCGAACCAGGTTTAATTGGATTACGGTACTTGTGTGAAAGTGAGAAGCATGCTCACAGTTAGTGGAATGGAGTCGTTTGGCGCGGAGCTGTGGTGTCGATGCTGCCAGAGTGTGTAGCAAGCCGGGTAACTCCCGGAGTGTAAGGCGACTTTGTCGGAAATTCCGGTTCTGAATTTCTGACAAAGTTGACTTACACAGTAGGGAGTTGGCTTGCGGAGCACGTTTCCACAATGTAGCAGATAAGCGGGCCACCTAGTGATATGCGAGACGATGGAGATCCATTCGAGAGCTGCGCAGCAGAAATCGAATTAGCTTCATCGCGAGCCACCACACGGAGTGCCAAATTGCGGAATGCAACGACCAAATAAACTGAATCCTAACACAACACACTGTTCAATTACCGCTGCGCCATTTCAGTAGCCACTCAATTGCGCCCTTGTGCTTTAGCTTGATAAAGTAATTCATCGGCTCGCTGATAGAAGTCAGTGGCTTTTTCATCCTGGTGACTGAGTTGCGCAACGCCGAGTGAGATGGTGATCGACATCCGCTGTTCATTGTAATGAATCACCTGTTCAGCCATCCGCGCCTGCATCCCTTTAGCGATTCGGGTTGCTTGGTCAAGGGTCACATCAGGCAACAGTAAATTAAACTCTTCACCGCCGACACGACAGGCCACGGCGCCTGGAAATGGTGAGACGACATCATTTAAGAAGCGGCCCACTGACCGCAAGATTTGATTACCAGCCAGATGACCGTATTGGTCGTTAAAACTCTTAAAATGGTCAACATCCAGTGTGATCATCGTCAGCACGTCATCGGTGTCGTAGTATTGGTCGTAGTCCTTTTGCAGTTCATTACGAAACGTCCCAAAGTTTGGAATTTGGGTGAGCGCATCCACCGTGGCGCGGGTGGCGACGTTCCAGATATAGGTATTATCGTCGTTTAATCGCGTTTGTGTGTAAATCAGTGCGGCGTTCATGACGATAAACGCAAACCAGTTATCCCACAGCATGTGCGGTGTTACGGTAGAAACGCCAGGTAGTTTCACAAAAAGCAGGATGCCCCATGTACAGACATCTAAGATATCCACGGCCACAATGAGCATTTTCAGACCAGTGCGGCTCCGATTGACCAGCACCGTCATGCCAACCAAAATGGCACACATAATCACTGTGCTAATCGCGTTATCGATGCGCATTTGCGTGCCGTTTAAAAATAAGATCTGCGCGACCATTGTCCCGATTGCGACCCAGGCCAACCCACGAATTCTCAGATATAGCAGCACATAAAATAAAATCAAAATGCCGAAGTTCAAAAATCCTAAGGCGTTGTTGGTCAGTCCGATCCGATATTGCACATACCCGCTGATCAGCGTCCAATAGGCTACGCTGTAAACAAACAATGGCCCCTTTCTAAAATTAATTTTGATCGCATTATGTTGCGTGAGACGCGCGACTGTTTTACCGAGTGTCTGGTAAAACAACAGGAGTCCCAGCACCATAAAGATACCCGTAAATAGTGGCTGCACGAGCCATGTTGTTTCTGTCATTTCGATGTCCTCTGTCAGTGTGCGCGACCCCCACCAGCAGCCTACTCGATATGTCCTCCAAATATGTACAAATGAACCAGCTTGTTAAGGCCATCAACGATTGCCTCAAGGTTGCGGGTTCATTCTTTATTATACTAAAGATTGTGCAAAATAGTTACACTAATAAACACTATTCAAAAATATGTCGGTATTCAGCCCGTTACCAAATCGTTTTCTTGCCATTTGGCATCGTTTTGGGCTTTGCTGGCAGTTTGTGCAGCACCCAGAAGGCGCGGATCGAAAAGAAGATTGCGACCACGCCGACCACGTAGAACCACGGGTTGTTTTGGATACTGAAATAACTGCTGATAGTTGCCCACATGTTGGTCAGCAGGAATGAGTTGATCGTGCCGACGCAAATGACGATGGCCAGTCCCCACGAGGCACCAAGCCGCGTGCCGCGTTTTTCCCAGTACAGACCAGGCATGATGCCCATCAGGATGTTCGTGAAGATGTACCATTTCAACATGGCGGGATCATTCATGAAGACCCGGAACAAATTGACCGTGGGAATCATGACCAGCAGCCAGCCGAGCACCTTCCACCAAGCTTGGGCAACCGTGACGGCTGACCCCCAGATATCAACGCGTTCGACGTAGATACAAAGAACAAGGTTGTAAATTTCGAACAGTGTCCAAACGACCTCCGCAATCGAAGCAGCCGTAAATACCCAGAACCCGCCAGTGGCGTGCGATGCAAGGGCAAACACAAAGATCCCCATGCTGTCGATGGCAAAGTAGAACGTGTGCATCAACACGTTGTACGGTGATTTTTTCTCCCGGTTGACCAGCAGGAAACTGTAAATATATTCGATGAACCCAATCGCAAAGGTAAGTCCCGCTACCGCTAAAGCTGCGATGTAGTGGGGATTACTGGGGCTCAGTGCGTTGACAAAGTCAGTTAAACTGTACGTTGTGCCGTTGTAAGTGGCAAAAACAGTATGAAGCATTGACCACATAATGAAGACCTCCTAATGGATAATTGCTTGATTGTCCATTATTATAGAAGGTAATATCAGGTGTTTCGTACCAGTTATTTAAAATGTGTGCATTATCTTTTATCGTTTTGAGGTGAAGAAAAATGGATCGGCGAATCATAAAAACGAAAACAAAATTACGCGACGCCCTCTTCACGCTGTTGGCGGATAAGCCCCTCACGAAGATTACGGTGGCGGAGTTGTGCCGCACCGCCCAGATCGACCGGCGAACCTTTTACATTCACTATGAAAAAGTAGCCGATATTTTTGAAGATTTTTCGGATCAATTGTTTACCGAAGTGGACCACGCCCTGACCCACAACTATGACACACCAGAAGCCCTGTTAGCGGTATTCGACCGCATCCTCATGAGCAACTTTACCGGCTTTAAACTACTGTGTCTCAACCAGCAGCACCGCCCCTTAGTCGACCAGCTGCAGCAAATGTTGTTTCAGGCACTCTGCGGAGAACTCCTGGGTAATCGACCAGACGGCGCTTCGCAAATTGTCTTACAGCAGCTAACAGCTGGCCTGCTAAACGCCTATGTCTACTGGTTTAACCATCCCGACACCGTTTCATATGAGGAACTGAGCACGATAAATGAGCACGTGGTGCGGGCGAATCTCGCTTTGATTTCGCGACACTGAAAGGGTCTTTCTATTGTTTGGCGAGTGATTTAAAACACGCTAATGTGGCGCTTCATTGATGGTAAAGTCTTCAAAAGTGGGGTCATGAAACCTGTTACTCAATTGTTACCAACGACTTGCCCATTGTGAGAAGCATGGCTGTCAATGGGATTACTAGCAGTCGAGGGCGGATTCTCTGCAAACTCGTTTGAACGCTATTGCGATGCTTAATTAATGGTAAAAAATAAGCTCAACGTCAGTGGAATGGAGCAATTCGGCAGGTTGTCGTGGTGTCGACATCAGTTTGCGACCGTACTTGGGTCGGTTACTGATGTGCGAGTCGACTGAGATCCACTCGAGAGCTGCGCAGCAGAATCGAGTTAGCTCAGTCGCGAGCCACTACGACGGCCTGCCGAATTGCGGAATGCAACGAACTATCCACCCAATACTTCAAAAAAGTCAGTGCAATCAAGGGATTCCCATGATTGCACTGACTTTTCAGTCTACTGACGAATATTGGTCACAATTAATTTCGAGTCCACGTTATAAGCGAGTTTCCAAACCTCCTGAAACGATTTCAGCTTACAATTGCGATAAGCCGTTTGCTGAATGGTTTTGGTTTCTTTTGGTTTAATGAAATAGTCACGCGCTTCAGCAAAGACCACCACGTGCGGGCGATTCTTGTCTGGCGTGACTTCCTGTTTGAGATTTAAAATTTTAAGATCATCGACCTTGTTGAGCTTGCCTTCAATTGCCCACCGGTCGAGGACCTTTTTTTGTTCGAGAAAATAATCCGGTTGCATGAGGGTGGCGAGGTCAGCTTGCTGATTCACCGACCAGGCGGCTTCAACCTCAGTGAAGAGCGGTTCAAATTGGGCTGCTAATTTCGGGTCAATGGGTGCCGTTTCGCGAACCCGGTTGCGCCATTTTTTCCGAAGTCGAACCGCCATCTTTACCCCGCTATAGCCGACATACCCAATCGCAACATATTCTTCGGCGGTGTTAAACCAGGTCGAGCGGCCGGAACTATATGATCCCCCGAAGCCCCCACCGCCGCCTCCTCCGCCACCGCCACCACCCGCGCGAGCAGCAGCCGTGACTGGCATCAGTAATAGCCAGACCAGACAAATAAACGATACACCCCATTTTTTCATGCGTTCCCCCGATTGTGACGACCCCATCGTCGCGACTTAGTCCTCTTAGTATCGCATAGTTAGGTGCAAAAATCGATGTCATTTCTGAGGTTGGGGGTATCAAAAAACCACCCAGGAAGTTATTCCGAAGTGGTTTTTTAACTCATCTAGTCTTACGCATGCACGTCAAACGCAGATAACAACATGTCACCCACACCCGGTGCATCGGGATCATGCATCCCTTTTCCGGTATCTAGTGTTCGGATTTGCGCCAACTCATCGGCCGTCAGTTCAAAGTCGAAAATGTCGAGATTACTCTTAATGCGTGCTTCGTGAACGGATTTCGGGAAAACGATAATGCCTTCCTGATTTTCAAATCGCAGGATGATCTGCCCAACGTCTTTTTGATACTTGGATGCCAAGGCGGTCAGGACTGGTTCCTTAAACAACGTCTGGTTGCCTTGCCCCAGCGGTGCCCAAGCCTCAATCTTCACATCGTCGGTCGCTAAAAGCGCGCGAAGGTCCTGCTGTTGAAAGTATGGGTTAAACTCAACTTGGTTCACAGCTGGCATCGTGGCAAATTTCGGCACGAACTGTTGCCAAAGTTTAGGGGTCATATTGGAAACACCGATAGATCTGATTTTACCCGCTTGTTTGGCAGTTTCCAGTGCCCGCCAGGCACCTGGCACGTCGCCGTATGGTTGGTGAAGCAGATACAGGTCCAGATAGTCCAGCCCTAGTTTTGTTAAAGAAAGTTCAATCGCTTTTTGTGCCGCCTCCTCGCCGTAGTCTTGCAGCCAAAGTTTACTGGTGATCCAGATCTCGTCGCGGGGAATGCCGCTGTCCTTAACTGCTTGTCCCACTTCGCCTTCATTGAAGTAGGCAACGGCCGTATCAATGTGTCGATACCCAAGTTTCAGTGCTTCTAAAACAGCTTTATAGGTTGAGCCGTCACTGGGAATTTGGAAGGTGCCAAACCCAATAGCCGGAATCTTGTTGCCATCATTTAAGGTGATTGTTTTCATAATCTGTCTCCTTTTTTATCTCTAATCGTGTAACTGTGCCAGACTTGAACCGAAAATCTGTTCAATGGTCACCGGATCACGGTGGTCAAAGAATTGGCTTTCTTGTTTGTCCAGACTATTCATGGTCGCCATATCGGCGTCTGACAGTTCAAAATCAAACACCGCGATGTTTTCTGCCATTCGGTTTTGATGGACAGACTTTGGAATCACGGTAATGCCGCGTTGCAACAACCAGCGGAGGATCACTTGACCGTTTGTCTTGCCATACTTAGCAGCGATGCCAGCAATCGTGTCATCCGTAAAAATGCCATGCTTGCCCTCCGCAAACGGTGCCCAGGCTTCGACCTGAACGCCTTCGCTTTGGTTAAACCGCACTTCATCCGGTTGCTGGTACCACGGACTGACTTCGATCTGGTTCACAGCTGGTTGCGTCGTCATCGTCAACTCAAGGTTCTTCAGTTGATCCGCGTAGAAATTGGAAACACCGATTGCCCGAATCTTACCGGCTTGCTGAGCTTCTTCTAACGCTCGCCAAGCCCCCATCGTGTCCCCGTATGGCTGATGCAACAGGTAGAGATCCATGTAGTCAAGGCCCAAACGTTCCAGCGATGCATCGATACCTTTCTTTGCCCGGTCATAGGTGAAGTCAGAGACCCAGAGTTTCGATGTGAGAAAAATGTCTTCCCGCTTAATCGAACTCTCGCGAATCGCCTTACCGACGGCTTCCTCATTCTGGTAAGCGACGGCCGTATCGATCAGCCGGTAACCCGTATTCAAAGCGTCACTGACGGCCGTTTCAGCTTGGCTAAGATCTGGCACTTGAAACACCCCGAAGCCAAGTTGCGGCATGTCAACACCGTTGTTCAATGTGATTGTTGGAATAGTTGTCATCGTTCGTACCTCCAAATTTGATGTTGTCCCTATCATAAGGCCGAACCAGCCATTTGAAAATTACTAGTCGTACATGGTAGTATACGGGTAACGTATACTGGAGGTGCCGCGATGATCGACAACTATCTGTTAGAAGAACTGGCCACGTTTGCCCAGACTGGCACACTGGCTGAAACGGCAAAACAACTGAACGTCACGCAGCCCACCGTCACCCGCGGCATGCAAAAGCTGGAGGACGCCTTAAACGTGCGGTTATTTGACCGACAGCCGAATCGCATTGCACTGACCGCGACGGGTGAACTGGCAGCAAATGAAGCCGCACAACTCTTAGCAGCCCAGACACAATTCGTGACGAAAGTGCAAAATTTTGACCGCCAGCAACACGAAGGCACAATTGGCGCCACGATTCCGGGTCCGTTGCTGATGCTGCACGCTTTAAAGTCCCAGTTACCATCCCACACTCGTGTGAATGCGGAGCTGCAATCAGCTGATAACCTGGTTGCGTTGTTAGACAGCAATGCGTTTACCCTGATTTTTACCAACCAGGAGATCAGCACCCCCACCGTTGAATCGCGGTTTATCGGGACAGAAAACTTGGCGGTCAATTTGGATCAATTTATGTATCAGGCGAATCAAACCAGCGTGTCGTTTAACGACCTTAAGGGGTTAAGCTTCGTTGTCCTTGGTGCCATTGGCCCTTGGCGTGACATCATCCAAAAAGCTATTCCCGATGCGACCTTTATGTACCAGGCCGAACAAGAAGCGATGAAACAGCTGACGACTTATGCCAACTTTCCGTATTTCACTTCAAATCTATCGATGCTCGACCCAGGATTTAGGCAGCAGCTTAAAGAAGACGACCGCGTTAACCTGCCGATCACGGATGAAAGTGCCCATATGCCGATTTATGCGAGTTATTTGAAGACTGAGAAACGGCGGGTGGCAACGGTGATTCAGATGATGGGCGCACAGTGGCCTCAATAATTTTTACCGTTCTTAGATGTCACTGAAACGACACCCAGGGAAAAAACCTAGGTGTTGCGATTCACAATCATTTATAAGGAAGCGATCATGTGCCCGACGATCTACGCGTTATCAAAACCAACCGTGACATCAAACAAGCCTTTATTAACCTGCTACAAACAAAAGGCTTCAACAAAATTACCGTCCAGGATATCTGCCAAGTGGCGCTTATCGGTCGAAGTACGTTTTATCACCATTACGTCGACAAATATGACCTCTTACAAAAAATGGTTAACCAGATTGAGACAGACTTCGATAATCTTCTCAAAAATAGGTTGCAGGAAGTGGCTTCTGATTCACTACTCACCTTTCTGTATCAGTCACTCCATCAGCATAAGACTGAATTTCTCACATTGATTGCCATTCAGGTTGACGAAATCAATCTTGAAAAGGGACTCACAACTATCATTAGTCGTGACCTGGCAGCTTATTTAACAGCACAAAGCCACACTGAGTTACCCGTCTCAACCGAATTTATCGCAACCCTGTATGCCAATAACGTGCTGACCGCGATCAAATGGGCGCTCGAACACGATGATCCGGATGAAATTTCAACTTTCATGAATGGCATCATGCAAGCGTTAACTGCTAAACATTTGAACTAGTGCCTTAATAAGGCAATTCAATGACGTGCTGTTCTGTCTGTGTATCGTGATTTGCTAAAGCTTCCACACAGTTTGGATCATGGGCCATTTCGTGAACCCAGCCAAGCGACGTGAGGGCCTTTTTTCTGCTGGTACAGATTCCCGGTGTCACCATGTTTTCCCAAGAGGCAGCCGCGTACCCTGTGTCAGCAGCCAGAAGAACGTAGCGATTGTCAGACCCCCTCACCAGCGTTGATGACATGCCGGAAGCGTGACCCGGTGTGGCGACCTGCAGGACACTACCGTCACCAAAAACATCCATTGCTTCGTTAAACGGCCCAACGTGGACATGGTCATACTCATAGGTATCCACGTTAACGCTTTTCCATTCACGTGGCAGATAAACCATCGGTACCTTATTGCTACGCGCCATTCACGAGAAGAGACAAGGATCTTCTTGGCATCCTTGACCAGTGGCAACCCACTCGCATGATCACAGTGTAAGTGACTCATTAAGACGTAGTCGATGTCGCTGGTTTTATAGCCAAGGGCTGCCAGCCGTTCATCTACCGCCCAGCCTGCTGGCAAATATCCCTTGTTAATTTGAACCTGCATACCCAACTCTTTCCAGTTACTAGTTCGAACAAGTTTGTTCCAGCCGGTGTCAATCAGAATCAATCCCTTTGGATGTTCAATGAGATAACTCGAAACAGGTAACGTGATTTGATTAACTTCGCTGCGAAATAATCCAGTAACGGCAAGCGGATTTCTGAACTGGCCATGAAACGGGAGTGCTTTGTCAACTTTAACGAGTCCGGTGTGAAGCACGTGAATTTTAATTGTTTGGTTTGCCACTTGAACCATCCCTTTTTGTTTTGATGAGGCTAGTATATCGTCAGGTTTTAAATTGGGGTAGCATCAATTTGAAACCTTATGTATCATATCTTACACAACGTTTAATGTTGTTTTATAACTCAAAAAAAGATCACCTCACAGAACTGAGATGATCTTTTGTGATTTTGAAATGCTAAATTTAACTAGTTATTTTGCGGCAGTACATGGAAAATCAATGTTTCGCCAACTTTAGATGTTACAACATCGGGATACGTTGTATCTACGACATCGTAGCCAGTTGGGATATCAGCACTTGAAGCCGATAATACACTTGTAATATCTTTTAAGACACTCTTCATGCTAGTCCCTTTACTTAATGACGCACCTGATTTTAATAGTTTTGAAGGGATAATCCATGTAGCAGTTGCCACTGTTGCACCAGAGTCAGCGTTAACGTACTTAAACGTAAGACTATTGCTACTTGTTGCTACCGTAGGATCTGTTGCGGTGCTTGTGCCTGAAGTAGCTGCAAATTTGCCCTTAGTTAAGTAGTTCCGCCAAACATACCCACTTGCCGAGTTGCTCTTATTTTTGACATAGTAGAAAATGCCAGTCTTTTTACCATTAGTTAACTTAACACTCTTTTGAACGTACCAAGTCGTTTTCGGATAGTTTTTCAAGTTATGCTGTTTTTTCGTTAAAGTGCTATTCCATAAATAAACTGATTTAGTTGCGTTATTAGCATGATAAGCAGGTGTCGTGCTAGCATAACTCTTCGTTTTAACAGTTCGATATGCAGCGCTAGCGCTAACCTGTTGCGTAGTGAATCCAACGCCAAGTGTCAAGGCACCTAACGCTAAACTTTTAAAGATTATCTTATTCATATTGAATCCCTCTTTCACCTATTCGAGTACCTTAATTTAAAAGCACCATGTCCTGTATCAGTTCCACTTGACTCACAATAGCATTATACAATCCTCATTATCAATACTTTTACAGGTAAAAAAGGTTAAGAAATATACTCGGATAAAATCACTCTTCCACATCTTTTTGATTAATCATCTGTCGCACCCATTTTTCTGAATATTGATACTTTCTTGCCAGTTGTCTTGTGTTCGTTCCATCGTACTGCTCACGAATTCGTGTTCGTGCATAGTCCCTACTATACAGATGGATTGGAATCGTCAGCTGTGTACCTCGATATTCTTCCCAAATAGCGAGCATCGCATCCGTCCCTATCAAATCATTCACTTGCTTGTAAAATCCCTGCAAGGCTTGGACATCAACATCCGACTTTTTCAATGAATCCCGCCTCCAATCATTACCCTAAAAATCAACCCTACAAGAAGTTTATCAATTTAATAGCGCATAAGATACATACATTATACCTTATACTTTCCTTGATATCGTCTAATACACCTGTAAATACAAATACAGAACCTAATTGTAAAATTACAAATAGATTCTGCATCGATGTTGAAATTAACCCACGATCCGTCTAACATTGCCGTTAAATCTTGTTTTCCAACGTGGATCGTTTAGGCTTGAAATACAAACGCCGCGCGTATCTGAATTCGGTGAATCATGTAAGAATAATTTATTCCCTAAATAAATTGCAACGTGACAGTTAACACCCTCATCCTTAGCTGTGAAGAAGAAAATATCCCCGCGCTTCATCGCCGAAGGTTTCACTTTGCGCCCCATATGAATCAGGGAGTACGTTGTACAACTCGAAGTTGGACCCAATTTCACGCCTGATTTTGCGTAAATATAGTGAATAAATGACGAACAATCAAATCGTTTTCGTGCGATATTATAGGCTGATCGGCCGCCACCCCATAGATATTTTGATTTACCAACGTACTTAGAGCCCGCAGCAATCGCCTTTTCGACTTTTGAGATATTGCACTTTAATTTGCTGGTATTAAAGACCATATACTTACCACGAACCCAATAATAAGCTGTACCCACCTTGATCCGGTAATAGCCAGTCTTAGTGTTGGTTTCTGCCCGTTGATCCACGTGGTACCAGTGACCAACCAGGTTCATAGTGCTCGTACTGCCAAGCTTTTTATAGCCGTTTAACCCATACGGTTTTGAGTACACAGGCTCGTGCGCAGTTTGAACCTTCATATTATAATTTAGGCGACTATGATAGACTAACCATTCGTTAAACGCCGTTGCCCGCATCCAACCAAACTTTGTTTTATACGAAATATCGGAAGCTGTTTTAGCGACTCGCGAAAGTTTCAGCTTGTCCTGTGACATTCCCTTTGCTGACTTAGCAGCCTTAACACCTTTAGCGTATGGTGCCTTATAGAACGGATACTTCGTTTTCTGTAATGTTTTGGTGGCTGAATATGCGCGATTATATAAGTCGCTACTATCCGCTGCTTGTGCCGTGATGACATTTGAAAGTAGCAGACCAATTACTGTAACTACCCCAATACAAATAAGTTTTTAAATCGTTTTACTTTGTTTCATGATTACATCTCCCCAGATTATCTACATATTAAAAAATACCTTATCCATTTATATTTGGGTAAGGCATTCTTCAAGTTAAAAGTACTTTATACTTTCTTGATTGTTATTGATATATTAGGTGCAGTAAATACTATTGGGAAAAAGGAGACACCTATGTTTAACGTTAAAAAGACTATTATTGGTTTGACCATCGCTACCGCAACAGCCTTTGGCATCCTAGCTGTGCAATCAGAGCAAACACCCGCATTAGCAGCTAATAAATATCAAACGGCAACACACTTTAAGTATCTGTCTTCAACACCTTCAGCATTAAAGGGAAACTGGTATACCTATACTGGTAACGCTAAGAAACATTCCCTAAAAACACTTATCATCGGTAAGAACTACTTGTCAGTACCAACTCGTTTGGATAAGACTGGCTCAAAATATTTTACCAAGCATTATACATTTACCAAAAACTATTCTAATGGACACGCCAATCTAATAAAAACTGATTTAGGGTGGTACTATTACGCTGTGAATATTAACCCCAACTATACTGTCAGCAATAATTATTTGACATTTGGCATCGTTAAGCCCGGAAAAATCGGCAAGCAGAAAGTCCTATACTGGTACCTGTACAATTCAGGTGCAACCTACATGAAAATTTATACGCACACCAAAAAATATAATGCACATCAACAGTACACTAAATCAACAAAAGGAACGACTGTCTTAGCCTTTCCATCCAAATAGACACAAAAAAAGAAGCTCATTACGGGCTTCTTTTTACAATCATGAATTGACTGCCAATTACATTCCCAAATAAAACTTCGCAAACAAAACAGCAGCCCCCGCCCCAAAGAATGGTGCGATTCCGGGCACTAATAGTCCGTACTGCCAGTCAGCGTTGGCCTTATTCTTAATTGGCAACAATGCAAAGGCAATCCGCGGCCCAAGGTCCCGTGCCTGGTTCATGGCGAACCCAGTTGGGCCACCAAGTCCCATCCCAATGGCCCAAACTAACAGGCCGATACCAATTTGCATCACACCGGGCGTCTTAATCGTCACAATCACTAAAATCCCAGTCAGGAAAATGAAGGTATCAAAAAATTCGACGAAGAAGTTCCGTGGCAGGTTGCGCACACCTGGTGCGGTCGAGAAGATGTTCCGAATCGTCACTGGATCAATCTTGTCATACGGTGCTTGAACTGGTCGGCATACATAATGTACACGATGACGGCGCCTAACACCCCGCCGATCATTTCAAAAATGGAAATTTCAATAAACCGGATGAACGTGATATTCCCCAAGAAAAATTGGACCAGCGCCATAGCGGGGTTTAAACAGATCGTTGGAAAAATAAACAGTACGATGGAAATCCCAAATGCCCATGTTGTGATGGCAAACAAGTGGCCTGAACCGTGGTACTTTGTGTCATTTAAAACTGTGTCGGCATGAACACCCACCCCAAATACGATCATTAAGGCGGTACCCATTAATTCTGCAAATAATTGATGCATCTCTTCTTCAATCCTATCTATCTTATGTCTAGTATTAGTTATATATAAATCATCGAATCATTATGGTAAATGATGGCATAAAAATACCGCTGAGATCGTAACTTTCGAACTTCAGCGGTATCAATCAATAAACGCTTCAGTTTTGGTGGTACAGGTGGTGCTTAGCTGTTAGCAACTGAATGTTTCTCATCCAACACATACTGGAAGGCAACTGTGCTCTCCAGAACGTTGGCTTTAAACAACCCCTTGATCCCCGACTTCTCATCAGTGACGACTACGAAATACTCGCCCTCAACTTCTTTTGACCGTTCAAAGGTTTCATATTCGCCCTTAAAGCCGTTCTTGCGAAAAACACTGATGATCTTTAACATCTCACGTTGTGATACTTCTGTTTCGTTATTCAAGGTTGTTGATACTCCATTTTCTAAGGTTTAATTGATTGTCTTCATTGGAAAACGGCGACCAAACCACAACAGTATGGTGCACCGCTGTCCGTTTGTAACGGTTCTTGACACAATAAAAAGTCGGCCCTTACAGACCGACTTCCTAAGTTGGCGGAAATTGGATTAGTCGCCTAACTTAGTCTTGTTAGTAACGTTTAATTTTGCATCGAAATCATAAACAACTGGTTGGCCAGTCTTCATTTCGAGGTTGATGATATCGTCATCGCTGATCCCTTCGATGTACTTGCTGAGGGCACGTAATGAGTTACCATGGGCTGCGATGATGACGTTCTTGTTATCAAGCAGCTTTGGGGCGATTTCATCTTCCCAGAAAGGCATCACCCGTTCGAGGGTAACCTTCAAGTTTTCACCACCAGGAACGATGTGTGGGTCCAAGTTAGCGTAACGACGGTCGTTAGCAGCTGAACCTTCGTCGTCGGCTCTCAACAGTGGTGGAAGGACATCGTATGAACGACGCCAGATGTGAACTTGTTCGTCACCGAACTTCTCTGCGGCTTCAGCCTTGTTTTGGCCTTGCAATGCGCCGTAGTGACGTTCGTTCAAACGCCAAGTCTTGGTTTCTGGAATCCAGAGTTGGTCTGAGTATTCCAAAGCGTAGTGCAACGTCTTGATGGCACGGGTCAAAACAGATGTGTAGGCCTGGTCAAATTCGATGCCGGCTTCCTTGATGAGCTTACCAGCATTGATTGCTTGCTTAACACCTTCGTCACTAAGATCAACGTCGACCCAACCAGTAAATTGGTTAGATAAGTTCCATTCACTTTGTCCGTGACGGATCAGTACTAATTTTGCCATTAGTCAATAACCTCTTTCTTCTTTTAATTACTTTGCTATTTTACACCAAAATAGAATGAATTACAGCAGGTAAAACGGGTTTCACAAATGAAAACGGGACCAATTGTGATTCTGGTAGGTTCCAATTTACCGAAATTAAAACATGTGAATTTTTAAAACGATGTGGGCTGGTCTTGGCGACTAAAACGGCGTCAGTTCAACGCGGTCCGCTTCGTTAATTTCCCGAACTGGTTTGGCGGGACTCCCCACCGCAATGACCCCAGCGGGAATATCGTGGGTGACCACGCTGCCAGCCCCAATGATACTGCCAGTGCCGATCGTGACACCAGCAGTCACCACACTATTGGCGCCGATCCAGACGTTATCACCGAGTGTGATCGGCGCACTAGTACCAATGCCAGCCGCCCGTTGTTCAGGCAGTATCGCGTGCCCAGAGCAGGCGATCACAACGCCGGGCGCAATAAACGCATTAGAACCAATCGTCACTGGTGAGGAATCAAGAATCGTGACGTTGCTGTTTAGCAGGGTCATGCCCTTAAAGTGAACGTTAAACCCATAGTCACAGTGAAAGTTAGCAGCTACGATCGGTAAATTTTCGGTAGTCTCAAAGAGTTGCATCAAAATTTTCTGACGTGCCTCACCCACACTTGGGTCCATTTGGTTCAGTTGCCAGCACAAATGGTCGGCCCGTTGGCGTTGGTCGTTTGGTGCGTCCTGATACCGCGACACATATGATGGATTGCCTGTCATGAGATTCTTAAACGTCATTTTTCATCACCTGAATGGTCCGTCTTGTTACGCCGCCAGTCGCGGTTCTTTAGTTTCTTAAGTTGCTGCTCGGTTAATTGCTGCAGCTGAGCTGGCGGCACGTGCAGGCCGTGCGCACGTTTCACACCCAGAATATCCAGGAAGAACGTAAACACCGGCACACCGACGATCAGCCCCCAGGTGCCCCAAAGCGCTTCACCGGCCAGTAACACAACGAACGTGTAAAAGATCGGCAATTCCGTTTTGCTGGACATGAGTTTGGGATTCAACACGTACGCTTCCAGCGTATGCACGATAACGAGCAGAATGACGATATAGACCACCGTTCGAACCCCGCCAACGGAATACCCGATCAGAGACAGCGGAATAGCGGAAATAATCACCCCAGCGACGGGCACCAGACTCAGGATGAAGATCATGATGGCCAGTACCAGCAGTTGCGGCATTTGCAGAAACGCTAGACCAATGGTTGTAACTGCTGTGTTGACGATAGCAATCACGAACTGGGCTTCGATGACGACGCCAAAGGTATCTGAAAACTTGTGGGCAAAATAG
This sequence comes from Secundilactobacillus paracollinoides DSM 15502 = JCM 11969, assembly GCF_001311135.1. Lineage (GTDB taxonomy): Bacteria > Bacillota > Bacilli > Lactobacillales > Lactobacillaceae > Secundilactobacillus > Secundilactobacillus paracollinoides. The sequence goes on from NZ_BBAG01000008.1 coordinate 67,242, forward strand.
TACACATCTTGGAAGAACCAGCCGTAGTCACTATCTAAAAATAGTTTAGAAAACGACCGCATCGGCTTTTCCTCAATGGTGAAAAAAAAGCTTAGGATCAGTGACAACACAAACGTCAGGCCAAACGAGCCAATACTTGTCAGGTAGTCCATGATGAGCTTAATGCCACCCTTTACCTGCGGCATAATGTTCGATTTGCCGACCCAGTCGGCCACCCAGCGCATCTGCGCATTCGTGTCACTGGAAGCACTTTGATAGAATTTGTAAATCGACTGCACCGTCACAACGACCTTTGTGGCGACCTTTGGCAAATAGATCGTGATGGCAAAGTACATCCCGAGAATGATCAGCACATACACGGTGATCACAATGAGCCGCGATGGGATCCGCACGTGTCGTTGGACAAAGTGAATCAAGCGCAGGACTAAAAACGTAAAGATAAAGGTTAACAGGATCTTGCTCATTTGCGACCGAACCAGCCAGAGAATCAGGATGATGAACCCCAGCACGGTCCAGCGACGCAGTGTTACATTTTCAACAAATCGATGATAAATTCCCACTCAGGTCACCTCAACTTCAGTCTCATTTAAATTTCAGGGTATTTAAAAGCAGTTTCCGCGGGCAACTAGACGGTGCCCACAGAAACTACTTCGCGTTTATTACACCAAACTTGGTGCGTTATTTATAAGTCTTGTTAACGTAAGCCTTGTATGAGATACCTGCCTTGTTAGCCGCAATCAAGCCTGTCCGGATATCTTGATCCGAAAAGCTCCCTGCTTCAACACCGGCACTCTTAAGCGTCTTACGTGCAGCAGCAATTTGGGCGTTAGTAATCGTTTTGCCGTTGATCTCAGTCTGCGATTTTTTGACCGTGTACTCGTTGGTCCCTTTATAATTCTTGGCAGCTTTGCTTTCAGCCTTCGTTAGCCCAGCAACGCTGCTGGAAGATGCTGAGGTACTGCCAGTCGTGGCTGTTGCGGATGAACTGTCGCTATCGGTTGTGGCCACAGCACTAGAATCGGAAGCTGGTGTGCCGTCACCGCCGTTTTTAATTGCTTTATTATTGGAAGACCGCAGTGCAACCGCCTTGTTATACGTATCCTGATAGTATGTCTGCTTAGCATCCTTATCGGTCAAGATACGGTCCAACGTCGCGTTAGACTCGGTGTAAGACTGTGCTTGATACTGGGTAACGGCTTGGCCGTAGATTTGAGTGAACATTTCTGAACGAAGCTGAATTGGTTTGACCCGTTTCAAGGACGTTTTAGCCCGCTTGGTTAACACGTCGTAACCATTCTTCGCATTTTTAACCTTCGTAAAGGCCTTCTTAGCTGTTGAAAAGTTGCCATCATTCAAGGCAGCATTCCCGGCAACGTAGTTTTGTGTTTGCGACAGATAGGTCTGCGCAACCTTGTCGCTGTCCTTGTGACGCAACGCCGTCTGAAAGGCCGTTTCAGCCGCCGAGTAACTCTTATCCTGAACTGATAATTTACCACTATTCATAGCGTTATTATACTGTGTTTGCACGTTGTGGTGACTGGTGTACGCCAAGCCACCAGCAATGATAATTATAATGGCTGTTGCAACAGCCCATACCCACTTTTTCAAGAAATTCCCTCCACATCTGATCCAAACAATTTAAACTTATTATACCATGATGACAATGCATGACAGCCGTTCCGAGTAAATTTTCGGGAACTTTTATCAGTGACCGACCGCGATCTGGTATGCGCATCACACAGCCCGTCAAGTGATGGAAACACTGTCAAAACATGATCTCAACCCGATTCCATCTCGCTTTATTGCAAGTAACAGACTGCTACTTAGTCAGTGTCAGATTAACCCAAAATTTCTAGCTAACACAGTGTTATATGAGTCTTAGCATCATCCTGGGTGGATAGTCCGTTGCATTCCGCAATTCGGCAGGCTGTCGTAGTGGCTCGCGACTGAGCTAACTCGATTTCTGCTGCGCAGCTCTCGAGTGGATCTCAGTCGACTCGCACATCAGTAACCGACCCAAGTACGGTCGCTAACTGATGTCGACACCACGACAACCTGCCGAATTGCTGCATTCCACTTACGTAGAGCTTACTTGTTACCACTAGTTAAGCATCGAAATAGCATTAAACCAAGTTTGCGGAGAATCCGCCCTCGACTGCTGGTAAGACTATTAACAGCGACACTTCTCACAATGTGCTAGTTACCACTGCTAACAATTGATTACCAGGTTTTATAACACCAGTTATATGTGGTTGACCATCTATGATGACGATTGCTGGTATCGTAGCGTAGTGAAACTGCTCGGCATTGTGTGCTCTGGCGCGATTTCACCTCAACTTGCAAGGCTGAATGGCAGAACGAAGCAACACACTAACGCAATTTAAGTCATTCAAATTTTCCAATTAGCACTAACCCATCAACTTGATACCTATAATCTAACATACATTGATCAGTTTGCGTGCAGTAAAAAAAGCCAATTCTTGCCTAGTCCAAACTCATTTTTGCGACACATGTGTCAGCCCACAATGCCGAATACAACAAGGGTTAACGCGTCATAACGGTTCCAGCATCCATCGGTCTTAACATAAACGATACACAACATTTACACAATCTTTTCATAACCACCATCAAGTCGTTACACTGACACCCTATACTGGAAATTACAGTAAGGCCTGTCAGCCAAGAGCAGTCTTTGCAGCAAAATAAAAAGCCCTGACCAAACCGGTCAACGCTTCAAGTTAGACTCATCTATTAAGTTTTTGTGCATCAAATGATCATTGATAGCAGGAACACGCTGATCAACCCAGCAACTACGGAAATTGCCATGGAGCGTGTCACGTACGCAATGACTAAAACGAGTAATCCCGCAATGATGTCAGCAATGTGCGGCATCACTTCAAAGTGGTAGGAACTGGAAATAAAAATATCCTTTACGACCAGCGCCGTAAACAACGAAACGGGTACGAACCGCATCCATTCGTTGAACCACTCGGGAATTTTTCGTTTGGTAAAGATCTTAATTGGCAGATAACGTGGCGCAAAGGCCACAAAGAACCCCAAAATAATCAGCCAAAAATGTTGTGTGGTATTCCACGTATTCACAGAATTCATTCCGTTTACCTCGCCTAGCTATTCTGACCCGATTCTTCAACGGAATCTTCGTCCTCATCCTCGTCGGCAGTATCCTCATGATGCCGCAATTTGTACAGCAAATGACTCTTCGGATGTTTCTCTACCAGATAATGTTCGAACAAGAAGCCGATGAAGGACGTCAGCAACGTTGAGATGACCAACCAATAGTGCTCTTAGTCAACGTTAGGAAGACCACGGCCAAGATACCGGCCAAAATGGCCACGATAATGGTGAGGCGTTCCTTGATCTGCATCACAACCATGTAAATGAACAGTGCCGTCAACGCGAATTGAACCACGTTGAGATTAATTTTCAAAGCACTCCCAATCAGGCTGCCGATGAGGTTGCTGACCGTCCAAAATAACAGTGAGTAGTGTTCAACCTGTAAGGCATCTTGCGGCGTCCACTTCTTGTCCGTAGCAAACTTTAAGTAGTTGACCGCGTAATTTTCATCGTTCAACGATACCGCAAAGACCAGCAGGAATCGTTCCGACTGCCCCTTTAGATACCGGGATAAACTGGATCCAAGTAACGCATAACGCAGTTCCAAGAAGAACAGCATTAAGACAATTGAAAGTAACGGCGCGTTGATCGTTAACATTGACGCGATCATAAATTGAGCACCGCCGGAAAAAACCATAATTGAAACAAGCCCCGTCAATAACGTGTTAAAACCAGCGGCGTGCAACAGCACACCACAAGCCAAGCCAATCGGGATATAGCTTAAGTTCAATGGCATGGACGTCCGTAACGTCATCCGCCACCTGGGCTCGTTTGGGTTTGGCAATTGTTTAGTCAAAAAGAATGCCTCCATCACAAAGCGTTCGACACAACTGAAATGTTTTAGACTCACGCCGATCAACAGTGACCGCATGAGTGCTTTTACCAAAATCAAACAAAATATACACCATAATCACACAATGCAAGACTATTTTACCATGTTTCATTATGTTTTCCTACGTTGGATTCACAAGGAAAACATTAGAATTTAGTTGTGTCTCATAGGTAATTTTAAATTGGCCATTCAGTTTACGAATAATGCAATAAAGGCACCCGTTTTTGTTCATATAACTATTTATTCAGCTACTAAATTTTAAAAAATACCAGCAATATCTCGCCAAGTCCGAACGAACCAATTAGCACGTTTTAGGCTATGATTGATCTGAATCGGCACATTTAATGTGTCACCGCCATTTAAGAAACTGAAAGATTGCCCATCAGTTTTCAAATTCAGTGTTCCGACTTGAGTACCAGCTGCTAACGGCGCCTTTAACCCCTTCTTCTCAGTAACTGAAGCCTTCAAATGGGCCTTGCCCTTCAGCCGCGCCGTACTCTGATTCTGAGCCAGCCAAACAGTCGTGTTCTTACCAACTGCAACCGTGGTTGTTTTTTGTTTGCCATAAGGTACGCTGACTGTGTCACTCTGGGCAAACTGCGCACCCTTCTTTAAAGTCACTGGTTTATAAGTAGCGTAGACCCAGTTCATCAATTTTTTAGTTTGGACGAAACGTGACGGATCGGTGCTGGACTTGTAAGCCGCGTGCATGACCACCGTAATGATCCGGTGGCCATTCTTCTTGACCGTCCCAACAAAGTTGCGCCGGCAGCAGTTGATGAGCCCGTCTTTAACCCGTCAACTGGTAAGTTAGCCGAATACTGCGATAACCCTTTGAGCATGAGATCCCAACTGGTCATTTTCGTCTCACTAGCGCCACCCTTATCAAAGGTCAGCGTTGAAGTTGAGGTTGTTTTTAAGATTTCTGGATAAGTCTTCAACAGATCCTGGGCTAACTTAGCGACATCACTTGCTGACATCGTGTTTTCATCCTTTTTCGGCAGTGATGAATAGCCCATTGAGCCAGCTTGACCATTGGTAATACCAGAGGCCGTGATCAGCTTGGCTGAATTGAGTCCAAGCTTCTTAGCCGTTTGCCGCATCTTCGTCATGAACACATGCGGGCTGCCTGAGATCTCATTACCTAATGCAACGACCGCTGCGTTAGCCGAATAGATCAGCGATGCCTGGTAGAGTTCCTTAACGGTGTAGGTTTCGCTGGTCGTCAACGGCACGTTAGTCAATTCCGTATTCTTACTCAGTTTTGCGGTCGCCTGATTGACATGCACTTTCTGATTCCAAGATAATTTACCATCATGCACTTCTTGCAACACAATGTAGATGGCTAATAGTTTCGTCATAGAAGCAATCGGCAACGCCTTTTTGTCGTTTTTGTCATATAAAACCTGACCTGTGTTAGCGTCAATGGCAATCGCTGACTTCACGTTCAAATTCAAAGTGGACGACGCGGATGAAACCGACGAGGCTTGCGCAGTAACGCCACTCGTATAAAACGCCATAAACAGTGCTATAACACTTAAAATAAGACCCATCTGTGCGATGGTTCTCATTTGAATTTCTTTATTCTTCAAGATTTTCCTCCGGTGTTGTTGTTGGTTGGACGCGTTCGATTCGCTCCCCGTTTTTAACCGGCAAGTGGATGATAAACCGCGTCATTTTGGGATCGGACGTGACGTAAATGTACCCGCCGTGCCGATCCACAATACTCTGGGCAATGGCTAAGCCTAAACCCGTTCCCCCCGTAGCTTTGGAACGTGATCCTTCAACCCGATAAAACCGTTCAAACACCTGTTTCAGTGACGCTTCCGGAATCTGTGAACCGTCGTTTTCGACGCTCACCTGAATTTCCCGCTCACTGACCGGCTTAGACCGCAAAATGATATTGTGGCCGCCGTCACCGTACTTCAACGCGTTTGCAATCAAATTATTGAACACCCGACCAAGTTTTTCGGCATCCGCTTCGATCTGTAACGGTTTGTCATCTGCATCGATGGCAATCTTGATCCCCTTATCTTCCGCTTCAAGCTCAAAACTAGCAGCCAGTTGTTCCAGCATCTGATTGATGTCGATCTTAGAGATGTTCATCGGCGTATCGGTTTGGCGCATCTTGGTGTACTCAAAGAGATCTTCCACCAAGGACTTCATTTGCTTGGCCTTGTTAAACGCCGTGTGCGTGTATTTGAGAATATCATCCTCTGAGTGGTACTGATGATCCTCAATCAAGCCAGATAGCCGATAATTGACGTTAACGGCGTTCGCAGGTCATGGCTGACATTTGTGATCAGTTCATCCTTTGATTTTTCGATTCGGCGTTCATCTTCCATTGACGAAATCACGGAATCAACCAACGCATTCACTGACGTCACCACGCGTTGCGTATCGCCCTTCAACGTGAACGGGATTCGGTGGTCAAAGTGGCCATTAGCAATGTAGTGCAGTTCATCAATGATGTGCCGCAGCTGCATCTGATGGTACCGGCGCAACAGCCGCCAATAAACGACACCGGCATCCGCCGCAATCATCAGGCCAATAAAAATATTCTCCCAGCTCCACAGCTGATAGTGGTACGGCCGATGACCATGGACCGTTTAATGATAAATATCCCGTCCTGCAATCCTGGGTTCGTTTGAATCATATCATTTAGAATCACGATTACTGATAGGTTCACTAACAGTAGTATGACAATGGTCACAAACGCCTCCATGATGAGGGCACTTTTTTCTCGTGTGGTGAGTTTCACGGCTATCCTCCAACCTGATTATTTCCCCTACCATCCGGCTGATGATACTAAAATCAGTTCCCAAACAGCGCCTGGAAACTGACTTTAACCACCCATCAGTTGTGCTAGTGGGTTTCAATCTTGTAACCGACACCCCAAACGGTTTGAATCACTTTTTCGCCGCCAGTTGCGTCTTCAATTTTATCCCTTAAATGAGACACGTGCACCATGACCGTTTTGGCCGAAACGATTGATTCCTGTCGCCAAACGCGCTCAAAAATTTCATCAGCAGAAAAGACCCGGTTCGGATGACTTGCTAACAGGTACAGAATGCCGAATTCCAAGGCCGTCAAATTAATGGGACTCCCGGCAATCGTTTTGACTTCGTGTGAATCCTTGTTAATGGTCAACGACCCAATGTCGAGGACGTCCGGCTGACTTTCAGTGACGTGGTCCTGTGACCGCCGCAACAGCGACTTAACGCGGGCCATGACTTCCAGCGGGTTGAATGGTTTCGTGACGTAATCGTCCCCACCACTGATCAAGCCCTGAATCTTATCCATGTCATCCGTCTTGGCAGACAAGATCAAAATTGGGAGTTCTGAATCTTTCCGGACTTCTTTGATGACTTCGATCCCATTCATTTCAGGCATCATGATATCAAGAATCATCAGCCCAATGTCCGGTGTGGTATGTAGCTTTGTCAAAGCTTCCTTCCCATTGTAGGCCGTTACTGGTTCGTAGCCTTCGTTTTTAATGTAAATCTCTAATAATTGCGCGATTTCTTTATCGTCATCAACAACTAAAATTTTCATAATTAATTTAATACTCCCTTATTCATAGAATTGGATCGATTACTACCGGGAAAGCATCGTGACATCATAAATGCACAAAACACGATCGCTTATGTCTATATTAACAAAAGTCGAATAATCATTCAGCAATTTATTGTGGAACTTATGAAGAGCGTAAGTTGGTTAACCTAATCTTAAGAGTCTTGGTTTGATCCGCCATGCATTTTAAGCCCTGCAACGAAAATAACCACAACCAAATGGCGACTGTCATAGAAAAACCTTATCGCTAACTCAGCCCATATCACTGCATTGGTCAACTGTGGTTGCACACAATCTCAACTGCACCAGCAATCCCTTACGATAGTCTGGACTACCAACCTTTAAGTTACCTAAAATTCGATACAATTTGTTATGTTCTATTTTAATCCATTTATTCGAAGATTGTTATTAAAATGTCGCGCCTACCGGAAATCTGATTCCCGGCCTTTGGATATGCCTGTTTCGTATCTTAACGCACTCGATGAAGCTGACGTCATTATTAAGGTACTCAAGGAAGACTCCCACAAACACGCCATCTACGTCTTAAGTGACGAGATTAAGACGCCAAATGAGATCTGTGACATCATGAACGACGTCATGGGGACTGATATCAAGCCAGTCTTTGTTGATGCCGATCATTTAAGGGACTACTGGCCTTCCTACTTTGAAGGCGGTGACAGCTTCGCAAAGGCGGCCTTTGTTGCCATGCGTAAGACTTACACCGACTGGGGTTGGTCAGGAAACGCCAACGTTTATCACTGGCTCCTCGGTGACCAAAAGCCGCGGACAATTCGTGATTTCGTTACCAGTGAAGCCCAATCACTTGGTATCAAGACCACGGGTAACTAACAGTCTCACCCACTGAATTGCACACCGAACTATGTGTTCACAAACTTGCGTTAATGAATTGCATTCTCAAAGTAAAAGAGAGTCAGAAAACGGTGTGGTTTTCTGACTCTCTTTTTTATGTTTGATTTTTTGATTTTTTTCTGGAAGCTTTCTTGGCCTCATAGCGGAAACGTGTTCCAGCAGGCAGAGGCTACTGCATAAGCCAACTCTGACACAAATGCCAAGTTCAGGCATTTCTGCCAGACTTAGCTTATGCTCCGCCCTCTAAACGCCTGCTTCCACACTCTACTACTTGTAGTTAGGTGCCGCCTTCGTCAACTGCACATCATGAGGATGTGATTCAATTAACCCAGCGTTTGAGATCCGGACGAATTGGGCCTTCTTGATTAGTGAAGCAACGGTTGCGGCACCGGTGTAACCCATGCCTGAACGTAAGCCACCAATCATTTGGAAGATGATGTCATCAACGGAACCCTTGTATTCTACTCGTGCTTCGATACCTTCTGGTACCAACTTGTTGGCTTCGTTTACGCCGCCTTGGAAGTATCGGTCAGCTGAACCATGTTCCATGGCGGCAACTGAACCCATACCACGATATGACTTAAACTTTTGGCCGTTGTCTTCAAAGACTTCACCAGGTGCTTCGTCAGTTCCTGAAAGCATTGAACCGAGCATTACTGCGTTCCCGCCGGCTGCTAACGCCTTGACGATATCACCAGAGTACTTGATCCCGCCATCAGCAATGATTGGCTTGTTGTATTCTTGAGCAGCAGTTGCGGCGTCGTAAATGGCAGTCAGTTGAGGGACGCCAACACCGGCAACGACCCGAGTGGTACAAATTGAACCAGGACCGATACCAACTTTAACAACGTCAACGCCGGCATCAAACAAGGCACGAGTGCCATCGCCCGTAGCAACGTTCCCAGCAATCAAAGTAGCTTCAGGGAAGGTCTTACGAATTTCAGCAACTTTGCGTAACACGCCAGCTGAATGACCATGGGCAGTATCGATGATGATGGCATCAGCACCAGCATCCAACAGACCCTCAGCACGTTCAAAGGTGTCAGAAGTAACACCAACAGCAGCTGCAACCAACAAGTGGTTATTTGCATCAACAGCGGCAATTGGGTGGGCTTCGGCATCCTTTGTAACGGCCTTGACCTTAGCAACTTCAGCAGCTTGGGCTTCCTTGCTCATGTTCTTATGAACGACCCCTAAACCACCGTTGTTTGCCATGGCAATGGCCATTTTTGATTCAGTCACAGTGTCCATGCTGGCACTGAGAAATGGTACGTTTAACTTCAAATTATCGGCTAATTGGATCCGTAAATCGACATCGTTTGGCAACACATGACTTTCCGCTGGTATCAGTAAAACATCATCAAATGTAATTCCTTCTTTTGCAAACTTTGTATCCCAATTAGTAGTCATTGAAATAAACGCTCCCTTATGATATTTTTTTGTGTTGCCATTTAATATAACAGGCGTTTTCAGAAAATGCAACGGTTCTCATCAAACTGTTATTTTAAATTCGTGATTTAGCCCTTGTTTCCCGCTTATGCATTGGAAAATGATTTTATTTTGGAGGATTGAGAACAATCGGTTTGGGAGAATGATAATCGTTCGAAATTTTATGGTAAGCGGTATCATTATTGTTGACTTATGATATTGAATAGCAAAAAAAGCACGCTATCATTTTGGGATGATGGCGTGCTTTTTTGCTTTGCATTATTGATTTGTTTTGATGGTGAATGTGAGCTATGTGAGGACACTTTGGTGATACCTTCTCGCCCATATAGCCGAAACGTGTTCCAGCAGGCAGAGGCTCCTGCCTAAGCCAACTCTGACAAAAATGCCAAGTTCAGGCATTTCTGCCAGAGTTGGCTTAGGCTCCGCCCTCTAAACGCCTGCTTCCACACTCTGCCACACTCTACCTTCTCCTCTGCGTATTCCCAGAAAAGAACCCTTGTCGCAGGTCATAGTGCTGCTTGACGAACCAGGCGCCGACACCTGTCAGCACACCTAATACTAACTGTGCCCATGGTGTCATTACTGGGTTCAAGAAGCCTGGCAAGTAGGCCATGCCGTAGAACAGCACCAGCCATGCAACCACAAAGAGGATTGCTAACAGGATCCGGATCCAGAGGTTCAGTGAGTGCTTGCGTTTTGAATCAAACATCCGTGGAATAGCTGGCAATGCTAGCCCAGCGATGACCCCTGACAGGATAATTGACGTAATCCCGACTGGCGACCCATTTTTCTGTGCTGATGGCGAAACGATGTAGAGGATTCCGAACATCAAACTGAAAATGGTAAAGAACCACAGTCCGTTGTAAAGCGCACTTGGCCAGTATGGATCTGGGGCGCTGGCATCACGTTTTGGCCCCTCAACGATTTCCTTTACGCGGGCGTGAACGTCACCACCGAAAAGATTTTTGGCAATCTTCCCCGTTCTTTGCCCTTCTTGAAGATCAGCGACCATCTGATTGACGATTTCTGACTTCTTATCAACAGACAATTTTGGTTGTTCCTGCAAAGCTTGGTTAAACCGGTACATGTAATCGGCGTTACGCTTAGTCAAACCGATGTTATCAAAGACGGCCCGCTCGCTTTTAGCAGCAGAGTTGCGGTCTTGATGGACGTCAGCATTTCGATTACGCTGCTGAGCGCCTGCGTTGCGTGGTTCGTTTTCACTCAAGTTGGTTTCCTCCTTGGCCAGAGTGCGGAGGAAAGCGTTCGGGGGCGGAGCAGAAGTAGCTTTGACTTTAAAATCCCGGTCTTGGATTTTGAAGTCGAAGCTGCTTCTGCAGGAGCCCCCTGCTTTCCGGAGCACGTTTCGGCACAGTTGAATAAATGGTTAATGTTAAACGGGTCTTTAGACTGGGTATTGTTTAGTGTTATATCTCAGTAGAGCACGTTCTCGCCCACATAGCCGAAACGTGTTCGCAAGGCTGAGGGCTACTGCATAAGCTAACTCTGGCACACATGCCAAAACCAGGCATTTCTGCTGAAAGGCTTTCTCGTCCACACAGCCGAAACGTGTTCCGCAAGGCAAGGGGCTGCCATGTAACGGACTCTGTCAAAAAATCCAGAAACGGGATTTTCTGACAGAGTCCGTTACATTCTGCCCCTTAACCGCCTTGCTCCACACTCTACACATTAAACCTAAACTCCACAATATCCCCATCCTGCATCACATAATCCTTACCTTCAACCCGCAGCTTCCCAGCTTCCTTCACCTTTGCTTCGGATTCTAACTCATCCAACGCATCAAAGGCCATGACTTCTGCTCGGATAAAGCCGCGTTCGAAATCTGAATGGATAATGCCGGCTGCCTGTGGGGCCTTGGTGCCCTCTTTAAAGGTCCAAGCACGAGTTTCCTTACCACCAGCGGTAAAGAACGTTTGCAGGCCTAAGAGGTGATAAGAAGCACGAATCAGACGGTTTAAGCCAGGTTCTTCAACCCCTTCTGCTTCCAAGAAGTCCTTCTTTTCGTCAGCATCCAGTTCCGCAATTTCTTCTTCGGCTTCGGCAGCAACGCCGATGGCCTCAGCGCCTTCCTTGGCAGCGTAATCTTGGATCAGCTTGAAGTACTTCGAGCCTTCTGGATCTGCCATGTCGTCTTCCGCAATGTTAGCTACGTACAGGACCGGCTTGCTGGTCAGCAAGAATAAGCCCTTCACGATGGGTTGTTCGTCCTCGTCAAAATCGATTGAGCGAACGCCCTTACCGGCTTCCAAAACTGGCTTGATCTTTTCTAAGACGGCCAATTCGGCTTTCGCTTCCTTGTCGTTCCCCTTGGCAGCACGTTGCACCTTAGCCAAGCGCTTGTCAACGGCGTCCAAGTCAGCCAGACCCAGTTCCAAATTAATGGTCTCGATATCGTCGATTGGGTCGATCTTGCCAGAGACGTGGGTAATGTTGTCGTCGTCAAATGCCCGCACAACGTGCACGATGGCGTCGACTTGGCGAATGTTTTCCAAGAACTTGTTCCCAAGACCTTCACCCTTGCTGGCACCCTTAACGATCCCGGCAATGTCGGTAAATTCGAAGGTGGTTGGGACAACTTTCTTGGCTGGAATCAATTCCTGGATCCGGTCCAAACGGTTATCCGGCACTTCGACCATTCCGACGTTAGGGTCGATAGTGGCAAATGGGTAGTTGGCCATTTCGGCGCCGGCGTTCGTGATCGCGTTAAATAGGGTTGACTTACCGACGTTTGGCAGACCGACAATTCCTGCAGTTAATGACATAGTATAAATTCACGCTTCCTTATAAATTTTTAAACTACTATTTTGCGTCCTGGTCGGCTTTCTCCAGAACTTTTTTGAGCTTCTTTTCAAACTCGCGGCGGGTCAGCATCACAATGTGGCCGCAGCCGGTACACTTGATCTTAATATCCGCACCCATCCGAATGATCTGCCAGCGGTTGACACCACAGGGATGCGGCTTTTTCATTTCGACAATATCGCCAAAATCGTACATGTAATCACCCTTCTTTATTAATCTAAATGCACATCTAAAATATCTAAGATCCGGTTCAAATCGTCATCTGACAGGTACTCGATCTCGATGCGGCCCTGGCCTTCTTTGCTTTCACTGATGGAGACCTGGGTACCGAACTTCTCCTGCATGGCATTCTCGCCAGCGCGCAGGTACGGTGACTTCTGCTTGGTATGCTTCTTTGGCTTTTCCGCAACCTGGCCGTTCATCTTGTCAACGACACTCTCCAGCGCCCGGACGGTCATTTTCCCGTCAGCGGCGCGGTTCGCCAGACTGACCATGTGGCTGCGGTCCTTCAATGACAGCAACGTCCGCGCCTGCCCCATGGACAACCGCTTCTTTTGCAGCAGTTCTTTGACCTGTTTTGGCAGGCCCAGTAACCGCAGATAGTTGGCAATGTACGGCCGACTCTTACCCAATCGTTTGGACACTTCGTTTTGGGTTAGCTTGAGATTGGTCATCAGCATTTCGTACGCTTCGGCCTCTTCAAGCGGCGTTAGATCTTCCCGCTGCAGGTTTTCCAAGACAGCGATCTCCATCATTTGCGATTCGCTGACTTCCCGCACAATGGCTGGAATCGTGTCATTTTTAACCATTTTAGAAGCCCGAAAACGACGTTCGCCCGCGAGGATCTCATAGCGGGTCACCTCAGGGTCTGGTTGTCGCACGATGATCGGCTGGAAAACACCAGACTTTTCAATGGAGCGTGCCAGGTCTTTCAGTGCCGCTGTATCAAACTTTTGTCGTGGTTGGTATGGGTTGGGCCGAATCTGGTCCAGCTTAATATCCACAACAGTTTCTGCTTCAGGGTCAACACTGTTGTCCGCAAACAACGCTTCGATACCGCGACCTAACCCTTTGTTATTTTTGTTTGCCATGAGCAGCTGCCACTTCCTTTGCGAGTTCGGTATAAACGATTGCACCGGTTGATTTTGCGTCGTAGTCCATAATTGGCACCCCGTGACTTGGGGCTTCTGAGAGCCGCACGTTACGTGGAATAATGGTCTTGTACACCTTGTCCTTAAAGTACTTCTTCACTTCGTCGTTGACCTGGTGCCCCAGTTTAGTCCGGGCATCGTACATGGTCAACAAAACACCCTCGATCTTCAAATCGGGGTTAAAGTGCTTTCTAACCAGTTGAATCGTATTCAACAGTTGGCTGAGTCCTTCCAAAGCATAGTATTCACTTTGAACAGGAATCAGAATTGAGTTGCTGGCCGTAAAGGCGTTGATGGTCAACAGCCCAAGCGATGGCGGGCAGTCGATCAAAATGAAATCGTAGTCGTCGCCGATCGTTTTCACAGCGTCTAATAACCGGGTCTCCCGGGCAATTTGGGAGGTCAGTTCGATCTCGGCCCCAGAAAGCTGAATCGTTGCCGGTGCGATGTCCAGATCCTTGTGGGTCGTGTGTAAAATAACGTCTTGAAGCGGTTCTTCATTGACCAAAATGTCATAGATATCCTTGTTGATTGAGGATTTCGCGATCCCCACCCCACTGGTGGCATTCCCCTGGGCATCGATATCGATGATCAGGACCCGGTTGCCAAGGTTGGCTAAGCCAGCGCCGAGGTTAACGCCCGTGGTCGTTTTACCAACGCCGCCCTTTTGGTTTGCAAGCGCAATTATATCTGCCATTGGTTAGTTGTCACTCCTTTATGATTTCTTGATGATGTCAATGGTGATGCGGTAGTGGTCATCTTCGTCTTCTTCCGAGGTTTGTACCTGAAGACCAGCTTCCGTCACCATCTTCACTGATTCGCGAATCGTATTGACCGCCACCCGGGTATCCGCAGAAACGGAATGCAGCGTTGGTTTCGGCTTGTTCTTCGCCTTTGACCGCTGAATCAACCGTTCAGCATCCTTCACTGTCAGATGGTCAGTCTCGATACGTTTCAGTAGTTTATCCTGTTGCTTATCAGTCACCGCCAGCAGTGCCCGGCCGTGACGCTCACTGATCTCATGATTCATCATGGCGTCTTGAACCGGCTGACTGAGCTTCAACAGCCGTAATTTATTGGCCACGAAGGACTGGCTTTTGCCGATCTCCTTAGCCAGCGAGGCCTGCGTCAAATGATTGAGTTTCATCAATGATTGGTAAGCCTGCGCCTCTTCAATTGGTGAGAGCCCCTCTCGTTGCAGGTTCTCGATCAATGCCAGTGAGGCGGTCTCATCGTCTGACAGGGTCTCGACGATTGCCGGGACCTCCTGCCAATGCAGTGAATTCACGGCTCTAAACCGGCGTTCCCCCGCAATGATCTCGTATTTCTTTGGTTCGTATTCACGCAACACGATGGGCTGCAACAGGCCGTGGTCCGCAATGGTCTGTGCCAGCTCCTCGATGCCCCGTTCGTCAAACACCTGGCGTGGTTGAAACCGGTTTGGGACGACGGCGTTCACGGGCACCATGATTACGTTTTGCTTGATGTTCTCCTGCGTGTTATCATCCTTATTCGATTTATCTCTGCCAAATAATGAAAAACCCATGACGACTCTCCCTCCAATACCTAGGAAGTGTTTAAAAACACGTTATGGCTAGGTGAAATGGCCTTCACCGCACGACGGGCAGTGTTAGCTGTCAGTATGTTGACCAGTCGCGAATCCCTATCACTGACCGGTCAGGCTTCTCCCAGTGGTTCCTTGTTCGGGGTCCCCGCTTTTCTCGGGTAGCGTTTCGGCGTGTGTCTTTGCTTATCGATCACCACAATGTGGCGGCCGTCGCCCGATTCAGGCAAGGCAAACTCATAGTCCGCCGTCAGTTCACCGCCAAGCATCGCAATCGCAGTAATGCCCTGATCGAGTTCAGCCTCGGTCTGCGCCGCCTTCATGGCAACAAATTGGCCGTTGAGCTTCACGAGTGGCAAACATAGTTCACTGAGCACACTCATCCGGGCAACGGCACGCGCCGTCACGATATCGTAGGCCTCGCGGTGTTCAGACCGCTTCCCGCCGAACTCCTCTGCTCGCGCATGAAAGACTTCAACGCCGTCTAATCCCAATGTCTCGACGAGCGTTTCCAGAAATTTGATCCGCTTATTCAACGAATCCACGATGGTGATCTTCAGGTTAGGAAACGCAATCTTTAAAGGAATCGACGGAAAACCGGCACCGGCACCCACATCACATAGTGTCAGTGATTCAGTGCGCAGTTCTGGTATGTAAAATGCTGGCGTTAACGAATCAAAGAAGTGCTTCAAATACACATCAGAGCGCTCCGTGATCGTTGTCAGGTTCAAGTGTTTGTTGGTCTCCACCAATAGTTCATAGTACTGCTCAAACTGGGTCATCTGCGCTTCACTCAACGTAATGTCATGTGCCGCTAATGCCGTTTGAAATTGGATATCGTTCATTACTCTTTCTCCACCTTTTTCTGTGAAACAACGATGTTTCACGTCCCGTTCTACTTTACCTTAATTCCCCACGACATGCAACCAACTTACCGGTGTTTCACACGCATCTGGCGTTAACCAGTTCGCTTTACATTATACTAGAAATTCGTGGCTGGTGGAAACGGTTCAGGAGAAAAATATTCTGGTTTTGTGGTCCTGGGTTGTGCAGGATGTCGCCTCACTCCGCGGGCCGACTCTGGGAGCTGTGGTGGTTCGCAAGTGAGCTAATTCATTTTCCGACCGCTGGCCGTAAAATGAATGGATCTCCCTCGTCTCACGTGGCTCTAAGCGGGCAAACCCGCCCCGCCAAGTGCCACCAACACCACTGCTCCGAGCTCGGTCCGCTCCGTGAAGCTCACATAGTGCAAGTGCGACAACAGAACCTAACATACTCCAGTAGTGTTTCCAAGGATTGCTGATATTTAATATCATCGACCGGCGCTCGTACACATATAACGACAAACAGCGTCCATTATACAATGAAACGTTGGGTTCGTAACGAATTTGTTGCAATCTATTTTGATTGGATGAACGAAGCGTTTACTTAGCATTGTAATATCTCGTAAGGTATCACAATTATAGTAACGATTTGCATGCTTTCAAGTGGCTATTCTATAGTCACTTGAACGTGTTAAGATAGCATTTCGTCTGAACACATTGGTCGACTTATAATTCATTGAATAGATAATCAACGAAATCATTGTCTCAGGGTTATAACCTTTGACTTAAATCAGCAGTCGCGTGCGGATTCACCTCGAAATAGTTTTATCTGTGGTTTAATTTTTAACTAACATAACTAAGACACTCACTGTAAGTGAAATGCAGCAATTTGGCACGGAGCTGTGGTGTCGAGATGACTTGGCGAGGGTGCCTTCCTCGCTTAGTCATCTGCGAGACGGTGGAGATCCATTCAGATGGCGCAGAGCGACAGCTGAATTAGCTTCATCGCGAGCCACCACTGCGGAGTGCCGAATTGCGGAATGGAACGTGCTTGCCCAGTATCTCGGCTACTTGGCTAAGCAGTTATGATGTAAAAAGCTTTAATGGTCTGCGTTTTATTCTTCAAGTGGTTTTGGCGACGTGGGGGCATTTTATATTGCTGAAACGCGTTCCAGAAGGCAGAGGGCTAACGTGTAACGGACTCTGGCCAAAAAGTCAGGACCGGACTTTGTCAACTAGAGATTTTGGCGACGTGGG
>NZ_BBAG01000009.1 GCF_001311135.1 Secundilactobacillus paracollinoides DSM 15502 = JCM 11969
TTAACTAATTGATTATAATAATCTTGCAAATTTGAGATGCTTGCATCCGTAACTGTTTTGCCATTTACGTCTGTATAAGCACCCGTTCCAGCAGCAGTCATCAATGCAAAATCAGCCATCGTAATTGGCGTAGCAACCACCGTGCCTAAATTAGAAGTATCTACACTAGTATCAGCCCCACTATAAGTCCGCCAACCACCTGTAGCAGCTGCCGCAGCGCTCGTCACCTGAATCCCTTTAAGCCCACTGTTAGCTAGTGCGCTCTTAGCAGCTTCAAGTTCAGTACTGGTAAGCCCAGTCGGTAAATCAAACTCAACAGTTCCATCAGCTAACGTTTTAAATAGCGTGCCCTCAGGCAATTGCGACAGTGCATTCGCAACCTGATCACTTACGTCCGCAATACTTGCAGTCGTTGAAGCGTCACCGGTTGTACCAGTTGTCGCATCAGTGGTGTCTGTAGTCGCAGCAAGACTAGTATTTTGAGCCGCAATTAGAGCTTTAGCTGCATCGGACAAACTGCCATCCGCAGCATAAACCGCTTGGGCATCAGTCGTGGTTGCTGAAGAATCAGTCGTCTTCGTAGCGGCCGTCGTATCACTTGTCTCTGCCGTGGTGTCTTCATTATCACTAGTTGCTTTAGAATTCTGGTCACTGTTACTAGAGTCAGTCACAGTGTCACTTGAAGACGCTGCAGTTGATGATGCCGCGTCACTCAAACTGTCTGTTGTTGTCTGGGCATCCGATGTACTGGTACTATCCATTCTCGTTGCATCAGAGCTTGCAGTTGTTTCACTGGTCTCACTCGAAGAACTAGCAGCTGAATCATCATTAGATGAAACAGAACTATCCCCATCGGTGCCAATCACAACGGACGACTGGTCCGCAAGCGATTGACTGGATGAGGTTTCTGAAGTTGTTGTATCCGCCAAAGTTGTTTGATCGGCGTGGGCAGAAATGTCCGCAGTTAAGACAGCTGCACCAAATGTCAGCATTGAAATGCCGGCGTAGAGCCATTTCTTGCCTGCCTTGTACATCTTATAATGCGTTTTTAATTGGCCTTCATCACGCAACAGCCGATTCCGCGATGTGCCACTTTGCTTATTCATTTTTCGTTCCCCCAATATTCACGAGCAGACACCCAACACTGATGTCTTACATGACGAAACCATTCTCCAGACGATCTCGCCTAGGCTACGATGCCTAGCTCGCTAATCCTATTTAAAATACCTACCAATAAAATGATGCAAATACAAAACATTCCCCAATAAGATGAGTTATGTAGTTGATGTCGCTAACCAATTTCCAACGAGGCTAGAGTTGAATTCCTATGTTTCCATTATAAGGCGCTTTCAAACAAGTACAATCAACAAAACTCAAACATTTGTTTCAAATCAAACAGATGGCTCATTTTAAGTTGATAAATACCAATTATCATCAACTAAATAATAATTTAAAATGAGCGTATTGTGTATACTCAGGCGCACTTACGCGACAACTTAAACCTAGTTTGATTCAATATAAACAATCGACCTATAACAATAAAATGATAGCGAAATTCAATTATAAAGTCAAAAATAACTGTCTTTTTATTTAAACACGTGTATTTTTGCTATTATTCATTCTCATTTTTTAATTATATTCTCAAAAATCCTATTTTTGTCGCTTCATTTTTCGTATAATGTTAGTAAATTAATCTAAATACCTAATTTGTCGCACGCCATTCTAACGACTCATGCTCATTTTCTCAGAGACTTGAACTGAACTTGTAATCGTTTTACACGCCTTAAGCCTTTCTTTACCAAATACTGGACACATTTCCCGGTTTTACTTCACAAGCGGGTATTGGCCAGCATCTTGGCTCTTTCTTGTAGGCCAACTTTAAGCTCAGTTTAAGTTAGCTATCCTAACATTCATATCACCTAATGGATTTACGTGCACCGTTTCGACGATAACGACTCATCGTTTTGCCTAGTTTAAACGACGTTGCAGCGTCTTGATCCAACCAGGAAAAATGCCTAGACAATCCAGTATAATTCACATTTATAAGGAGTTCTTGCAATGACAAAATTAACCACCATCCTCACCGACCAGTTAGAAAACAACTTAACCGAAAATCTGTTTAAAGATGAAGCCATGCAACAATGGTTTACCGGCCAAGATATCAAGGACGATGTCGCAACTTTAGAGAAAGTATTTACGGATAACAAACTCGGTCACGGCGACCAAGTGTTAGTCTGCATGCCGAACTCGTCAGTCTTTCCCGCCATTAATCAGGCGGCGTGGAACCTCGGCATCATCATTCATCCGATTTCACCATCAACGCTAATCGCAAAGCTCCAAGACGACCGTGCAAAACGGCATTATCCGGGCATGTTATTAATGCCTGAACTCGCTAAGGCCTGGACTGGCAGCGAATGGAAAACCCAGTTGTTAGATCTGCACACAAGTCCTAACCTGCACTTTATCCTGGATGAAAACCAGTTGGCAAAGCGCGACGCTGCGGACACCACCCCTGTTAAGGACGATGATCTAGGACTGATCATGAACACATCAGGCACCACCGGCGAACCTAAACGCGTTGGTCTGACCCAGCAAATGCTCCTCAATGCCGCACAACACGATGCCGTCAGCAACCACATGAATGAAAACGACGTTGCCATGGTCACGATGCCCATGTTTCACATTAACGCCCAGGTCATCACGACTTTGGCAACCCGTGTGTCTGGCGGGAAAGTTCTAGTCACTGAGAAGTTCTCTGCCAGCCACTTCTGGGAACAGGTCCACGACAATGGCGTCACCTGGGTGTCAGTTGTGCCAACCATCGTTTCCTTCCTATTATTAAACGAGAAAGCCAATGCTGCTTACGAGAAGCTAAAGGACGGCATCCACTTACGTTACGTGCGGTCAAGCTCGTTTGCGTTACCTCAAGAACGCAAGGAATTGTTTGAACAGCGCTTCAACACCCAAATCGTTGAAGGGTACGGGATGACAGAATCTGCCAGTCAGTGTACGATCAATCCATTTGACGCACCAAAGATCGGTTCAGCCGGTAAAGCCTTTGGCACCGACGTTGCGATCCTTGCCGACGATAAGATCACCCACGATGCTAACGTGAAGGGTGAAATCGTTATCAAGGGTGACCACGTCATCACCAGCTACATGGACCCTAAGCGTGACGCCTTTAAGGACGGTTGGTTCCTGACCGGTGACCTTGGCTACTTTGACGAGGACGCCTACCTGTTTGTTAAGGGTCGCAAGAAGGAAATCATTTCCCGCGGGGGTGAAAAAGTTGCCCCAGCTGCGGTTGAAAACACACTAACCGAACTGGACTTTATCGAACAACTGGCCGTTATTGGTATGCCAGATGACCTTTACGGCGAAGAAGTGACTGCCGTGTTAGTCAGCACGACCCCCGGCCTCAACGAAAGTGACCAGCGCCAGGCCATCTTTGATTACTCAAAGGACCACCTCGCAAAATTTGAAGCACCGACCCGCGTTGAATTCGTGCGTGAATTCCCACGAAACATCACCGGGAAAGTGTTACGGCCGCAATTACGCGACCAGCTATTACTTGCTAGTGAAGATACCCAAGCCTAGTGATCAGTCACACAACACCGTTTCTGAAGCCTGTGAATGCCATGATCATTCACAGGCTTTTTCCTGAAATAAGTCATCATGAGATTCGGTGACTTCATTATTTTGTCAGATAAGGAAGGGATCACGTGAACATTCAACAGATGCGTTACGTCCTGGCCGTCGCCGACAACGGCAGTTTTCATTCCGCGGCCAAGGCCCTATTTATTTCGCAACCCACACTGTCTAACAGTATTCAAAAATTGGAAACAGAACTGCATGTCCAACTTTTTAAACGCACGCGTCAGGGCACGTTTTTAACGACCTCGGGTGCCGCCTTCGTCAACCAGGCACGAAAGATTGTGACGGACACAGAAAATTTACAGCATTCATTTACCAATAAACCCGTGGCAACCCGGTACTTCTCAGTTTCAGCCCGGCATTACGATGGCATTGGAACGGCCATGTGTCGCGTTATGGAGCGCTACCCCAACTATCAGTATCTGCGGGCATATGAGAGTACGATTGCTAAGATCATTCAAGACACCGCCCAGGGAAAGAGTGAAATTGGCGTGGTTTTCCTAAACGACGTGAACCAAGCGCATATCATCAACGTGTTAGGTCAAAACAATCTCGTTTATGACACATTGGGAAACTTTCAGTCGCAGATTCTCATTCGTCAGGAGCACCCCCTATCACGCAAGCCAGTCATTGAAAAACGCGATCTGAGCCAGTACCCGCAGATCCGGTTTACGCAGGATGCCACCTACTCAGAATTCACGGATGATCCGTTTGTGCTTCCAGGTTCTGGTCCGATCATCGCCATTAACGACCGCGCAACAATGACCAACATCATTAACCAAACAGATGCCTACACGGTGGGCTCAGCAATTCTAGAAACCCCACAAAAATCAGGATTGATTGCCCGCGCATTGCACGATGTGCCTAAAAATCAAATCGTGGTGTTGCGCCAGGCAACCCATGAATTGAGTGAGGTTGCGCAGTACTTTATTAGCGAGCTGAAGGTTTGTTTGGCGGCTAATTTGGTGGAACTGAATTAGAGAGAGCGGAAGAAAACGGGTTGAGGGCGGAGCATAAGTAACTCTGGCAGAAATGCCTGTTTTTGGCATTTGTGTCAGAGTTACTTATGCAGGAGCCTCAGTTTTCCGGGAGCTCGTTTCGGCACGGTTGCTAGAAAGACCATTGAAATGCCCAAGTCCCGGTCTGTTAAAAACAGAGAGCGGAAGAAAGCGGTTAAGGAGTGGAGCCTAAGGCCACTTTGACAGAAATCCCTGGTTTTGGGATTTGTGTCGAAGTGGCCTTAGGTGCGACTCCTTGCTTTCCGGGAGCTCGTTTCGGCACGGTTGCTAGAAAGGCTCTTGCAAGCACCAGGCCCAAGGTACAACTCCTATTTTCAATAGTTCGTTTCAGCACAGTTGACTAGCAAGAAAGCTGCCGTCACTCCTGCACTCAGCAATGCAATAACCAGCCAGTTCTCTTACATTACAATCCAAAATCCCCACTCGAAATCCATGATAGATTCCGAGTGGGGATTTTAATGTCTTAAACCACTTTCTAGTCAACATTGCGTAAACGCGTTCCGGGAGGCAAGGGGCTACTGTGTAACGAACTCTGGCAAAAAAGTCAGGCCCGGACTTTTCTGCCAGAGTCCGTTACACTCCGCCCCTTAACCGCCTCCCTCCACGCTCTATCTTCTAATCATCCCCAAAATCTCCTTCCGCTTCGCCATAAAGTCACCACTATACCGAATATCATCATCCTTATCCCGCAAAATATCCGAAGTAAACGGCGCCGGGAAATCTGCCACTATGCGTCCTGGATGCTTTGACATCACCACCACCCTGCTGCCTAACAACAGCGCTTCGTCGACATCGTGGGTAATGAAGAAAATCGTGTTATGCGATTTTGCCCAGATCCTGCGAATCAAATTTTGCATCTGATTCTTCGTCAGCGCATCCAGCGCGCCAAAGGGTTCGTCCATTAACAGGATCTCTGGTTTATTGATCAACGCGCTGGCAATCGCCGCCCGTTGTTTCATACCACCAGAGAGTTCAAAGACCTTCTTATCACCCCAGCCGTCAAGCTTTACCTCAGCCAGATAGGTGTCTACCTCCTTGGCAATTGTCTGTCTAGCTACGTGACGCATACTGAGCCCAAACCCGACGTTTTTCTTGACCGAATACCAGTCGTACAGGTTGAATTTTAAAAAACAACACCCCGTTGTGCGTCAATACCGTCAATTTCATGACCATCGAGCGATGCTGTGCCCGCAGTGGGTTTAATAAAGCCAGCCAGAATTTTCAATAGTGTACTCTTCCCACAACCACTAGGCCCCATAACGCAAACGAACTCGCCAGGTGGATATTTAGCGAAACATCCCTAATTGCTGAACCGTTGCCATCCGACCCTCCATAATCTAGTGAAACATTATCAACCGTAATTAAATCTTGCGTTTTTGTTGCCATCGATCAGTCACCTCGTTTTCCTCAATTACTTCAGTGCTTTCTTAATATAACTGGCATCAATAGCGTCAGACAGTGTTGATGATGACGGCACAGATGAAATGTTCTTTTGCTGTTTATTAAAGACTTCAACCGTCTTCAAAATGCTGCCAAGTTTGCCAGAGCTCAGGTAAGATGCCTGTTCTTTGCCCGACAGCCAATCGTTTTCAGTAATTTGACTCTTCGCCTGCGACTCAGAGATTCCTTCCCAACTCGCGACGTCCTTGATGGCCTGCTTTGGATTGTTTTTAACGAGCTGATAGACCTTCAGCATCGCCTGATCATACTTCTTGACCAGGGTCGGATACTTCTTGGCAAATGACGTGTCAACAACGGAAACTTCTGGGATCTCAACACCCTGGTTTTTCAACTGACCATCTGTCGACAGTACGTTTCCAGTCTTTTCTATCGTGTTCAACGCTGGGCTCCAGGTATAGGCTGCATCAATGTCGCCGCGCTTCCAATCCGCCACGATGTTTTGCCCAGACAGATCTTTAAAGGTCACCTGGCTCGTCTTGATGCCCGCTTTTTTAAGCGTTTTAACCAGCGCGTACTGAGAAGTTGTCCCAAATGTGACGCCGATCGTCTTACCCTTCAGTTGTTTAAGTGACGTGATGCTCTTTTTTGACACCAGTGCTTCGATGTTGCCGCTCTCGACGTATGAAATGCCAACTGCTTTGTATGACACACCATTTGAAACCCCAAGCGCAAACGGTGAAACGCCAAACGAGGCGGCATCAAGGTCCTTAGACACAATGGCATTGTTGATACTTGTCCCGGAAGAGTACGTGGTAGTCTTTACCTTGACTCCCAGATGCTTTAAATAGCCTTCCTTGGCTAAGATTGCCGATTCTGGGCCACCCTCCATCAGGCCGATCTTCATTGTTTTCGGATAGGTTTCGCCCGTTTGGGGATCCTTTTTGCCGCTTGATGTGGAACTGCTGGAGGAACTGCCGCATCCTGAAAGGATTAATGCGATCGTGCAGATGGTGAGGATACCGGTGAGGATGTGTGATTTTTTCATTGTTTGGGTTCTCCTGATTTTGGTTTTTGGATTTGGATTAAAAATTGTGCTATTGAATAAGCTGTTTGAGTGAGATTGTGGTTGGAATTTTTGGTTTGGATTCTGGGGGGGTTGTTTTTGTTTGGGGATTGCGACGCGGGGATAAATTACATTGTCTAAACGTGCTCCACAAGGCACGGGGCTAACGTGTAACGGACGCTGGTCTAAAAGTCAGGCCCGGACTTTTAGACCAGCGTCCGTTACACACCGCCCCTAACCCGCCTTGTTCCGCACTCTCTACCAAAACACCACTCTCCGCTCCACAAACAACAATATCGCATCCAACAAAATTCCCGTAATGCCCATAATAATGATGCCAACGAACACCACGTCGCTTCTCAGATACTCACTCGCATCCAGCACCATCCAGCCGATTCCTGAGCCCGCGGCCACCATTTCTGCCGCAACCGATGTCGCATACGCGACACTCATTGCGTTTCGCAGGCCGACGAAGATATCCGGTAACGATGCCGGAAAAATGACGTGGGTGAAGACCTGAAACTTGTTTGCCCCGAGGGTCTGCGCCCTTAAAATATAGTCCTCTCGAACTCGGCTGACGCCCGCTGCACACGAGACGTAGATCGGTGCGAAAGCGCCCAGGAACAGTAAGAGGATCTTTGACAGATTACCTGTGCCCATCCACAAAATAATGATCGTGTAGTATCCCAGTGGCGGCAACGGCCGCAGAAAGGTAATGACCGGTTCAAAAATGGCTTTGACCCGTGGTGAATAGCCACTCAGCAGCCCCAGTGGAATGCCAACCATGACCGCCCAGAAGTAAGCAATAAATAGCCGCTGCAGTGTTGCCCACAGATGCTGCCAGAGCGTGTAGCCCTTGTACCCGTTTTGCAGCAGGTCTAGAAAGGTCGCCCAGACTGTTTTTGGCGAGGGAATGATCAGACTTGAAACATGGCCATTCCAGGTAAACGCGAACCAGAGAATGATTACGATAACCGCCGTTGACAGGCTTAGTAGATAATGATGGTTTAATTTTGTGATAGCGGGACACCTTCCTTTAGATCAGTTGGGTTCAATTTCGCCGACCTGATCACCTTTTCTAAATTTTCGATAACCCCAGTCTCCTGAGAGGACAAGGCCACCTGACGACGGCGCACAACACTGACCGTAAATGTCAGCGGCTGATCCACCACCGTTAAGCGTTGAATGGCTCCCGATTGTAAATAACTATCCTGCTGTGACATATACCGTGGAAAAAAGGCGACATAGTCATCACTGGCGATCAGGTGCTTCATGACGGCCAAACTATCCGTGCGAAATTGGACGTTCGGTCGCGGTCGCTGCGCAATCATGCAGTCACCCCGCCGTTACGCGTTTGAAATTCATCACGGTAGGCAATATACGGTTGGGCAAGCACATCTGCATACGTGATCATCTCACGGCCATACAGCGGCGATCTGCGGCCGACATAGAGGACGTACTGGTCCTGAAACAGCGGCTGATAGGTCACCCCGCGATGTTGGCCATCGTCCGCATCTTGAATGACAATGCCAAACGGCACGCCATCCGCACGCACCTGATCGACGATTGCCCCACTGTTTGCGGTAGTGGTGCTTACCGCGAGTTCTGGCAGTGACTGCCGCAACTGACAGAGCGTGTTCGGAATCACCCAGTCATTGAGACACGGCAGACAGGCAAACGCCACCTGCGCGTGCCCCCGCTGTGCCTCAGCAATTTGTTTAATGGCGTCGACACCCGTAAAAATGGTCTGGGCCTCCTTTAGGATGGCACGACCGGCAGCGGTTGGGGTCACCCCTGTACAATTACGGGTCAGCAGCGGTGTTTGAAGCTCCTTTTCTAGACTGCTGATTGCATGACTGATCGATGACTACGCCATGTAATGTTGTTTGGCAGCTCGAGAAATCGACGCGCATTTAACGGCGTCATTTAATAGATAGAGTTGTTCCAATTTCATATGATCACACTCCGATATCAGGTTTTGGCCAACAAAATAGCGTACCAAGGCTGTAATTAACACCCCTAGTACGCCGAATAACGGTCATATCTTCTTTTAGGACTAAACACCAGTTGCTGGCATAGTGTTGTTACTAAAGACCCTGGTCCTTCGTCCTGTTTCAACCCAATACATGTTGCTTCCCTTAATCACGTTGCTGCGATTCACCGGCCAACCGGCATCGCATGACTTAAAAGATACCGATAATCCCTTGAAATTACAATCGTTTTGCCATACACAATAACTATCATAATTCCTGATGCGTGGCAATTTAGACGCAATAAACCAAGTGACTGACCGCCTAGCGACCCGATTCGATTTCGTTATTGGCCGCTTGGCAAACTTATAAAATCGGCCTATTTTCTTAAGGATTTCACCCTATCGATTTGTCCGAATATCCCTGATTATTAAGCTTTGTTGGCCCTTGACCCAACGTTCATTTCGATACCCCCTATCGATAACCAGGGGGTACCAAACGTCAGCTAACCTCCCTATCATGAAACCAGTTCACAAGCACCAATGACTCACATGATGCTGCCAACGTATTTCATCACAACTGGAGGTTATTCATATATGACAAACGCACGAGCGAAAAAAATGATCGTCCTTGGCATCGATGGCATGGACGCTAAAACGACCCACCGCATGGTTGAAGAAGGTAAATTACCGCATATTAAAAGATTTCTGGAAGCTGGATCATCCCGATCAGGACTGGAAATGCTTGGGGCGCACCCAACGATCACCCCGCCTTGCTGGACCACGTTAGCGACCGGCGCTTACCCTGGTACCCATGGGATCACCGACTACTGGCGCCAATCCCCCGATAGTCTGGACGCGGTCGTTTACAACATGGACTCACGAAACTGCAAGGCCGAACAGATCTGGAACTGTACCATTGAAGATAAACTCAAAACCCTCGTTTGGCACTGGCCTGGTTGTTCCTGGCCCGCAACGTCGACCAATCCGCTCCTGAGCGTGGTCGATGGCACCCAACCCGGTTCCGTGAACATGGGAGTTGCTCAAATGGACTGGGAAAAGATCATCTATGGGTCTGGTGATCTGGACACTCCTAAGTTCATCCCCCACACCGAAAAAGCGGCGGGTGTCGGTTGCAACATCACCAACCTCAAAGAAGTCGTGTCCTCAAAGAAATTAAATGAGGACGCGGACGACGAAGATGAAATGATGGAGATCTGGTGGGGCGACGAATCACGAAAAGGTGGCGAGATCCGCACCTACGTGAAATCACTGGAAGACACCGAGATGATGATCGGCGCAAAGGTGGCTTACGACATTGTGATGACCCCGATCAAACCAGCCGATGACTGGGAAAACGCCCCCGCTGACGCGTTACAGTTTGAACTGATGATCTCCGCTGGTAAGGAAGTGCGTTACGGGCTGATCACAAAGAACGCTGCCGGAAAATATGATACGGTGACCCTCTCTCGCACCAAAAACGCTAACGAAACGTTCGTGACGATTCCTGAGGGTGAAATGGTCTCCGGTATCATCGATGACGCCACCAAAAACGGTGAAACGAAACCGTGTTGCCGGTCGTACAAGATTCTGGAATTAAGCGATGACGGCCAGACCCTACGTCTTTGGATCAGTAACGCGTTAGACACCACGAATGACATGCTTTGGCAGCCAAAGGACCTATATCAAGAGATCGTCAAAAATGTTGGGCCAGTGCCACCCGTGAGTTTGATTGGCGGCGAGGATGCTGAACTTGTCGACCAGATCTTTCTGCCTTCCTGGGACATTTACTGTCAATGGCAAGCTGACTGTATTGAATACCTGATTGAACACGACCACTTCGACGCCGTCTTTAGTCACCTGCACAATGTCGACTGCGCTGGCCACCAATTATGGCACCTCGCTAAAACGCTATATCCATGGAAGGCCACCGATGAGAAAGTTTATCAATCGTTTATTGAACGTGTGTACATTCAAACGGATGCCTATCTCGGCCGCTTTTGTCACTTTCTAGATGAGGGCTACACCATCTTTGTCGTTTCCGATCACGGGTTGCTGGTCGGGCAAAACGTGCCGCCAATTCTCGGGGAATATGGTGGGTTAAACGTCCAGGTCATGGCAGACCTTGGCTATACGACCCTCAAGAAAGACGCTGCGGGTAACGAGATCGACGAAGTGGACTGGACAAAGACGACCGCAGTGCAGATTCGCAGCAATTACATCTACGTCAACGTAAAGGGCCGGGATGCGCACGGTATCGTCGACCCTAAGGACCAGTACGAACTCGAAGATAAAATTATTTCCGACCTCTACAACTACCGTGATCCCGTGACTGGTAAACGGGTCGTGGGCATCGCTATGCGGAATAAAGACGCCGCTATTTTGGGTGTCAGCGGGCCCGAATGCGGCGATATCTTCTTCACCGTCGAGGAAGGTTTCAATCGCCTGCATGGTGACGGGCTGACCACTGCTGAAGGCTACTTTGGTACCTCGACGTTGCCCGTGTTCATTGCTGCCGGTCAGGGCGTGAAGACTGACTTCACTACTGATCGCGTCATCCGGCAAGTGGATGTGACGCCAACCATCGCAACGTTGCTGGGTGTACGGATGCCGGCCCAGGCTGAAGGAGCGCCGATTTATCAGATTCTGGCTGGGGTGGATTAATTTTAGAATGATCGTTCTTTAATTGTTACTGAGGCTTTAATGTCGTTGTTTCCTGATTTAATTTAGGTTATGTTTGGTATTTTTATTGTTTAATAGCGTCGCGTTAAATTCTGAAAATGGATTTTGCGTGGCGCTATTTTATGTAGCTGAAACGTGTTTCACAGGGAGTCTTTCCAATGGATGGTGATAGTCCGTTCCATTCCGCAATTTGGCACTCCGTGTGGTGGCTCGCGATTGAGCTAACTCGATTCCCACTGCGCGGCTCTCGAGTGGATCTCAATCGTCTCGCAGATGACTAAGCGAGGAAAGAACCCTCGCCAAGTCATCTCGACACCACAGCTCCGTGCCAAATTGCTGCATTCCACTGACGTTGAGTTACCTTTTAGCACTGGTTAGACATCACAATGGCGTTAAACCAAGTTTGCGACGAATCCGCTCTCGACTGCTGGTCAGACCATTAACAGCAATGCTTCTTATAATGTGCTAGTCGATAGTAACGCTTAATTAACTGCGTCCCTGCCATACTTATGAGGATTGGTATCTATGTAGCATAGTGCAGCCGTTCAGCATTGCAGGCAGAAACGACACCACCTCAGTGAGGCAGGCCGAACAACGCAGTGAAGTGGCATGATAGCACTATTTGCCTCACCAAATAGTGGAAAGAGCCTTCACAGCACACGGGGCTTCCGTGTAACGGCAGCTAACCAAAAAGTCAGACCTGGGCTTTTCTGACCAGAGTTACTTACCTTCCGCCTTCTAGGCCACCGTGCTGAAACGCGTTTCACAGGGCACGGGGCTAACGTGTAACGGTGGCTGACCGAAAAGTCAAACCCGGACTTTTCTGACCAAAGTTGCTTACCTTCCGCCTTCTAGGCCACTGTGCTGAAACGCGTTTCACAGGGCACGGGGCTAACGTGTAACGGACTCTGACAGAAAAGTCAGGCCCGGACTTTTCTGCCAGAGTCCGTTACACACCGCCCCTAGACCGCCCTGTTCCACGCTCTAAAAATCCCCATCAGCTCCTTTCAGAACCGCTGGGGATCTATTCACTTTAACGCCTGTGACAAAATGCCACGCACTTAGTTTCCGGAACACACTCATGACCAGTCTTTGATCTCTCTTTCGTAGACCTGTCGTTATCAGCGCCATTCCTGATTTCTCATGTCAATCCCCCACCCGACCTCCGGAATGATTGGTAAGAGATTGAAACTTATCCTTCACATGAAGGACACCTCAATGGTCGTTTCTGATAGCCTTGATCACAATGAAACCCATCAAGCCACTCGTTGGTGCCTCACACGATAGCGTCTCTGCACTCTTAGCTTGCCTGTCGCGAGTCGCTCACTGTGGCACTGACGGGAGTTGATCTCGTCTCGCTTGGCTAACAGTCTAAGTACCCTTTGGCAGAATAGGAAAGTGCCTTAGTGCTGTTTGACATGCTGCTTCGATTCTACTCGATAACAGGTCACAGGGATAGTGGTGCAAATGAGGGGGGAAGACCACTACCAGCCCATGGTAAAACCGATACTTGCATATCCTTGTTTAGCGCGTGTTTGGTTCATTGCGTCAAACAAAACAGCTGTCCTTAGGCATTCTGTTAGTCAAACAGTGAGCAATCAACTCTTTTCCGCTACGATGCCCAGCATTCAGCCTCACCGTATCAGGCTCGCTACATCGTGCTTGGCATTTCAACCCTAAAACCCGCGACCAGCGCGAGTTTTAAAATCGCAGCCGCCAAGAAGGCTGTCACGAGGGCCAACCACCTGACTGCCTGTTCGGCACAGATAGCTGACTCCTGTCCGATTTAGAAATTAGTCGTTGATTGATCCAACGGCTGCACCTTTGTTAAGCGTTTATGGTCACCATCACCTGCGAGAAGTAATCTGCAGCGCAAAATGAAATGTGACATTTGGCGACCATTTGCTTGAAATCAGTGGATGGCTGAGACTGTGACAAATCAGCCAATTTATCTGACTAGCTCGGATTACCACAACGTTTCAAAGGTGCCCGTGAGTGAGGCTCTAAATCGGTGGTGTTCCCAGTGCAACGATTCTTGTGCAACTTAGCCTAAGTTAGAATGGGGTTAGGAGCCGGCTAAATTGGTGGGAATCGTTGTCTGATAACACCCCCATACTGACACTTGGACAATGGTCTCAATACAGGTAGTAATGGTGTTCTAACTGCAGCGCGAAGTTAAGTTTAAATAACCGACTATCCATTTGGTGGTATCAGGGCCAAATGTCAGGGTCAACCATCTTGGCTGACTAGTTAATCATAAAAAATGAACCAGACGTGACGATTTAGTTGTGTCGATTGCCAGCAATAAACGTGGGGCCGGCAAATCCCCCAAAGTGCAGCCAATTTAGTGGTCTACAGCACTGAATGATCGTTATAAATAAATCGGCCAAATTGTGGTTTGACTCGCCTTTACCAGACCAGTAATTACCGTTAGTGTATTTTCCACGTCATTCAGAAAAACGGATTGTTATGATTGCAACGCAATATAGTTAAACATAAAAGTTTTTTTCTTATTGTTTGAACTACAACTATATAGTATCACAGACTTCGCTAAGGTCAACCTTATTTAGGTTAAAGATAGCACAAGCTATGCTAATTAATTCAAATATCCCTGAGTTGCCGGCCTTTGACCGCTAACTATTTTTTATTATTTACTTTGCTACTCCGGGTAGCGATCTCACGCATATACAGACATACGTAGCGCAATCTTGATACTGGGATGCAAAACGCTCCTGAGAGATCATGTGATCTCTCAGGAGCGTTTTACTGCCTTATTTTCTAAATGGCACGGTGCTGCTTTTCTTGTATTGCAACTCAAGTAGATTCAGGAGGTGTTACTCGTTCTTCTTCCAAAAATCTGTGACCGCACCTTTGGCAGAACTCGGCACAAGGTGCGCATACTTACCAAGAACCCCACGCGTATAAAGCGGTGGAATCGTGGTAGCCGCTTTACGTTTAGCCAGTTCTTCATCGGAAACTTTCATGGTGAGTTCGCGAGTATCGATATCGATGACCACAGTATCGCCATCATGTAGGTAAGCAATGTTACCCGCATCCTGCGCTTCAGGGGCAATGTGGCCGACCACTAAGCCGTGACTACCGCCTGAGAAACGGCCATCGGTCAACAACGCAACGGATTCGCCCTGCCCTTTACCAACAAGAATACCTGACAAAGACAACATTTCCGGCATTCCAGGACCGCCCTTTGGTCCGACGAACCGAACGACCAGGACATCGCCGTCCACGACCTTATTTGCTAAGACGGCTTCGATGGCATCTTCCTCATTGTTAAACACTTTAGCGGGACCCTCATGATGCCGCTTTTTAACCCCAGACACCTTCACAACAGCACCCTCACTGGCCAGATTCCCTTTCAGGATGATCAGTGGCCCGTCTGGCCGTTTCGGATGATCCAACGGCATGATGACTTTCTGACCAGGTTTCAATGATGGCACCGTTGCCAAATTCTCGGCCATCGTTTTACCCGTAACCGTCAAACAGTCGCCGTGAATATACCCATTTTCGTATAAGTATTTCAAAACAGCTGAGACACCGCCAGCGTTGTACAGATCTTCGAACACGTACTGTCCGCTTGGTTTTAAATCGGCAATGTGCGGCACTTTTTTCTGGAAGGTATTAAAGTCTTCCAGGGTCAGATCAACGTTGGCAGCGTGGGCAATTGCCAGCAAGTGTAGCGTTGAGTTCGTCGAGCCTCCCAGGGCCATTACGAGTGTCAGGGCATTTTCAAACGCGTCACGCGTTAAAATGTCACTTGGACGGATGTTTTTTTCAAGCAGATTAAGCACCGCCTGCCCTGCATCAGCAACATCCTGTTTCTTGGCAGCCGTATTTGCCGGATGGTTGGCCGATCCTGGTAAACTCATGCCAAGTGCTTCGATTGCTGACGCCATTGTATTCGCGGTATACATCCCACCGCAGCCGCCAGGTCCGGGACAAGCGTTACACTCAATTGCCCGGACTTCTTCGGCACTCATGTCGCCGTTATTCCACTGGCCAACAGCTTCGAAAACGGAAATCAAATCAATATCTTTCCCGTCTAACTTACCGGGCGAAATCGTGCCACCGTAAACGAAAATAGCTGGAATATCAGCGTTTGCCATGCCGATCAGTGACCCCGGCATATTCTTGTCACAGCCACCGATCGTAATCAAGGCATCACAATTATGTCCGCCGACCGCTGTTTCCACCGAGTCCGCAATAATGTCACGCGATGGTAACGAATAGTTCATCCAGGGGTTCCCATGGCGATCCCATCGGAAACAGTAATGGTCCCGAAGCTCACCGGCCAGCCGCCCGCATCTTGCACACTTGCCTTAGCAACGTTGCCAAAGTCGTGCAGATGCATGTTACAGGGCGTATTCTCGGCCCAGGCACTGATAATCCCCACTAACGGTTTCTTAAAATCAGCGTCCGTCATCCCAGTTGCCCGCATCATTGCACGATTGGGTGACCGGACCATGCCATCATAGACGTGGCTTTTAATGCGTAGATCCTTTTTTGGTTGTTCTTCAGCCATAAAAAGACTCCCTTCAAGATATGTAGTCGAAATTATTTTAATTAATTTATAATCAGATTTTAACACGTTATATCAGTAAATAGATATTCTTATTTCAAATATGACAAAAATATATACTTGAAATTCATGTTTAGGTATGTCAGAATACAAAGAAGCTTAATTGCTTAATCTACTGGTATTACTGAAAGGAGTTCGTTTATGCGCGATGATATTAAATTAAATGACCGGGCTGCAGCACTCGGTGACCGCCTTGCCGAGCAACTGCAAACCGTTATTGATCCAGATATTGAATTAGACGTTTATAATCTTGGTCTCATTTACGAGGTCAGCTTAGACGAAACGGGTCATGCCGATGTGGTCACGACAATTACGGAAATTATTTGTGACTGTATCGAAACGTTACCACGTGATCTTTCAAATGCGTTAACACAACTGGATGAGATCAATTCGGTCAGTGTCAAAATTGTGAACGATCCCGTTTGGGAACCCACTCGCATTAGTCGTGTGGGCCGCGTCACACTCGGCATTAGTGTGCATTAGCCACCATACATAAAAACAGCATCCGCATCATCGAAATAATCGGTGATGCGGATGCTGTTTTATGATGCTCTATTTTTATCGTGCATGGCCTTGTAAAACAGCACCACACCAATTAAAAAGGTTAAGCAATCGCTGACAGCTTGACTCCAGACAACGCCATCAAACCCAAGCGCTCGGCTCAGCACCACGATCACCACCGCAAAGATGATGCCTTGACGGGCGATAGCCATGATCAGTGCGCTGATTGGTTTCGTAAACGATTGAAAAACGGTTGTAAAGACTAAGATTGCACCCATCAACGGCGTCGTCGCCAATAATGCGCGTAACATGAGCGTTCCCATCCGGACAATTGCCGGTTGGCGCATAAATAGCCCAACCAGATGGGGAGCCAAGATCATCAGGATGATGCCAAGGACCAGTGAGTAGCCAATCAGCACTTCGTAGTCAAATCGCAGGATCTCGTTTAATCGTTTTCGGTCCCCTGAACCGTAGTTGTACCCGATCAGCGGCTGCGCACCGAACGCAAATCCAACCATGACCAGCATCACAACCATGTAGACCTTGTTGGCGATACCCATCGCTGCGACGGCATCCGCCCGTACCGCGCCAAATAGTTATTGAGCAGCATAGTCCCAAAGCTGGCCATAAAATTAGTCAAACTCGCTGGAATGCCAATGCTGATAGTCGCAAGCAGTGTCTGCCGGGTTGCGTGCGCCTGCGACCAAGCAAGCGTCAGCACCTTCGCCCGTTTTTGCATGAAGTACACCAGGAGACTCGTGTTGAGCACGTACCCAATGACGTTAGCCAGCCCCACTCCCGTCGCACCCCAGTGGCACACAAAGAGGAAGATCGGGTCCAAAATGATCGTGAGCACCGTACCCAGAATCGTGGCGATCATCGACTGTTTGGCCAAGCCTTCTGTCCGGATGATGTTGCCGGGCACTAGCGAGACCACAATAAACACGGCCCCACCAATCAACATGTTGTAAAAGCCCGCTGCATACTGATAGGTTGCTGGTGTTGTGCCTAACAAATGCAGAATCGGTCGTTTAAATCCCAGCATTAGCGCCGTTAGTACTAAACTCACCACGATTGATGCATAGAAACAATAACTTGCCAGACTGGCAGCCGCCTTTTTATCTTGGCGACCCAACATCTGGGAAATGACCGCACTGCCGCCGAGACCGAAAATATCGCCAACGGCTAATAAAAATGAAAACAACGGTGCCCCAAGTGAAATGCCCGCCACTAGATTGGCATTCCTCGTCTTCGCGACAAAGAACGTATCCGCAAGGTTGTACACCATGCTAGCCAACATCCCCATCACAACTGGCAACGCGAGCTGCATATATACCTTACGAACGGGTGCTTTTTCAAATAACTGATCCAAAATAAGTCCTCCTGAACTGGTGTGACCGTGACTGGCACACTAAACTATCCGGTGTCCGGTCGCTCGCCCAAGTGGACTTGCCGTAACCCAATAGGTCTATTTTCTGATAGATCGTTGGTGATGTAAAGAGCGTCTTTCAATACCAGGTGATAAATACCAGGTGATATTCCGTTGCATTCCGCAATTTGGCACGGTGCTGAAGTGGCTCGCGATGAAGCTA
Source organism: Secundilactobacillus paracollinoides DSM 15502 = JCM 11969 (assembly GCF_001311135.1). GTDB lineage: Bacteria > Bacillota > Bacilli > Lactobacillales > Lactobacillaceae > Secundilactobacillus > Secundilactobacillus paracollinoides. Next base: position 18,476 of record NZ_BBAG01000009.1, read on the forward strand.
ATTCGATTTCTGCTGCGCAGCTCTCGAATGGATCTTCATCGTCTCGCACATCAGTAACCGACCAAAGAACGGTCGCTAACTGATGTCGACACCACAGCTCCGTGCCAAATTGCTCCATTCCACTGACGTTGATCACCCTTTTTATCACGAGTTAAGCATCACAATAGCGTTAAAAATAGTTCGCAGAGAATCCGCCCTCGACTGCTAGTAAGACCATTAACAGCAACGCTTCTCATGGGGTGTTGGTCACCAGTAACGATTGATATAGAGGTTTGGTTATACAACTTATGACGACTTACAAGCTGTGATGACCACTGAAAGAATCACAGCGTAGTGGCACCTTTCAGCATTACAGGCTGTGATGTCGGTGTTTGTTACTGGCTGCCCTTTGACCGGCTACGAACATCGGAGACCTAGGTGATCCTTGAATTTCTAGTTTACATTGTGGAAACGTGTTCGCAGGCTTGGACTCCCAACTGTGTAAGGCGACTTTGGAGTGCTACTTTGAATCACTTAACAATGGAAAGACCATACAGAAAACAGAGAGTTGGCTTACACTCTGCTTCTACCGTTTTCGGCCACTCTCTACTGAACTAACGTCTCCGGCCACGCATACCCGACCACATGCCACCAAGATACGTGGATGGCTTCACTGATCACGCCGTAATTCTGCGCGTCTAGCATCATGCCGTCGCCAATGTAAATGCCGACGTGGGTAATGCTGGACGTACTGCCGCCGAAGAACGCAAGGTCGCCCTTCTCCAATTTAGAACTAGAAACGTGCGTGTAGGTGTCGTACTGTGACTGCGCCGTTCTGGGTAACGTTTTGTCCGCTGCTTTGGCGTAGACATATTTTGTTAGTCCAGAACAGTCAAAGGATGATGGTCCGTTACCGCCATAACTGTACGGTTTGCCAAGTTCATCTTTCGCGTACCCATAGAGTGTGGCGTACGTGGCACCAGCCTTTAAGTACTTATGCCAGATCCAGCCGCTTACGGAACCTGACTTGTTGGTCACATAATAATAGAGATATGTAGCGCCATTGGCCTTCTTTTCGTAAAGTTTCTTGGTTGCCTCCCACGTGGTACTTGGATAATTTTTGAGATAGTGCGTTTTTTTGCTAAATGAAACGGTGCTGCTTGAAATCTTAAGGGTGTACATGGCGCCTGCTGAACTCGCACGGACGTATGTTTTAGGTGTCATACTGGCTTCCTTAACGTAGGTATCGGCACTCGCACGCGTTAGATGCCCCATAATACCCAGACTTAACCCAATGATGATCAGCAACCCCAATTTCAGACTTCGATGATGATTCTTCACAATAACGACCTCCTCAGCTGTTTGTACTTTCTAGCTTACGCTCACAATGCGTCGGTTCGTTTGCTGAAAAATAACATCAGTTTTAAGTCGTTGTGTCATTCTTCTAACATGCAATCATCGTGTTAACTTATCGTCATAGTTAGGCGAAATGTGTAAGTTACTTGTCGAATTGATGTCAAATAATTCACAAAAAGCGTCAGCGCTTCGTTCAATAAGGATAAGCGCTGACGCTTTTTTATTTTAAATTGTTTCTTATGAGTGGCGGCGTTTAAAGATTCCCGCCACTGCTGTCATCAACCCAAGCAATGACAGCCCCAACAGCGACCAAATCGTCGTTGACTGTTCATTAGTTTGCGGTAAGGTCTGTTTCGTTTGTGACTGCGTTGCGCCTTCCTGTTTTTCGGTAGGCGATGTGGTCGTCGCTGACGAAAGGTTAGTCGCCGCTCCTGCTTCGGTAGCTGTAACAGTCGTGTCACCAGCAGCATTCGCTTTGCTTGTTTCTAGCTGGTCTGACTGGGTTTTATCAGCACCCGTTTGTGCAGCGACCGGATTCGCAATCGTAACTGTAGGGCTTGTCACATTTCCAGTCTCCTGGGTCGTGCCTGATGCTGACGGTTCACCCGAATCGCCTGATCAGGCCTCGTCACCGTCGTACCCGAATCCCCACCAGTTGGCAATGTGGTGCTGGGACTCGTATCAGGAACCTGTGTCTTTTCCTGAGGGTCAGATTCTGGAAGATAAGCCGCGTGGTATGTGATCGTTTTCGTCGACCCAGCGATGCTGGCCGTTGGGTCAGTGCTGCTTGTGAAGGCTGCCAGGGTGCCAGCAATGGTGCCCGTTAGATCAGGAACGTAGCTTGTTGTCGCGTCCGCATGAATGATTGGCGCCGAAACTGCTTCGATGACCGTTTTGTCGGGTGTGGCTATCCAAGTATCCGTTACCAGATCGTGTTGGAGCGTCCAGGTGACTGTTTGGACAACATCAGCTGGTAACTTATTCTGGTCAACCCCCGCGCCAGCTACAAACGCTGTGATGTACTCTTCTACAGCCGTCGTCGTAGCGATGGCGTGTGCAAGGTGGATCGTAACGGTGCCATCCGTCGCCGCTAATGTATAGGTTCCAGCGGCATTTGCCTGATTCAGCAATAATTCGCAGGGACGGTTGCCGTCCAGGTCACAGTGTCGCCCTGAGCGCCGAGCAGTGCATTCTCCGTCGTCGACACAGGTTTCCCTGTCGTGTCATCGTAGTAGCTCACATCCGCTGAACCAACTGCCTCCGGTGCTTCTGCCGCTGTACTCGACGACGTCAATGGCGCTAACTGAGCTGGCAGTGTGACATCAAAGTCACCCGTAATGGTCAACAAATCAGTCAACACACCTTGAAGATCATCCGTGATCTCACCAGACTTCACAACCAGTTGCGTGACCGTATTTGCCAGAGCGGTTGCGGCGTCAAACACGACTGCATGTTGCGCAACGAAATCAGACGAGTAGGTCACGTTGCCATCGACATCTGTCGTACTGTTGGGGTCAGCCGTGGCCACAACGTTCTTCATTAACGGCGAGACCGTCGTGCCAAACCAGTCAATCGTTGAATACAACCCGTTCCAAATACCACTGATCGTATCGCTGGTCGGTAGTCCGGCAGCGGTATTTCCCGTTGAATACGCCATGGCCAGAAAATCATCTGAGGCTGGCATTGCCTGTAACGCAGCAAGGCCAGTCGCTGCATTTTGAGTTGCCGTATCAATGGCATCCTGTAATTCACCAGCTAGTTCTGTCGGTGCCACCCACAGCGACGTTGTGTCCCAAAGGGCGTCATTGGCATTATCCGCAGCATCAAACGTGGTCTTGAGCTGTTCTGCCATTGCAATAAGGGCGTTCGTTTGGTCCGTGTAAATTTGGATGGCGACCTGCTTAAGCGTCGTGTCGAACGTGTCGTTGAATGCCGTTTCATCAAAGGTATTACCAGTTTGATCATAAATTGTCTGCAACGTGTTTTCCAATTGCGCCTTGGTACCATCGATTGCACTTAATAATTCGCTGGCATAGGTGGAGCTAAACGCACTAGCGGTCTGTGAGCCATTCGGGTTTAAGGCGTTGGAGCCGGTATTGGCCTCGCCAGATTCAACACGGCCCACACTGCCATCATCCGTTTCGTAAGGCAACGCCGTATCGGCAACCTGTTTGAGGTAGTTAAACAGTACAACAACTTCAGCATATGAGCCCTGAAGGCTAGTGGTGTCCCCTGCCTGCACATTGGTAATATCCGTGTTTAAATCACTCACAACGGTCGGTATCACATCGTCCTCGTAAGTGATCTTCCCATCACCGTTCGCATCCGTGTATGTCTTGCCAAACAAAGTTGCTTCAACTGTCCCATCACTTGTGGTATCTGGCGTGACCAAGATCTTTTCGGTAGCGCCATCAGCCAGTGATTGAGCGTCTGAAGCCATTGTTGATACGCCGCTGGCCGTACTCTGCAAGGCTGTGGCATAAGCGGTATTGGTGGCGTCCGTCACAAGTGCTGATGCTTGGTCAGCAGCCGTGTCGTTATAGTCTTGAATTTCAGTGCCGGCGTTTTGAATGTTCTCAGGTAAAGCATTGTACAAGTTCACTAGCGTTTCGTAGGCGTCATCGTATGTTTGATTAGCGTCGTGACGGCCGTATTGATGGCGGCCAACTGAGTCGTTAGTGCTTGATATTGGCTTGCTAAACTATCGTAGCTTGCTGTCAGCTGTGTTTTTAAAGCTGTTTTGTCGGTGGTTGTATCCTGTTCAGCCTGGGCCAGTTGTGTTTGGTACTGAGACAATGCAGTATCATAGGCAGCCTTTGCCGTTTGGTAATCAGAAATTTGTGACTGAATTGCAGCCGATTGCGATTGATAATCCGTAACTGCCGTTGCATAATCGCCGTTTTCATCATCAAGATAGGCTTGTTTTGCGGTCGTCGCATCATCAGCGTCTGGCGTTACTGCCTGACTAACAGCCACGGCGGCGACCCGAGTTTTAACCTGGGCAGTTGTGGTTGGCTGTGTCGCATTTACGCTAGTCGTTGTGGTCGTATCAACCGATTGGCCTGTTGTCGGTTCAGTAGTTTTAGCTGAGCCATCGTTTTCCGTATTTGTAGAGACATTAGCGGGCGTTTGTACTGACTGGCTCGTTTGTGATTCAGTTGGCTCGGACGTCGAATTGGCTTCGGCAGTATCTTGCGTTGCTTGTTGTTCGGAAGTAGTACCCGATTGCCCCGAAGATTCAGGTATCGATGACGCGGCTGTCGTGTTGCTATCGGTAACTGCCGTCGTCGTTGTCCCACCGGTTGTAACGGTATCCGCATGAACTGAAGGCGCACTAAATGCCAGTGTGCCAGACATCACCAGGATGCCCATCCCCGTAAATAGCCACTGTCGTTTAACTTTATACATCTTAAAATGAGAAACTTTGCGTTCACCATATTTAATTATTGATTCCCCCATTAGAAATGTGCCTGAATTAAACTCACTCCACCATCAGTTTACACTATTTCTAAAAATTAAGGAATCCTAAAGATGCCATTAATATTGAAGAATATTACTATTAAACGAAAAGGTGGGCTTAGATAGACAGTCCAGCAACCACTACATACCAGTTCTGATTTATACATCAGTTCAGTCACATTATTCCCGCAAACAACAATCTGTTCTCTTATTAGATAATGGACACGATTAGAAATTTATGTATTGGTCTATTTTTGCGACAATTTGTTTCATTTTCTTAATTAAAGACTTTAATAACAGGCTTTACAGACAAAATGCGACACATTGTCGGGGGCATTTTTATGACAAACATGTTACAGTGGACATTGTGGTGGTTGCCTACAACCACCATTAATTTCCAAGTACTATCACTCCCCCAGAACACTGATAGTACGCCTATTCGTTCCCTGCTCGCTAAACAGATACTGTGATTGTTTGGCGGGCTTTTTTGTGTGGTGCTTAAAAATGTAAAACGCAACAATTCATTTAAAAAATAGACCATTTTGGATTCTTATCTTTAATCATTTAAGTAGACTGAGTTATATAAAAGTAACAATCAGTTACCTACAAGCATGATTAGACATTGGAAGATCTATTTTTCTTCACCTTCCATCAGCAAAAACGTTACTCATCACTTGCCTTAAACAGATTGTAGGGCTCAACGTACCGGCTTTCAGTAATGATTTTAGCCACTTCCTGATACGGTTCTGGATTAATTTTTAGCAGCCAGTGTCGAATGATCGTTAAAATGCTGCTCATAAAGATCGGCATCACGTAATCAACAGGGATATCGTCTAAGTACAATGTATTTTCAAGCGTTTCCGGTAGGCTGAGAATAACGACGACGTCATTTCAGTCTCAAACATTTTCCAAAAATGAGGATCGCCATTAGGCCCTGAAAGCCTCTAAACAGTGGATAATAGTCGTTAATGGTGGCCATTAATTTTTCAAAAATCGGATAGGCAATTTCTGGGTTAGGTGCCAGCGCTGTCGCTTTGATTGCTGTCTGTAAATTATCAGCATGAGCACGGCCGAGGTGCATAAAGAGCGTACGTTCTAACTGGTCAACAAAATGAGGAATATCAGCATAATACATGTAAAAAGTGCCACGGCTGACACCAGCCTGTTTCGTTAACGCGACCACGCTAATTTCTGAAACTTGCTTAGTTTTCAACATCTCCGCAAATGTTTCGTACAGTCTTTGTTGCATCGGTGTCCCAGTTAATAATTTCATTTTTCACCACTACACACTTTCATACAATCTGTTCATATGATTCTAACATTTTTCGCCCTACAATTTCAGTGTTATCAACTAACAACTCATCTTGAAAGGCGAATTCATATGACACTAGAAAAAATTGATTTTCATACCCATTATTTACCAGAAAGCTATCAAGCAGCACTTAAACAACACATTGCCGGCGATCCAGATGGTTGGCCGACGCCAAGTTGGTCGCCACAAACAACGCTTGCGTTTATGGCCCAAAATGAGATTGGGTTTTCAGTCCTCTCCCTCTCTTCGCCTCACATTAACTTTGGCGATAAAACTGAAACAGTCAGATTAGCAGAAGATGCAAATACGCTGGGTGATCATTTATCACAAGACTATCCCGACCAATTCGGCTACCTCGCAACGCTTCCATTACCATATGAAACAGAATCTGTCACGATGATTAAAAAGGTCTTTGAGCAGCAGCATGCTCTGGGGGTGACTGTCCCCACTAATAGTCGCGGTGTCTACTTTGGCTCACCAATTCTTGACCGTGTTTACCAAGAACTGGACGACCGAAGCGCACTTGTTGCGCTACATCCAAACGAACCAGCAGAGAAGCCCAAAAATGTTGACATTGATCTGCCAACACCTTTGTTAGGGTTCTTTATGGATACGACAATGACGTTCTTAAATCTGCTCAAATATCGCTTTTTCACTCGCTTTCCAAATATTAAACTGATTATTCCTCACGCGGGCGCATTCTTAGGAATATTAGATGACCGGGTGGCGGCTTTTGTCAAAAAACAATACGAGACGGATATTTACGAGGTAATGAAACATGTCTACTTTGACACAGCTGGTCAAGTGCTACCGCGGCAGCTCCCTGCCTTGTTAACACTGCGGATGAGCACCATGTCCTATACGGCAGCGATATTCCATACACGCCTCTGGAGTGGTCCGCTCAACAAGCCAATGATTTAAGCAACACACCGTTACTTTCAGAACAGCAACGCCAACTGATTTTTCATGATAACGCCGCGCAGCTACTTCACCGCGATTAATCGAGAACGGTCATCTCAAATTGGGATGACCGTTTTCATGTACAAAAAACACCCTCTCCAACAGGAAAGGATGTCGTAAAACGCTGAGATACAATATATCTTAACGCTTTGAGAATTGACCAGCCTTACGAGCTTTCTTAAGACCTGGCTTCTTCCGTTCTTTCATACGTGCGTCACGAGTTAAGAGACCGGCACGCTTGAGGGGACCACGAAAATCTGGGTCGACTTCGAGCAATGCACGGGCGATACCATGACGAACGGCGCCAGCTTGACCAGAGAAGCCGCCACCATTAACGTTTGCTAAAACATCGTAGTTACCCAGAGTTTCAGTAACGTTAAATGGTTGAACAACCACTTCACGCAAGTTTGCGAATGGGATGTAATCTTCAATTGATTTACCGTTCATTTCGATCTTACCAGTACCTGGTACTAAACGAACACGAGCAGTAGAGTTTTTACGACGGCCTGTGCCGCGATATTGTACTTGAGCCAATTCAATTTCCTCCTTAAATTAGGTTAGTGATGTCTAAAACTTCAGGCTTTTGAGCAGCATTATCATGTTGGTCGCCAGCGTAAACGTGAAGCTTCAAGCCGATCTTGTGACCTAATGAAGTATGAGGAAGCATTCCCTTAACAGAAGTTTCAATCAATTTTTCTGGGTCATTTGCACGAAAATCGCCAGCAGTGCGTTGCTTTAAACCGCCCGCGTGGTTCGTGTGATGGTAATAGATCTTCCGTGAAGCCTTCTTACCCGTTAAAGCAACTTGAGATGCGTTGATAACGATCACGTTATCACCAGTATCTACATTAGGGGTGAACGTTGGCTTATTTTTACCACGTAAGATGTTAGCGACAGCTGATGACAGACGACCCAATGGGACATCGGTTGCATCAACCACGTACCACTTGCGATCCACGTCACCTGGTTTAGCCATATATGTTGTACGCACGTTAAATTCCTCCATTTTTCTGTGTTTGTTTGAACACCAATAACAAGTTTCCGGGGCTTATCGTGGGGCAAACAATACCAACTAACATAATACAAATTTTTACCCCAAAAGTCAACGCCCAAACGGGGAAAACTTTTCATTAACGCTGATGTTTTGGTAATTTTGTTGGGTGTTCGGGGTCATCCCCCTCATAGTAAACGTGTTTCAGATAAAGCCCGCTGGCCGGAACAGTGCGACGCGCATTGCGCCGATCACCAAGCTTGTAAAGCCGCTGAATGTCATCAACCGGCCGCGTTTGGGCGCCGATTTCAACTAGGACCCCAACCATAATTCGAACCTGATTGTAGAGAAAACCGTTCCCATAGAATTCAAAGACTAACTCATTGTTCGCCTCATCACGGTGACAGGTCGCTTCATAAATCGTCCGAAAATTTGTCCGAGCACTGGAGCCCGAGGCCACAAAACTGGTAAAGTCGTGTTCGCCGATCAGGTCCTGTTCTGCCTGACGAATCAAGGCAACGTCCACAGGGAATTTCCAGTGGCCGGTGTAGTTGCGTTTAAACGGGTTCCGGAATTCACCGAGATCCATCCGGTACATGTAGCGCTTGCCAGACACATCGTAACGGGCGTGAAAGGCGTCGCTCACCTGTTCGACCTTAAGGACTTCCATATCGACTGGCAGCATGGAGTTGAGGCCCCGCCGCATGCTTTCAGTCGGCAGAGCAAAGGGAAAATCAAAGTGCGCAACCTGACCCAACGCATGGACGCCAGCATCAGTCCGGCCAGACCCGTAAACGACAATGGCTGGATCGGGTTGTTTAGCCATTTTATTGACCACTTTAGTGAGCGCCGATTCCACGGTACGCATGTGCGGTTGCCGCTGAAAGCCAGCAAAATTCGTGCCATCATAGGCAAATGTCACTTTGTATCTCAAAATAGGTTTCCTTTCGTGTTACAAATGCAGTTCCCGTAAACTGATGACGACCACGGAAAACGCAACGTAAATAATTAAACTCAGTGTATCTTGGCGATGCATTTCAGCTCACGATACTTCGTACGGTTCTCACCATCCTGGTACCCGCGCGCCTCCATCGCTGTTGAAATATCAACAGCGCGGTTGAATGCATTAACAAAGAGTGGGATGAGGATCGGAACGATCGTTTTGACCTGTTGGCGCAATCCGCCCGTCCCAAAGTCAACGCCCCGAGCACGCTGAGCGTTCATAATCTTTTCAGCTTCATCCATCAGCGTTGGGACAAACCGCAGTGCGAGTGACAGCATCAGTGCCAGCGTGGCTACTGGGAAGTGAACCTTCCGTAACGGACTCAGAAGGGATTCGATACCGTCAGCAATCTCCAACGGTTGGGTTGAAAACGTCAACAGTGTGGACACCATGATAATCAGGACAAATCGCATGAGGATCAGCAACGCGTTGATCAGGCCATCGTGGGTCACTGATAACCAGCCCCACTGCCAATAAATGTGGCCCCCTGCGCCAAAGAAAATTTGGATGACAACGGTGAACATCAACAGCCAAAGCAGCGGCCTCAGTCCTCGTAGAAACACCCCAAGTGAAATGCCGGTCGCAAAGATCGACGCCAACAATAAAACAACGAGCACGGCATAGGTCCAGACGCTGTTCGCAAAGAAGACAACGCCGATATAGATGAACGTTAAGATCAGCTTTGCTCGCGGGTCTAACCGGTGCACCCAAGAATCGCCAGGAATATAGCGGCCAAACATAAACTTATCCATTGTCAGCCACCCCCTTCTTATTGATCTGGGGCACTAGCTGATCAGCCAATTCGTCCGCAGTCAGCGGAATGGGATCAAAAACAAACCCCTGTTGCATCAGTTTGTTAGCATAAGCGGTTGCCGAGGGTAATTCCAACTGGTGAGCAGTTAACCAGTCCACGTCACTAAAAACGTCACGAGGCGTGCCCTGTTTGACCATGTGACCATGAGCCATCACGATCACGTGATCAGCGTAGTCAGCAACGTCATTCATTTGGTGGGTGATCAACACAATTGTCAGGTGACGTTCCACCTGTAATTGGCGAACCAGACCCATAATCTCGTTTCGACCACGAGGATCTAGTCCAGCCGTGGGTTCGTCAAGCACTAAAACGTCAGGTTCAAGCGCTAAAACCCCAGCAATGGCCGCACGTCGCATTTGACCACCGGATAGGTCAAATGGTGAGCGCTCGAGCAGTGAATCGTCGAGACCAACCATTTTTGCCGTTTCATGGGCAAGTCTCGTGGCTTCTTCCACGCTGATACCAAAATTTTGCGGGCCAAAAGCAATGTCCTTCAAAACCGTTTCCTCAAAAAGTTGATTTTCTGGGAATTGGAACACAAGGCCAACCTTTTTGCGTAACGGCTTTAAATGTTTATTTTTCGTTTCTGATGTAATTGTCCGGTCACCGATGACTACCTGGCCCTCAGTCGGCTTCAAAAGTGCATTCAAATGCTGGATGAGGTCGATTTACCACTGCCAGTCTGACCGATAACGGCAGTAAACTCACCCGCGGGAATGTTGAGGTTAATGTCGTACAGTGCCTGAACCGCAAATGGCGTTCCAGCTTGGTACCAGTAATTTACTTTTTCAAACGCGATTTCCATAACCAGTCAGCCAAGCTCCCTTCGTCCATGTATGTCTGCGGCGTATCTACGCCACGTGTCGCAAGTGCGCGTTTGACCTTTTCAGCAAATGGCACATCAAGTCCCATCTGAATGAGTTGCGCACCGTGGCTGAAAATCTTTTCCGGATCAGCTTCTTCAACGAAATGACCGTCGTCGATCATCAAAATGTGATCCGCACTCGCGGCTTCGTCAATATCGTGAGTGATCGATAAAACCGTCAAATCATACTTTGTCTTGAGGCTTTAATCGTTGCTAATATTTCGCGGCGTCCCTTAGGATCCAACATACTGGTGCTTCGTCTAAAATTAAAATCTTGGACACAATGGCAATGATACCCGCCAATGCAACTCGCTGTTTTTGACCACCAGAAAGTTTTGCAGGTTCCCGGTCAACGTAATCCAACATGTCAACTTGCGTCAGTGCACTGGTCACACGTTCGCGCATGGTCGCCCGGTCCATCTGCCGGTTCTCCATCCCAAAGGCAACGTCGTCGGCAACCGTCGCGCCAACGAACTGGTTGTCTGGATTTTGAAACACCATGCCAACCTTCTCGCGGATATCCCAGACAGTCTCCTCAGTGAGTTCCAGGCCGTCAATCGTGATGGTGCCCTCGTCCGCAGCCATTAACCCGATCAGCAGTTTGGCAAGTGTACTTTTACCACTCCCATTATGGCCGACAATGGCCACCCAGTCGCCCTGTTCGATGTCAAAGCTTACATCATCAACGGCTTTACGATCACTATTCGAATATTCATATGATAAATTTGAAACTGAAATAATGGCCATTTATGCATTCCTCATTTTTTAAATTCACCCGTCATTATACCAAATTGTGACCCGCTGTTGCCGGATTACACCTGTTTTTTTAACAAAAGGGCAAAACAGTGTAAGAAAGCGCTGACCCATGACCTTCAGGATTTAAAGCCTCCCGGAAAAGGCATCACCATCTGATGGTCACAAGCGCCGCAACGAAACTGTCATGTTGCTCTAATTAACGCACATTTTTACATCAAATTCACATCAAGCCGAAAAGCTGATATTAATGACTTGTCGCACCCCTGCATCAATCATTCAAATCTAACTGCATGGGTGCATCCCCTCTAATTAGGGGTGTCCTCACGCTGTTTGACTTTGAAGAACGAGATCCGTGTCTCAGGTCCGGTCTATGCCTATCAGCGCGCTAACGGTCGATTCTAACGCTATGTAAAAAGCTGGTAGTGATCAGCCGACCACTACCAGCTTTTAATCGCGCATGCTGGGGAAACCAGCGCACAAAAAAATCACCCCAACAAAAGGTGCACGGCTATGCCGCATTCAAGCTAGACTTGAAACATGTCATCATCATAACGCTTTATACCTTAAGTCAGGTGTGATTCTATTGCGACCTCGCAATAGATGCTCGGCCACGATTACTGATAAAAATTGAAACTAGTCGACCAATTGTAAAATAACCATTTGAGCGCCATCCCCACGACGAGGCATGGTCTTCAAAATACGAGTGTAACCACCGTTACGGTCAGCATACTTAGGTGCAACTTCGCTGAATAGTTTTTGCAATGCGGTAGAGATTTGGACGTTGTCCCCATCTTCCTTAACATCAGCAACTACATCACGAAGAAAGGCAGCGGCTTGACGACGGGCGTGCAAGTCTCCACGTTTACCTAAGGTGATCATCTTGTCGGTAGTTGAACGTACTTCTTTGGCCCGTGCTTCAGTAGTCTTGATTTGGCCATGAACCAATAATTCAGTGGTTAAATCGCGAAGCAAAGCACGACGTTGTGAACTAGTTCGTTGCAATTTACGGTAACTCATTAGTAGATACCCTCCTTTTTATAATTAGTCTTCTTTACGAAGTGAAATTCCAAGATCAGAAAGCTTTGATTTGACTTCTTCCAATGACTTCCGGCCCAAGTTACGAACTTTCATCATGTCAGCTTCAGTCTTGTTGGTCAATTCTTGAACAGTGTTGATACCAGCACGTTTCAAGCAATTGTAAGAACGAACGGAAAGGTCCAATTCTTCAATTGTCATTTCCAACATCTTTTCTTTGTGAGTCTCTTCCTTTTCAACCATGATTTCAGCGTTCTTAGCTTCGTCCGTTAAATCAACAAACATTGCTAAATGTTCAGTCAAAATCTTGGCTGCCAAACTGATTGACTCACTTGGCGTAATTGAATTATCAGTCCAAACATCCAAAGTTAGCTTATCATAATCGTCTCTTTGGCCAACCCGCGTGTTTTCAACTTGATAGTTAACACGTTCGATTGGGGTATAAATAGAGTCAATAGGCAAAACGCCAATTGGCATGTCTTCCTTGGCTTTGTTTCGGTCTGCTGAAACGTAGCCACGACCTTTATTCGCTGTCATGCGCATGTGGAAGGTAGCTCCCTCAGCAACAGTAGCAATGTAAAGATCAGGATTCAAAACTGTCACATCACTATCAGCAGTGATGTCACCAGCCGTAACTTGAGCTGGACCCTTAACGTCGATTTCCATTGATTCGATCTCGTCGTCAGGACCTTCAAGCTTTAATGAAATCTTCTTAGTGTTCAAAATGATCTGAGTAACGTCTTCCACAACACCCTCGATAGTTGAGAATTCATGTAAAACGCCATCGATCTGAATACTAGTGACAGCAGCACCAGGTAACGAAGACAGTAAAATTCGTCGTAATGAATTACCCAACGTTGTTCCATAACCCCGTTCGAGCGGTTCGACGACAAACTTACCATAATCGTCGCTTTCTTCAATTTTGTGAATGTTAGGCTTTTCGAATTCGATCATTCTTATCTTTTACCCCTTTCAAAACGCGTTGTGCCATGATAATAAGTCCCATCATTCAGTCTCGTGTGTCCACTCAACCGAGATGAACTATACACGACGGCGCTTCGGAGGACGTGAACCATTATGAGGAACTGGTGTAACATCTCGGATAGCTGAAACTTCAAGACCAGTAGCTTGTAAAGCACGGATTGCGGCTTCACGACCTGAACCTGGGCCCTTAACAGCGACTTCAACAGTCTTCATACCATGTTCCATTGAGGCCTTAGCAGCAGCTTCGGCAGCCATTTGTGCAGCAAATGGTGTGCTCTTACGACTACCCTTAAAACCAAGAGAACCAGCTGATGACCAAGAAATTGCGTTTCCTTGCATATCAGTAATCATGACTAAAGTGTTGTTAAATGTTGAGTGAATGTGAGCAACACCAGACTCGATATTCTTCTTTACGCGGCGTTTGCGCGAAGTTTTTCTAGTTGCCATAAAACGTCATTACCTCCTTTTATAAAATAATTACTTCTTCTTACCGGCAATCGATACGGCTTTACCCTTACGAGTACGTGCGTTGTTCTTCGTGTGTTGGCCACGAACAGGCAAACCACGACGGTGACGCATACCACGATATGAACCGATTTCTTGAAGGTTCTTGATGTTCATCGTTACTTCACGACGAAGGTCACCTTCAACTTTGTAGTTATCAACTGCTGCACGGATCTTATCTTCGTCGTCAGGTGTTAAGTCGCAGACGCGGACGTCTGGAGAAACACCGGTTTCAGCGATGATCTTTTGGGCAGTAGTGTTACCAATTCCGAAAATATAAGTTAAGCCAATGACAATACGCTTGTCACGTGGCAAGTCAACTCCGGCAATACGAGCCATTTAGTTGCACCTCCAATTATTATAAATTATTTACCTTGACGTTGCTTGTGCTTAGGGTTGGCTGAGCAAATAACCATAACCCGACCCTTACGCTTGATCACTTTACAGTGGTCACACATCTTTTTAACAGATGGTCTTACTTTCATTGCTATAAACCTCCTAAAAAATGACTGGGTACAGAACAAAACACATACCGGTTACTTGAACCGATACGTAATCCGCCCCTTAGTCAAATCGTACGGTGACATTTCAACTGTCACACGGTCCCCAGGTAAAATCCGAATGTAATGCATCCGAATCTTACCAGAAACGTGTGCCAAGATTTCATGACCGTTTTCTAGTTCAACGCGAAACATGGCGTTAGGCAATGTTTCGGTAACTTTTCCTTCAACTTCGATGACATCTTTTGCCACGAAACTACCTCCCTGAACAGATATTCGACTACGGACATCGTGACCGGATCTCACCCCAAATAAACTTAGGCCAACCTGAGTTAGTTTACCATACAGCACGGTTTGAAGCAAGTAAATCCAATCTAAGAGGGTTGGTTATGCCAATTTCGTTAAAATAGCTTGAATGTCTTTGTAAACAGCATCAATATCGCGATCACCATCAACCGTATGGACTAACCCTTTTTGTTCATAGAAGGTCACGAGTGGTGTGTTCATTTTGACGTTTACTTCAAGCCGGTTTTTAACCGTTTCAGGCTTGTCATCTTCACGCTGGAAGAAGTCGTGACCGCCGCAAACATCACAGGTTCCGGGAACCTTCGTCGGGTTGTAGATCTTGTGATAAGTTGCGCCACAGTTTTGACAGATATAACGGCCAGAAAGTCGTTCGATTAGGACATCGGGTTCAACATGAATATTGATCACGGCGTCAACTGCCCGATCAAGTTCAGCTCCAAACGTATCTAAAGCCTGTGCCTGATCGATGGTACGTGGATAACCATCCAACATATACCTTTTGCAACGTCGTCTTGTGCTAAACGGTCGCGAACGATCCCGTTCGTTACAGAATCTGGCACTAAGTCACCCTTATCGATGTACTTCTTAGCTTCCAGCCCCATCTCGTTTCATTTTTCATAGCGTCACGGAAAATGTCACCAGTTGAGATATGTGGAATCGGAAATTCTTCGACGATCTTTTGTGCTTGCGTTCCCTTACCAGCGCCGGGCAAGCCCATTAAAATTAAATCCATTGACATGTCATTACCTCCTTGCGACTACCAGCTATAAAAGACATAATGGTGTGCTGAGCAAGTCACCACACCATTACCTGTCTCATTCAGCTGGACGTGGATCTTGGATGAAGCCAATGTAATGGCGTTTCATCATCAATCCTTCAATCTGTTGAATCGTTTGAATGGCGACCCCAACTACGATCAGTAGACTAGTCCCACCAAGGCCAATCGATTCATCCAGATTCCAAACGTTTTGGGCAACTAACGGAATCAAAGCAACGAATCCTAAGAATAATGCACCCACTGTACTCAAACGCATGAGTAAGTTAGAAACGTAAACCTGGGTTTCATGTCCAGGCCAAACTCCTGGAATGTAACTACCCTGTTTTTGTAGGTTCTCAGACAACTTTTCAGGATTAACCTGAACGAAAGCGTAGAAGAACGTGAACAAAATGATTAAAATCGTGTAAAGGGTGATTCCACCAGTCGTCTGCATACTGAAAATGTTCGATAACACTTGGTACCAAGTATCTTCAGAATGGTTATTAGAGAACGCCATCAAAATGGTTTGTGGCGTTGCAATAAATGAACTAGCGAAAATAACTGGGATAACGCCGGCAACGTTGACCTTCAATGGTAGATAACTACTATCTGGGTCACCGGATACCCGACGCGTATATTGAATCGGAATCTTTCGATCAGCTTGGTTAACCCACGTCACGAAGACGACAATGACTAACACAAGAATCAAAATGGCGAGTGAGAATAACCCACTCTTCCACCAACTTGACTTAGCAACATCCACGAAGTAAGTCGTGTACATTTGATAAATACCAGTTGGAATACGAGCAATGATCCCAGCGAAGATGATCATTGAGACCCCGTTACCTAACCCGTGGTCTGTAATCATATCACCCATCCAAGTGGTAAGCATGGTACCACCAGTTAAAATAATCCCAATCATAGCGTAGGTCTTAGTACCCGGGTTGTTCACTAAGTTTAAACTACTTAATGTGTTGAACCCTGCGGTGATCCCAACAGATTGGACAAACGCCAAAATGATGGTCAAGTACCGCGTATGCTGGTTTAATTTCCGCCGGCCGACTTCCCCTTGCTTACTCCATTCTACATATCTAGGCACAATGTCCATTTGTAGAAGTTGGATCACGATTTGAGCAGTAATGTATGGCGAAACCCCCATCGCAAAGATGGAGTAGTTTGTTAATCCGCCACCGCTAAACATGTTTAAAATGCTAACTAATCCAGAAGACGCAACGCTTTGTAAGGCTTTTGCATTAACCCCAGGCACCGTAATGTAGGAGCCGATACGAAAGACTACCAAAACAAACAGTGTAAAGAAAATCTTATTCCGAATATCTTTAACTTTGAACGCGTTTTTCAGGGTAGAAAGCATTAAATCACCTCTGTTTTACCGTCTGCTGCTTCGATAGCTGCTGTTGCGCTAGCAGAAAACTTGTTAGCTTTAACAGTAAGCTTCTTTGAAATTTCGCCGTTACCAAGAATCTTGATACCGTCTTTTTCATTCTTAACGATGCCAGCTTCAACCAATGCTGCTGGGTTAACCTCAGCACCATCTTCGAAACGGTCGTTTAAGGTTGACAGGTTAACAAGGGCGTATTCCTTGCGGTTAATGTTAGTAAACCCACGTTTTGGAATCCGACGATACAGTGGCATTTGGCCACCTTCGAAACCAAGACGTGTCTTGCTACGAGCCTTTTGACCCTTTTGTCCACGACCAGATGTTTTACCGTTACCAGCAGAACGGCCGCGACCTTTACGACTACGGGTTACACGTGACCCTTCAGATGGTTGTAATTCATTCAACTTCATGAAAGAAGGCACCTCCTTATTCTAAAATTTATTATTTAACTTCTTCAACTTTGATCAGGTGGGCGATTTGGAAAAGCGCACCACGAGTAGCGTCGTTGTCAGGATGAACAACAGAGCTATTTACGCGACCCAAACCCAAAGCCTTAACGATTTTACGTTGCTTAGGCAAACGGTGGGCAGCACTGTGAATCAAAGTAATCTTTAAATCAGCCATGTTGAGATCCTCCTATTCAGCTAAGTGTTGAACTGAAACACCACGTAAATCTGCAACTGTTTCGGCACGCTTCAAAGCCTTTAAGCCTTCGAAAGTAGCACGAATTGAGTTGATTGGTGTGTCAGAACCAAGACGCTTACTAGTGACATCGTCGATACCAGCCAATTCCATGACGGCACGAACGGCACCACCGGCAGCAACCCCAGAACCTTCAGTAGCAGGCTTCAGCATAATCTTGCCGCCGCCAAACGTACCGAGAACTTCGTGAGGAATGGTCGTACCAACGATAGGAACTTCAATCAAGTTCTTACGTGCGGCTTCAACGGCCTTACGGATAGCTTCTGGGACTTCTTGTGCTTTACCAGTACCAAAGCCAACGTGACCGTTATGATCACCGACTACAACAAGCGCTGCAAAACGAAGACGACGGCCACCCTTTACAACTTTGGTGATCCGGTTGATCGCTACAACGTTGTCTTCAAGATCCAGCTTTTCAGGATCGATAAACTTTGCCATTAGTGGTTATTCCTCCTTCTCTTAAAAGTTTAAGCCGTTTTCACGAGCTGCTTCAGCCAAAGCTTGTACCCGTCCGTGGTATAAGTAACCGCCACGATCAAAAACAACATTCACAATCTTCTTTTCTGAAGCACGCTTAGCAACTAATTCGCCGACTGCCTTAGCTTGGTCGGTTTTGTTACCTGCAGCTACTTCACTATCTAATGACGAGGCACTGACCAGCGTCACACCCGCTACGTCATCAATAATTTGAGCGTAGATGTTTGTGTTGGAACGAAATACATTTAAGCGTGGGCACTCAGCAGTACCAGAGATTTTATTACGGACACGTAAATGACGCTTTTGGCGTGTCTTGTTCTTATCTGGTTTCGAAATCAAAATAGTCACCTCTTTAATTATTGTTAATGCGCTTAGGCGGCATTACTTACCGGTTTTACCTTCTTTAAGGCTGATGTGTTCATTTTCGTAACGAATACCTTTACCCTTGTAAGGTTCAGGTGAACGAACGGCACGGACTTCAGCAGCAAAGTCACCAACTTCTTGCTTGCTGATACCAGAAATGTTGATGGTGTTGTTGTCAGGAACTTCGACCTTCAATTCTGAAGGAACATCCATTTCAACAGGGTTGGAATAACCAACACTCAAGATCAACTTACCCTTTAATTGGGCACGATAACCAACACCGACAAGCTTCAAGGTCTTGCTAAAGCCTTTAGTAACGCCTTCAACCATGTTGTTGAAGTTAGCTCGAGTAGTACCGTGTAAAGCACGGGTCTTGTTGTTGTTATCTGGACGATCAAAGTTGACTTCGCCATCCTTAACATCCATCGTGATGATTGGTGAGAAGGTCCGAGTAATAGTCCCCTTTGGGCCCTTTACTGTAACGTCATCGCCATCGCGTTTAACATCAACGCCATCAGGGATAGTAACTGTCTTATAACCAATACGACTCATTTAAAGTGCACCTCCTAACTTAATATCGTTATTACCAAACGTAGGCGAGAACTTCGCCACCGATTTTCTTTTCCCGAGCTTCTTTATCGGTAACAACACCTTCAGAAGTTGAGATAATAGCAATACCTAAGCCATTAAGTACCTTAGGAACAGCATCGGCTTTAACGTAACTACGCAAACCTGGCTTTGAAATCCGCTTTAATCCTGAAATGACGCGTTGTTTGTCACGGCCATACTTCAGGAATACACGAATAATGCCTTGCTTGTTGTCTTCAATATATTCAACGTCGCGAATGAAACCTTCACGCTTCAAAATTTCAGCGATGTCGCGCTTCATCTTTGATGCAGGTACTTCTAATGATTCGTGATATACCATGTTGGCATTACGAATCCGAGTTAAGAAGTCTGCAATAGGGTCAGTCATGGACATTAACGTTTATCCTCCTTTGTAGTGATATATTACCAGCTAGCTTTCTTCATGCCAGGAATTTGGCCTTTGTGGGCAAGTTCCCGTAAGCAAAGACGGCATAAGTGGAATTTCCGATAAACTGAATGTGGACGTCCACAACGTTCGCAACGGGTGTAATTTTGCGTCGAGTACTTAGCTGGGCGTTGACTCTTAACAACTAATGATTTTTTAGCCACAATAGTACCTCCTTACTTAGTAAATGGCATGCCAAGTTGTGTTAACAACTCGCGTGATTCTTCATCTGATTCAGCAGTGGTAACAATAACAATATCCAAACCACGAACACGGTTAACGTTATCAAAGTCGATTTCTGGGAAGATCAATTGTTCACGAACACCAAGGGTATAGTTACCACGGCCATCAAAGGCACGAGAACTGATACCATGGAAGTCACGAACACGTGGTAATGAAACATTGATCAACTTGTCCAAGAATTCATACATCCGGTCGCCACGTAAGGTGACCTTAGCGCCGATTGCGTTACCTTCACGTAAACGGAAAGCGGCGATTGACTTCTTAGCCTTGGTAATCAATGGTTTTTGACCAGCAATCAAGCCTAATTCTTCAACTGCTTCATCCAAGTTCTTAGCGTTTGAAACGGCGTCACCGACACCCATGTTCAAAACGATCTTGTCAAGCTTTGGTGCTTGCATGATTGAAGAGTAGTTAAACTTTTCGATCATTGATGGCACAATTTCTTTAGTGTACTTTTCTTTTAAACGATCTGCCATTAGTAAATTTTGCCTCCTTCCGTAGACTATTTGTCGATGGTTTCGCCGCTCTTTTTAGCGAAACGAACCTTCTTGCCATCTTCTTCGCGGAAACCAACACGGGTAGGTTGGTTCGTAGAAGGATCGATCAGCATTACGTTAGATACTTGAATAGGTGCTTCAGTATCAATAATGCCGCCTTGGGGGTTGGTCTGGGAAGCCTTTTGGTGCTTCTTGATCATGTTGACGCCTTCGACGACAACACGGTTCTTAGCACTAAGCGTCTTCTTGACAGTACCTTCCTTGCCCTTATCCTTACCACTGATCACACGAACTTTATCACCAGTTTTAATGAACATCCTGTTTGGCACCTCCTTATTTTCGAACGATTAGAGCACTTCTGGTGCAAGAGAAACAATCTTCATATAATCATTGTCACGCAATTCACGCGCAACAGGTCCGAAAATACGAGTACCTTGTGGACTCTTGTCGTCACGGATCAAGACCGCAGCATTTTCATCAAACTTGATGTATGAACCATCGGCCCGACGAACACGAGAAGTAGTACGAACAACAACTGCTTTAACAACGTCACCCTTTTTGACAACGCCACCTGGTGTTGCTTGTTTAACCGTAGCAACGATAACGTCACCAATTCCAGCGTAACGACGATTTGAGCCACCCAGGACTTTAATAGTTAAAATTTCACGGGCACCAGAGTTATCAGCGACTTTTAAACGAGATTCTTGTTGGATCACCGTTAGTGTCCTCCTTTCACTGTAAGTAAAACAGAATACGATAAAATGTCGAAACTAGATAATAACTGCCTTTTCTACCACACTGAGTAGGCGGAAACGAACAGTCTTTGATAATGGACGAGTTTCCATAATTTCAACAATGTCGCCTTGCTTGGCTTCGTTGTTTTCATCATGTGCCTTGTACTTCTTAGTGTACTTGATCCGCTTACCGTAAACGGGATGAGTCTTAGTAGTATCAACCGCTACAGTAATTGTCTTGTCCATCTTATCAGAAACGACGCGACCACGATACGTTTTACGAGCATTACGTGCTTCAGCCATGTATTTTACCTCCTTTATCGTATTCTTACTTGTTTTCTAATTCTTGTTCACGAAGAACTGTCTTGATTCGCGCAATATCCTTGCGAACCTGCTTCAAACGAGCAGTGTTCTCCAGTTGACCAGTAGCCAATTGGAAACGAAGGTTGAACAATTCGTCCTTGTAGCCTTTTTCTTTTTCGAGCATTTCAGCAGTGGTTAATGCTTTGATTTCGTTAGCCTTCATTTGATTCGCCACCTACTTCCTCGCGTGCGATGATCTTCGTCCGAACGGGCAGCTTAGTTGAGGCCAACCGCAATGCTTCACGGGCAACTTCTTCAGAAACGCCACCAACTTCGAACATAACCTTTTCGCGCTTAACTGGTGCAACCCAACCTGCAGGTGCCCCTTTACCATTACCCATACGTACCCCAACACCTTTTTCAGTGTAAGACTTGTGAGGAAGATCTTAATCCAAACTTTCCCGCCACGCTTCATGTAACGTGTCATGGCAATACGAGCTGCTTCAATTTGTCGGTTGCTGATCCAACTTGAATCCAATGCTTGGAGACCGTAGTCACCAAAAGCAACAAACTTACCGCCTTTAGCGGCACCACGTAACTTACCACGGTGCTCACGACGGTGCTTTACCCGCTTAGGTACTAGCATGATTATTTCCCTCCTTTGTTAGTGTTTTGGTTAGTGCTAGGCTTGTCTGGCAAAATTTCACCACGATAGATCCAAGTCTTAACACCTAATGAACCATAGGTTGTGTGTGCTTCAACCCAGGCGTAATCAATGTCTGCACGCAATGTGTGCAAAGGCACTGTTCCATCTGAGTAAGCTTCAACACGACTCATATCAGCACCGTTCAAACGACCGGCAACCTGGGTCTTGATACCCTTGGCACCAGAACGCATTGTCCGTTGCATTGATTGACGCATAGCACGACGGAACGCAACACGGCCTTCAAGTTGACGGGCAATGTTTTCGCCGACTAATTTTGCGTCTAAGTCAGGCTTCTTGATTTCGATGATGTTGATGTGTACTCGCTTGCCAGTCAGGTTGTTTAATTCCTTACGCAAGTTTTCAACTTCAGAACCACCCTTACCAATGACCATACCAGGCTTTGCAGTGTGAATTGAAATGTTAACGCGATTTGCGGCACGTTCAATTTCTACTGTAGATACTGAGGCATCGGCAAGGCGTTTTTCGATATATTTCCGGATTTTAAGGTCTTCACCTAAGTAGGCAGCGAAATCTTTTTCTGCATACCACTTGGCTTCCCAGTCGCGAATGATTCCGACACGTAACCCGGTAGGATTAATCTTTTGACCCACGCTTTATCCCTCCTATTTTTCAGATACGACTACTGTAATGTGACTTGTCCGCTTGTTAATTGGAGAAGCAGAACCTTTAGCACGAGGACGGAACCGCTTAAGGGTTGGTCCTTCGTTGACGAAGGCTTCGCTAACAACCAAATCACTACGATCTAAATCGAAGTTGTTTTCAGCGTTTGCAACAGCAGACATCAATACTTTTTCAACGATTGGTGAAGCACCACGAGGGGTGAACTTCAGGATAGCAATCGCTTCGGCCACGCTTTTGCCTCTGATCAGATCAATGACAAGGCGGACCTTACGTGCGGCAATACGAACTGTTTTCGCAGTTGCCTTTGCTGATGTAACTTGTTCAGCCATTTGTTAATCCTCCTTATTATTTCCCTGTCTTCTTATCGTCGCCTGCATGGCCACGGAAAGTACGAGTTGGGACAAATTCACCTAACTTGTGACCAACCATGTCTTCTTGAATGAACACAGGAACGTTCTTACGACCGTCATAAACGGCAATCGTGTATCCGATGAAGCTTGGGAAAATTGTTGAACGACGAGACCATGTCTTGATGACAGTCTTCTTATCTTGATCTTTTTGAGCATCGATCTTCTTCAAAAGATGTGCATCTGCGAATGGTCCCTTTTTTAAACTACGACCCATTAGATTACCCTCCTTACGAGTGAGATTACTTAGGCGCTAAGTTGTTTACTTTCTGCCCTTACGACGAACAATAAACTTGTTTGAACGAGCTTTGGTAGAACGCGTCTTCTTACCAGCAGTCTTCTTACCCCATGGTGATAATGGTGATGGACGACCGATAGGAGCTTTACCTTCACCACCACCATGAGGGTGATCGTTAGGGTTCATAACAGACCCACGAGATTGTGGACGCTTGCCGACCCAACGGTTACGACCAGCTTTACCAACGTTGATCAGTTCGTGTTCTTCGTTACCAACAGTACCAATAGTGGCACGGTTAACAGACAAGATCATCCGAACTTCACCAGAAGTCAAACGTACTAAAGCGTACTTGCCTTCCTTACCCAACAATTGAGCTGAAGCACCGGCTGAACGAACCAATTGGCCGCCCTTGCCTGGCTTTAATTCGATGTTGTGGATGGTAGTCCCAACTGGAATGTTTTGAAGTGGTAAGGCGTTACCTACCTTGATATCAGCATCTGGCCAGATTGAACTTTGTCGCCAACCTTTAAGCCCTTTGGTGCGATGATGTAGGTCTTGATACCATCCTCATATACTAACAACGCAATGTTAGAAGTACGGTTTGGATCGTATTCAATAGCTTTAACCGTTGCAGACTTATCGTCCTTGTTACGCTTAAAGTCGATCACGCGATACTTTGTCTTGTTACCACCGCCGCGATGACGAACAGTCTTGTGACCGTAGTTGTTACGGCCCGCGGTATGGCTCTTTGATTCTAGTAATGACTTTTCAGGAGTTGACTTAGTGATCACGCCACTGTAGTCAAGACTAGTCATATTACGCCGACCATTACTGGTTGGTTTATATACTTTAATCGCCACGTGAATTTCCTCCTATATTTAGTAGATTGTTATTCTTCGCCGAATAACTTAATTTCTTCTGAATCTGCAGACAGGGTAACAATTGCCTTACGACGCTTCTTAGTGTAGCCTTCGTAACGACCCTGACGCTTTAACTTACCCTTAACGTTCATGATGTTAACTTTAACAACCTTAACGTCAAAGATTTCTTCGATCGCGTTTTTAACCTGAGTCTTTGTGGCACGAACATCCACATCAAACGTGTAGCGCTTGTCATCTAACAAGGCAGTTGATGCTTCAGTAATGACTGGGCGTAAAATGATATCGCGTGCTTCCATTATGCGAGCACCTCCTCGATCTGAGAAAGAGCGGACTTAGTAATAACCAGCTTATCGCTGTTGATCACATCAAGGACGTTGATCCCCTTTGCATCAATAACAGTAACGTTATCTAAGTTACGAGCGGCTAAAGCAGCCTTTTCGTTACCTTCCTCAAGTACCACTAATGTTTTCGTTGAAACGTTCAAACTAGCCAATGCGTTAGCAAAGTCTTTTGTCTTAGGGGCGTCAAAGCTTAAAGCATCAACAGCAACTAAGTTGTTATCAAGAACCTTTTGTGAAAGAACCGACTTCAATGCCAAGCGGGTAACCTTCTTAGGTAAGTGATAGCTGTATGAACGTGGTGTTGGGCCGAATACGGTACCACCGCCAACCCATTGTGGTGAACGGATAGAACCTTGACGAGCACGGCCAGTACCCTTTTGACGCCATGGCTTCTTACCACCGCCACGAACTGCACTACGGTTTTTAACCGCATGAGTACCTTGGCGAAGTGAAGCGCGTTGCATCAAAACAGTATCAAACACAACGTTGTCGTTTGGTTCGATAGCAAAGATAGCGTCGTTTAAAGTAACGTCACCATTTTGGCTACCGTCTTGTTTATATAATGTAACACTAGTCATTTACGTTTCCTCCTTTCTTATTTCTTTGGTGCGCGAACGGCACTCTTGATTTCAACGAATGACTTGTTGGCGCCAGGAACATTCCCTTTGATCAACAATACGTTGTTTTCTGTGTCAGCCTTGACGATTTGTAAGTTCAGGATGGTAATCGTCTTGTTACCCATGCGTCCTGGCAATTTCTTACCTGGGAAGACACGGTTAATGATGGCACCTAATGAACCTGGACGACGGTGATAACGAGACCCATGGGTTTCAGGTCCACGTGATTGGCCATCCTTGTGGACGTTACCTTGGTAACCATGACCCTTTGTCGTACCGGTAACATCAACATAGTCACCTGATTCAAAGATATCTGCTTTGATTTCATCTGATACCTTGTAATCTCCTAGCTCAACATCTTTGATTTCACGAATGAAGCGCTTAGGAGTCGTATTTGCTTTTGCTGCATGACCTTTAGCTGGTTTGTTGCTCAAACGTCGCGCTTGTCATCATAACCCAATTGAACTGCGTCGTAGCCATCGTTTTCAACGGTCTTAACTTGTAAGACAACGTTAGGCGTGGTTTCAACAACAGTAACTGGAATTAATTCACCATTTTCAGTGAAGACTTGCGTCATACCGACTTTTTTACCTAAGATTCCTTTTCTGGTCATGAGTACACCTCCGATATAATGTATTAATTTTGCTGTGATTTATGATTATAATTTTATTTCGATGTCCACACCTGAAGGCAAGTCGAGCTTCATTAATGAGTCAACTGTCTTTGGCGTTGGGTTCACGATATCGATCAACCGTTTGTGAGTCCGCATTTCGAATTGTTCACGAGACTTCTTGAACTTATGTGGTGAACGAAGCACCGTGTAAATCGTACGTTCCGTTGGTAACGGAATAGGACCTGAAATTTCAGCACCTGTACGCTTTGCGGTTTCGACGATCTTCTCTGCTGATTGATCTAAGATACGGTGTTCGTAAGCCTTCAAACGGATACGAATTTTTTGTTTTGCCATTGGATTCCCTCCTTCGTCTATTTTGAAAATAAGACTAACTCCGTAGAAATTACCGCCACACCCCGTGGCAAAGCGGCCGGGTGTGTCGCAACCTTCCACATCATTGCTCTTCGGTGTTGAACCCACAATAGGGCCGCAAAAGCCCCTTGGAATTCAGCACAATGTCTATAATACTAAATAAATGCCGTCGTGACAAGGGTTTCTTCAAAATTCATCAAAGAAACTTCTGCCATGACCGTTGCTTTTTTCAAAACTTACCGATGCATTGTGCCACTATTTTGATACTTAACATTCACAGACCAGTCTATGATACATGAAAACCAATGAGATTGCACCCCTTTTCAAGAAATATTTTTTGGCCGCCTTGTTTTTGGTGACTCGTCACTGCTCACGCTGCACTTCCACATCATCGCATGTAGGTTTGGCCTAACCCTATTTCACACGCCGTTTAAGTTCATCCCTATTTAATAGAAGAAACCCGTGCAGAAATCTAGTGATCAATCGTTATTCTCCGCTGGTGCCACTACGATAGTGGGCTCCCTTAATGATGTTCTGTTTGGCTAAAGCGATATGGTGACATAGACTGTTGCTTGCTTACCGCTCCGCGTTCGATTAAGAAACTGGTGCCTTCCAGACAACAAAAAAAGACACCGCCCCCTTGGACGATGCCTTTCAAATCCTTAAGCTTATTCAGCAGCTGGAGTGCCGCCGTTCTTCTTAATGATTTCTTCTTGGATTGACTTAGGAACAGCCTCGTAGTGATCAAAGGTCATGGTGAAAGTCCCACGGCCTTGTGATGCAGAACGAAGAGTCGTTGCATAGCCAAACATTTCTGACAATGGTACGAATGAGTGGATCAATTGTGCATTCCCACGTGCTTCCATACCATCCACACGACCACGACGTGCAGTAACTTGGCCCATGATGTCACCCATGTATTCTTCAGGGACAACAATTTCAACCTTCATGATTGGTTCCAAGATAACTGGTGCTGCGGTCTTAGCAGCGTTACGTAAAGCGATTGAGGCAGCAACCTTAAAGGCAGCTTCACTAGAATCGACTTCATGGTAACTACCATCGTATAACTTAGCCTTCAAGTCGATCAATGGGTAGCCGGCAAGAACACCGTTTTCCAATGATTCTTTCAAACCTTGTTCTACTGAAGGGATGTATTCACGAGGAACAACACCACCAACAATGGCATCTTCGAATTCAAAGCCCTTACCTTCTTCGTTAGGGGTGAATTCGATCCAAACATCACCATATTGACCTTTACCACCAGATTGACGAACAAACTTACCTTGAGCAGAAGTTTGCTTGGTGAAGGCTTCACGGTAGGCAACTTGTGGGGCACCAACAGTGGCTTCAACGTGGAATTCACGCTTCATCCGGTCGATGATGATGTCCAAATGCAATTCACCCATCCCGGCGATCAAAGTTTCACCAGTTTCAGGGTTAGTTTCAGCCTTGAAAGTAGGATCTTCTTCAGAAAGCTTTTGTAATGCAGTGTTCATCTTATCTTGGTCAGCCTTAGTCTTA
Source organism: Secundilactobacillus paracollinoides DSM 15502 = JCM 11969 (assembly GCF_001311135.1). Classification (GTDB taxonomy): domain Bacteria; phylum Bacillota; class Bacilli; order Lactobacillales; family Lactobacillaceae; genus Secundilactobacillus; species Secundilactobacillus paracollinoides. Next base: position 46,146 of record NZ_BBAG01000009.1, read on the forward strand.
GGTTCAACGGCAACCTGAATAACTGGGTCAGGGAATTCCATTGATTCCAAGTGTAATGGGTGATCAACATCGGTCAAAGAGTCACCAGTAGTGGTGTTCTTCAACCCAATAGCGGCAGCAATGTCACCAGAGAAGACTTCTGGGATCTCTTGACGGTGATTTGAATGCATTTGCAGCAAACGACCAACACGTTCACGCTTGCCCTTAGTAGCGTTCAAGACGTATGAACCGGATTCCAAGGTTCCTTGGTATACCCGGATAAATGTCAAACGACCAACGAATGGGTCGGTGGCAATCTTGAAGGCCAAAGCGGCAAAGTTAGCGTCGTCGTTAGCACGCAGTTCGATCTTTTCGCCAGTATCAGGATCAGTTGCGTTGTATGGCTTAACATCAAGTGGTGATGGTAAGTAGTCAACGGTGGCATCCATCAACATCTGAACACCTTGTTCTTGAAGGCAGAACCGGCAAGAACTGGGAATAATTCAAGGTTCAAAGTCGCTTTACGGATAGCAGCCTTTAATTCGTCGACAGGAATCTCTTCGCCTTCAAGGTACTTTTCCATAATGTCATCATCAACGTCAGCGATCTCTTCGATCATGGCGTCACGACGCTTTTGTGCTTCTTCCTTGTATTCTTCAGGCACATCAACAGTGTCCCATTCAGCACCTAATTTATCTTCGTCGTAGATATCGGCTTTCATTTCAAGCAAGTCGATAACCCCTTGGAAGTTGTCTTCGGCACCAATTGGCATTTGAATAGCCAAGGCGTTAGCTTGGAGACGATCCTTGATAGTCTGAACAGAGTAATCAAAGTCGGCACCGATCTTGTCCATCTTGTTAACGAACACGATACGGGGAACATCGTAGTCAGAAGCTTGACGCCAAACAGTTTCGGTTTGAGGTTCAACCCCTGCTTGGGCATCTAAGACCGCAATGGCACCATCCAACACACGAAGGGAACGTTCAACTTCAACAGTGAAGTCCACGTGTCCTGGGGTATCAATGATGTTGATCCGGTGCTTCTTCCATTCCGCAGTAGTAGCGGCAGAAGTGATCGTGATCCCACGTTCTTGTTCTTGTTCCATCCAGTCCATTTGTGAAGCACCATCATGGGTTTCACCAATTTTGTGAATTTTACCAGTGTAATACAGAATCCGCTCAGTAGTCGTTGTTTTACCGGCATCGATATGTGCCATGATCCCGATATTCCGCGTCTTTTCAAGTGGAAAAGCTCGTGTATTAGCCATGTTTAATCTGTAACTCCTCTCAGTTTAATAACTGTATTCTAATTTCGACAAAAAATGGGATGGCATAAAAATAAGGTCTATTTTAGCCATCCCATACTTTCACTATCAACTCTTTTGGGTTAATGACCCTCGCAGGTTACGCAACCGTCAAGCAGCTGACAGAGAACTTGTTTGCTTATTACCAGCGGTAGTGAGCAAAAGCACGGTTGGCATCGGCCATTTTATGCGTATCTTCACGCTTTTTAACTGATGCACCGGTATTGTTAGCAGCATCCATGATTTCGCGAGCTAACCGTTCAGTCATCGTGTGTTCGCCACGAGAACGTGAATAGTTAACGATCCAGCGAAGACCTAAAGTAGTCCGACGATCTGGACGAACTTCGATTGGCACTTGGTAGTTAGAACCACCAACACGGCGAGCCTTAACTTCCAATACTGGCATAACGTTCTTCATTGCTTCATCAAATACTTCAACAGGATCGTTCCCTGTTTCTTCCTTGATCACATCAAAGGCACCATAAAGAATTTGTGATGCAGTGCCTCGCTTACCATCTAACATCAAGTGGTTGATCAGACGCGTAACCATCTTTGAGTTGTAGATTGGATCAGGAAGGACTTCACGCTTTTGTACGTTTCCTTTTCTTGGCATTACTTAATATCCTCCTTGCGCAACTTAATTATCGTTTTACTTCTTAGGCTTCTTGGTACCGTACTTTGAACGACCTTGACGACGGTCTTCAACACCGGCAGTATCGAGGGCACCACGGATAATGTGATAACGAACCCCAGGTAAATCCTTTACACGGCCCCCACGGATAAGAACAACACTATGTTCTTGCAGGTTATGGCCAATACCAGGAATGTAAGCCGTAACTTCAATTAAGTTAGACAAACGAACACGCGCGTACTTACGCAAAGCAGAGTTAGGCTTCTTTGGCGTCATGGTACCAACACGAGTTGCAACACCACGTTTTTGAGGTGCAGGGTTGTTGACTTGCTTCTTCTTGTAACTGTTATACCCATAGTTCAAAGCTGGGGCATTTGATTTAGAACTTCTAGATTTACGACCTTTACGAACCAATTGGTTGATTGTAGGCATCTAAGAGTCCTCCCTTCCTTAGTCTTCTTCTTAATTTAAGTCCACACATCCAGGCGGTTCATTTTTGGGTAAAAAGAAAAGCCTGATGCTGACATATTTTCGTGCTATGTTTTCCGTCAGCATGTCTGCCTAAGCAGAAACCGGTCTACAAAAAGCACCTTTAAAAGAATACCACGCATGAAAGGGCAATGTCAACGGGTAACCGACAAACAATTCGGGACTTTTCCACGTAGTTATCCACAGGAGGATATAAACTATGTTGAACTTTTTCGTGTTATTCACAATTGGAAGCGTCATCGGGTCGTTTTGCCAAGTCGTCGCTGTACGCGGCCTGCGTGCTGCCACGCTCACCACGACCCCGTCTCACTGTGATTATTGTGGCCAACGGCTCAGGTGGTTTGAGCTGATTCCCATTTGTTCATACCTGTGGTTACTAGGCAAGTGTCGAAATTGTCGACACAATGTCCCGCTAACCACCCTGTTGAGTGAGATGGCTGGCGGGAGTCTGGCGATGTTCTACACGCAACTGACACCGAATTTACCGTTACTTTTGATCGGGTTTCTTCTATTAATAATGAGTCTGTGCGACTGGCAAGCCTTAGAAGTACCTAGTTACCTACTCATAATTGCAGCAGGACTTGTTGTGATTGCGGTGCTAACCACCTCCCAATTAGAAATCTGGCAGCTAATTATTCTGATACTTTGGAGTAGTTATCAAAGGTGGCCGGTCTTTCACCGTTGGTTAGGTGCAGCCGACATTGATATTATTGTACTCTATAGCCTTTTAGCCGGTCCGATCATCACCGCGCAAGCAATTCTTATCAGTAGTGGTCTCGCCATTATCTGCTTTACATTTTGGGCGCAGCGACAGCTCCCCTTTGTTCCCTTTTTAGCCGTCAGCTATTACTGGTTGCTATGGTGTTTACTGTAGCGACCTAAAGGGACGCTCACAGTCTTGTGAGCGTCCCTTCCAGCAATCCTTTAATTTTCACGCTTGCGTTTTTTGATTCAAAATAGACCAAACAATGCGGAAACGAGACCTAGGATGCCAACGACTTGAGCATCATTGTCAGCTTCACTTGTCTGAGGCAGCGTCTTCTGATGATCAACAGGTTGCCCATTCGCATTAGTTGTCTTATTGACGTTTGCCACACTCAGCTGTGTATCGCTTAAATCAGCCTGAGTCGTTTTATCTAAATCATCACCCGCACCATTGCCCTGAACACTCACCGGCGACTGTGCCCCGCCGCCAGTCGTATCAGAACCAGCTGCTGTGGCAATGCCATTAGCACCGTGGACAAGGCCTTTGGCAGTTTTGGCACCATTTTGAGTCTGGGCAATATCATTGCCGTTAGTACTGGTAACTGGTGGGGTTGTCAGTGCATTATCCGATGTTGACGCCGTGGCGTTAGACGGTACTGTGTTGTCATAGTAATCGGCCTGGTCAACAGAGACAGGTTATGGTAACCCTGTACGAATTGCCGGATTACCGGCCGTTTCTTGACCCGGTGCCGGTGTAACAGCAACCATAATAGGTTGGGTTGGCTCATTTGGCAACTGCACACTGGCTGTCTCACCAGGCGTCAGCACATACCCCGTTGGGATATTGTTTTCCATCGTCCGGGTCGTGATTTCGCCCGGTTCACCAATGATCGTGGTCGTGCCAACCACGTTACCTGCCCATCCGTATAGTCGATCGTATAGCGTTCAGCATTTGGCACATCAGTAGTGGGCACGTCAGTTTTCTCTTCAGGGTTGGTTGTCGTCTCCTCGCCCTTTGGTTCTGTGACGGCTACAATAACTGGTTGTGATGGATCATCAGGCAAGTCAGCAATGCCAGTATTGCCAGGCGTCAAAACGTATCCTGTTGGGATATTGGCACTGACACCGCGAGTAGTCGCTTCCCCGGGTTCACCGACAATTGTGGTCGTACCAACCACATTACCTGCACCGTCCGTGTAGTTGATCGTGTAGCTTTCAGCATTTGGCACATCCGTGTCTGGTAAATCAGTTTTCACTTCTGGATCTGTCGTCGTATCCTCGCCTTTTGGTTCACTCACACTCAAGATTATCGGCTGACTCGGATCAGTTGGCAAGGTCACCACACCGGTCTCTCCGGGGGTCAACGTGTACCCCGTTGGAATGGCCACAGTTACCTTGCTGCTCGTCACTTCACCAGGCTCACCGATGATCGTTGCCGTTCCGACAACGTCCCCGGCGCCATCCGTATAGTCAACCGTATAACGTTCAGCGTTTGGTACATCAGTAGTAGGGACATCCGTTTTCTCTTCTGGGTTGGTTGTCGTCTCCTCACCCTTTGATTCTGTGACAGTTACAACGATCGGTTGCGACGGATCATTCGGCAATTCAGCAGTGCCGGTACTGCCAGGCGTCAAAACGTAGCCTTCTGGAATATTCGCGCTGACACCGCGCGTCATCGTTTCCCCCGGTTCACCAACAAGCGTTGTTGTGCCAACGACATTGCCCGCACCATCGGTGTAGTTGACCGTATATAGTGTTGCGTTCGGCACGTCCGTTGACGGCACATCAGCCTTCACAAACACATGCGGATCATCCGTGGTATCCTGACCCTTTGGTGTTGTCACGGCTATCGTGAGCGGCTGAGAGGGATTATCCGTTAATGTGACGCCATTAGGTTCACCGGGTGTCAGAACATAACCAGTCGGCACAGTTGTTGCAATCGTGCTGATTGTTTCCCCCGGATCACCAACAATGGTCGTCGTGCCAATCACGTTACCCGCGCCATCAGTGTAGTTGACCGTGTAACTTTCAGCCGTTGGCACGTTTGTCGTTGGAACCGACGTTTTTTCTGCTGGATTGCCAGTGGTATCCTGCCCCTTTGGTTCCGTGACTGCTACCGTGAGCGGGGTTGCTGGGGTAGTCGTCAAAGTGAGGCTATCCGTCCCACCAGGTGCCAGCACATAGCCAGTTGGAATTGTACCATCATTGGTTAAGGTCTCACCTGGTTGGCCAACGATTGTCGCCGTCCCAACCACGGTGCCAGCACCATCAGTATAGTTGATGGTATAACGCTCTGCGGTTGGCACGTCAGTTGAAGGGACGCTAGCCTTTTCAAATGTCTGCGGATTCTCGGCTGTATCCTCGCCCTTTGGTGTTGTCACTGCAACGGTATACGTTTCACCTGGCGTCGCTGAAATGGTTAACGCACCGTTTGCGCCCGGTGTCCAAACGTACCCGTCAGGTGGGGTCAGTTGGACAGTTTGACCAGGGATCCCATTTTCAGTCACCGTTTTAGCAATCTGACCATCTGGGGTCGTGTAGTTAACCGTATAGCTCACCGTCGTGGCAGGCTTAGTCAGTTCAATCGTAAAGACATCATTGCCATTCGCGGTGAACTGACCATTTGCAGCACTGTTAGTCAGACCGTTAGCTGGGGTGTAGCCCTCTGAAATGATTGCCTGTTCAGCAGCTGCATACTGGCTAGCATCCACGTTACCATCAGTAACGCCAGAAACAGAAACAGTCCCTAATTTCTCGTTATCAGTCGAAATAAAGATGACAGTTCCAGTTTGTTGATCCGGCGTATAACTCACCGTAACGTTACCGCCAGCTGTGGGCACCTTCGTAGCGGTAGCCGTATAGCCAGGAATATCTGGTGTTGAAACCGACTGGCCTGGAATTCCCGTAATGGTAGTGCTAGTTGTACTACCAGGCACCGGCGTTGTCGTATTGCCCAACACTGGCGTTACCGTATACGAGACAGTCATGGTCATTTTTTTCAAAACGATTGTAAACTCATCATTGCCGTTCACGCTAAACTTGCCGTTCGCTGCCGTATTGGTCAGGCCAGTTGCTGGCGTATACCCTTCCGCAATGAGCGCCTGTTCCGTTGCTTCATATTGTGCACTGTCAACATGACCATCCGTAACACCTTTAACATCAGCGGCGTCAATCACCAAGCCGTCAGGTCCAACAAAGTTAACCTTGCCATTCTGTGAATCAGCTTCATAAATAACGTTGAGATTACCGCCCGTTGTTGGTACGTTTATTTTCTGTGGTGTGTACCCCGGAATCGTTGGCAGCGTTGCTTTTTGTCCGGGTAAACCTGGCGTGGTGGTCCCAGTCGTACTTCCAGGAACCGGCGTTGTGCCGTCACTCAACACTGGTGTAACGGTGTAAGTCACACTAGTAGCGGGTTTCGTCAGTACAATTGTGAAGAGGTTGTTACTCAGGCCAAACTTGCCGTCAGCTGCAGTATTGGTTAACCCAGTTGCTGGCGTGTACCCCTGATTGATAATCGTCTGTTCTGTCGATAGGTAATCTGCGGGATCAATCTGGCCATTTGTAACGCCTGTCACTTTAACACTACCCAAATCGTTGCCATCCGTATCAACAAAGTCAACATAGCCGATCTGTTCATCCGGCGTGTAAATCACATTCACGTTACCATTAGCCTTTGGCACAAGCGTTGTTCCAGTTACGGTATATCCTGGCACCGTTGGGAACGTTGTCACTGTTTGTCCCGGCAGACCTGGTGTGGCAGTGCTTGTCGTACTTCCAGGAACCGGTGTTGTGCCATCGCTCAATACTGGTGTGACGGTATAGGAGACACTTGTTGCCGGCTTAGTCAATTCAATCGTAAACACATTATCGCCAGTCGCACTAAACGTTGCATTCGCTGCAGTATTTTCTAGTCCGTTTGCTGGCGTGTAGCCTGAATTAATAAACGCTTGTTCACTTGCCACGTACTGATCGGCTGAAATATGACCATCTGTGACACCCAAAACGGTAGTGTGACCCAGATTGGTACCGTCAGTGTCGACAAAATTGAGCGTCCCCGTTTGTTCATTTGGCGTATATGTCACCTTGACATTACCACCATCGTCAGGAATGGTGCCTGTTCCTGCTGTATACCCAGGAATGTCTGGGACTTTAACCGTCTGGCCCGGCAGTCCAGGTTGTGGTTCAGTCACTGACGCGTTTGGAATCTGATTACCGTCGCCGTCAATTGGGGTGACCGTGTAATCAACGCTAGCAGCTGGTTTTGTTAATTGAATCGTAAAGACATTGTTGCTAGCTGTAAACGTCCCATTGGCTGCCGTGTTGATCAAACCAGTTGCCGGTGTGTAGCCTTCGTTGATCAGTGTTTGTTAAACTGATGCGTACTGACTTGGGTCAATATGTGCATCCGTAAGACCACTAATACTTGCAGTTGCGTCGACAATTTGGAGTCCGTTTTCATCGATAAAGTTGACTGTTCCCTGTTGTAAAACTGGTGTGTAGATTACATGAATATTTCCGCCATCATCCGGGATAGTGACCTTGTCAGCTGTATAGCCAGGAACATCTGGGATTTTAGCGTCCTGTCCTGGCAATCCAGGTTGAATCTCAGTTACTGACGTATTGGGGATTGGATTCCCATGACTATCTACAGGGGTTACAGTGTAGTCGACACTAGTAGCAGGTTTTGTTAGTTCAATTGTAAATGCATTATTACCAGTCGCACTAAACTTAGTGTTCGCAGCACTGTCAAGAAGTCCATTTGCTGGCGTGTACCCTTCGTCAATGAGTGCTTGTTCGGCTGCAATATACTGGTCAGCGGATACATTACCATCCGTTACGCCATCGACCTGAATAGGTGTTGAAAGCACTTTTCCTGTCGTGTCAATAAACGTCAAAGTCCCTTTTTGATCATCAGCTTCATAAATGACATTCACGTTGCCGTCAGTATCTGGAATAGCAGTTGTTGTCTCCTTTAAGGTATATCCTGGTACATCAGGTGTCTGGACATTCTGACCAGGAATACCTGGCTGACTAGTCGTGGTCGTGGTGTGCGGAATAGGATTACCAGCCTCATCGATTGGCGTTACCGTATAGTCCACACTCGTCGCTGGTTTTGTCAGTTCAATCGTAAACACACTATCGCCGGTCGCAGCAAACGTTCCGTTAGCCGCAGTGTTGGTTAATCCCGAAGCTGGCGTGTAGCCGCAGTAATCAAAGCCTGTTCAGTGGCCGCATATTGACTAGCATCAATATGGCCGTCAGTTACGCCATCGACAGAAACTCTATCAATCACAAAACCCGTCTCATCAACAAAATTGACCGTCCCATTTTGTGAATTAGGTGTGTAGACAACGTTGACCGCCCCATCCGTCGCTGGAATATCTGGATCTGTTTTTGCTGTGTACCCTGGAATATCTGGCAACAACCTGGTCACCAGCAACCCCGGTTTCGGGGACACCGGTTAACGTCTTGATGGCGTTCCCAGCAGAATCAACTGGTGTCACAACGTAATCGGTGTTCTTTGCCACCGTAATTTTGAAAATATTTTGACTGCTATCCGCGCCAAACACCCCATATGAGGCAGTATTTAAGCTACCATCTACCAGTGAGTAGCCATTGTTTAACAAGTCCTGTGCGGTATTAACGACATCATCCGTCAATACAACGTTGTCGCCAGTGTTGCCGCTAACTTGGACCTGTTTTACAACGGTACCCGATCCATCAACGAACTCAACGGAACCGGTTTGAGGCGTGCCGCTATATTTCAAAGTCACCACATTTACTGATGGGTCTGTGGATTCAACCGTATAAGTGGTCGGATTATCTGAGTCTGCCGTGTAACCAGCAATGGTTGGACTAGCAATAGTTGATGTTTCATCGTAGGTGCCTAAAAATGTCGTAGCTGGTGCAATCACCTTACCGTTTTGATTGACGTAATTAACAGTAACTGTTTCTGTATTAGCTGTATAGGTATAAGAAACATTGGCCGTTTGCGGAAGGTACGGATTAGCAACATTGTACTGACCAGCATGACTAATATACTTATTATATGAACTATTGGTTGAATCATCAGTTGGATCATAAAAGATGCTTAGATTCCCACCATCACTGAGCGTATAGGTTTGTCTTTCAGCGGATACCCAAGTAGATGGAACTTGGGCCAGATTAGCACCATACTGAATTGACATCTTAGCCGAACCGTCTGAATTGAAGGTTAACGTCACAAGATCTTCCACCGTGCCCCTTTGGCGACGGTCACACCGCCAAGAGTAGTTGTCCTAACGGTTGTGTAATAAATCCCCAATGCGACACTAGATCCCGGCGTAAATGGTGACATATAGCCACTTTCATTAGAAGACCCATCAGCCGTGTATCCAGTAGGTTCAACAACTGGTGTCCCTGTGGTATACGCCTGGCCTGATAATCCAGATTGGGAATATGACGGATCAACCTCTGTTCCATCTTCTTTTACAAAACTGGTCACCTGCGTCAAAACTTCTGGTTTAAAGACAACCACACCATCTGTACTTGCAAGCGCACCGTCTTTAGTGTAACCATTCAATTCACCTAACACATTCGTTAGAATATAAAAATCGTTAGAGGAATTAATTGAAAAGGGTATCCTGATTATCGGTAATCGATAACCCTGACGCGCCATCCGCGGTAATCGGCACACTTGTGGCACTATCGGTCAACGCCGTCGTTGAAACGACATTACCATCCGCATCCATCACGGTGACGTTGGTTTGTGATGCAGTGGCACGGTCAGTCGACAATGCAACATAACTCGTATAGTTACCCACAGTTCCATAGGCAATTTCCGTATACAGATAGTCATCCGAATTTGGAATGGTCTTAACGCCGTCAGGGTATGTTGGATCAGTCACAGAAAAGCCTGATATTCGACGCCGTTTTGAGTAGTGATCACGCCAGTGTTTGCAGCGTCGTCGGTGCCATCAGCATCATTGGTATCCGTATCTTCAGCAGCGGTTAACTGTGCGGTGACTACTTGGGCAACGCCCGTTGTTGTATAGGTGTCACTCGCAATCTGCTTGGCAGCAGAAACGGCAGTATCATCCGCCACACCTAGGTCTGTCTCGTTAACTGTTTGACTCTGATCAGGATTTAATGTCGTCGCAGTCGATTCTGGAGTAACTTCAGCATTCGAGGCATCGTTATCGGTCGTTCCAGTCGGACTAGTCGACCTGTCTGTAACAGTTTTAGCGCCAGTCGTCGCATCCGCAGCAGTCGACTCATCTGCTGTCTTTTCGTCAGTGGTCACTGACGCCGTTATTGCAGACGAAGAGTCGGCAGTCGCTGTTTTCGCGGTGTCTGTCGTTTTTTTTGACGCATCTTTAGTTGTTGTGCCTGTTTCAGTGGTCTCAGCAGCACTGGTCTGGGTCTCACTAGCAGCTTCACCCGTTGAACTTTCAGTACTGGTAGTATCAGTCTGGCTACTGTCTGTGGCCGAAGGTGACGCAGAAGAGGCACTATCTGTACTACTATCGCTATCTGTGGCCGATGACGATTGATCAGAAGCCGCACTACTCTCAGTATTTGTTGTCGGTGTTGTATCATCAGCACTAACCCGTACTTGTCCTGTAACGCTCACCAAACCAAAAGCCAGCGTCATCATGCCTGCAGCAAGCCACAGTCGACCGGCCTTGTATAATTTAACGCGATACTTCTCCTCCGAAGTATCTTGCAACATCTTTTGATGTGCCTTTTCCATTGTCTTTTTCATGGCTATTCCCCCAGAATACAAGCCTAATGAACGGATCATGAAAATGACCCAGGAGTTCCCCACTACCTATGTGTGACTTTTTAATTTTCGATCAATGAGTAATTCCCCGATTAGACATTTGTTAAAACACTTTTCCAATTTACAAATTTATAGTATCACTTATCACTAGGATCTTCAAAAGCCCGGTGAAAATTTGATATTATGTTACAACTGTCTATTGTATTCCTTTACACGTCAAACTACTAGAAAAATGATTGTTTATTTTTTATTATCATTTAATGTAATTATTAACCTATATATTGATTTCTTATTTACCAAAATGTGTGTACTATTTTCACAAAACTACCAAAAATAAGTACACAAAAACGCCCACAACTGACGATTTCAAGCAGTAGTAAGCGTTTATAGTCAAACCATAAATCTTATTTATTGTGAATACAACAATTAAGTCACTTACGCAACACGTTAAGAGTGTGCGCTACCTCAAGCAACATTTAATGCGATTAAAAAACGCCTCATCACCAACCCAGCAAGTGGTTTGGTGATAAGACGTTTCTTTAATCGCTTAACTGCACGATTATTATTACTTAGCGTCTTCTTCCTTCATGCGCTTCTCCAATTCGTTAATGGAGTAAACACCGTCAGTTGAAGTTGCGCCAACTTCTTTAGGCTTGATCTTACGGTAGTCAGGCATCCCAGTACCAGCTGGAATGATCTTACCAATAATAACGTTTTCCTTCAGCCCAATCAGTGGATCATTCTTACCACGGATAGCAGCGTCAGTCAGGACACGAGTTGTTTCCTGGAATGATGCGGCAGATAAGAAACTGTTGGTTTCAAGGGCAGCCTTAGTGATACCTAAGATAACTGGCCGAGCAGTGGCAGGAATCCCACCAGAGATCAGAGTGTCGTAGTTATGATCCTTGAAGTCCTTAATATCCATCAGGGTCCCAGGCAAGACATCAGTGTCACCTGGATCCATGATCCGAACTTTCCGGAGCATTTGACGAACCATGATTTCAATATGCTTATCCAAGACGGCCACACCTTGCATCCGGTAAGTCTTTTGAACTTCTGAAAGCAAGTAGTTTTCGGTAGAAAGCACATCACGAACACGGATCAATTCCTTAGGATCAACAGACCCATCGTTCAATGCAGCACCACGGTGGACGAAGTCGCCTTCAGCAACCATGAGCTTTGCCGTAATTGGCAACGTGTATGAACGGGTATCTGCTTCACCCTTAATCGTGATTTCCTTAGTCCGTTCTGCAGGGTTTTCTTCGACTGATTCAACAGTCCCAGTCACCTCAGTGATCTCAGCTTTACCTTTAGGGTTCCGAGATTCAAAAATTTCTTGAACACGAGGTAACCCTTGGGTAATATCATCGTTCCCGGCAACACCACCGGTATGGAAGTTACGCATGGTTAATTGCGTCCCTGGTTCACCGATAGATTGTGCGGCAACGGTTCCGACTGCTTCACCGACTTCAACTTGATCACCGGTGGCAACGTTACGACCGTAACAACGTTCGCAGACACCATGGGCAGTGTTACAAGTAAAGACGGAACGAATGGTAATTGAATCGATACCGGCGTCAACAATGCGGTTCGCAATGTCTTCGTCGATCATCTTGTTAGCACCAATGATGACTTCGCCGGTCTTAGGATCATTGACAGTCTTCATCGTGTAACGACCCAATATCCGATCGTACAATGGTTCGATCATTTCGTTCCCATTCTTGATGGCACGAATGGTCAACCCACGATCAGTCCCACAGTCTTCTTCACGGACGATAACGTCTTGGGCAACATCGACCAAACGACGGGTTAAGTAACCTGAGTTGGCAGTCTTCAAGGCGGTATCGGTCATCCCTTTACGAGCACCATGGTCGAGATAAACATTTCCAAAACAGAGAGGCCTTCACGGAAGTTTGCGGTAATTGGCAGTTCCATGATCTCACCATTAGGCGCAGCATCATGCCACGCATCCCAGCAAGTTGCGTAAAGTTTGAAATGTTACCACGAGCACCAGAGTCACTCATCATAAAGATAGGGTTTTGACGCTCGAAATTGTTGGTCAGCTTGTCTTGCAGTTCATCCTTAGCATCGTTCCAGATTCCGATAACCCGTTCGTAACGTTCGTGGTCGGTGATTAACCCACGACGGAACTGTTTCGTAACGGTGGCCACTTGTTTGTGGGCGTCGTCAAGAATCTGAGGCTTTTCTGGCACTTCGGTAACATCGACGATCCCAACCGTTAAGCCGGATTGCGTCGATTCGTCGTACCCTAAGTCTTTCATGCGGTCAAGCAGTAATGACGTTTCAGTCACTTTGTACTGCTTGTAAACTTCAGCGATGATATCACTTAAGAAGCCCTTCTTGAATGGCAGAACAAGTTCTGCATTCTGTAAGTGTTCCTTGATATCTTCGCCGGGTTCCAGGAAGAAACTATCAGGCACGAAGCCGTTCAAGCTTGTGTTCGTTGGTTCGTTCAAGTATGGGAATGACTTTGGCAAAATGTTGTTGAAGATCAACTTCCCAACACTTGTAACCAAGATCTTTGACCGTTGTTCGTCGGTAAATGGCTTGTCTGGCATTGAGCTGGTCTGAACACCAACCCGACTGTGCCAGTGAACTAAGCCGTTCCGGTAAGCCAAAACAGCTTCGTCCAGGTCTTTAAAGACCATCCCTTCGCCTTCACGACCGGCTTCTTCCATGGTCAGGTAGTAGTTCCCGATAACCATATCTTGAGAAGGCGTCACAACGGGCTTCCCATCCTTAGGTGCCAAGATATGGTGAGCAGCAAGCATCAGCAACCGAGCTTCAGCTTGGGCTTCATCAGATAACGGCACATGGATGGCCATTTGATCGCCATCGAAATCGGCGTTGTAAGCTTCACAGGCCAGTGGGTGTAACCGCATGGCTTTACCAGAAACTAACACGGGTTCGAAGGCTTGAATTCCCAAACGGTGAAGTGTAGGTGCCCGGTTAAGGAGCACTGGGTGTTCCTTGATCACGTCGCCTAACACATCGTAAACATCGTCGTCTTCACGATCGATCTTCCGCTTAGCGTTCTTAATGTTAGAAGCTAACCCGCGGCTAACCAGTTCCTTCATGATAAATGGCTTGAATAATTCCATCGCCATTGGGACTGGCAAGCCCATTTGGTTCATCCGCAATGATGGGCCAACATCGATAACTGAACGACCGGAGTAGTCAACACGTTTCCCAAGCAAGTTCTGACGGAACCGTCCTTGCTTACCCTTCAACATGTGTGACAGCGACTTCAGTGGACGGTTACCTGGACCAGCAACTGGACGGCCACGACGACCGTTATCGATCAAGGCGTCAACGGCTTCTTGAAGCATCCGTTTTTCGTTTTGAACGATGATACCAGGTGCATGAAGGTCTAACAACCGCTTAAGACGGTTGTTACGGTTGATGACCCGACGATACAAATCGTTCAAGTCAGAAGTGGCGAAACGGCCACCTTCCAGTTGAACCATTGGCCGTAAGTCAGGTGGAATGACTGGAATGGTATCCATAACCATCCATTCCGGTGCGTTACCAGAAGTGACGAAGGCTTCCAAGATGTCCAAACGACGAACCGCACGGGTCCGCTTTTGGCCAGTAGCTTCCTTCAATTCTTCCTTTAATTCGGTAACTTCTTTTTCAAGGTCAACGTCGCGCAACAACTTCTTGATGGCTTCTGCACCCATCTCAGCTGTAAACCCGTTGCCGTATTCCAGTTTCTTATCACGATATTCACGTTCTGAAAGCAACTGCTTCTTTTCAAGTGGGGTGTTACCTGGTTCGATAACAACGTATGAAGCAAAGTAGATGATTTCTTCAAGTGACCGTGGGCTCATGTCAAGAACAATACCCATTCGGCTTGGAATCCCCTTGAAGTACCAAATGTGGGTAACTGGTGCAGCGAGTTCAATGTGACCCATCCGTTCACGACGGACCTTAGAACGGGTAACTTCGACACCACAACGGTCACAAACGACACCCTTATACCGGATCCGTTTGTACTTCCCGCAGGCACATTCCCAGTCTTTGGTTGGGCCGAAGATTCGTTCATCGAACAACCCATCCTTTTCTGGTTTCAAAGTTCGGTAGTTGATGGTTTCAGGCTTCTTAACTTCACCGTATGACCAGCTCCGAATTTTATCAGGAGATGCAAGACCAATCTGCATACTCTCGAATTTATTAACATCGACCAAAGGACTGACGACCTCCTTTATTAATCTTTAGCGTTTGAGTTAGCTTCATCGGTTGTCTTAGCAGTCTTAGCCGGTGTATCAGCTGTCTTTGCGGCTGCTTCTTTTTGTTGTTCTGCGTACTTGCTTAGGGCATCAACGTTGACAACATCGTCGTCTTCGTCATCCATGTCACGCAGTTCAATTTCTTGTTTATCAGAACCAAGGACCTTCATATCAAGACCAAGTGCTTGGAGTTCTTTAACCAGCACACGGAATGATTCAGGCACACCTGGCTTAGGAATTGGTTCACCCTTAACGATGGCTTCGTACGTCTTAACACGACCAACAACGTCATCTGACTTGTAAGTCAAGATTTCTTGCAGCGTGTAAGCAGCACCATAAGCTTCAAAGGCCCAAACTTCCATTTCACCAAACCGTTGGCCACCAAATTGGGCTTTCCCACCAAGTGGTTGTTGGGTAACTAATGAGTATGGTCCGATTGAACGCGCATGGATCTTATCGTCAACCATGTGGGCAAGTTTCATATAGTGCATAACACCAACGGCAACCCGCTTATCAAACGGTTCACCGGTCCGACCATCATAAAGAACAGTCTTGGCATCATCAGCCATACCGGCTTCCTTAACAGCATCCCAGATATCTTCATCACGGGCACCATCAAAGACAGGGGTTGAAACGTGAATGCCTAACTTACGAGCAGCCATCCCCAAGTGAATTTCGAGCACTTGCCCGATGTTCATCCGAGAAGGCACACCCATTGGGCTCAGCATAATATCAATTGGGGTCCCATCAGGCATGTAAGGCATGTCTTCTTGTGGGATCACGATTGAAACAGTCCCCTTGTTCCCATGACGGCCGGCCATCTTGTCACCCACTTGGAGCTTACGCTTCTGAGCGATGTAGACCCGAACCATCATGTTAACGCCTGGTGATAACTCATCCCCGTTTTCACGAGTAAAGATCCGGACGTTCTGGATGATCCCGCCGCCACCATGAGGCACCTTAAGTGATGTATCCCGAACTTCACGGGCTTTTTCACCAAAGATGGCATGGAGCAACCGTTCCTCGGCTGACAGTTCAGTGACACCCTTAGGCGTTACTTTACCAACCAGGATGTCACCATCATGCACTTCAGCACCGATACGGATAATCCTTCTTCATCCAAGTTCTTCAAAGCGTCTTCACCGACGTTAGGAATTTCACGGGTCATTTCTTCCGGTCCAAGCTTGTTGTCACGTGCTTCTGATTCATATTCTTCAATATGAATAGACGTGTAGACATCATCCTTAACCAGACGTTCGTTGATGGCGATCGCATCTTCGAAGTTGTACCCTTGCCAAGTCATGAAGGCAACAAGTGGGTTTTGCCCAAGGGCTAACTCCCCGTTTTCCATGGCTGGGCCATCAGCTAACACTTCGTCAGTATCAACGTGGTCGCCCACCTTAACAATTGGCCGTTGGTTGTAGTTCTTACCACCGTTTGACCGTTGGAACTTCATTAATTTGTAAGTGTCTAAGGCACCGTCTTCACGACGAACGCGAATTTCGTTGGCATCAACGTATTCAACGCTCCCATCGTGCTTACTGATCAGCGCAACACCAGAGTCATGGGCAGCCTTGTATTCGATCCCAGTCCCAACAAGTGGTGAGTGAGGATCCAATAAAGGAACGGCCTGACGCATCATGTTCGCACCCATCAAGGCACGGTTAGAGTCATCGTTTTCCAAGAAAGGAATGCAGGCAGTGGCAACAGAAACAACTTGCTTAGGTGAAACGTCCATGTAATCGACGTTTTCGATCCCAGTTTCAATGTTTTCTGACTTCGCACGGGCCATAACAAGGTCGTTCACAAACGAGCCATCATCGTTCAATGGTGAGTTTGCTTGCGCAACAACGAAGTTATCTTCTTCATCAGCAGTCAGGTAATCGATCTTATCGGTAACCTTATGCGTATCCCAGCTCACACGACGGTATGGTGTTTCAATGAACCCATACTTGTTGATGCGGGCGTAAGATGACAGACTGTTGATCAACCAATGTTAGGACCTTCAGGCGTTTCGATTGGGCACATCCGACCATAGTGGGTATAGTGCACGTCACGAACTTCATAACCGGCACGGTCACGCGTCAAACCACCAGGGCCAAGGGCTGATAAACGACGCTTATGCGTTAATTCACCCAGTGGGTTGGTTTGATCCATGAATTGTGACAGTTGTGATGACCCAAAGAATTCTTTAATGGAAGCAACAACTGGCCGAATGTTGATCAGTTGTTGTGGTGTAACGGTTGCGGCGTCTTGAATCGACATCCGTTCGCGAACAACACGTTCCATCCGTGATAGCCCAATTCGGAACTGGTTCTGCAGGAGTTCACCCACGGAACGAATCCGACGGTTACCCAAGTGGTCGATATCATCGGTCGACCCAACGCCTTCTTGTAAGTTAAAGAAGTAGTTGACCGAAGCCAAGATATCAGCCGGTGTAATATGCTTATATTTAAGATCAATATGACCGTTACCGATCACAGGTAATTCACGTTCTGGATCATCTGGAGATTGGACCTTGATGATCTGTAACGTGACTGGTTCAGTAACAACCGCTTCATCTGAAGGAGTGTAAGTAACCGTCTTAAAGTCTTCCCGTTCAAGATAAGGGGTTAAGGTATGCAAAACATCCTTATCGATCACGGTACCCTTAGCAGCCAAAACTTCACCAGTATCTGGATCAGCCAAGGTCTCAGCCAAGGTCAGGCCCAACAACCGGTTCTTCAACACGAGCTTCTTGTTGGTCTTGTAACGACCAACAGGTGCCATGTCATACCGCTTTGGGTCAAAGAAACGGGCAGTCAACAGACTACGTGATGAGTCCGCCGTCTTAGGTTCACCAGGACGTAGACGTTCGTAAATATCCTTCAATGATTCTTCAACACGAGAATCATCAGTGTTCTTGTGAACATCCTTTTCAAGGGTGGCCATTAAACTATCGTTGTCACCGTACATCTTAATAATTTCATCATCAGAACCGAAGCCCAATGCCCGAACAAGTTCAGTCATTGGAATCTTCCGTGTCCGGTCAATTCGAACGTACGAGAGGCCCTTAGCGTCGGTTTCGAACTCTAGCCAAGCACCCCGGTTAGGAATGACTGTGGCACCATAGACGGTTCGACCATTCTTGTCAGTTTCTTCATTGAAATAAACACCAGGGGAACGGACTAATTGTGAAACGATAACCCGTTCGGCACCATTGATAATAAACGTTCCTTGTTCAGTCATCAGTGGGAAGTCGCCAAAGAAAACATCCTGTGACTTAATTTCTCCTGATTCGTGGTTTGTTAACCGCAGCGTAACGTGCAGTGGTGCTGAGTAGTTTGCATCGTGTTCACGAGCTTCATCAACGGTATATTTAGGTTCAAGTAGTTGGTAATCAACGAACTCTAACGAAAGGTTTCCTTGGAAATCTTCGATTGGCATAATGTCATCGAACATATCGCGAAGGCCTTCATCAAGAAACCATTGGTACGAATTCTTTTGGATTTCGATCAAGTTAGGGAGATCCAAAACTTCCTTAATTCGTGCGTAGCTTCGACGGGTCCGGTGCTTGCCAAATTTAACCAAGTGTCCTGCCAAGTTGTTCACCTCTCCATTTTATTCAGCGAATCGAACCAAATATTACAGTTTCGTTACATTTTTGAAAAATGCGTCTGAAAACCGAATTTTTGGCAAAAAAAATCCAAAAGAAAGAGAATTTTCTTACTTTTGGTTTTTATGAGAACCGCTACGGACAATAGATCGCAACGGCTCATTTCAATTCACAGTTACATACTGAGAGCAGTATACCTATTTAGTTTTATGATGTCAAGCGTGGTTACTCGATCAGACCGTGTAGAATCAAATCGATCAACAAGTGGACGTGTTCCTCATCTGTCAATTTCTTACCACCCAGTCGATGGAACTTACTGAACAGCGGACTCAGACTTGTCATATAGAACTCGCCAGCTTCCTCGGGCGTGATGCCTGCCCGGAGCTTAACCTTAGGCGTGCTGAAGAAGGCAGCAATCGGTGCCAAATAATCGCGCCCAAAGACCATGCCAAGTTTTTGCATGTTCTCCGGTTTCAAGTACGCAAATGAGGAGTGAATGATCGTAAACACGTCCCGCGGATGGACATCGGTCAGCACCTGACTCATTTTTATCAAATGATCCTCTGGTGTTAGGTCCTGTCCCATCTCGTTCACAGCTGTCAGCCGCTCCCGAATCGTCTCCCCCACTGAGGTGATCACTTCAATAAAAATAACTTCCTTATCCGCAAAATGATGGTACAGGGCGGGTTGCGTAATCCCCACCGCCTTCGCAATGTCACGGGTCAAGGTGTCTTGATACCCCTTCGTCAGGAAAAGACGTTGTGCTTCATCTAAAATCGCACGGTGCGTTTTTTCTAATTGGACTTCTCGTTTCAAGATCAAGTTCCTTTCTGGTTAGCGCGTGCTGCACTGCTCTCTTATACCAATACATAATCTCACGTACGCCATATTTATCTATGTTACATTTTACGCTGAGTGATTTCATTTACGCAAGTCCTAAGATTTAACCTGATCTGAGCGGTGACCATGTTAAAGGACCACCTCCTTGCGGTTTCATCAGTAGTCTGCAAGCATCCTAGCGTCGCAAGCCCCGTTAATGAGACGTTAACGGCCACCCGAGCACCGTGAAACGTCACCGATATGAAACCAAATGCCAACAGAAAAAGGGATGGCATCACTTTCGATGTCATCCCTCATTTTAAGACTCATCATGACTGATTACTTACTAGCAACTGGTTCTGATGCGTCCTTCGTTTCTTTAGTCTTAATATCTTTCACGTTGATTGTAATCTTACCTTGACGGGCACCAAGTGTAACTTGGTTGCCAGCCTTGATCTCACCAGAGAGCAAGGATTCACTCAGACGGTCTTCAATCTCCGTTTGCAGTGCCCGCCGAATTGGTCGAGCACCATATTCTGGATCAAACCCCGCATTGGCAATCACATCAATGGCAGCTGGCGTAATCTTGACCCGAATGCCTTGTTCAGCAATTCGGTTAACGACTTGCTTAGCCATCAGCTTAACGATCTGGTGCAATTCGGCCTTCTTCAATGAGTGGAAGATGACAATTTCATCGATCCGGTTCAAGAATTCAGGACGGAATGCTTGTTTCAACGTTTCACGGATAGTGGCAGCCATTGCGTTGTAGTCCTCAGACTTGTCTTCAGCAGCAAACCCAACGGTCTTTTCATCACGTAACGTGGTGGCACCCAGGTTAGAGGTCATGATCATGATGGTGTTTCTGAAGTCCACTTTCCGACCTTTAGAGTCAGTTAGGTAGCCATCATCAAGCACCTGCAACAACAGATTAAAGACGTCTGGGTGGGCCTTTTCAACTTCATCAAAGAGCACAACGGAGTATGGCTTTTGACGGACCTTTTCAGTCAGTTGGCCACCCTCTTCATAACCGACATAACCAGGTGCTGACCCGATCAACCGACTAGTGGAGTACTTTTCCATGTATTCGGACATGTCGACCCGGATCATGTTGTCTTCAGAGCCAAACATTGCTTCGGCCAAGGCCTTAGCAAGTTCCGTCTTCCCAACACCAGTTGGGCCAAGGAACATAAATGAGCCAATTGGACGATTTGGGTCCTTCAGCCCAGAACGGGCACGCCGAATCGCACGAGAGACTGCTGAAACAGCTTCTTCTTGGCCTACGACCCGCTTGTGCAGGACGTTTTCCAGGTTGATCAACCGTTCTTGTTCCGTCCGTTGCAGTTGAGTGGTTGGCACGCCTGTCCACTCAGAAACAACTTCCGCAACATCTTCACCAGTCACGTTGAGGTCATAACGGTTCTCGCCCTCAGCATCCTTGGCTTCAGCGGCCTTCTGGTTCTTCTTTTCAAGCTTTTCACGCAGATCCAGTTCCTGAGTCCGCAACTGAGCAGCCTCTTCAAACCGTTGATCCAAGATTGCGGCTTCGCGCTGATCAGACAATTCTTCAAGCTTAGCTTCCTGAGTCGACCGCTTAGATGGTTTGTCCATCCGGCTGATGCGAACCTTGGCAGCCGCTTCATCCATCAAATCAATGGCCTTGTCTGGCAAGAACCGGTCTGTGATGTAGCGTGATGAGAGCTTAACGGCTTGTTCAACCGCGTCATCCGTAATGTTGGCGTGGTGGTGGTCCTCATAACGTGACCGCAAGCCCTTCAAGATCTCGATTGTTTCATCTTCAGTTGGTTCGTCAACTTGTACCGTTGCAAACCGTCGTTCCAATGCGGCATCAGATTCAATGTACTTTTGGTATTCATCCAACGTAGTGGCACCGATTGTTTGCAGTTCACCACGCGCAAGAGCCGGTTTCAAAATGTTTGACGCATCAATGGCACCTTCAGCGCCACCAGCACCAATCAGTGTGTGCAGTTCATCGATAAACAGGATAACCTGCCCATCGTTGTAAATTTCCTCAATAACCTTCTTCAGACGGTCTTCGAATTCACCACGGTACTTGGTGCCGGCAACCAGGGAGCCCATGTCAAGCGCCATCAGACGCTTATTTTGCATATCTTCCGGAACGTCCCCAGCAACAATGCGTTGGGCAAGGCCTTCAGCAATCGCTGTTTTACCAACACCAGGTTCACCGATCAAAACAGGGTTGTTCTTAGTCCGGCGTGACAAGATCTGGATAACTCGGCGAACTTCCTTGTTTCGGCCAACCGTTGGATCCATTTGGTCGTCCCGTGCCAATTGTGTCAGATCACGCGCTAACGAATCCAAAGTTGGCGTGCCGCCCTGTTGCTTTGCGCGGCCACGTTGGGCGCCGCGACGTTTGTCTTGCGTTTCGCTGACACCAAGCTTACGCATAATCACTTTGCGTGCCTGTGCCAGATCAATGTTTAAGTTCATTAGGATACGTGAGGATAAAATCGTTTCGTCACTTAAAAGTGCCAGCAGGATATGTTCTGTGCCAATCTTAGTTGACCCGATTCGCTTAGCTTCATCGCCAGCAACCGACAGCATGTCCTTGGCCTTTGGCGAGTATGGCAGATAAGTGTCCTTATCCACGTTGCCTAAAGTGCCATAACCTGTAAACCGTTCAATTTCTTCGCGCACATCGTCTTCACTAATGGAGAACTGTTGTAAGACCTTGTTTGCGATCCCGTTCTTCTCAATAGTGAGTGCTAAAAGTAAGTGTTCAGTACCAACCGCTTGGTGCTTAAAATACTTGGCTTGCTCCTGTGCCAATGCCAATACGCTCTTTGCACTTGGGGTAAAAAGATTGTCCATATCAATTCCTCACTTTCTTAGCTTTCGTAGCGCAGATGCTTTAAAATACTGACTAAGATCCGTGCCCGTAAGCCGTTTTCTTGTGCGCGGTTATCCATCTTCAAAGTGTCTTTACTAATAATCGTCAAAATGATATTGCTTCGCGTCTACCAATGACGTCACTTTCATAAAGTCCCTGTATTACAGCATAACCGTCTCGTTGACCAATTGAATCACCAATCGTTTCAATCAAAGAGTCGAGCACATCCGTATCATCCAAAAGATTGACTTTTTCGATCCGGATGTAGCCGCCACCCCCGCGTTTACTTTCTACCAAATAACCGTTCGATAATGTGAAGCGCGTCTTGATAACGTAATTAATCTGAGAAGGCACGACGTTAAAGAGATCGGCAACCTCAGATCGGCGAATTTCAACGTGCTCGGTGTCCGATAAGATCTGCTTTAAGTACTTTTCAATAATATCGGAGATGTTTTGATTTTGCACGCTTCTTCCCTCCATTCACCAACTCAACAATTTACTTTGACTAATGTTGACTTTCATTATACGAATCTTTGGTAAAAAAGCAAAGCATTATACTTTAATTATAACGATAAAACAGGCAAATTACTGATTTAAATGGGATTTCTTTAAATAATTTATTGAGACCCGCGCACAGAACTCAGACAATTGGGTCACACATGTCGACGTGAACTTCACTGCAGTCTCGACACCTAAAATGAAAAAGGTGAGACGGGCGCTTTAACCCTGATTACACCGGAACTCACGCCACGATGGCAGGTTTTAACAGTTGCGTTTCTTCCTATTAAAACCACCATCCCATTCACAAGCCGAAACAAAACGTCCCATCACAGACGACCCGCAGGTCATTCGTGATGAGACGTTAGTGTTTTGATCTTGTGAAACATGCGAAGCGGAAGACGGGATTCGAACCCGCGACCCCCACCATGGCAAGGTGATGTTCTACCACTGAACTACTTCCGCATCATGCCGACTAGAGGATTCGAACCTCCGACCTCCTCATTACTAGTGAGATGCTCTGCCAACTGAGCTAAGTCGCAATTGAAAAATTGCCTATCTGCCGTTTCAAATCAGCACTGCAATTACCAATAAAAAAGCGCCCGACTGGTGGCCAGACGCGGTAATCGTCTATCGGGAAAACAAGATTTGAACTTGCGACCCCCACGTCCCGAACGTGGTGCTCTACCAAGCTGAGCTACTTCCCGATTGCTGTTTAGAAACAACAAAATGCACCCAGTAGGAGTCGAACCTACAACCTTCTGATTCGTAGTCAGACACTCTATCCAATTGCGCTATGGGTGCATAATAACTATTAAATTGTGAAACAATGCCGAGGACCGGGATCGAACCGGTACGGTCATCACTGACCGCAGGATTTTAAGTCCTGTGCGTCTGCCAATTCCGCCACCCCGGCAGGAAAAAGACGCTCTAAAAGCGGAAGACGGGATTCGAACCCGCGACCCCCACCATGGCAAGGTGATGTTCTACCACTGAACTACTTCCGCACAATGCCGACTAGAGGATTCGAACCTCCGACCTCCTCATTACTAGTGAGATGCTCTGCCAACTGAGCTAAGTCGGCGAAAGTGAATTTACTATTCAATTTGATGCGGGTGAAGGGACTCGAACCCCCACGTCATAAGACACTAGAACCTAAATCTAGCGCGTCTGCCAGTTCCGCCACACCCGCGTGGTGTACCTGGATAATGAGCCGTGACAGGCTCGAACTGTCGACCCTCTGATTAAAAGTCAGATGCTCTACCAACTGAGCTAACGGCTCAAATGGAGGATACAGGGCTCGAACCTGTGACCCTCTGCTTGTAAGGCAGACGCTCTCCCAACTGAGCTAATCCTCCATAAAACGAATGGGATATCATGTGAAGCCGTTGCAGTCGACCTCGTCGAAACAACTATTTCATATTATCATCTCAAGTAATTGATGTCAACATCTTTTTTTGAGAAGGTTGAATAGTTATGCATCTCGAAACGTGTTCCTAATCAACTGCAAGAACTACTATACACTCCTTTTTTAAAAAAAGCTACCCCTTTTTCAAATTAAATTCATTTAATTGGGCGTAGGGATGACTCGTTTTCACCATCATTTCAATCGCTCAAAAACAAAAAGAACTCACCCACCCCACAAGGATGAATAAGTTCTCTTTTTTATCTCATAAACATGTATTTAGACTGGCTGGTTATGCACTAGTCTTCTTTTGTGATCTTAGTTTGACCACCCATGTAAGGTTGCAATGCTTCTGGAATATCAACCGTCCCATCAGCGTTTTGGTAGTTTTCCAAAACAGCGGCTACCGTTCGGCCAACAGCTAAACCAGAGCCGTTCAACGTGTGGACATACTGGAGCTTACCATTGTCGTCACGGTATTGAATGTGTGCCCGCCGTGCTTGGAAGTCGGTCGTGTTTGAGCAACTGGAAATTTCACGGTACCGGTCTTGGAATGGCAGCCAGACTTCAAGGTCATGGGTCATCGCAGCAGTAAAGCTCATGTCTCCCGTCGTCAAGGTGATAACGTGGTAGGCCAGACCGAGTTTTTGCAACAGTTCCTCAGCATGGGTCGTTAATGATTCCAGCTCGTTCCATGAGTCTTCCGGCTTCGTGAACTTCACCATTTCGACCTTGTTGAATTGGTGCAACCGGATCAGTCCACGGGTATCACGACCCGCACTCCCCGCTTCAGAACGGAAGGCAGGTGTCAAAGCAGTAAAGTAAACTGGCAATTTTTCGGTTGGAATCACTTCATCGCGATAGTAGTTGACCAGTGGGACTTCCGCCGTTGGAATCAACGTTTCGTCAGCTTCCTTCAACGAATAAACGTCTTCCTTAAACTTTGGGAACTGGCCCGTTCCGAACATGGACTCACTGTTGACCATGTACGGTGGTAAGACTTCAGTAAAGCCTGCCTTTTCGTTTTCATCCAGGAAGAAGTTGTAAATGGCCCGTTCCAACCGTGCCCTTGGCCGACATAGTACAGGAAACGACTACCAGATACCTTTGCGCCACGTTCAAAATCAAGAATGCCCAGGTCTTCACCGATCTCCCAATGGGACTTTGGTTTAAAGTCGGCAAACGTTGGAATCTCGCCCCACTTACGCAGTTCAACACTACCATCCTCTGTCAGTCCGACTGGAACTTCGTCATTCGGAATGTTTGGCAGCCGTGACGTCTTATCGGAAACGTCTTCGGCAATGGTAGTCAATTGTTCATCCAACGACTTAATGTCAGCGCTGACCTGTTTCATTTGCTCAATCTTATCGCTGGCGTCTTCCTTGTTGCGCTTTAACTGAGAAATTTCATCTGACACCGTGTTTCGGTTGGCCTTCATGGTCTCACTCTTCACGATGAGGTCACGTCGTTTCTGGTCTAAGGCCAGTAAGTCGTCGATCTCCTGCGCGTCAACACCACGGGTTGCCAACTTTTCCTTCACGAAATCCGTTTCAGTCCGGATCAACTTTAAATCAAGCATAATAGTACTTCTCCCTTCGTTATTGTACCGTCAAAAAAAGCCTCCGCCCCAAAAAATTGGGACGAAGACTTCGCGGTACCACCAAGTTTGCGGCCTCTGCCACACACTCTCATCGGTAACGGCGATCACCGTACAGGATTAACTGTCCGCTTTCGTGTGATGGAGTTTCGGTCAACGGCTCACAGCTCACACCGTCTCTCTGGAAGACCTACTAAAGTCACACTGCGTTTTGATTACTGTCACTATATTACGATATTTGACCCCTATTTACAAGTCACGTCACCGTAAACTTGATCACAGGCTTTTTATAGCGCGAGGGATGCCATTTTCTCATCGACAAGATCCAGCACTTTTTGTTGGGCATCCTGATCTTCAACGAAGTCCAATTCGTCTCCATTGATCATCATCTTAGGTGACTTATTGTAGTTGGCATACCAATCCACATAGCGTTCATCTAACTGCTTGTAGTAGTCGTAAAGGCTTGGGTCTTGTGCCACTTGCTCGTATGATCGGCCACGTTTCTTGATCCGGTTCAACATCGTATCAAACGAAATGTTGATGTGGATCAAAAGATCAGGGTTCTTTTTATGAACCGCATTCGGCAGTTCTTCCATCATGTTTTGAAGTAAGGAGTCATAAATGTCCACTTCAGTCTGTGTGGCCCGGCCCATATCAGCGTTGAGTTTAAACAGCAATGAGTCTTCAAAGATCGACCGGTCGAGCACCGTTTCGTCATCCTTAAAAGCCTGCTTAATGCTGTCCAACCGTTTGTTCAAGAAATAGATCTGTAACAAGAACCCATATTTCTTGGGGTCTTGATAAAACAACGGCAAAATTTCATTGTCCTCAACGGATTCGTAAAACGCCGGTTTGTTTAAATGGTCAGCCAGCAGGTTCGTTAAACTTGTCTTGCCGGCACCAATAGTTCCTGAAAGTACAATCATGGCTTAAAATTCTCCTTTAACCTTCAAAAGTCAGCACCACCCATTGTATCATCAGCCAGTGAAATGCAATATGTTGTGGCAAATTATTTCATAGACTTCGTGATCAGCATTCAATAGAAATTGTAACGATGGCTGTTTAATACCATTCTATCAGCATACTGCGGCATTTGATTCATCTGAGCTTAGTATGGCATTCAGGACAACAGAATGACATTCCAGTTTATCGTATTGAAAGTGCTGACTTGT
>NZ_BBAG01000010.1 GCF_001311135.1 Secundilactobacillus paracollinoides DSM 15502 = JCM 11969
TCAGTTAATATAGGATTGAAATTTTGCTTCGTACTTCTGTCTACAGTCAATTTTTTATGTTTTTTACTCATCACTAGTCACCGCTGTAGATACTCAAATAAAACTCACGCATATCTTTTGTTGATATCACCACAGAGCTGTTTTCATTTGGTTTAAAATCGCGCCTAGCATTTTGCCACGGCGTTTCAGTATGCGTCAATGCTTCAAGTTCATTAGCAGTCTTGTTCCCATACGTATACCAAACTGATTCCAACAGATCATTGACCTGGTTATCAAACGTAAGTTGCCGATTTTGAATCAGAATTGGATTCCATCCGTACTTTGCATAAAGCTTTGGAGAAACAGGTCCGTGCACCCAGGCTTGAAATTCATCGTTTTTGATTATCGACCGATTTAATAATGCCCAGCCTCATGCAACCGCATAGTAAGTGAGTTTCTGCAATTTTTTATCACTCATTGATTCTTTGTTTAAAAACCAATCAGCAATGTCCTCGACTGCATAGCCTGTGTCCATGATTTTCCCTCCAATCTATTGTTTCACAACAATAGTTTCACACCTTCAATTACATACTAAGTAATGTTGTGGCGTTTTACAAGCCATAACCCGCAACAATTACCTGAACTGATATAACTAAAATTATACTAATGAAATGTAAAGTATTGATGGCGTTCACGTAAAGGTTTTGTAAATAATCTGCGTCCCTTGGCAAAGCCAGACCAATCAACCACCGCTTCTTTATATTTATTCGCAAGACGACGCTTAACCCTCTTTGCACTCAATAGACTTCTGCCTGCTGAACATAGTAGTTAAAAATACTTTCATCACTAATAATCGCATGCCCCGTATCTGCAGGCGTTAACCCTCTCCTCGCTAAAAGCCAAGGGTCCTCCTCATGAGCAATACTTTCAAACTGGTCCTCACTAAGATGGCCATAGATATCCTGCACCTCCTGTAATACTTCGGAAATTTCAGAAGGAAAATAGACCCTATCCTCCTGTAGCGGAATAACATTATCCCCAAATTCACGGTACTGCCGTGAAAGTGTCGGAATTGCTGGACCATGCACCCAGGCCATAATTGATTCGCTGAATAATCGGTTATTGAGGTGTGCAACATCTTCATTATTGACTGTCAGCACCCAGGCATACGCGTAATAAACCATCTTCTGCAATTTTTGTCGTGACATTGAATTTCTAGATAAATACCAATTTGCCGTGTCATCCGCTGTGTAGGTTTTGTTGATCAAAATAAATCCTCCTGTAGTTATTAGTCGATAAAAATAAGTTTTTCCTAAAAATTCCAGACGCAATCAGCCACATTTTATTGTCATTTTATAAAAGCCTAAAGTGCTAGTGATTGGTCTTATCTATTAACTACTAACTACGAAAAATTGATGATATGTTTTATTTACCTTTTAATTAATCCCGTTAACTATTATAACAATCAACGATTGATTTAGCATGAAATCAGCACAAAAAAAGGCGCTACTCAGTGCAAACCGCACCACAGCAACGCCCAAATCCACATTCAATTAACACTCACAATCCTCAGGCAAACAATCACACTGAATCGTCTCCGGCGCACTCTTCGCCTTCTCAGCCAGCTTAACCTGCAGCGCAGCAATATCACTCTGGCTCAACGTGGTGTTCTCCACCAAATCCAGCAGCGTTTTCCCGCGCTTCATCGCACAGAGGTTATCAAACAGCTGTTCCGCAGTGCTGTTCATTGCGGTGGACTCGGTAATCGTAGCGTCGTACTTAAAGCGCCGGTCTTCGCGGGTCGTCTCCAGCATGCCCTTGTTCACAAGGCGCCGCAGGAGCGTCTTGACAGTGGAGGCGGACCAGTCGCGCTTCGCCTGCAGCATGTCGATCAGCTCGCGGCTGTATGCGCCGCCCTTGGTCCAGACGATGCGCATGACTTCCCATTCAGCTGGTGAGATCTCGGCGACTCTTGTTTCGTCCATGGTGGTTCCTCCTTTTTTATCGGTATTCATACGGGTAGTGTAACGCGTTTTGTTTACAGTTGTCAACAAAACAGTTTCCGACAAGATGTCCGGTATCTAGTTTACCGCAATTGGGCTGAAAAGTGCCAACTTTTTGGGTGACAGACTTTGTGAAATCCAGCAGTTCCCCAGTTAGTCGTGAGACCCGTGGGAAACGATATCCATCATTATCGGCTGTTGTAGTCGGGGGTATACCAATAGTGTTTCATCAGTTTTTAAACAGATGTCTTTCAATATGACGCATACTTACCAATTTTTCACATTTGTGAGCTAATGTCTTGTGTACAATTAGTTTATTCGTATAATGACAGTTAAGGGAAATTACCCCGAGCACTCACAAGGAGGAGATAGAGACTATGGTAAAAGTAGGTATTAACGGTTTCGGTCGGATTGGTCGTTTGGTGTTACGTCGGATTCTTGAATTGAAGGACCCCGACACTGAAGTGGTCGCCATTAATGATCTGACCACCCCATCCATGTTAGCTTATCTGTTCAAGTATGACACCACCCACGGGACGGTGCCATACGACGTGACCGCCACCGAAGACTCACTTGTCATCGACGGCCAAAAGTTCCGCGTTTACGCCGAACGTGACGCCACCAATATTCCTTGGGTCAAAGAAAATGGCGTTGAGATCGTTCTCGAATGTACCGGGTTCTACACCAGTGCTGAAAAGTCCCAGGAGCACCTCAACGCTGGTGCCAAGAAGGTCTTAATTTCAGCCCCTGCCGGCCCAATCAAGACCATCGTCTACGGTGTCAACGACGACACCATCAACGCCGACGACCAGATCATCTCAGCTGGGTCTTGCACCACCAACGCCCTGGCACCAATGGCTTACTTCTTAAACAAACATTTCGGTATCGAAGTTAGTACCATGACGGTTATCCACGCCTTCACCAGTTCCCAAATGATTCTCGATGGACCAAAGGGCAAGAAGCTGCGGCCTAACCGGACAGCCTCTGCCAACACGATTCCTCATTCAACTGGGGCTGCGAAGGCTATCGGATTAGTTATTCCAGAACTGGACGGTCATTTACAAGGCCACGCACAACGGGTTGCTGTCATTGACGGCTCCGTTTGCGAATTGGTTTCCGTCCTAGATACTAAAGGCGTTACCGCCGATCAGATCAACGACGCCATCAAGCCTCACACTGACGGCAACGATTCCTTCGGTTGGAACGAAGACAGCATCGTTTCATCCGACATCATCGGCGACACCCACGGGGGCGTGTTCGATCCAACCCTAACTGAAGTTACCTCAAACGGCGACTTCCAAGTTGTTAAGACCGCTACTTGGTTCGACAACGAATACGGGTTTGTCTCAAACATGGTTCGGACTGCTAAGGCTTTTGCTGAAAAGTAAGTCTGCTTTGATGCTTTTGATTTAGGATTTGAATGCGTAAAGGCAATCACCTGGTTGGTGGTTGCCTTTTTTGGTGGTTAACGTAAACAGCTGCTGTGCTTTCAGGAATTAAGAGTCATCAACTGAAAATTTTGAATTTTATTTATTTTAGAATCATCGTCCCCTGATTTATGGATCACTGTGTATTATATCTATAATACGATAAGTAAATCGCACTATTTTCCTTGTGTAACTGGTTGCTTATCCTGTATGATGTCCCCGAGGGAGCACAATTTATTAAGGGGATGATCATTTGAAAGTTACATCACGTTTTTTAATTACAGGCCTAGTCTTTGTCACGTTTGGTGTAATAAGTCAATCAAACAGTAAGTTTGCCCATGCAGCCAGCTATTCCGGAACGACGCCCACCGCTTTGCGAGGAAGCTACTACCGTTATGCTGGGCAAAAAAATGGGATAAGTTGACGATTACTGCGCATACCGCAACGTTAAGCGGGCCAGATTACAAGCAAACAATCAAATCATCAAGTAAATCTGCCGCTGGAAAGCTTGCATATAAGCGAACCGGTACGATTGCTGGTCGGAAATATTTCACGTTACAGGCAACGCTGAAAAACAGAACCAATAGCGATTTCCCTGAACAGGGGATGAGCCTAACATCACGCAGGATTTCTGGTAAGAAGGTCACTGTTGTCCGTGGGTATCAAGGCGGTTCCTGGTTTGACTTTATTAAGAGTCATAAGGTTAGCCATGATTATAATGGCTATGCTAACGGAAAATACTGATTAGATTTAAAAAGGACTGGCACAAAAGCCGGTCCTTTTTGGTTATTGGTATTTACAATAGCGAAGCGTCACTATCTATTCGGTCATCAAAGGACTTGAGGGCATGCGTACGTAATTTCTGGTTTTCAAAAGTGGACTTTAGAAACTGTCGGACATGCGATACTGGTACATGTAGGTCATGAACACAATAAAAACAAAAGTCTTCAAGACTATCCTGGATTATTAAATGTTCCTCGCCATACAAATCTACGTAGGCATAATTTTGATCCAACACAACCTCACGAATGTCAAAGTCATTACTACAAATTAACGGTGTATCGGTCAATAAACAAGCTGCAATTGAGCCAATTTCTCCGCGATTTGCGGTTGTTTTTACCCTTTTTCCTGCTACTTGTCGCTTTCGGTTAACCTTTTTAAATCCAGCTTGCACCATGTGAACATAGTTTTTGTAGACGCTGGACTCTGCTTCAGACAAAGACCTATCATCAAAAATTTTCCAATGTCTTTTAACAATTTCGGCATTTATATAGGCTCTTTCAGTTAAAAGTTCATCTAGTACAACTCTGTGAATAATGATTTCTTTGTATAGCCCATCAACCCAATCAAACACAGAATACTTTTTAAAAAAGGCCGCATAAAGAAGGATATTTGTGTCGATAAATGCCACCTCAAATTGTCTAATCATCATCTAAGTCCGCCGATTGTCTATGCTGTACAAGATACTGCTTTGCACGCTCTGGTTCCACGTTCGTCATCAGGTTAGCTGCTTCCATTAAGGATAGTTGTCCTTTTTCAACTAAATCATCCGTTAAATGGGCGAACGCAGCAAACTTTTCAAAGATAACTGGTTGATCTAAGGGACTTAACGGAAAATCTGTAGTGGCAAGAAAGTCCTGCCACTTTTTTTCTGTCAGTTTTACGATTTTTGGATTATCTAGGAGACCTAGTTCACTTAATCGTCTAGCCACAGCAACATATGGCACTGCTGCAACATTTGCAATTCTAATAACTGCTCGTTTGAGCTGACCGTCATCATCACTTTCCCGAACAAGCTTATGCCAACTAAGCCGTATTGCGTTTTGTGGCATTAAAATTGCAGCTGCAAAGTGGTCTGCCGCGCGCTCAGTATCAAAGCCTGTCCGTTTAGCTTGATCGCGGAGAATGTCGGCTGAAGTACCAAGGAGATCAGAGGTAATGCATAAATGCCAAAGTTCGTGGGCCGCACTAAAATAGCGATTTCTCAATGATTGGTGCGTGTTAAGTGCTACAAATGAATGCCCCTGGTACAAAATGGCGGCACCAGAATAACTAGAATCATCAACGTTTTGATAAATTAAAGTGGTCTGTTCACCCAAAATGGTTTCAATTTCAGACCCAATAAAAATATCAGGATTTAAATACTGGGATAAGAACGATTCAGCGGCATAATTAGCGATAATTTCAGCAAGGTTTGTGCGTTAATCATGGTTTCAGACATTTTGCTTGGCCTCCAAAAGCGATACGTACCGCTGGATATCCCACGATAAGGCATCTATTTTATCCTCAGAATCCGGCTTGCTTAAGTGTCCTCGAAGCTGAATTTGGGGTGTTACATCTGCCTGTTCCTCTGTATTTTGGGTAATCAATTCAATTGACATCCCCATAATAGCCGGCAGCTCTAAAATTATCTTTGTCTGAAGCTTACGTTTTTGATTTAAAATTTGACTTAGCAGTGCTGGTGTAATCCCTAGCTGATTTGCCAACCACTCCTGGGATTTTTGGTTTTGTGTCAACCAATTTCGAATATTATCAATAATGACTTGGCTGTTCATTTGCTTGCCTCCAACTCTGTGCTAAATTAGGTGTTTCCTCAAATTTAGTATACTTAATTCTGTTAATATTAACAACAATTATGATTAATTGTTAATAAACGAAGTGCCCTGTCAGTTCCGATAGCGCAACTATCCTGTATCACTGATCCCATTTAGATAAAAATAAAAGGCAACCACTTCAACAGTGATTGCCTGCGTTAAAAGTTGATAACCCATCAAATTTTAGAAAGTCTTTCCAATGTCTTTATAATTACTGGATCTGAATATACTCGCTTAAAAACACGTTCCTTATGTTCCTTTAAAAATCTTTTTCCTTCGGGACTGTCTTCATCTAGATAAGCTGGATTAACTAAATCGTCTTTATGATCATTCAATTCTTTTTTGTCCAAGATTATCCTCCCGTTCAATAACAGCAGTATATAGAATCCCGGCAGAAAAAACACTATTTTGCTCGCTACATTTAAAATAGCGCCAATTTTGGGGAAATACTATCCATACCTGCTTACTTCTTCCCCCGCTGATTCAACTTCTGAACAAGCGCTTTCAAATCCAAATAAGCCATAAAATTCGGCGCCGTCCCCTTCACCTGTTGCCGGGGCGTTTGCCCGGTTCTTGACCCACCACGCGGGTGATCATCGCTCAACCGCAACACCCTGACCTGCTCATCACGGGTCAGCACATACAGTTCATCGTCGCGCTTCAAATCATCCAAGAGTGGCATATCATGGGTCGTAAACCCGAGTGACGCTGCGTTTACGTTCATGGTGCTATCTGAAAAGA
Organism: Secundilactobacillus paracollinoides DSM 15502 = JCM 11969; assembly: GCF_001311135.1. Lineage (GTDB taxonomy): Bacteria > Bacillota > Bacilli > Lactobacillales > Lactobacillaceae > Secundilactobacillus > Secundilactobacillus paracollinoides. The sequence goes on from NZ_BBAG01000010.1 coordinate 6,745, forward strand.
GGTCAACCAAATCGCGCACCAGCTACTGGTCCAGCTGCCGTTCGATGTCATCAACTAACAGCGTGGCACCACTTTTTAGCACGTCCATACATGCGTAAAACAGTACCAAACTGCGCATCGTGCCGTCCGACAGATAGTGGACCAGCTCAGAAAATTGGTTCACTACCACCTGTTGCCCGGTCTTATAGACGAGCACATCGTTCAACACCCGCCCGGCATCGTCGCGAATAAACGACAACGAGGCAATCGACGGGTCAATGTAGCGAGGAGCTCAGTAGGCACCTGATCGCCAAAGAGCTTCACGTGCGTCGTGGTCGTTTCCCCGACAAGCACCAGCGGAACCGGTTGCGCTTCAGGCACGATGACCCGGAAAACGGAATCCCGGGTGCCAGCAGCCGTTGCCCATCCGTCGATAACTGTGTGCGGTCAACCAACTGTTTCATTCGCGCCACGTGGCGGTTCTGCGATGACCCAACCAGTTTAGCGGCCGAATCATCCGCACTGGACTTCGCATACACCTCTTCACTGTCCACGACCCACTCAGTTGTTTCCTGCAAATCTAGCGCACCGCGGCCGCTCTGTTGCACAAACCGCGTCTTCACAACATAGCGCTGATCGTCATCCGTTGCCAAATAAGCGGTCACCGCAACTTCATCTTCCTGTGTCCATAATGCGCGCTGCAACACCGTTTGATTGATTGGTTTTTGCCCCAGATAAAAATCGTTCAACCCTTGAAACAGTTCGAGCAACGTACTCTTGCCCGTGGCGTTAATGCCCACAAGCCCGACGACCCGGTTCAAGCGCAACCGCGCGTTGAACTGCACCGTTCTGGACTGATATTCTCTCCCTGGCAGCCCATCCGTGTGGAGCGTAAGCGTTGTCCCGTCCTCGAACAACGCGTGCCCAAACAGCTTAAACCCAGTGAGTCTAATTACATTCGACATCCCCGAAAATCTCCTAAATTGTGCTTAACTGCGCCACCTAAATACTCAAGTAAAACTAAAGTGTTACGCCAAAATGCTTGAGGATTTATTGATAGTCTGTTAAGTTCATTTGTTCATATTCTATTATCCTAAAATGGCGCTTACATTACAATACTTATTTTTGGAAAGCAGCTTGATATAATTTTGGTATCGAATTACTTGATAATTTTAAGTAATTATTAGAGATTGTAATTTTTTGTAGACAAAAAGTATCAAAATAGTTAATGGCGTAAATGAATACGTTATATTATTGCAAAAAGGACTTATCTACTTCTCTGAACAACCTTAAAAAGTGAGGCCAATAACCATGGTTCAAAAAGAATTCTATAATTCTGAAACAGGAACGACATCAACCTATACTGAAGTGATTTTACCAGAAGTCGTTCCAGTTGGTGATATCACTGATTTACGAGTGACACACCACTACTGGAAGGACAGTGAGGGCGAGCTTTGGGGTGATTTTGAAGATCCAATGGAGAACCTACGAACAGACTTTGCTGTTTATCGTGCCAGAAAACACTACCTCTCGCCAACGCAAATCACACTCCTTAGGGCGTCATTAAATAAGTCAGTAGGCCAATTTGCAGAAATGCTTAACGATAAACCGTCGATGATAACACAAATGGAAACGAATCAAAGGATACAAACAGATGAACAGGAGCGAATATTGCGTACAATCGCAAATCAATTTAACGTGCGCTAACCGACATCACGGCGTATAATGAGGGCCGCGATAGAAATGAGAAACAAAATAAATAAACTGTAATATAAATAGGAGGCCCCCCACCATGAAAATCACCAGTGCATCATCCACCTTCACCATCCCAGACGAATACGGCTGCAACGTGACCGCGTCGCAACTCACGCACGGCATCAACCCGTGCTCGTTTCCCTTCGGCGTGACCGACATCCCAGCTGGCACCAAGTACCTGGCCGTCACCCTGCAGGATTTCGATACCATCAAGCTATTCGGCTTCACCTACATCCACTGGGTCATGGCAGACTTCCCCGTAACGGGCGATACAGTCGATTTCCCAGCCGATTTTAGCCAAACGACTTTGGCTCCCCAGGGCCGCAATTCCAATCATTCAGCAATGAAGCAACGCACCGACCCAGAGTGGGACACCTATGACAACCACATCAATCTGGAGACTCACTACACGGGCCCGCGCCCACGGTTTGGCACGCATAACTACCGACTGAACGTGTACGCGTTAAAAGATGCCATGGGTTTCAAGCAAGGTGAATTTGATCTCGCTGACGTGATGAATAAGCTGGATGATCTCGTGATTGACCAAACGGTTCAGAACTTTTCGTATGAACGTAAAATTGCTGCGGATAAATAAGTTAAAACAATGGTGCTCTTTATGGAGGACCATCTTTTTTCTGTTTTATTGAATGGTTGTTCTAAAATAAAATAGTACTTTTGCCTGTCCCCTAACCTTACCGCAGTGTGCTACACTGATACCAAATAACCATCACTGTTAAAAGAGGTGCGCCGCATGCTCAACAAAAAATATCTCCTCACTAAGGAAGACCGTGACGCCTACGATGCCGAACTCACAGACGCCCAACGCAACTTCCTGCAAAACAACATCTTCCATTTTGCGCAAAGCCTCTTCTTAAACCAGGACTTCGCGGATGGCCACCAATGGCGTTTGATTGCGCTCAACCACAACCCTAACCAGCAATTGCGTTGCGAATGCGGGCGAAAACTCAAGAACCAGTATGTCATCGAAGACGCCGAGACCCATGAAACGCACAAACTGGGGTCTACCCACTTTGCGATGCACATGGGCATTTCCGATAAGTTGGCCGGTCAAGTCGCCCGTCACGCGCACCAGTTCAATGTGGGCCTGGATGAAATTTTGTATAAGCACCACCGTGACCAGTTCCCAGATGAGGATTTTATTGCATATATCCAAAAACAAAACACCAGTCGCAGCAAGCAGATCCAGCGGTTTCTCGATAACGACCTACCACCCTACGACAGTTGGCTGGCAGACTTTCAGGATGACTATAACCTGATTTTAGCCACCAAACAGGCTGAACAGGATCGGGCTGAACATGACGCGCGACAAGCGAAACAGCAAAAACTTTGGGCCAAACAGGAAAAAGAACTACGGGCAGAGCAGCAAGCCTACGAACAAAAGATCAAGCAGGAAGAGGCGCGCTTTGCTGCTGAAAAACGGGCCAAGGAGCAAACGCTAGATAGCACCATCAAAGCCCGCCAACTCACCCACAAACAATGGCTGACTGAGCGGTACATGCCCTACCAGCAGTGGTCACGCAACCATGGCCGGAAACTCATCGAACCGTTTGCTACTGGGCTGACCAAGCGACCGATGAACGACCCGCACCCGATTTTTATCAGTCCGATCGAATGTGGCCTGATTGCGCTGTACCTGCACGACCATACGCCAGGTGACCTGATTACCGTCACCGAAACGGCGGCTTGGTTGGCTGAGATCGTTGGTGAAACTCAAGACGACCAGGCTGAGGCAACACAACGGTTGTCGAGAATTTTAGGACGCGTGTTTCAGCGATTAACAACACAGCGATTGCTGACGAGTGCCGGTGACGATGGCGCTTACTTTTTGATTAGTGATGCGTTTGCGGACTTGCCGGATTTTAAATCATAGTTTTAAGTGAGCAAGTTCTTGGTTTCGAAATCTAAACCCTTTAATCGCTAAAAGAACCTTATCGCTAGCACATCATTTTCTAGCGATAAGGTTCTTTTAGGCAGGATCCGCTCGGTCCTATTCGTTATCATTCATTAACGCGGTAACAGAGTTAAAACTCGAAACCTCATCCCGGTCTCTGCCACTTACCGCTTGATCAATTGTATGCTGAACGTCCTCAGCGGCAATCTCATCATCTTTTAGATAGTCATTTGCCATTTTCTATCACCATTCCTACCTGTGATTCATTGAAAACCCATACACGTTCTTTGGCGTGTTGCTCAGTATTTTCTGTCCCAAAATTGTTTAAATAATCTGCATGTTTATTGTTAATTGCATTTTTTGTCTGTCATCTCTTTAAACAGGACTCAGATTCCCAATTAATTCAACATAAGTATCTTAAACTATTTTAAAACGGATTAACCGAGATGTTCTCAATTAATCCGTTTTTCATTTTTTAATAGATGTACTGTTAATAAAAGCTTTTATAGCGTGCTACATAATCGACACGTTACCTTCATTCAGATCCACATCATGCAAATACGCAGTCTGATTATACACATCCAGAAACGCGCCGTCTGGTCGCAACGCCACAATGGACGTCGACAGATTTTTCAGTCCCAGCAGATGCTCATTTCCAGTCAGTTCCTTGATGCCAAGCTGAGAAATGCCGCCATGGGAAAACACCAGCGCGGTGTCATCGGGGCCAAGCTGCTCCCCAATCTCGCGAATGGCTTGCGCAAACCGTGCCCGCGCGGCCGCAAAATTTTCCACACCGATGGCATCTAATTCAGGAGTATTAACTCGTTGTGACAACTTACGAAACAACGCGGGCTGTTCCGCGACCAATTCATCCTTGGACTTGCCTTCCCAGTCACCAAACGTCAATTCCGCCAGGCCAGCATTGGTCTGCAGGGTTGGTACCGGCTGCGTGAAGTTGTCCGTCACCAGTTGCGCGGTGTGAATCGCCCGCTTAATTGGACTCGCAAAGACCACCTGGTAGCGATACTGATCTAAATACGCCGCTGCCTGCTGATACGGGGTCAGGTCATCCGTCAACAAGTCACTATCCGCATACCGCCCCTGAAGTCGGTGTTCCAAATTCCACTGTGTTTTGCCGTGACGCACAATAAAGATCCGTTTCATGACACCCTCCGTTTGACTACTGTTTAAACTTTACCGACCGTATCAGCCCGCAGTCCGCGACGCAGCGTTGCCACCGAAGTTACTTCATCGTGCGCGATGTTACCAAGGTTTACTTGTGGGCCATATTTCAAAATTAGCGCTGTTTGCTGCCCTTTAAGCGGTGCTTCGAAAATGATGTGGTCAATGCCGTCTGGTGTTAACGCATCCAGCTCGTCGGCCACGATGTTACCGTTGGCGTCATAGATACCAATGTTCTTGCCGGCTTCACGCGCTTCGATGATGACGTAGTTGGAACCGTTTTTCAGGTCTTCGTTCATCAAAGCCACCCGTTCAGCAGGTGTCAGGTCGTGGTCAAGTTCCGGATTCTTCTTCCCGACTTCGGAGATCACGTAGAACCCAGCTTGCTTGGCTTTGACGATCAGTTCGCCACGCGTTCTTGAATCAACCGTTGTCGACCCATCACTGACTTCGATACCCTTGAAGCCAAGGTTCTTCGCCTCATCCAAGAAGGCGTCGTACTTACCGGCAGCTACTGAAACTTCCAGCAACGTCCCACCAGGATAAGGAATGATTCCCGCAGCGTCGTACTTGGCAGTCTTGGCCTTGATCAACTCGCGGTCCATCGTGGCAGCCGTGCCCCAGCCAAACTTCGCAAAGGTCATGTAGTCACCCGCAGTGGCAATCAGGTCGTCCACTTCGTTTAAACCCAGCCCCTTGTCCAGAACCATCGTCTTGCCGAGTGTTTGGGATTTATTTTCCAGAAATTCAAATGCTTTCATGTCTGTAGCCTCCGTTAGTGTCGTTTTTGTGCATCGTCCAAGCTTAATGACGCTAGATTAACTGGGCCTTAAAACGCTCATTCGTATGTTCTAGTGTAAAACAGTATTGGAATTATGTTCAAGGTTATTATGGGTGAATTTTTTGTTGGGTGATAGAAAATGTAAATCACCTAATGCACCTGTGTTTTGTCTGAATCAGATCTATCAGTGATTGTTCTTATTATGCATAATTAATATGTACAAGCTCAGAGGCCTACCGCTCATACACCAAATACACCGTCGCCGCCGACGTATCGCTGCCATCCACAGCGGTCATCCGAACATGCGTCAACTTATACCCCGCATACCGATACCCGCCAGCAATACCCTTCACCGAAACAATATTAGCGCGTGTCGTCTGACCTAGCGATTCCTTCAATTGTAGCGTCTTACCATCCACTTGCCAGGTGCCCGAATCCGGATCACTCGAGTAATCTGCAGCCGTCTGTGTGAATTCTCCGTTCTTATTAAAAACCAGCTTACTAGCGCCACTATTGTGCTTTTCAATGGCGGACGGCAGCTCATTGGCGGGCGTCCCCACTAGAAAGTACCAGGGATTATGACGCACAGGTTGCCGCTTCGGCGTGCGATGGTAAAGGTGCACCCCAATACCTAGTATGACCACAACGATAATGACCCAAGTCAGGGCCTGAATGCGCCGATCACTGCGATACCGTTTTAAAAATAGTTGCCGTCCTGTTTCAAGTCGTTTCCCCACGTTCATCCTGCTACCTCCAGCCACCGATACGGTCACCCACTACCTGTTGTGGTCGTCTCTTTTTAAAAGCAGTATATCATAGAAGTGTTTTAACTGACCGATCAGGATCTGACCTCTGCTTAAAGACCATCAAACACAGTGTTAACCCTACCCCAAAATACGTATCATACTACTCGATAATCATCCTATATATACGTGTGGAATATCCATCTCACAAACCACCAAATTCAACTTATTTGCTGGTAATCCACGTGAACACTTGTGTTCAGCAAAGTCGCGACCCCCAACCCATAGATGTCAATCCCCAATATCAAGTAGCGACAGATTACCCCTGGTGTCCCAACTTCAAATTTTGGAATATCCTTAAATTCCCGTCCTATCGCCGTTTTGTGTGATTAGCCGGAGACCTGTCTAGCTACTATATATTGAAATTCCGTCTAAATGAAGATACTATATATAGTATTCACTACAGATTTTTGGAGGTACATATCGTATGCAAATGCTTAAACATGAAATCCTGGTTCAGTTGTCAGATGACTTCATTGAATCAGTAAAAAAACTGTGACACCTCACTGGGGCCCCTTAGGCTGGGTCACCTACAAGCGGACATACGCCCGTTATCTCGACGATAAACAAAGGACTGAGAACTGGGACGAGACCGTTAAGCGCGTGGTTGAAGGAAACATCAACCTTGACCCGCGGTTACACCAGGACGACCTGGATCCTCAAGTCTACGAAGAACTGACTAACGAAGCGCAAGAATTGTTTAAACTCATTTACGGGCTTTCTGCGACACCATCTGGCCGGAACCTGTGGATCTCAGGGACCGACTACCAGAAGCGTAACGGTGACTCCCTCAACAACTGCTGGTTCATCGGCGTGCGCCCACAACCATACGGCGACAGCCACATTGTGCCCGACTACCTTGATCATGATCAGGACGCGGTTTCAATGCCATATTCCTTCATGTTTGACCAACTCATGAAGGGCGGCGGTGTCGGCTTCTCCGTTGTTCAGGACAACGTAAAGCAGATTCCAGCCGTTGATCAGGCCATCAACATGACCATTTTGGTGTCACGGGACAGCGCCTCACACGATGAGTCAATCAAACTTGGCGCCGTTGACAAGGAAGACTGGCTCGCAAGTCACAGCCTCACGGACGGCCGCTACTACAAGCTGCCTGACACTCGCGAAGGCTGGATCCTCGCCAACGCCAACATGATCGACCTGCACTTCTTTGGGACCAACGCTGACCACGAAAAGAACCTGATTCTAGACGTCAGCGACATCCGACCAAAGGGTGCGAAAATTCACGGTTTCGGCGGGACTGCTTCCGGCCCAATGCCACTGATTGAAATGTTAACGGACATCAATGCCATCTTGAACGACCACGCTGGCCGTAAGCTGTCCTCCGTTGATTGTACCGACCTTGGAAACTTGATTGGGAAAACGGTCGTGGCTGGGAACGTTCGTCGTTCAGCTGAATTAGCCTTGGGCTCTGCTGACGACGATGCGTTCATCACGATGAAGCAGGATCAAGATAAGCTTTACCACCACCGTTGGGCATCCAACAACAGTGTTGCCGTGGACAGTTCTAAGACTGATTACGACGCCATTGCTGATTCCATTACCCACAACGGTGAACCTGGTATCGTGAACCTGGAGCTCTCAAAGAACTTCGGTCGAGCTATCGATGGTCGTCAAGAAGCCATTGATGGCAACGTTGAAGGCACTAACCCTGTGGTGAAATTTCACTCGCAAACGGTGAACCTTGCAACCTGTTTGAAGTCTTCCCACCAGTTGCTGTTGCACAAGGCTGGGATTTAAAAGAAGCCTTTGCGTTGGGAACACGTTTCTCAAAGCGGGTCACCTTCAGCCCATACGATTGGGAAGTTTCGCGTAACGTCATCGAAAAGAACCGTCGTATCGGGATCTCAATGTCCGGGATTCAAGACTGGATCTTAAAGGAATTCGGCCACCGTGTTGTGACTGGCTTCAAGGACGCTACTGACCCTGTGACTGGCGAAACGATCAAGCAACCCGTATACGACCAGGCCGCTATTGACCGCGTTGACGGGCTGTACAAGGCCGTTGTTGCTGCTGACAAGTACTACTCAGAAACCCTTGACTGTGCCCCATCGATCAAGCACACGACCGTAAAGCCATCAGGGACTGTTGCGAAGTTGGCTGGTGTGTCTGAAGGGATGCACTTCCACTACTCTAACTACCTGATTCAACGGATTCGGTTCCAAGACTCTGACCCGTTGTTGCCAGCGTTGAAAGCTTGCGGCTATTTCATGGAACCAGACGTTTACACCAAGAACACCGTTTGTGTGGAATTCCCAGTTCGGGCAGCCCACGCCGACAGTAGTGAATTCGCCTCAGCTGGTAACGTTTCGATGGCTGAACAGTTCGCAACTCAGGCCTTCTTGCAGACGTACTGGTCAGATAATGCGGTCAGTTGTACCGTGACGTTCCAACCAGAAGAAGCAACCCAAATCAGCCCATTGATGCGCCAATACCGCTTCGTAACGAAGTCAACGTCCCTCTTGCCATACGCGGGCGACGCCTTCCAGCAAGCACCTAAGGAACCCATCGCAAAGGATGTCTACGAAGAAAAGCTAACAGAGATCCACGGCGACGTGGCAACGGTCTTCGCAGAACAGAATGGCAACCATGATCAAAAAGATGTTGAATTGGTCGGCCAAACGGATTGTGAGGGTGGGGCTTGCCCAATTAGGTAGAGTGTGGAGCAAGGCGTTTTGAGGGCGGACCGTAAGCTAACTCTGGCAGAAATGCCCGAACTTGGCATTTGTGCCAGAGTTGGCTTACGCAGTAGCCCTCAGCCTTGCGGAACACGTTTCGGCTATGTAAAAGTCAACAGCCGTAGCCAACACTACTCATCACAAAAAGTACCATCCCAAAGTAACCAAACTGCAAACCAAAAAAGGTCTGAAATCCAGTATTTCAGACCTTTTCTACTAAACTAACCCAACAAAACAGGAGGCAACACCATGGTAAAAATCTACACCAAAGTCGGCGACCAAGGCTACACCAAGCAAGTATCCGGCAAAATGATTCCCAAATACGATCTACAAATTCAAGCACTAGGCGCCATTGACGAACTTGATTCATGGTTAGGCTACGTCATCGCTACCCTCTCCCCAAAGGCTGAGGAAATGAAGCCGGAACTGATGGACATCCAACGCAACTTGTATGAACTCCAAGCCGACATCATCGTCAAGCGTCACCATAACATTACGTTAGAGCTAGTCGCCCACTTTGAAGAAGAGATCGACAAACTCAACGACAAGCTGCCCGTCATCAAGGCTTTCATTTTACCTGGTGGGACGCAAACGGGTTCCAGCTTGCAGTACGCTCGTGCCCTAGCGCGAAAAGCAGAACGACAAACGGTCGAACTCAGCAATAAGCAACAGGAACTCGACGCCCCAATTTTGAAATACTTGAACCGGTTATCCGATTATCTGTTCATTTTGGCCCGGTATGCCAACTTCCTTGAAGGCTACGACGAAAACCGCAGTAAAGCTTAGATTCTAAGAGTGCTATCAATAGACAAAGAAACCCGCTGATCATGTGCAATGACCGCGGGTTTCTTTGTCTAAAACAGGAACAGCAGACACTATTTGAAAGATGTCCAAAATAGTGCTAACATTAATTTAAAAGATATACGTATAACCATAATGTTTTATAGTAGTATTCAGCCTATTTAACCCGTCAATTCTTAGAAAGAAGTCTTGATATGATGATTCGATTTTTCGGCCAACCCCAATTCACTGCTACTGATCACACGATCAAGGGTTATGAACTCTTTCTCCGGGAAAGTGTGGATCATAAGTGGGTCTTTCCGGATGACTTCAAAGCCTTCACAGCATACGAAACGGCAAACCTCTTGGTGCAGACCATCCGGCCAATGCCAAAAACGGTCACCTCAGTAGCATTTAACCTGGACCCTGACCAATTTGTCGACCCAGCCTATCAAACGTATCTGCCGAAGGTTCAGGAGCTGATTGCGCCGGTACGGCTGTTCGTTGAACTGACGGAACATCCGTGTGCGCCAAAGATTGCGAACGCTAAACTGGTCGAAGCAGCGGAAGGGTTTAAGGCCAATCACCTCTACGTTGTCTTGGATGACGTTGGCACCGGCAATAACACCCCACCGTTTGCAGAATTATTAGACAACAACCTTGCTGAATACAAGTTTGCGATGCAGAACTTTCGCGAATCGCACGACCCCCATGAGATCACCAAGAAGCTAGCTTACTGGCACAAGATGCTGATGATGAGCATAAGTGGTTTGTGATCGAGGGCTTTGAGACGAAGTACGAATTAAAGCTGTTGAAGGACTATCCAGCTGATCTGATTCAGGGGTACTATCTGGACCGACCGGGGTTGTTGCCAGCGGATGATCAGGTTATTTTGCCGCATCATCGGGCGTCGTAATGAAAATTAAAAACACGTAAAAGCGCCGTGACAAGCTGTCATGGCGCTTTTGCGTACAGTAGAATATTTAATCGGTACTAGTTTTCTTCTTTAAAACAGTTTCCCACTTTGGAAAGGCTCGGCGATACCAACCGTGAATCATCGAAAAGGCCTGCTGACCGGTTAAGGTACCCAGCATCAAAAAGCTCGGCAGAAATTGAATTAAATATCGACTCCGACCACCCTCAAATAACAGTAAATATACCATGCCGCCAATGATGGCCAGCCGGCATATTTGGCTGAATTTACGTTTATCACGCCATCCAAACGCCACCATCGTCAACAATAAGACCCAGGTAACTTGCGCAAAAAACCGAAAATCGCCGAGACGTGACCCATACAGATACACAAACGAGCGCAACGTGCCAGCAAATCCCTTTTCGTTTGGCACCGGATCAGCATTAATAAAGTGCCCTTCTTTGATCCACGCAAAAGTCCCGTCAGCAGTATCGTTTCGCTGCTTTTTAACCAAAAACTTGGCGTACCCAAGAACGCCCTTTGCCTTCAATCGTTTGATCAGAACCTTTTTTGAATAGTCCGAGCGCGCTTTAACAGTTGGTAGTTCTGCCATTTTTAGCGCATCCTTTGGATTATAACCGCCGTCACCTGAAACACCCATGCCCATAAAATGAATCGCCGGAATTTCACGATTTTTCTGCAATACGATATATGACTGTTCATTATTTAGTTTATTAAACGTCCAATAGCTGCCACCGGTAACACCAAGAAACAAAATGAGCAAAGCAAATCCGCGCCAGACCTCGTTTGGCGTCAAGACGTGTTTTCGCGGATGAAACATGTACAGCAATTCGACGATTACAATAGCAATAACGCCCACGATAGCAGACGGTTTCATCATATAAGCCAACACTGCGTTAAGACCAAACAGGATGGCGCCTAAACTGCGATACGTCCAATCAAACGACGCTTTATTGAGCATCGCAAAACCCAAAAAATAACCAGAAACAAACGGGAGCACCCAAGCATCCGTATAGGGCACGATGATCATTGGAAACAGTAACAGCCACATCGCGTGAATATAGAGCGCCGTCGTGGTTTGTTTTTTGTCGATCACATAAATGGTCACAATATTCAAAAGAGCCGAAATATCTACTAAAATGAGCGTTACTAGATCAAAAAGAAGCCAGGATGTCGACCCTACCGCCTGGGCAATTGCGTGTTGCGCTAATAGTAGCGGCATGTTGTTATAGTTCAAACTAAAATAGGCGACGATATCAGGAGTTTTCGTATCCGTCAGAGCTTGGTGAACAGCCCCCACGTCAAACCCAATTACCGGATGAAAGCTAAGCACAAAAACGACCTGCCAAATCACAACCGCAACAAAAAAGAGTGCTGCAGTCACTCGCGCATGCCGCACCAACACCGTCCATAACAGACGTTGAAAGTTTGGGTAGGTCTGATAGCAAATAACGATGCCGCCAAAAACAATTAAGACGCCCGTTGTAAACAAAGTTGTGCCAGCACCCGTTATTTTATTATCACCTAAGATAAGGTTCGGTGATGTCACCGCAAACAGCAGTGTCGCAAAGATAAAAATCAAAAATATACTCTGCAAACATCGGTTTCCAAATCGGAATAGTTTGGCCAATATGCCACTCCCTTACTCGTCGTCTCGAACGGATATACAGTATGCCCGGTAGGTGATTCACTGACCTCAATTCGGATCAGTTTCGCCTGTTCCTCACGCAAGGCTGGCGATATCAAGTCAAATAACCATACCGTGACATTTTCAACTGTTGGATTAATGTCTTTAAAATACGGCAACGTGTTTAAAAACTTCCCAGCAAAACTATTGAGGATGTCCTTGATCGTGTTTTCCAAATCATTAAAGATGATCATGTGATCGTTCAAACTGTGGATTTCACAGACGATCTCCCACGTATGATTATGTTCTTTACCCTCGCCATCTTCCCACCGCATCGCGTGGCTGGCATTCACATATGACTTAATCTTGTAGGTATGATACTGTCGTTCTTCTCCCATAATTACTTCCCCCGTTTACGAGTAAAATCGCTCTTGATAACCGATTTTATCTGCCTCGTTTCCTGACTAAACCGTGTTGAATTCCAGGTTGATTTTGCGTCAACCATACTATTTAAAATCCCGATATAGCGGATCCACGAACAAATGAAGTTATAAATTGGCAACGTAAACGCCACCCACCACTGTCTGACATAGTAGTGGCGCTCTTCACTTGAGCCCCTTAACAATTGGACCACACAAACGTAATTTAACAGACTGACCAATGCATATAGCAGATAAATGATAACGTAGGACATCCCCATCATAATGGGTGAATACCGTAAAAATAACAGTGCGATACTAGCAAACATCCAGATCATTCTTGGAAAAAGGAAAGTGTGATCCATCATCATCCGCCGTACCAAAAAGTTTTTAAAGAAATCAGACATGGTTGTTTTATCCGCATACTCATGCGTGACTTCCATTTCACCCTTTTGCCACCGTTGCCGTTGAATATAGAGACTATCCAAACTATCAATTGTTCAATATAGAAAATGGCTTCGGCACAAATCGCCACTTTTCGATGCAGCTTATCCCGAATTTGAAACGTCATATCTGTATCTTCGCCTATGGTGCCCGTGTTGTAGAGAAAGGTGTTCAACAGGGCTTCCTTGCGAAACGCAGAAAAGGCACCAGACATGGTAAACAACTGATTTTGTTGTGATTCAATACTGCGTCCTGATAAAAATGCCTGCGCATATTCAAAGTACTCGTTGTGTTGTAAAAAACTTTTACCCGGATGACGCCAATTGTCGATCATCCGGTGCTGCGGCAAAATAGTGCCCGTTAGTGCAGCCATCTCAAAATCATTTTCAAATCGCAGTACCATGTTCATTAAGGCATTCTTTTCGAGAATACCATCACTATCAATGTTGATCACATAGGTCCCAATCGCGTTATATATGGCCGAATTTAACGCTTTGGCCTTCCCCTGCTCAGTATGAAGCAACTGCATATTCATATCAGCAAACCGATTTTGAGCTCGGGTAAACACTTCAAAACTATCATCCGTGCTTTGGTTGTCAGCTAAAATGACCTGAACCAACTCGTGCGGATACGTTGACTCTCGAATGGATTGAATACAGGCAAACAAAGTATCTTCAGAATTGTATACAGGCACCACAACAGAAATAAACGGCATCTTATCAGGCATCGCTAATTTTTTCGGCCGAAACGTTTTGAAAAAGAGCCGAATTCCCTGGACAAACGCTGGTAAAATTTCAACCACAACAGGAATTAATGCCCAGGTCAGCCAAAAGCCCATTTTAAAAACCGTTTGCTGTAACCAATACATCATGGGCTAGTCTCCTTTCCGAAAACTAAGCCGCTTACGCCACCGATCGCGCCACTTAATAAAGTTGCGGTACAGACTGTGTGAAACTTGCGTGTAAGTAAACACGTTATAGTACATCGCAATGACCAGTGTGTAGAACACAAGCCGGCCAATGATGGTATGCGCTAAATAATATTGCCCGCCACCCATAAAATGAACGATCGTCACCACTACGGTCAATCTGATCACATTGGCACCGTAGATCCATAACGTCACAACGACACCAAAGAAGACACGTTCCACACTGTTGTACATTGGGAAAAAGGCAACCATCCCAATATACGCTGTCGTTTCAATAATGCCAGAACACTCATAATCAATACTCATCATGACCGGTTGTGTTGGGTTATTGATGGCCACCAACCCATAACGGTTCATGACGTCACACATCCCAGTCACGTCGCCGACCCATTTCACGCCATTGATCACTGCGTGGGTGAAAAACCATATCCAGTACGGATCACTCAACGATATAAGGATAAAAAAGAGCCCGGCACTCCCCACAATAAAATGAAATGCCGAGAGACCTGCTCTTTTTAATATCGATAAGGCATACAGCCAAACGACAATACCAATAATTAAATAGATGCTCATTTATTACCCCGCCGCTTTTTATTCTTTCCGCGTGCATTTTTGACAAGTGCCGCGCCAGCGATGACGAAGCCAGATGCGACTATTACGGCTGGGCCAGTGCTCCCACCAGTATCCTTGACAGTCCCCTGCCAACCATTCGAATTGGTTAACGTAATCGAACTTGCTGACGAATCAGATGTTCCGCCCAATGCTGAGAATGGAATGGCACATTCGAGCTGCCAAGTAGTGTTCGTGGTTGTCCCACTGCCCGAAGTTTCTTGAAGGTTCTTTAAACCGACGTAGGCTGTCCCGCTGGTTGTATTATCACTACCACCAGATGAAGTTCCAGATATCTACCGAAACTGCCTGCGAGTCGCCAGCTTTTGACAAGTTAGCCGAGCCAAAGGTAATATAATATGTTTGGTCGCCGACTTTTAACTCATAGCCATTACCCTGAAAATTATTACTTGATTGTGACAATTTGGGTGTTGATTCAACATAGAAGTAAACGTTCTTGTCATCCGACAGCAGGCTCACTTCAACACTATTATCATTATCGATATTGATATCGGTAGGGTTCTTATCAGCCCAGTCGGCATACTGGCCGTCGATCGTAATTCCTAAATTGCCACTGATGTTGTTGTTATTCGCCTGTGATGAACTTTGTGAAGTAGCACTATCAGAGCTCGACATGGCTTCTTGCGCGTCAGTCTGTGAGGAACTACTGTCACTTTCTGATGATGCTTCTTTCAGTGTTGTCGCCACCGGCGTTCCAGCCAAACTTGGACCCGTCAAACTCACGTCACCTAAAACGGACAAACTTTTGCCGACACCATTGGATAAGCCAGCGTCTTTCAAGTTAACGGTCGCATCTAAAACCGTTGCTGATTGACTAATTGTGGCAGTCCCGACCACCGTCCCTGTCGAATTATCTAAAACGTTGACTGTACCGTCCTTATAAGCACTTAATTTAAAGACCTTATTCACTTTTGAAAAGCCACTACCATATGAAGCTGAGAACGTCTTAAATATTTCTGTAGTTGATTTTTCTGTTTCAAGATAGACATACAGATTGGTCCCATCATTGCTTGCCCCAAGTCTTGCTGGTTTAGCTTGGAGCAATTCAGTGGTATTGGCATCTGTCCAAGAAGGTTCACTGGCGTTTGCCGCTTTTGTATACAGCGGACTTGCTAAAATAGATAACACTCCCATACACGTGAGCGCAGCTAACATTATTTTTTTCTTCATAGTCATTCCCCTAACTATTCAGCGCGACGTGACACCCGAAATCGTCGTTCATTATAAATTAAATGATGAACGCCATTACGTATTTACTCTACATATTATTATACGCTTATACACTAACGTTTGTTAAGTCTTAATCAACACATTACAGTTTATTTGTATTACATTTTGATAACATCGTGTGCATTTCAATTGCTACAATATGACTTATATTATCGGAAGATTCCAGCCATTGCAAAACAAAAATTGTTAAATTGTTGCTTTATTTGCATAGACTTGGTAAATGCGGGGTAGATGTGGTTGTTTTCAGCACAATTTTGAGATAGAGCAAGGTAGTACTAAATTTAGTGTTCTAGTTTATCTAGCCTAAACGTGTAAAAAAAGGCCGCTCCCGGCCATATAAGGCCCCTAAACCAAAATCCAAAATCGGAATTTTAGTTTAGGGGGCCTTATATTCTGGGAGCAAGTTCGCCTTTTTTTACACTCTCACAAAAAACACCCACCAGGCCTTACTGGGGAATCCCTGGTGAGTGTTCCTTTTATCGATAGTAATCTCAGCCATGTCCAGCCGCAGTCAGCATACGCTGACACCAGCTGAAACCTGGCTCACATCGGCGGCCAGATGATGACTGAGTGAGACATGGACCCTCCGTGGTGGCCGGTCGACCGGCAAACATGCCAGTTAACCGGTTTTTAATATTGCGTCATCGTTACTCGGCACGGTGGAGAGTGCACAACCTACGATGACGGCAGTGCCCGTATCAAGCAGCGCGCTACAACAATGAAAAGCACCTGCTGCGGGTGATGACCGGCAGAAAAATCCTGTTCTGCACAGGCATTTTGAACCCGCAATAACGACGACACAAACCCAACGAACGATCCGTGATCACAGAAGACCAGGAAATGATTACCCATCTGCCTACTCCTAGACAGTAAGATGCTGAACGGAATACGATCGGAGTGGGCGTACCCCGCCCGGTAAGTCTCTTAGCCTTCCTAACCACCAATGTCAATTTCGTAATCGGTGATTAGTGATCATAGTAATCCCCCCTTATCATTTCAAAACAAGTGTCCTGAAAAAATAAGCTTACTATCTGTATTCATAAGTTTACCTAAATTAAAAACGGCCTTCAAAGATTATCACTTTCCGAATGCTAAAACGGGTATTGGCGGGGACAGGTTATCGCACTAGTGAAGTGGGTTATCCTCAATTGTTCTTATTATTTTGACACATCTGTTCAAAAAACAACTTAGGATTGATAATTGTTGCGCGTATGCCTGCTGCATCACTGTTATCGCGGTGTGTGCTACTATTAAAGGCCGAATTTGAGCACAAGGTTCAATGTCAGAAACAGACTGTCTTTTATCACTCAGAAGTGATAAAACGT
This sequence comes from Secundilactobacillus paracollinoides DSM 15502 = JCM 11969, assembly GCF_001311135.1. GTDB lineage: Bacteria > Bacillota > Bacilli > Lactobacillales > Lactobacillaceae > Secundilactobacillus > Secundilactobacillus paracollinoides. The sequence continues at coordinate 24,173 of NZ_BBAG01000010.1, forward strand.
GAAGATCTATTCTTTGCCGGCTGGATGTCTACATTAAAAATCTAAGTTATTTTTCATGAAAGCGATTCTTTTAACACGCTAACGCTCTCATTTTCAGAAACTTTAACAAATTGATGCTAACCCCTTATCAAGCGGGCCGTTTTCTGATATAGTAGGGCCTATTGTCTTTTGAGGATCGGCTCAAAGCTGTGGCGAGTTCGCCCACGGCTTTTTTCTACGGTCTTTGTTGAAAACTTATTGCGTTTGTTTACATTTTTTACAGTGTTTTGATTACTTGTTCTATATTTACATTGCTGATGCGTGCGCTTGATGGGTGGATTGACCCTTCTTGGGCACCGCTGTTTTCGTTTATATTGTCGAAACGTGCTCCGGGAGGCAGAGGACTCCTGCGTAAGCAACTCTGGCAAAAATGCCAAGTTCAGGCATTTCTGCCAGAGTTACTTACGCTCCGCCCTCTAACCGCCTCCCTCCGCACTCTATGAAAGGAGCCCCACTTGCGCGATCTTACCCAAGGAAACCCACTTAAGCTTATTTTGATTTTTACCCTGCCATTATTCATTGGTAATCTTTTTCAACAACTCTATAATTTCTCAGATGTCCTCATTGTGGGTCAGACCTTGGTGTTAAGCCACTCGCAGCGGTTGGCTCCACCAGCAGCCTTAACTTTTTGATTATTGGCTTTGCGAACGGCCTCACTGCTGGCTTTGCAATCGTCACCGCCCAACGCTGGGGTGCTCGGGATCTACCCGGGGTTCGCAAGAGTTTTGCGACCAGTATCGTGTTCAGCATCGTCGTCACGATCGTCTTAACAGCGCTAAGCCTGCTCTTTTTGGACCCCGTCATGCATATGATGAGCATTCCAGCCGACATTTATGGCAACGCAAAATTGTTTATCTCGATTATTTTTGCCGGCATCTTCTCTTTCGTGCTCTTCAACATGCTCTCTAACGAATTGCGGGCACTTGGGATTCACGGACACCGCTGTTCTTCTTGATCATTGGGACCGTGTTAAACGTGATCCTGGAATTGTTGTTCATCCTTGTGTTCCACTGGGGCGTTGCCGGCTCCGGCCTCGCAACTGTGACGTCACAGCTTGTCTCAAGCCTGTTATGTATCGTCTACATCATCAAACGGGTTCCGATCCTGCACGTTGAATGGTCTGATTTCAAGGCTGTGCCTGCTGAGTTTGCCAACCATGCACGTTACGGGTTGCCCATGGCATTCCAGACATCGATCATCGCCGTTGGCTCCCTGTTCCTGCAATCCGCACTGAACAGTCTTGGCACCGACGCCGTGGCGGCCACAACTTCAGCGTCCAAGATAGACCAGCTCGCAACCTTACCCATGATGTCGTTTGGCATTACCATGGCCACTTACACGGCCCAAAACCTTGGTGCTGCCCAATTTGAACGGATCATCAAGGGCGTCAAGCAAGCCCTGATGGCCTCCGTCAGTTTCAGTATTCTTGTCGGCGTGCTCATCATTCTTTACGGGCAACGGATGGTGATGCTGTTCATTGGCAACCAGGACGCTCACGCACTGACACTGAGCCAGACCTACTTTAACATTGTTGGGGTCTCCTACTGGATTCTGGCGATTCTGTTCATCGTGCGTTACACCCTACAGGGACTCGGTCAAAGCCTCATGCCGACCCTCGCTGGGGTTGCAGAACTCTGCATGCGCTCGTTTGCGGCCTTCATTTTGGTCCACTACTTCCAGTACGCCGGCGCTGTTTTGCCAGCCCGCTAGCATGGCTAGGGTCGACGCTGGTATTGATTACCTCCTACGTGACCGCGATGCACACGCTGCACAATATGCAACGGATGCAAGAGCAAGTTACCGGTAACAATGACCCGCAATTTACCGAATCGTTCATCCGTCGTGTTGAGCAAACCTTTAAAGTGACGGTCAATAAAGCAACGTTGGCACGGTTAAAACATACTGAACCAGCACCAAAACCGTTAGATAACGAAGCTTAACGATTAAGCCTCTCACCGCCCGTCCATGACGACGCGGTGAGAGGTTTTTTGTCTCCGATGTGTCTATACCAATCCGCTGGTCACAACCTTAATGATGACCCAAACCTTCTAAGAAAACCGCCACAACACAATTTTAAAAGACTGTTTCACATTGTTCATAATGTTGATAATATATACCATTAACTATTTACGCATGCAACAATAACTGCTAGAATACTCACATAGAGGTTACCCAAAAACCTCTAAGTACGTCTAGCGAGATCTTTCCATGAGGGATCTCTCCTTATTCCCATCAACGTTATTCCCCTAAATAACGCTGACCAAAGCAAATGGCCCGACAGTTTATGACGCTGTGTGGGTCACTTTTAGAGTGTGGAGGGAGGGCGCTCAAAGGTGGAGCCTAAGTGACTTTGTCCGTAAAAGCCCGGGCTTGGCTTTTACGGACAAAGTCGCTTAGGTGCAACCCTTTGAGCGCCCTCCCGAAACACGTTTCGGCAATATAACTGAGACCCACATCGCAATTAAATCGTTGAAAATAAGAATCACTAACTTCTCACACAAAAACACCAGCGGAGGAATAATTTGCAGCCCTCACCACCACCAACCCCCACCAAACCTAAGGCTTAACATAAGCAAACCCCTCATCCTGCCGTTTCACCAACTCATAAACACCAACCGGCACCACCACGATACCGTGCTGAATCGTCGATGGATCGACCTGATGACCGGCCATCGCTTTTGCACAAGCCACAACCTTGACGCCCGCATTGATCATTGGTGCCAGATCAACGCCTGAAGCTGTTTCCACACTGATAATTGCCTTACCGTTGACCAAGATCTCAACGGCCCCGGTCTTACCCTGTTTGTCCATTTCCTGCAAGTAATTTGCAACGTTGCTCAAAACGGCCGACCATTTTTCTGGTTCATTAATATGAAAGATCACGTTCATGTCTATCTCACCTTCCGTGTTGCTGTTACCAGCACCTTATGACGCGCAGTTCTATCGCGCTATCCTCTTTAATAGTACCCGAAGTTACCCGGTTTGTGCAATCGCTTTCTTATTAGAATCTGAACATTCACTATGGTGATACGAAAGGAGAACCTGTTAATGGATCTCGGACAAAGACTGCTCCAAGAACGCCAAACAAAATTTTCTCATGGCTTATACCATCACACTCAAGTGTTAACAGCCTACCAAAATACACGAATAGATGGTAACCATTTATCCCTAGCACAAGTCAGCGCGCTTTTTGAGACCCGCGCTATTTTCAGTGACGACCGGCATCCCGTCTACGTTGATGATGTGTTTGAAGTCAGCAATCATTTCAAACTTTTCGATTACCTACTAGATACTTTCAACTAACCGCTGTCTAACACCACTTTTAAGGCCTGGCATCAGATACTCAAACGCGGCACCTGTCAGGCCGATGATTGGCGGTATAACGTTGGCGGCTTTAAACGATTTCCAAACAGAATTGGGCCAATAGTATTCGTCTCACCTGAACAAGCGCCAGCGCAATTAGCGACCTTGTTAAGCGCCTGGGAAAACGACCCAGATTTCTCACTTCAGGGTCTGGCAACGCTTCACGCCGAATTTGAAAACATCCACCCGTTCAGTGATGGCAATGGTATCATCGGGCGCTTGCTAGTCATTAAGGAGGCGCTTCGTTTTGACCAGTTCCCATTGAGTATTCAACCCACTCATCAAAGAAGGTACATCCAGGGGTTACGGCGGTTCACAACTGATCCGAAATATTTGATTGCCCTATTCAAAAGCGAACAGGCGGTTTACCAAAAACAAATCTCGTTTTTTTACCCATCTGGCTGGATTAGGCCGCCTGCCTTTCAGCCGAATCGTCCACCGTTTTGAGCTTTATTGTTAATTAAGTCAGATTTCAAAGCACCGCGCACCATAAATAAACCGTTTTCAAGTACACTGTAAGAAAACCACAACGGGCGGTGATTCCTATGAGTCAAACACGAAAAATGGGCTTTGCCTCAGTCTTTCTTCTCGGCATCAATAGCATCATTGGATCGGGTATCTTTCTGTTGCCCGGCGAATTATACAAAGCCGTTGGGCGCTTCAGCCCTATTTAATCTTGCTAGCAGCAGCCTCTTCCATCCCGATCATCCTGTGTTACGCCAAAATGGCGGCGACCTACACCGAAACAGGTGGCGCCTGGTTCTACGCCTATGAAGCCTTTGGGCGTTATCCCGGGTTTCAAATTGGCATCTTCAGCTGGTTGCTAGGCGTGATTACGTTAGCGGCCGAAATTGCCGCGTTTATCAACATTGCGTCGGTTCTGTGGCCCGTCCTTAAAACACCAAGCGCGTATATGATCACCAGTATTGTGCTGATTTTATTGCTGTTACTGATCAATCTCATTGGCGAAAAAGCGACTCAACTGGCGGACAATATCTCGTCTGCGATGAAGATCCTCATGCTGGCACTCTTCATTGGCGTGGGTCTCGTGGTCCTTCACTTTAGCGGCCAATCGGGCAGTGTTGCACCCAGTGGGACCGACGTCAACGGCGGATTTAGCACCGCCTTTTACATGTTTTCCGGGTTTGCCTTCTTACCAACTGTCGCGAGTGACATGCAAAACCCCGGGCGGGACATTCCACGGGCGCTCCTTGCCGTTATTTTAACGGTTGCCGGCATCTACTTTCTCGTGCAGTGGCTAACGATCTCACAGTTGGGTGCCGGGGTCATGAACCAGGCCTCACCCGTTGTCGCAGCGTTTGAACAACTAGTTGGCCCGCTTGGCAAGCAGATCATGACGCTGGGCGTGATGGTCTCCATCCTAGGTGTCACCATTTCAACCTCGTTTAACACGCCCTTCGTAGCCTCCTCACTCGCCTCAGAAGAACACCTGCTACCCGCCTTTTTCGGCAAACAAACTAAGAGCGGTACGCCTTGGGTTGCTGTTTTGATCACCCACATCGTTGCGGTCCTCCTCTTGCTGTCCCGTGACTACCTTTTTCTGGTATCCTGCGTGGTGATGGTGTCGCTGATTCAGTACGTGACAACCTCCGCCGCGGCGTTTAAATATCAAAAACCACAGTCAAAATACACGCTACCGGGTGGCAAAATGATTCCCGTCATTTCGCTGATTGTCTGTGTCTACTTATTCGCTGGCCTGAAACTGAACGCGATCCTGCTCGGCGTTGGGATCTTTATTCTAAGTATCCTACTGTATTGGGCCGACAAACGCTACGGGACGCCTCGTGAGTTAAACCACACCACTAAATAACCTACAAAAAATGTCACCGTAAAAGGGGCTTTTCATTGTTGGGTGAATCAAATATTGCTGACATGCCGCTTCGTTCCACCGTTCGGCCCTGCAGGCTGAAGTGGGGTCGTTCTGGGGAGTTATTGAATGTCTTGGCAGAAATTCAAGGATCTTCTACGTCTCCCTTGGTCGTAACCGGCTACAGGACAGCCGCTAACGACCACCAACACCACAGCTTGCAATGCCGAACGGTTCCACTACGCTAAAATTCTGGCGTAGTCGTCAAAGTTAATAAGTCTTCAAAAGTAGCATCACAAAACCTCTATATTAATCGTTACTAGTGACTAATACGTCATGAGAAGCATTGCTATTAATAGCCTTATAAGCAGTCGAGGGCGGATTCTTTGCGAACTAGTTTTAACGCAATTGTGATGCTTAACTAGTGGTAAAAAGTAAGTTCAACGTTAGTGGAATGCAGCAATTTGGCACGGAGCTGTGGTGTCGACATCAGTTGGCGACAGTACTTTGGTCGGTTACTGATGTGCGAGACGACTGAGATCCACTCGAGAGCTGCGCAGCAGAAATCGAGTTAGCTCAGTCGCGAGCCACCACAGCGGAGTGCCAAATTGCGGAATGCAACGGACTATCACCTAACATTTAAAAGGCCCCCGTAAAAACAATGCGGTGGCGTTTTTCGTAGTTTCTATCGTGGTCCTTAACCCTGATACCCAACAATTTTTGCGGTGAAGCGTTTCCAACTCGCAGTACCGCCAATTTCAACTTTTGAATTCATGACAGAAGTTGTACCATTGAAAGTGGACTGCTAATCAGCACGACACTAAAAACGAAAGAAGCGAACCCCTTGTCTAGACGCAATATTCTCATCGTTACCTGCGCCCTGCTCCTGTCAAACGCCATGAGTGGGCTGGATAACACGATTATTAACACCGCACTTCCTGCTATTATATCTGACCTTCACGGGATCGAGCTCATGGGCTGGATCGTCGCGGTCTTCCTACTGGGAACGGCCGTCAGTACCCCGCTTTGGAGTAAACTCGGTGAACACGTGGGCAACAAAACGGCCTACCAGTTTGCCGCAATGTTCTTCGTGGTGGGCTCCCTGCTTGAAGGCCTTGCGCCAAACATCTGGTTTTTAATTATTGCGAGAACCATCGCCGGAATCGGAAACGGCGGTGTGGTGTCTCTGCCATATATCATTTACGCCCACATGTACGAGAACCCCCGCAAACGGATGCAGGTCCTCGGCTTCGTTTCAGCCAGTTACAGTATCGCCACCATCGTGGGGCCGCTGGTCGGCGGATACATCGTCGACGCCTTCAGCTGGCACTGGGTCTTCTATATCAACGTCCCAATCGGCATTATTTCCGCATTGTTGGTCCAGCTGTACTACAAGACCAATCCCAAATACATCCGCAAGTCGCCCGTCGACTACCTCGGCGCGGTACTGATGACCGTGGGCTTGATCAGCTTATTAGCCGGCATCGAACTGATCGGTGACGGCAGTCCGGTTGTGATTGCCGGATTGCTGATTGTTGCTGTCATCCTATTTGCTGCGCTGATGCATGTTGAAACGCACGTCAGCGAACCGATCATCCCCAGCAGCCTGTTTCGCAACCGGCCGCTGGTCATCGATTTTGTCCTGTTTGCGCTCATCTGGGGGGCCTTCATTGGATTTCTGATCTATAGTCCCATGTGGGCCCAGGGTCTGCTTGGTACCTCGGCACTGATTGGGGGTGCGACCCAGATTCCAGGATCGGTCACCGACCTCATTGGTTCAAACTCAGTTGCCCCGCTCCGGCGTCATTTAACACCCCAGCGCGTCGTGGCGTTAAGTATCGTGGCGTTAACCATGACCTTTGTCTTGATGTTGCTGTTTGGCATCCACACACCATACTGGGTCATCCTGCTGGCCGCAGCGTTTGAGGGCTTCGGAAACGGCGCCTGCTTCAACGAGTTGCAGGTAAAAGTCCAGCAAGATGCTGACCCGCACGACGTCCCGATTGCGACCTCCTTTAGTTTCCTCATCCGCATGCTCAGCCAGACGCTCACCGCAGCTGTTTTTGGCATCATCATGAACAACGCGCTCCGCAGAGGTGTAGCGCAATCCGGCGGGACCATCACCATGAAGATGATGAACAAACTCTCCGATGCCACTAATCTCAGTGCGTTGCCGGCAAAACTGCTGCCTCAAATGCGTCAGATTCTATACAACGGTCTGCATAACATTATGCTGGTCGCCTTGATTTTGATGCTGCTGTCATTGGCCTTAAACATCTGGGCACTTAAACTCGAACACGAAAAATACGCCCGTTTGCGCAAGGTCAATGCGCAACAGGTGCATTCTTAACAGAAAATTCAAAAGAACCGACAGCCCAATCCGAGTGATTGCGCTGCCGGTTCTTTTTTAAATTCAGTATTTATGCTGGTGTTTTCCAAATTATGGTGCAGAACGCCGTTAAATACTAATCGGATCCCACAACTACTTCAAATGGTTCTTCAACATATACGCCTCATACTCATGTTGAACGATCTGGTCAGTACTGCCTTCATCCGACGTCGTAAACACCCGTCTCAGGTGACTGACCTGGGTTTGAGACGCGGCATCAACGCCGCTCTCAACGTTTGGACGACCATCACATCCTGGCGGCCGAACTTGCGTGAACACACTCGCAATCGTTCCCAGGGCTGGCAACGTTGCCGTTTTCTTGCCCGTTGTGGCATTCTTCGTGTACATCCCCATCCGCCAATAAAAGATCTTTTCGGTATTGAGATGTTGCTGCCCGTTATCGTCAACGTTGATGTGCAACGCCCCGATAATTTGGGTTGGCATCACTTGTTTTGGTGTTGCTTTTTTCTTCTCTCTCATTTAACGCTCCATCATTTTAATCCTGACCACAACCAAAAAATGCCTGATTAAATTGGTTGCTTCCTCATACTGCGACAAATAACCAATGACATGCTCCATATTCCTAAAATGATGAACAGCCAGATATTATCTTACCATGACTTTGCGGTTTTTGTTATAAATTCCGCAACTCTTTAAGTAAATTTGTCCTTAATTTTTCAGTCAATTTTTTCTTATGATGACGTTGGTGTGGCGCCATGCTCGGCGTGAATCGTCGCCATTGCCGAAATAACAGTGTTTCTCAGAATTTCATCCGTAATGAACGGTTGCCGCTTCAAAATCTTAAAGCACTGGTCGTGAACCCGACCCAGCAAAAGGCGCATCGACCGGTGCTGCGTATGGCCGTTATGCATGAACCGGTAGTCAAACGTCAGCCAGCTTGGAAAGAATCGGCTGTCAAATGACGGTACCCGCGCGGAATGCATAATGTCCATAATACCGGCTTCGTTCAGTCGCAGTTCGATACGCGACACGCCCGTTCCTGTTTTCTCGTGCAGCAGCGCCATTTCCGTCGTGTTTAAAAATCCGTGGCCGCGCTGGTCATGCATGCGCTCGACGCTCTTCATATACAAGTAATAGGACGCGCGATTGCCCGATTCAACAATGATGGCGTCATTAGTCTGCCGCACTTTTTCCTCGTGGTCTTCGGTGCTCTTGGTAAAGAGCTTAAGCTGCTCAGCATCCGCTAAAAAATCGTAGTTAAAGTCAACCCGGTGCAACCGCACGTGGGTCAGTAAAGGAAGGACCATTTCGTTCACAAACATATACAGCGGCTCATATTTTCGTTGGTCGATATCGGCCACAAAATGGCAGGGGTTAAACGTCAACGAGACCAGAAAGTGCGTGTCGTCTTCCGGCTTCATCGCCACTTTAAGCGACTGCGACATATGAAACCATCGCGGCTTTTCTAGCTTATCCAGCATGATGGGTGACTGATAGAACCGCGGCGCATCATCCACATCAAACCCAGCATCTTTCATCAACCGAAAAACATTCTGTGGTTTAAACGTGCAGGACCACGCCTTACGCGCCATTTTGTCGCCGCCAGGCACCACGGCCGTTTCACAAAAATTAGAACCGAACGCCTGCATCAGCCCCATCAACTGGGTCACGTGGATCAATTCAAGATCCCCTTGCAAGATGATCTGGTCATTAAACACCGTTGGGACAAATGTTTTACTGATACCACGACGATACGTTGCCAGAAGTTCCTGCCAATAGACGGCGACCTGACGCGAGATCGTCATATCCAACTGTGGTGCCCCAACCTGTGTCAGTCGGTTAAGATCCTCTGTAACCCCATCGCGAAGATGCGCTAACCCCTCGTCCATTCAGTTTGCCCCCTTTTCGATTTAGATTTGCTGGTACGCTGGTTGATCATGCCTATGTACGTAAACACTTCTTGTCACTCATTATACATGTAACCGTGGTCATTATACCGCTTATCGCTCATTAATTTAAAGACTCAGGTTATTTTTTCACAAATTTTCTTAATCATTACAGATTTTCAGTACTTTTGCAACAATTTCGCCTACTCTGTGTTCGAATTTTTAGGGAGTACCCCGCTGACCCGTTATATAATATTGACTATACATGTCGTTTTTAACCAAGCAATTCCACTTGTTTATTTAGGGGATACATTAAGGGGTCAATCGTTATATGGATATTCGAACCAAAAAGACGCGAGCGCTCATCGCAAATACTTTTCTGACGTTACTGAAAGAAAAGCCGATCGACCACATCTCCGTGGCTGAACTGACAACCCAGGCACATATCAATCGCAGTACGTTCTACCGCCACTACACCGATATCTATAACCTCAGGGACACCATCACCACAGCATTCAGCGACGAGATCGTCACGCATTTTGACGAGCATCTGCCTGAAATGGAACACGGTGAATATCGCGGCTGGATCACGGAGTTGCTGGACTACTTGGCTGTTCATAAGGACGCCATCATTTTAACCAACAAAAGTACGGATGACCCAACGATGATCAACCGGCTACGCACCATTTTCATCGATAAGATCTTCCACTACCAAAATATCAAAGTCACCAGATTTTCAAGAATCATCGCAACGGACTACTGTGTGTCAGGCACACTGAGTTTAGTGTACGACTGGATCACTGGGAAATTGGATGTGAGTGAGGATCAGTTAGTTGAGGATATTGATAAGTTTATTGGGGATGTGCAGAAATAGAGTGTGGAGGAAAACGGTAGGAAGCGGAGTGTAAGCCAACTCTGGCCAAAAAGTCCGGGCCTGACTTTTGGCCAGAGTTGGCTTACATGCAGCTTTCTGTTTTCCGAAACACGTTTCGGCAATGTAAACTACCCCCAACGTCGCAAGGATTCCTCACTGCTAACAAAACCACAACACTACCTGTATAAACGCCCAACACAAAAAAGCACCACACCAACGGCGGATTGCTGTTAGCGTGGTGTTTTTTAAACCCCTATTCCAAAAACGAATAAGCACCATAGCAAACTGCTCATCCCTTAAGATACAGAGTGGTCTGCTATGGTGCTTCTTGATTACGTTGCTCTAAATGTTACTACTTTCTAGGCGTCATAGCCGAAACGTGTTCCAGGAAGCAGAGGCTACTGCGTAAGCTGGCTCTGGCACAAATGCCAAGTTCAGGCATTTCCGCCAGAGTCAACTTACGCTCCGCCCTCTAACCGCTTCCTTCCACACTCCTATACAACACAAGCGTCCATATCGCCGTTTTAAGCGACTTTCCCGCTCTTACCGGTATTATTATGCAACACTAAAACGTGCTCTGATGTCCATTTTCGACCCCCTAGACGGTTTTAAACAGACATCCTTATCTTTTTATGTAGAGTGTTCACCAATCCGCGGCCTCCAAACCGTATGAATTGCTAAACACTACTCCTATGGTGAAACGTACTAGCTGCGAGCCAGTGCTTCGAGCTGGGCCGAAACTGTTGGGTAAGCTAATTCAGCAACTAAATCAGTTAACTCAGCTTCAGTCAGCGTAACCCGGACAAAGACCCAGTCGCGCATTAGGCCAGCCACCCCATAAACAACGGCTGTCACTTGCGCTTCGTTGCGATCATCCGTATCGACACCTGAAAGGGTATCGGATTGCATGATCCGGTCTTGAACTAAGTCAAAGAAGAACTGATTGCCGTCATCAGTTGACAGCAAATACTGCAGCCGTTCGCGATTATCATTTAGGTAATCGATCATTTCCATGGTCGCTACCTTAAAGGCACCCATTGTCAGGTTTGGTCCTTCAAATGAAAGTTGGCCATCAAGGTCACCCTTGACCTGAGTCATAATTTTACGCTTCAGGTCGTACACATCATGATAATGTGCGTAGAACGTACTCCGGTTCACCCCAGCCAAAGACGTTACTTCGCAAACGGTAATCTTGCCGATTGATTTCTCGTTCAGCAATTTCAGAAACGCACCTTCAATAGCAGCTTGCGTTCTTTCTATACGCTTGTCCATCTTGCCACCTCCTCGTTAGTATGACAATTCTGAAACAATATCCAGCACTTACTGGACATTTGTAATCTTATATTAACAAAAAGTAAATGTCAAAAGAAAGTTACCAATGTTGCATTTTAAACACGTGTTCAATATCTCAATTCCATATTTATCAGCCGATTATTTGAGGAAGTTATAACGGGTTTATAACCCGACACAATGGTATAATGTGCGCAATGCCGAGGGAGCAGACCAACGGGTAATAAAGGGGTGTCATTTACCATGGTAATAGATCGTCGAACGATTCGTACCCAAGCTGCGATCGAAACGGGCTTTATTGAGGTGCTCAGTCAAAAACCGCTCAACAAAATTACGGTTTTGGAATTAACGGAGCAGATCAATATTGGTCGGGGAACTTTTTATAGTCACTACAAGGATTTATTCGACCTGTACAACAGGATTATGCAAGAAACGACCAGAACCCTAAGCCGGTTATTTGATGAAAATTATCCGGATCCGGGAACTGACAGTTATGAATTCTTTGCTAATCAGATGATCACCTACGTCGACGAGCATCGCAAACTGTTTACCAGTCTGATGCACAATGACTTGGGTGCAAATTTGCGATTCAACTCAAGGAAATGCTAATGCGAAAAGTCGAGGAGCACCAAAACATCACAGGAACAGATACCCGGGAACACGGCCGCGTATCCTTCACCTGCTCAGGTGTGATCGGTCTGATGGTCGACTGGCTGGATGATAAGCTAGCAATTTCGGCGGATGATTTAAGCGATTTGGTGGCGGAGTTGATTGTGAATATGTATGCCTAGAGCGTGGAAGAAGGCGGTTAGAGGGCGGAGCGTAAGCTGACTCTGGCAGAAATGCCTGCACTTGGCATTTGTGCCAGAGTTGGCTTACGCAGGAGCCTCTGCCTTCTGGAACGCGTTTCGGCTTGAAGACAGTAGAAAGCCAGAGCGTGGAAGAAGGCGGTTAAGGGGCAGAATGTAACGGACTCTGGCAGAAAATCCCGGGTTTGGATTTTTGCCAGAGTCCGTTACATGGCCGCCCCTTGCCTTCTGGAACGCGTTTCAGCTTGAGGACAGTAGAAGACAGTAGCTTCTACCACTCTGTGACGTTAACCCACCCACTAAATTCGTGGATGTAAAAACAACAGCGCAGACGAACCTCAAAAGCTTTCCCAACCATAGCGCAGTAACCGCGTCAACTCTATCGCGCTATCGTGGAAAAAGGTAGACATCAAAACACATTCAACACTGTCGAACGTCGCAAATTGTAATTATCACATCCATAAGCATCACATATATCATTGCGTTGCATAATAGAAAAGACAGTTTCTTATTCAGTGAAGGCTGAATTGGGAACTGTCTTTTTTGGGGTTTACAGATATTGATTGTATGGGTGAGATTTCTAATGTTACGTTGTTGGTTTATTAACGTCGGCGTAACCGAGTAACTCATTATCTGTTTGCTAGAGGCCCTCTTTACACTTGTTCCTCGCTGTCCTCGAGACTAAATCGGCTACAAGAGGCAGGGGGCTACTGCACAAGGGACTTCGGCCAAAAAAAGGCAGGGCCGGCCTTTTTCCTTACTCTTCTAAAAGCCCTCTTTATACTTGTTCCTCGCTGTCCTCGAGACTAAATCGGCTACAAGAGGCAGGGGGCTACTGTGTAAGGGAGTCTGGTCTAAAAGGCAGACCCGACCTTTTAGACCAGACTCCCTTACACTCCGCCCCCTAAGCGCCTCTTTCCGCACTCTTCGAAAAAAAAAGCCCTCCACCCGGGTAGCAACCCCGGGGGCGGACTCTCAAACGGTTGGCGGATAATCGGGCCGCCAGTGATTCATTGCACCACTATTGCTAGTGGTTGCTTATATTATATAACGGGTTGGGGCTGACGCAAAGGAAACTGCTTAGTGCCCTACCTGCCGATCAGATGTGTCATGTCACTCACGAGCAATTGTCTCACTGGCAGGTCAAGACCCGCTAGATAGACACTCAAGAAAATGGCCAACAAGGCCGCTACTGCAACTAACGCCCACATGGTTTTCACTAACATCTGACCGACACCTTTCTCTTATCCGCTGATCAGGCAGGATCCGGGTCGACGTACCAGCCGTTATCTAACAGCTGGTGGTAGTGGCGCCCGACCGGCACCCATAGTTTTGCCTTTAGAATGGACTTGCACTCGTCCCAAAATAGGACGTCGTTGCGTTCATCCAGTGACAGATTCAACTTGATGTATTCCCCCTCTTCGGTTTGCGCGATGATGAAGGGGTAAAAGATTTTAACAAGCTGTGCTGCGATAATGTTTTTAATGGTTGTGTTTTGATCGATTAACATAGAAATCACTCCTTTTTGAAGTGACTTAATCATATCGAATTCGTGGAGGCGAAAACAGTACCAAAAAAAGAATTTATTCTGAGTTTTTTTCAGATTACGCAGTGGGCTGCTCAGCCGTGAACTGTTTGTGAGCTAATCGGAACGAGTGGTCACATGCCGCGGCAACGCTGGTTTCATGGGTCACGATGATGACGCACTTGTTTTCCTCGTGAGCCAGTTTCTGAAAGAGGTCAACAACGTCTTTCGTGTTGGCTTCGTCCAAATTACCAGTCGGTTCGTCAGCGACAACGAGATCCGCGTCACAGGCCATGGCCCGCGCAATGGCGACTCGTTGCTGCTGCCCACCTGATAGATGGGTGACATTTTGACCCATCTGATCCTCCGCTAATCCAAGTTTTCCTAGCAGTTGTTTTGCGTAGGCTTTATCACCCTGGTGCTTGGAGTTCGTAATGGCCATGGCGGTCATCACGTTATTGACCGGTGACATGTAATTAAACAGGTTATACGCCTGGAAAACGATGGAGACGCTGTGTTTTCTGTAATTGGTCAGGCCAATCTTGCGGATGTCCTTGCCATTGAGCTCGATGCGCCCAGCTTTAGGCGTATCCAGACCAGCGACTAACGAGAGGAAGGTCGTTTTCCCGGATCCGGACTCACCAACGACTGCGTAGGATTGACCCGCTTCAAAGTTTAAATTAACGTTTGAAAACAGTGCATCATCTGGGTGGCTATACCAATAGCCTAAATCAATAATATCTAACATTTAAACCCTTCCTTTCATTAATCCAAGAGGATCTTTTTCGGCTGCAATCGTAAAATGTTGCCGGCTGCCAGCATCACTGACAATAGTGTGATCACAAGGCCCATCGCACCGAGTTTAACAAGTTGCACAGCGGACAATTTCACTTCAAGATTTGTCTTCTTAAGTGAGGCCGAGCGCGCACCCATCATTGATCGGTTACCCATTTGACCACCCATTCTGCCAGATGGCGCCTGCCCGGTGCCCTTCATCCCGCTCGGTGCTTGTGTCCCTGAGCTAGAACTGGTCGAGAGGCTGGACGTCTGCTGACTCACGAGCTGATTGCCCAGCTTGTTGCCGATAAACTGTCCGCCGATGCCCGCAATCACGAGGCTGACGAACATGACAATGCCCATTTCAACAAAGAACTGACCAATAACCTTGCCGCGTGACTCGCCAAGGGCTAGCAGGACACCAATTTCATGCCGGCGTTCGCGAATCTGCAACATGATGATCAACGCAAGAATAATCGTGCCGGCAATCGCAACCAGCCAGACGATCTTGTTGGCAAAGGATTCAACGCTGGCCATCGACGCCTTCACACTCTGGTAACTAGCATCATCCGTGCTCAAACTGTACTTGCTGGTATTGATAAGTTTCTTCCCGGCGGTCTTCACGCTGCTGACCTTGCTTGGGTTCGACACATTAAATGTCACTGAGTCGGCGGTATTCTTATACTTAGTACCCTTCACGGTGTTTGCGAACGTGTACGATGTGTAAATGGTATTCGATGGGTCGCTCGCACCAAAGCCCATCGACGTCGAGGCACTGGACTTCGCCTTGTAGATGCCGACGATCTTCAAGGTGTACGTCTTCTTACTGCTGGTCGTCTTCACCTTGATGGTGTCGCCCGTTTTCAGCCATCTGCCTTAGCGAGTTCTGACTCGATCACAGTATTATTGGTGCCCGTATCAGCCGTTGTCAGATTGCGACCGGACGTGATCTTATCGGTGCCATCTGAGAAATTGCTGGCCGACGCGGTGCTGGTTACCCCATCAATGGTGATGTCACCAGTACTCGTTGATGAGCCGAACCCGCGACCGCCCATTTGCGACGAGGCAGTGCTCGTGCTGACCGTATCGAAGCCGTCAGCGTTAACGGAGGTCGTTGAGGTGGCGTTGTAACTGGAAACGTTATTGAGCTTCGCAATCTTCTTAGCGTCACTCAATTTGACTGGCGAAGTCGTCAGTGTCGGTCGACTGCTGGAGCTGGAAGACCGGCTCTCTTGCATCTTCTTAAAAGCGGCGGCGCGATTGGCGGACAGTGTCACGGTTGCCCCGACACTTGCCTTGGCTTGCTGGGTCGCCTTATCGGCTGCGCTGTGAATCAGCAGCCCCGCAAACACAAATAACATAATGGCTGACATGACGATCAGCATTAACAGGGAGCGCCCTTTTTTGGCGAGCAAACTCAGCCAGGCGCGTTTGAAAAAGTTCATACTTATGAGCTCCTTTGACATGTTTTTTCGAATCCATAATAGCTGGTCGTGTGCACCACCCTGAAACTGGATGTGGTACAACTGAACATGTCATTTTTATACGCTGACTGACTTAAAGATAACTTAAAGCAGCGGTTAGGTATGGCTGATATATTGGCCGGCCGTGTAAACCTTAAGATGCCGAGTTTGACAAATGACCGGATGCGTAACGATGCGCCCCATTCTGAGTCAGTCGTCTTAATTTTGGTTAAATCCCGCGAAAGGTAATTAAGAATACGATAAGCGGTGACTTAAGCTTATTTGTATGTCGCAAATGCTTCTCCAGATTTGAAGTTGTATCGTACAACCGCTACGCAAAGCACAAAAAAAGGATGGCGTCCGAGATGCTACGTCATCTTTTTTGAGTATTTATTTGAAGTAGGCTGTGTAAAACAAGTACAGCCCCAATAACATGGCCGCAATCGAAATCACCGTTCGCGTGAGTTTAACCGGCACATGTCTGACCGCAATCGGTCCCATGTAGCCGCCAATAAACATGCCCACCGCTAGCGGAACCGCCAAGAGCCAGTAGACCTTGGTCGTGAACGCATAAATGATCAACGACAATATATTGGTCATAAACGAGGTAAAGTTCTTGATCGCATTGCTGACAACAAACGGTGTGGTTAAAGTCACCGTTAAAATGGACAGTAAAAAGATCCCGGCCGCAGCACCAAAATATCCAATGTAGATACCGACCAGAAAGATGGCGCCATTTTTCAATCCGCGTTTGACTACCCCATCGGGCTGCCGATTCTTGGGTGACACAGTATGTTGACCCGCTACCAGCATGGCCACCCCAGCGCCGAAGATCATAAACGGCACGACCTTCTCAAAACTGGACGACGGGGCGTATGCCAAAATCAAACACCCAATGATGCCACCAGCCATCGCAACTAGCGCAACGTGCCACATGATCCGCCGATGACCATGGAGCTCCTTACCTGACGCCATCGTAGACCCTAACCCGGTGAAAATTAACGCCGCGGTATTGGTCACGTTCGCGCTGACCGGTGGTACACCAATGCTGAGTAGTACTGGATAAGAAATAAGTGAGGCGAGACCCGCAACGGCGCTGATAAAGCCGGCAATCGTTCCCGCAATCAGTAAGTAACCTGCAATTAACACTGCATGCACAGTGAGTTCCTCTTTTCTCTATAACTTGTTCTCACATTACAGTATACCTTATCCGCAGCAATGACTCATTCGATAATCATTAGAATTAAGTAGACGAAAAACCACCGCATTATTTTTCATGTGCGATGGTTTTTTTATTCCTAATCCGTTTCCGCCGCTTCATCCCGTGCCCCTTCAGGCACCAGACCCTGCAGCAAAAACTCAACGATTTCATTCGTGGTGGTCTCAACATCCAACGGCTTATTGCTCATCACAATATTAGGGATCAGGTATCCCAGCAGGACCCCTGAAATCGTCCGGATGATGCGCATGGCATCCCAGTCGACCAGTTCGCCACGTGCTTGGTAGCAGGAGAAGACCTGGTTAACGGACGTTTCAATGACCAGGACCAACCGTGATGTCAGACCCTCCAGCATGCTTGGATTCTTCACGATTTCTTGGATGAAGATCCGCATTTCCTGGCGGTTCTCCATAATGTACTTGATTCGGTCGCGAACGGCGTAACGTAGTAACACGCTAAAATGTTCTTCCGGCTGACCACTGGGATCCTTTAAGAAATCAAAGATCACTTGTGGCAGGATATCGTTCACGAAAGGATCCAGCACCGCCTTTAACAGCGCATCCTTGGTCTTAAAGTGCTTGAAGACAGTGCCTTCAGCACAACCGGCAAGCTTAGCGATGTCTTGGGTACTGGTATTTTCATACCCCTTTTCGGCAAATAAAATTAAACTAGCTTTTAAAACGCTCTGTTGTTTGATGGACAATGATGAGTTGTCAATGTTGGCATCAAACAAGGTTTTCACACCTGTGTGGTCCATGGTACGCACCCCGATTTTAATTGTGTTCGTTTAGGATTGGACAACTGCAGCAGCCTGACCCTTTGCGGTTGGCGTTGCGTGGGTTTGAGAATCCTGCTGAGCAGCGGCCTTCTTGGCCTGTTCCTCAGCAAGGTTCTTGTTGGCGGTCGCCATCATCAACCGAATCCGGTTCAGCTGGTTCACAACTGAAGTACCGGGATCGTAGTCAATGGCGGTGATGTTTGAGCCTGGGAACTGGCGCCGCAACTCTTTGAGCATCCCCTTACCAACGATGTGGTTTGGCAGGCAGCCAAATGGTTGCATACAAATGATGTTTGGCACACCACTCTTCAACAGTTCGATCATTTCACCGGTCAGGAACCAGCCTTCACCTGTTTGGTTTCCCAGTGACAGGATCTGGCTCGCATCGTTGGCCACTTTTTCAATAGCTTCAATGCCGTGGAACCGCTTGGATGCCTTCAAGGCTTTTTGCATTGGCTGTTCAGCCACTTGATGACGTCCAGCGCAAATTTCGCAAACCACTTGGCCTTAATGGATGAGCCCAAATGCTGATACTTGTAAATTTGGTTGTACAGTGAGTAGTTCATAAAGCCGACAATGTCAGGAACAACAGCTTCGGCACCCTCATTTTCCAAGAGGTGAACCACGTCGTTATTAGCGATTGGGGAGTACTTCACCAGAATTTCACCAACCAGGCCGACCTTTGGCTTCACAACGTCGCGTTGCGGTACCGTATCAAAGTCCTTTACAATCTGGTTGACGTTCTTCTTGAATTCCTTGAAACTCCCCTTTTCGATGGATGGTTGAACCAGCTTAAGCCAGTCTTCGTGCATCTTATCGATCATGCCCGGTTCCGTTTCGTAAGGCCGCGTGTGATAGGTGACCTGTTCGAATAAATCACCGTACAGGAAGGCAATGGCAACCCGCCGCAACAGTGGCAGCGTGAACTTGAAGCCGGAGGTCGATTCGACCCCTTGGTTCCCCAATGACAGCGAAACGACAGGGACTTTTTGGAACCCAGCGTCCTTCAAGGCTTTTCTGATCAGCGGAATGTAGTTCGTTGCCCGACAACCGCCACCAGTTTGGGTCATCATAACAGCGGTCTTGTTTAGATCATACTTGCCTGATTGCAAGGCTTCGATCATTTGACCAATGGAAATGATGGCTGGATAGCAGGCGTCGTTGTTGACAAACTTTTGACCAACATCAACGGACTTGGTATCGTGCATCGGCAGGTTGACCACGTTATAACCGGAGGCCTTCAAGGCAACGTCGACCAGCCCGTGTTGGTGAACTGGTGACATCATTGGCAGCAACAGGGTATAGCCTCTTTTTGCATTTCTGGGGTAAACTCAACTGGCTTGTCATCCTCATGCAGCTTCACTGGCAGGATCTTTCTGGTCTGACGTTCCTTAACGGCGGCCTTCAATGACCGAAGCCGAATGCGAACGGCACCCATGTTAGTCCCTTCATCGATCTTCAATGAGGTGTAGAGTCGGTTGTGTTGACTCAAAATTTCTTCAACTTGGTCAGAATCAATGGCGTCGATCCCGCAACCAAAGGAGTTCAGTTGAACGAATTCCAATTGCGGCATCTTGGCAACCACCCGAGCGGCCGCAAACAACCGTGAGTGATACATCCACTGGTTCACGACACGCAGCCCCTTGACGTCACCCAAATGGGCAACAGAGTCTTCAGTCAGGACGTGGAAGCCTTCAGCTGTCATCAGTTGTGAGATTCCGTGGTTCACTTGAGGATCCAAGTGATAGGGCCGGCCAGCAAGCACGATGCCGTGTTCGCCAGTGTCGCGTAACATGGCCAGCGTATCTTCACCGCGGTCACGAATTTGTTGCTTAAAGTGTTCGAGTTCCTTGTAACCTGCGTCCAGAGCGTCGGCAATTTCAGCCTTGCTGATGCCCCAGTCCTTAAACGATTCGTAAAGGTTTTCAGTCGTGGACTTCTTGTCGGCAAGGTTCAGGTATGGCGAGATCAGGTTGACCTTGCCGCTGGTGATCTCATCGACGTTGTTGCGGATAACGTTTGGATATGATTGCACGATCGGGCAGTTAAAGTGGTTGGCTGAATCCTTGTTTTCTTCCATTTCGTACACAACGGCTGGGTAGAAGATCTGCTTGTAGCCGCGGTCGATCAGGGCTTGGATGTGGCCGTGCACTTGTTTTGCGGGGTAGCAGACCGTATCACTCGGAATGGTCTCCATCCCTTTTTCGTACTGTTCTTGGGTCCCCTTGTGCGACAATTCGGCCCGAATCTTTAACTTCCGGAAGAACGTCTGCCACAACGGGTAGTTTTCATACATATTTAGAACACGTGGAATACCGAGTTTACCACGAGTGGCGAGCTTGGTCCGCAGTGGCCGGTAGCTGAATAATAGCTTGTACTTTTCAGCGACCAGGTTGACCTTACCGTTATCCTTAGGCATCCGGTAACCCAAACCGCGGGCTTCCCCACGTTCACACCGGTTCCCAG
The DNA here is from genome assembly GCF_001311135.1 of Secundilactobacillus paracollinoides DSM 15502 = JCM 11969. Classification (GTDB taxonomy): domain Bacteria; phylum Bacillota; class Bacilli; order Lactobacillales; family Lactobacillaceae; genus Secundilactobacillus; species Secundilactobacillus paracollinoides. Next base: position 44,840 of record NZ_BBAG01000010.1, read on the forward strand.
TCACGAATTTCCGGCCGTCATTAAAAATGGTAATGGTCAGCGGACAGTTGTTTTCACAGCCGCCACAGTGCATGTATTCCTTCTTAAAGGACAGGTTGTCCATTTCTTCAGGCTTCAGCAACGTGGTCTCGTCGCCTGTGCTGTAGTTTTCTTCGGCAATTAAAGCAGCCCCGTACGCGCCCATCAGACCAGCAATGTTTGGTCGAACGACCTGGGTGCCAGCAATTTTTTCGAAGGCCCGCAAAACGGCTTCGTTGTAGAAGGTCCCACCCTGACAAACGATATGGTGGCCCATGTCTTCCACGCGGCGCATTTTAATGACCTTAAACAGGGCATTCTTGATGATGGAAACCGACAGACCAGCAGCGATATCACCGATCGTGGCGCCTTCCTTTTGAACCTGCTTGACCTTCGAGTTCATGAAGACGGTACACCGTGAGCCCAAATCAGAGGGGTTCTTGCTAGCAAGGCCGCCTGGGCGAAATCACGAATGTTGTACTTCAAGGATGTTGCGAAGGTTTCGAGGAATGACCCGCAACCTGATGAACAAGCCTCGTTCAGTTTAATGGTTGAGAGCGCGTCGTTTTTAATGGTCATGGCTTTCATGTCCTGACCACCAATATCGAGAATAAAGTCCACTTCTGGATCAAAGTAGTGGGCAGCGCGGTAATGGGCCACCGTTTCCACTTCACCGACATCGACTTGGAGGGCGTTCTTGATCAAATGCTCGCCGTAACCAGTGACGGCCGTTTTCCCAATCGTGATTCCCTCGGGCATTTTACTGTCCATGTCACGCAGGATCTGCTTCGTTTTTTCCAGCGGATCACCGTCGTTGCTGTCGTAGTAGGTGTAAAGGAGTTTGTTGTCATCAGAGATCAGCGCCACCTTAGTGGTCGTTGATCCGGCATCAATACCGAGAAAGGCTGTACCGCGGTATGACTCGAGGTCGCGGGTCTCAACCTTAGCTTCAGCGTGACGCTTACGAAATTCCTGCAGCTCGTTGTCATCATTGAATAGTGGTTCCAGTGAAGAACTCGGGTGCATCCCGGAGTCGTCACCGTTTTCCAATTTGTCGATCAGCTCATCCAAGTTCGTTTGTGGTTGGTCCACAGCGTAGAGACAAGCGCCCTTCGCAACGAAGAGTTGGGGGTCTTCTGGGAAGATGACCTGTTCAGGTTTTAATTTCAACGTATCGATGAACCGCACACGCAGTTGATCCATAAAGTACAGTGGCCCACCTAAGAACGCCACGTTACCCTTGATCTTATGCCCAGCAGCTAAGCCGGAGATGGTTTGGTTAACCACGGCTTGGAAAATGCTGGCGGCGATGTCTTCCTTACGGGCACCATCGTTGATCAAGGGTTGGACGTCGGTCTTAGCGAACACGCCACAGCGGCTGGCAATCGGGTAAATCGTTTCCGAGTTTTTGGCCAATTCGTTTAACCCGTTGGCATCCGTCTTCAGCAACGTTGCCATCTGGTCGATAAAGGCCCCGGTCCCACCGGCACAGCTCCCGTTCATCCGTTGTTCCAACGAAGCGCCAAAGAACGTGATCTTGGCGTCTTCACCACCAAGCTCGATGGCGACATTGGTTTCCGGAATCAGGGTTTCGACAGTCTTTGTGCAGGCAATCACTTCCTGCACGAATTTCAGTTCAAGTAAGTTTGCCAGACCGATCCCACCAGACCCGGTAATCGTAAACGAAATCGGTGTCTGAGAATCAATCTCAGCAATTGCTTCCTTCATAATCTTTTCAGTAGCGGCCTTCACGTCAGAATAGTGACGTTCGTACCGGGCAAAATGGGTTTTGTGCTGGTCATCCATGATGACTAATTTAACAGTGGTCGATCCCACGTCGATCCCACCATAGTAATGTTGTGCTGTCATTCGATTCACCTCTTAAGTCAAATATCTCATTTGGTTACATCTCAAGCTGTGCCCTGCAATGCTACGGTTCATTCCAAATCATGCAACGCGATTTCTCCCCCGCGCAGCAACATCACAACCAGCCATTACGTTGTTATCTTTAGCTAGTGTAGTGAGCACTCACTTTGTAGTGTAACAGGGATGGTTTGGCTTTGATATAGCATATGAAAACATTCCCTTTATATCAGAATGGTATTCTGATGATATAACAACAGACGTTATATTTCATAACTGAAATGAGTTGGAATTATCGTTGTAGTGAATATTTCTGGTGAAATAGTGCTGAATTTAGGGTAAATCCGGTAATTATTGGGTGGATTTTCATTGTTTTTGTCAAGTGATTAAAAAAACGACTCGCGCAGAAATTATTTTTGCGCGGGTCGCTCATTTTTTGAGATTTATAGGAAGATGATAGTGTAGTGGGTTGTCACTTTAGTGTAATTGCTAATCGTGGTTTGGTGATTTTTCCTCCCGCTCAAAATGTTATACTTTTTAGTTCTTTCAGAGGTAATATGACCACAATGACTTCATTTCCGGCATCGAAAGTACTTTGATCAAAATAGTTGCTCATCAGAAGAAACGAAAAAAAGCGTTCTACCCGGTTAAGTAGAGCGCCTTTTTTAATACCTATTTCTGCTTAATCCTCATCATGCTTGCGTTTCCGCTTAAAGCCAAACAATCCAGCAAGGGTGGCCAGAATACCCAACCCTGCAACTTCAGCTGCTTCAGATGATTGATTAGTTTCATTCGTCTGTGGTAACTGATTATTTGTCGTTTGCCCGTCAGCGTTTAACCCTGCAGTCGTGTCAGTATTACCAGAAACGTTGGTGTCGCCATTGGTATCAGTCGTAGTGTTAGACCCGTTGCCATCAGCACTAGCCGCATTTGTACTGGTTGTGAGGTCAGTCGCCTGACCTGCTTGACCAGTCGTGCCAGCCTGTCCGGCGGTGCCACTCGTGCCATTACCGGACTGGTTATCCGTCTTAGAAACTGCCGAAACGTGACCCGTTTGCTTCTTACCAGTTGTGCCAGTGTTACCAGCCGTGGTTGTCGTCACGTCTGACCCACTACCTGAGCCGCCTTTGCCAGAGGTTGCGTCCGACCCAGAATTAGTCGAACCACTCCCTGTGTTCCCAGTGTCAGTGCCGGTCGAACCAGAACCTGTTCCCGTAGCATCGGACCCTGAACCAGTTGAGCCACTATCAGTTCCAGTACTGCCACCCGTAGTTGGCGCATTTTGGGTGTAGTAGTAAACGATATCCGCATTCGTGACACCGTAGTAAGTGCCGTCAGCGTTTGTCGGCGTGCTTGTCAACGTGTAACCGCTGACTGTGGCTGCACTGCTGGTGTAAGCCGTGCCATATGCACCACTCAGCGTCGTATCAGGTGAAACGGGTGTTGTCGTGCCCGCAATGTAGTAGTGAACGGTGACACTTTCGGTATCGGGCGCATAAACATACGTCACGTCAGGTGTCCCTTCACTGTAGGTCCCGTCAGCGTTCGTTGGCGTTGCTGTCAACGTGTAGCCGGTAACCGTTGCCGGTTGCGTCGTGTAAGCCGTCCCGTAAGCGCCTTGTTCAGTGGTATCAGCGCTTAAGGTTTCGCCGTTCGCATCGACATAGTGAACAGTGACCGTTTCAGTATTAGCGGTATAAACGTAGGTAACATCCGGCGTTGTCACAGTATAGGTCCCGTCAGCGTTGGTTGGTGTCGTTGACAGTGTGTACCCCGTAATGGTCTTCGGTGCAGTGGTATAGCTGCCGCCAAAGCTCCCGTTCTTCGTGGTATCCGTACTGATCGTGTTGCCATCAGCATCGACGTAGTGGACCGTCACCGTTTCTGGATCCGCCGTGTAGACGTAGACAACATCAGGATTCGTGACGTCGTATGTCCCACTGGTCTTCTCAGTCATGCTGTTAAGCGTATAACCAGTAAGCGTTTTGGCAGTTGCCGCATAGTCCGTGCCATAATTGCCAGATAGCGTCGTTGAATCAGAAATGGTATTGCCGTTCGTATCTTCATAGCGAACAGTTACCGTCTCCGGATCAGCGGTGTACACATAGACCACATCTGGATTCGTGACAGTATATGTCCCACTGGTTTTCTCAGTCATACTGTTGAGGGTATAACCGGTAAGCGTCTTAGGTGTGGCGGCATAGCCCGTCCCATAATTACCAGTTAGGGTGGTTGCGTTTGAAATGGAATTGCCGTTCGTATCTTCATAGCGAACAGTTACCGTTTCAGGATCGGCGGTGTACACATAGACCACATCAGGGTTCGTGACATCAAAAGTGCCGCTTGTCTTCTCAGTGTAGCTATTCAGTGTGTACCCAGCGATGGTCGCTGGTGTTGCCGCATAATCCGTCCCGTAAGCACCCGTTAAGGTTGTTGGGTCAGAAATTGTCTTACCAGTCGTATCCTCATACCGGACCGTCACGGTTTCTGAATCGGCGGTATAGGTGTAAACGACATCCGCGTTCGATACGCCGTATGTTCCGGTCGCATTGGTTGGCGTCGACGTCAACGTGTAGCCGGCAATGGTCTTCGCTTGTGACTCGTACGAAGTGGCATAGTCACCCGTCAGGACTTCAGAATTAGCAATTGATTGCCCATCCGTATTTTGATAAACCACGGTGACCGTTTCAGGATCTGCGGTGTAAGTGTATACCACATCCGGTGTATCCACAGTGTAAGTCCCAGTTGTGTTGTCCGTTGAACTTGCCAACGTGTACCCTTCAATTGTCTTAGGTTCAGTTGTGTAGCTCCCGTTATAGACCCCTTCAACGGTTGTCGGATCAATAATGGACTGACCGTTACTATCTTCATACCGAACAGTCAACGTCTCTGGGTCTGCCGTGTAAACGTAAACCACGTCGGGGTTCGTTACACAAAAGCTACCACTTGTCTTTTCGGTATAACTGTTCAACGTATAGCCGGAAACAGTAGCCGCTTCAGCCGAATATGATTCATTATAATTTCCGTCTAAGGTCGTTGATGGCCAAATGGTCTTGCCCGTTGTGTCTTCATACCGAACAATGACAGTTTCTGGATCAGCACTGTAAACATAAACCACTTCGGTATCGGTCAACCCATAAGTCCCAGTGGCGTTCGTTGGCGTCGTGGTGAGCGTATAGCCTCAATCGTGGCCGGCGCCGTGGTGTAGGCACTGTTGTAAGCCCCGCTCTGAGTGGTACTTGCCTGAATGGACTGGTTGTTTTGGTCAACATATGAAATCGTCACCGTTTCAGTATTCGCTGTGTAAACGTAAACCACTTCAGGATTGGTCACGTCATAAGTGCCTGTGGCGTTCGCAGGTGTCGTCGTCAGCGTATAGCCATCGATCGGGAGCGGCGCCGTTTCGTAGTCACTCTTATACGCCCCGCTCTGAGTGGTACTTGGGTGAATGGTCTGGTTGTTTTGATCAACGTAGGAAACCGTAACCGTTTCGGTATCCGCTGTGTAGACATACGTCACAGCAGCGTTTGTCACGTCCAGCGTGCCCGTGGCGTTGCTTGGTGTCGTGGTCAACGTGTACCCTTCAACCGTTGCTGGATTTGTTTCATAGGGACTGCCGTAGTTCCCGGAAACCGTCTGATCAGGACTAATGGTCGTGTTGTTACTATCAACATAGTGCACAGTAACTGTTTCAGTGTCCGGACTGTAAACATAGGTCACATCAGCGTTATCAACTTGGTACGTTCCAGCGGCATTGGTTGGCGTGGTTGAGACGTGGTAGCCCGTAACCGTCGCAGGAGTTGTGGTATATGGTGTATTGTATGCGCCGGTCGACGTGGTATCGTCCGAAAGTGATACGCCATCCGCATCAACATAGTGCACAGTAACCGTTTCAGTATTTGCCGTGTACGTGTAAATGATGGCTGGCGTGTCCGTCGTAAAGATACCGGTTGCGTTGCTTGGTGTCGTCGCAACTGTGTACCCATCAAACGTTGGCGCTGAAGTCTCGTACGATTCGCCATATTTACCTGTTGCGGCACTATCGGGTTCAATCGAATCCGTCGTCCCCGCCAGATAATAATGAATCGTCGCTGTTTCATCATTGGCCGTGTAGTAGTAGATCACGTCAGCATTGTTCGTGCTCAACGTCCCAGTCGCATTGGCCGGTGTTGCAACCAGCGAGTAGCCAGTGACCGGTTCAGCCGAAGTGGTATATGGTGACCCATAATCACCACTCACCGTTTGGGAAGCGGCCAATGATTGAGTGGTCCCATCAACGTAGTAGTATACGTTAAATGTTTCAGTGTCAGCCGTGTACGTTACGGTCGTTGTCTGATCAGTCGGCGCAGTGGTCGAAGTCGTCGCCGTAAACGCTAGCCACGCTTGCTGTATACCCGGTCACGTCAGGCGTCGCAATAGCGTTAATGTCGCTATCAGCAACCAAGTGGTCGTGCCAGTCGTCGCATCCGTTGTGCCAGTCCAAGTGACCTGTTCACTCTGGGCAGCCGGTGTTGCATCACCCGCGCCGGAATAGTTGACTGTGTATGTCACATCAGTCGTTTGTGTGCTGTACCGCGGGCCAGTAACAACGTAGTAGGTTGAACCAACCACGCTGGTATCATCCGACCCCAGATTTTCAACCATGGTAATAGCTGTTGGGTCGGTGATCAAGGTTCCCGACGACACATCGTAGATTCCGAGCAGCACGCTGTTGGCATCATCTGGCATTGCCTGACCGACAGTCGCACCGGTAATGTCAGCGACTTTAGTGCCGCTGTAAACCGTCCCAGTCACATTGGTATAGCTGCCAAGTTCAGTCCCCTGAACGTAGTTGCCATCGGCGTCTTCCGTGGCTGAATACCAAGTATCAGTCAATGTATGAACCGCCTGCAAGGTCATCGTTTTATCCGTTGTCGTACCCAGTGCAACGGCATTCCCAGCAGCCAGTGTCCCACTACTGTAGGACTGAACAGCCGTCGTATATTGCCATGACTTCCCAGTTGTGATACCTGTTAATTGGTCTGAGTTGATCGTCAGGTTATACGAAACTGTGGTCGTTGCTTTGGATGCTAATGGGATGTTGGAAACTGAGAAACTGTCCGCAGTCGTTGGATCCGTAACCACAGCCCCATCCTTGTAGTACGTGACGGTCGCGCCGGTCACCGTGGCGCCAGTACTGGTCGTGACGGTGACTGGCCCAGTCAATAAGATCGACTGGGTATTTGTCGTTGGGTCAATCAGGCTGACGGTTGTGTTGCTGTCCGTCAACGCTGTGGTGGTCCCGTTATACAGAATCGTTTTCCCAGTGGCACTGTCTGTTGAAACGTTGATCGTCCCAGTCGAGACCTGAGCGGCTGAATCAGCAGAACCCTGAATGGAATCGTTGGTGTTAAAAGTTGCACTGGCGATGACTGTCCCCAAGATTTGATCAGAAGTGTTCGTGACGTTGTACAGGTTCCCCGCGTTCAGATCAGCGGTGACGCTGCCGAGCGTCGTCAACTGGTCGAACTTGGTGCCATTTGATGCCGTCCCTGATAATGTGGCACTCGGTTGCACAAAGATGGTGTTACTTGAGGCAATTGCCGCGCCAGCTGGGGCATCAGCATTGACTACGACCGGGATTGAAATCGACGAATTCTTCAGATAATTATCCAACCCTGAAATACTGATTACTTGTTGGTCACCCAAATTATCTAAATGCGTAATAGTCACAGCATCCGCGCTTGAAGCAATACCGCTCCCATTTGAATTGCCAACTAAGGATGCCGTAATCGTGTCATCTGACGCAAAGGATGTATATTCTGGAGCAATAACGACAACTGTAATTGGATTTGCCTTTTCGTACGCTTCAGCAGTTGCACCGGAATCGCTCACCATCAACCCAACGCCAGTCGAATATAGCGCGCTGTTGACGCTGTTGGCAATAACGGTGGCAGACAACGTTGCCGTATCACCGAGGTTATAATAATTAGTTCCCGCTGGTGTGTTGGAATTCACGATTGATAGGGCATCAGTCCCGTACCCACGGGTTGTCGGAACGGTCTTTGTCGTCACCTGACTGCCGTCCGTGAGCGTGTTTGTTGCGGTTGACGCCGCCGTAACAGTTGTGACACCACTCGTATTATAGGAAGTGAGCCCCACCGTTAATTGTGGTGTGTACTGCGTCGTGGTTACTGGCGTCGTCATTGCAGTATTTTCTTGAATCTGAACACTCGTGACGGGATCGGTATCGGTTCCAATAGAAGTGGCATAAGTCCCGGTTCCAGAAACATACGCAACTGTTTGCGTTGCCCCGCTCGCCGTAGTAAAGATAAACGAGATATCGTTTGAAAGGCCCATTTTAGCTAGATTGGCGTCAGACAGTCCAGAAACGGACTTAATGCCTACTGGCGCATCCGCGTTACTGCTCGTCACGTTCAGATCGGCGTTTAATGTGCCGCCATACGCGTAGCGTTTAATGTGCCGCCATACGCGTAGTTAGAGGAATCTAACACTGTCCAATTTAGCTGCGTACTCCCATTCGCACTGTCGTCAAACGTGCTCAGATCAGAGTTCGAGTTTGAATTAAAACTAAGCGTATCGATGGCTGAAACCGTCTGATTGGTATACTGCAATAACGTTGCCCGTGATGACGGGTTAGAATCCGTCACTGTCACCGTCGATCCATCGACGTTCCAAGTCATTGCCAAATTCGTCCCAGTATAAGTCGTGGTCGTAGTGGGCGTTGTAACGGCGGAAATCGACACTTTTAAATTCCCTGCTAAGCTCGACAGACTCGCAATCGTCATACCTTCCGGATAGGTGACCGTAATGGTATTGCCAGTTTGAGTCACTGTCATCCCCTTAGCGGTCAGCGAACTATCAAGTGACGCCGCGGTCACTTCGACCGTGGATGGCAAGTTGAAGGTTAAAGTCGACGGACTGCTCAATGTCGTAATATTGGAATTGGTCGGAATGGTTGAGTAATCACCAGGATAGCGGTTACCAGACAGATCGACCGTCCAGGTAATATCTTGAACAACTGTCCCGTTTTGAATCAGCCCGCCAGTAATGGTTGTCGAGCTACCAGCATTAAACAGGTTATAGCCAAGGTTAGCTGTTCCATTGTTTGCTGAGTATGTCTTATCCACAACCACTGTATTAGTGGCCACGGTCGAGCCATTCAAGGCCACCGTAACTGGAACGGCATCCTCAGCGTCGCCAGTCGCAAGTGTATTATTTGCGGTGTTATTAAAGGAATAGTAAATATTAAAACTAGCCGCCGAAACGTCACTGTTAAAGGTAACAGTCACTTGCGGTTCAGACACGTTGTTCACCGTAGTGCTACCCGTGGTAGTTGTCGCACCACTCACCGAGGCCACACTGTTAATGGTGAACCCATTTGACCCCATTGTGACCGTCAATACGTCGCCACTGTTAAAGGCGCCGCTCACGTTCACAACCGTCGTCCCGGTTGCCGTGGCAGTCGTGGTGTTGTAAATCACTGTTCCGGATTCATTCGCGGCCCCACCATTGATTGAAGTGCTGACCGCATCAATACTGGTTGCAGCGGGCGTAGCACTAGCCGCTAGGACCCGGGTGATCACAACCGGGGTAGTAGTGGCTTCAAGGCCAGTTACAGAGATCGACTCATCCGCGGCGGCAACAGTGGTGTCCCCGCTCACGTTATCGGCAACGCTGGCCGTTTCATCCGTGCTCAAGTCAGGGGTCACGGTGGCATCATCAGGTGTCGTAGCGGTTGTCCCACTCACGTCAGTTGCCGGAGTCGTCAACGTTGCATCACCGGTGGCTGTTGACCCCGTTGTGTCAGACGCACTAGTGGTGTCACTGCCATTGTTGCTGCTCGTTGTGTCTGTTACCGTACTATCACCATTTGATGACGTGTCGTCAGTGGTTGTTGCAGCTGAAGTGCTGTCATCAGTCGCAGTAGTGGTCTTGTTGGCGGTTTCACTTGAGCTGTCGTTGTTAGATGTCGATGTGCTGTCAGTGCTCGTGGCCGCAGTGGTGTCTGCATCACTCGTCGACGTACTATCAGCAGTCGTTGTCGTAGTGCTATCTGCGTCACTCGTATCCGTCGCCGTGTCAGTATCACTGGCTGTCGTATCCGAGCTGGTGTCAGACGTGTCACTCGTACTATTAGCGGTTGCATCGTTAGCCGAACTCGTGGTGTCACTTGCTGCACCCGAATTTGAATCAGCAGTTGTCGACGCTGCGTCAGCCGTGCTGTCAGTCAAAACAACGCTGTTCGCATCGGTCTCATCATCAGTGTTCGCTGCACCAGCAGTTGCGGCACCCGTAGTCGGTGTTGCAGATTCACTGATCTCATCATCCGCAAACGCGTGCTGCGTTGAGTTTAACGTTGCGGTCACCCCAAACGTCACGGTCGCGATTCCTGCGATCAACCACGTTTTACCTGCCTTGTAAAGGCGGTAGTGCTCCTTGCGGTCGCCTAAACTCCGCTGCAGCCGACGACGCTTCTTCTCGATTGTCTTCTTCATAGAACGTTCCTCCAATTGATGCCTGTTCACCAGTATGTTTGCTACTATTTCCTCGTTTAAGTTCCCCAAGATAAACGACACTATCGTCGGATGGCTTGTGATTAACTATAAACTGACAAGTCATTACTTATGGTGTATAAAAGAAAAATAGGACAAAACAACTTGTTTATACCGTTAAATATATCAATCTCTATACGCATGTTCAAGCAAGGTGCACTGTGGTTTTACCATCATGTATACAGATAAGGCCTTATTTGTTACTTAATATATTAAGATTTCAAAAAACACTTATTTCTTATTAGTAGATTGCATTTCCAAGCTAAAATTTTTACATTTTTAAACAAGTGTGTTAACAAACATATTATTTTATAAATTACGATTTGTTATCGCTATTTGATCCAAACCAAAAAGCACGTTGAGAGGTCTCTTTGATCTCTTAACGTGCTTTTTTATTCGTATGAGTGACTTAATGAACGCTTAGTTGTGTTTCCGCTTCAACCGGAAACCAAACAGTCCGGCTAATAGTGCAAATAGTCCCAACCCAGAAACTTCCGCAAGTTCACTGGCCGAGTCGTTTTCGTTCGTTTGTGGCAACTTGGTCGTCTTGGCCTCGGTTGCACTTGATTGACCTGGTTCAGTATTAGTGGTCGTCCCAGTAGTCAGAGAAGTGCTGTTACTGTCCACCGTTGCATTCGAACCGGCTGTTGCAGCACCATTAGTCCCCGATCCAGCGTTGGCTGAACCAGTCGTTCCAGTACTCTTCGCACCAGTAGTTCCAGAAGCGGCCGCAGTCGTTGTCGAAACGGTATCGCCACCACTTGTACCATTGTTGCCAGTAGTCGTGGCTGCTCCGGTCGTACCAGAGGTAGCGCCAGTCGAGCTGCTGGAAGTTGTTCCAGTACCATTACCAGTTGTTCTTCCAGTATCATTACTACTTGTCGTCCCAGTATCACCAGTCGTACTCCCAGTATCACTACCGGTTGTCGTACCAGTGAAGTACCAGTATTACCAGTCGTTGTACCGGTTGAAGTACCCGTGCCGGTTCCAGTATCACCACTTGTGCTACTGTTCAGCGTGTAGTAGTAAATAACAGCTGAATTGTCAGTCCCATAGGTGCCCGTTGCGTTTGCCGGTGTGGTCGTCAGCGTGTACCCAGAAACCGTCGCAGCAGTGCTCGTGTACGCTGTCCCGTACGCACCAGTCAGCGTGGCGTCTGGGGCAACTGACGTGGTCGTCCCGTCAAGGTAGTAGTGAACGGCCACCGTTTCTTGATCTGGCGTGTAGGTCACCGTTGCCGTTTGGGCAGTCGGCGCCGTTGTCGATGTCGTTGGCACATCGCTGAAGGCAGTCGCCGAATCAGCGGTATAACCGGTGATTGTTGGTGTTGTCACGGTTACCGGTGCATCCGCCGTCCACGTATAGGTGTCGGTCGTGGGATCAAGTGTCCCTGTCCAAGTCACGTTATTAACAGTAGCCGCAGGGGTTGCATCACCAGCACCAGTATAGTTCACAGTGTATGACACTGTAGTCGTTTCAGTAGCCGGTGCCGTCACAACGTAATACGTCGTCCCTGCTACTTACCCGTCAGCCGTTTCGTTTTCGACCATGGTCAGTGCAGTCGGGTCAGTGACCATCGTGCCAGCGGACTCATCGTAGTAGCCCACGACCACGTCACCATTTGACGCCGTATCACCAACGGCCAAATTCGTCACGTTCGATGCGCTATAGGTTGTGCCCGTTGTCCCAGCATACGTGCCGACCTCTTCGCCAGCCACATAGTTGCCATCCGAATCCTGGGTTGCAAGATACCAGATATCCGTCAAGTTGTGAACGGCCTGCAAATTCATCGTCGTATCTGTCTCGGTGCCAAGTGCTGTCGCGTCGCCGGCTGCCAGTGTCCCATCGCTGTAAAATTGCACAGCCGTCGTGTATGGCCACTGAATCCCAGTCGTTGTCCCTGCCAAAACGGTGCTATCCACCGTCATCGGGTAGGAGATCGTGACGGTCTCGCCTGTTGAAACAGGTAAATTAGTGACCGTAAAGCTTGCGGCCTGAGTCGGATCCGTTGTTGTGGTCCCTGTCGACGTGTCATACGTAATGGTTGCGGTTGTGATCGTGCTGCCATCACTGGACGTAATCGTTGGTGCGCCAGTCAACGAAATGACCTGCGTGCCATCACTGGCCAAATTGACCGTGGTCGAACTGCCCGTCACGTCAGCATCTGAGCCGTTGTACAACATTGTTTTACCAGTGGCCGTGTCATCATCGGCGTTGATTGTCCCAGTTGTGAGCTGGGCCGCTGCGTCAGCAGATCCCTGAACGGCATCACTCGCCGCAACCGTTTGACTGGCTTCAACGGTTCCGATTATCTGGTCAGGCGTGTCCGTGACGTTGTACAGGTTCCCGGCTGCGTAATCGGCTTCAACACTGCCCAAACTGGTCAGGGTCGTGCCGTCAACACTGATGAGCGCGCTGCTTGGCTCAACGAACACGGTGTCGCTTGATGCAATTGTGGTGCCCGCCGTTGCGTCCGCGTCAACGGTCAATGGAATCGTAATTTGACTGTCAGCAAGATAGTTATCCAGGCCTGAAATAGCGATGGCTTCTTGGCCGTCATAATCGGCTAAATGCGTGATCGTGATTTTATCGGCACTGGTGGCGATACTGCCGCCAGCGTTAGCGTTCATGAGGGCATCGACAATGTCAGCATCACTGGCAAGTGTCGTGTTCTCGGGCGCAATGACGACAACCGTGAGCGGATTAGCGGCCTCGAAAGCTTGAGCAGCTGCCCCAGAATCAGACAGCATGACACCGGCACTCGTGGTCGATAAATTAGCGTACGCGGCATAGTCCACGTCCAGTGAATTTGAAACGACATTCACGTTCAGGTCATATCCCGTTGACCCGCCTGGGGTGTAAATACTGTCACCTGATGGGGTCCAGGAGTTCACGACTGCAACGCCGTTATCACTGTAGTCGCGTGACGTTGTGACGGGTGTGCCAGCAACAGCAGTGCCGTCTGACTCAACGTTAGTCGTTGTGCTCGTCGCAGTCAGCGTTGTTGGCGCCAGTTGTCCCATACGTTGTGATGGCAACGGTCAGCGGCGTAATATTAGCCGTTGACGCCGCTAGCGTGGTATTCGCCGCATTTTCTGTCAGTTCAACGCTCACAACAGGGTCAGTGGCACTCCCCAGATCAGTGGTATAGGTGTCGGTCCCAGAAGTATAGGTTTGGGTATCCGTTGTGCCGTCTGCCGTTGTAAAGGTCAAGGAAACGTCCGTGTCCAACCCCATATCAGCTAAGTTCGAATCAGTCAAACCGGAAACGGTTTTGACGCCCACGGCCGTGTCGCTGTTGCTGCTGGCAAGAGTCAGGGTTGCGTCCAGTGTGCCACCGTAGTCGTAATTTGACGTGTCCGCAACAGTCCATTGATATTGGTCGCTGCCGGCGTCTCCAGCATCCGTAAAGGTGGTCAGATCAGTGTTAGCCGTTGAAACATACCCAATGCTGCTCGTTGAAGAAACCGCTGAATCAACGTAGGCCAAGGCATCGCCATCATCATTGGTACTGTTGTCGGTCACAGCAACCGTCGTGCCATCAACGTTCCAATTCATCGCAATGCTTGGGGCGGCATAAGTCGTTGCCGTTGTGGGGGCCGTGACAGCAGATAAGGAAACGTTTAAGTCCCCTTCAAGGTTGGCAACGTCAGCCATCGTCATTCCGGCAGGATAAGTGACAGTGATTGTATTATCGGTGGTGCTAACCGTCAATCCAGCATCGGTTAAGGTGCTAGCGAGACTGGCAGTGTCCACCTGTACCGTATCAGGCACTGTGAACACCAAGGTTGATCCGGCATCCGTGGTCGTGATGGTCGACCCCGTTGGAATCGTGGAGTAGTCGCCCGGATACGTGTTGCCAGACAGGTCCAGTGCCCAGGTGATGTCACTCGTGGCTGTCCCATCGCTCACTGTTCCGGCGGTCACTTTGGAATCACCGGTATTAAACAGGTTGTAGGACAGACTCGTGGCGTCGCCGTCATTTGCGGTATAAGATTTTTCCACCGTTAAATTATCAGAATCAGCTGCGACAGTTGCCCCGTCAGCGTTCGTCACTGTGAGCGTTACGGGAACCGTATCGGTTGCATCCCCCGTTGCCAGCGTGCTCGTGTCATCGCCGTTATTATCACTATTGAAACCAAAGTACACGTCAAAACTCGTGCTTGCAACGGTGCTATCAAACGAAATGGTCACAACTGGTTCCGTTGTGCCATCGACCGTTTCAGTCGTGTCCGATTCACTCGCCCCATCAACATCGCTCATGCTGGTGTATGAAAGCGAATTTGTACCCACGTTGATGGTTAATGTTTCGCCAGCAGTAAAGGAACCCGTGACGGTCAGATCAACGGCGCTGTCATTGCTGGCGGTATCACTGTTGTAGGTAACCGTCCCAGTTTCGTCTGAACCGCCACCATTAATGGAGACGGACAACCCATTGGCATTGCTCGTATCAGCGGTGGTGTACGCGGCCGCTACCTGCATTTTAAACTGCGTGTCAGTGGTGGCAGCAGTCGTTGTTGGTAAGGTGTCATTTGTTGTTTGAACCGTTGTATCGGCGGCCAGGTCAGACGTGATGTCGGCCGTTGTGGCTGCATCAGTGTTCGCTGTTGCCGTTGCATTATCTGTGGTCGTTCCGGTGGTTAAACCAGCATCGTCTGCTGAAGCATCGGTGATCGACGCATCCGTTGTGCCAGTGCCATCACTACTTGTTGATGTACTGGTTGTGTCAGTGGTTGATGCAGCGGCACTTGTGGCAGTCTTAGCAGCCGCCTTTGTTGTCGTTGCCTTTTTTGTTGCGCTCGTAGCAGCACTGTCGGCAGTTGATCCAGTTGAAGATGTTGAATCAGCCGAGGTCGAGTTATTGGTTGTTGAATTACTGTCAGAAGTCGTAGTGGCTGCCGTCGAACTACTATCTGAAGCGGTAGTTGACGAAGTGCTGTCCGCATTCGTTGACGCTGTGTTGGAAGCGTCCGTATCAGTAGTGGCTGTGTCACTTGACGCGTTGCTGGACGAGGTACTGTCAGCGGTGGTTGCACTGCTGCTGGTCGATGAAGCGGCAGTCTTCAGCGCTACACTTGATGCAGTCGAACTGGTTGATGACGTACTGTCACTACTTGCGGTTGTGGCATCTGCTAAAACTGGGTGCGCTGTGTGCACAGCTGTGGTCACACCAAACGTCACCGTTGCAATCCCCGCAATGAGCCACGTCTTGCCTGCCTTGTACAGTTTGTAGTGTATTTTCCGGTCACTGAGGCCTTGTTGTAACTGACGATGTTGCTGATTATTCTTTTCCATAGTAATGCTCCTCCAGAAAACCTGCATTTTCACCAGACCGTTTTATATTTTTGTCGGTTAAATTCCCCAAGATAACCGTTTTGTTTAATGGTCGCACTAGGCATAAGCCATTGGTAATCGTTCTAACACTTATGATTACGTTAACAAAAAATAATATAAAATAGCTTGCTTATAGGGTTTAATATAGCAACATCAATTGTATTATTCAAGAGGTTAAATTGTTAAAGGGTGGGTTATAAAACGTTTTCAAATTGAATTTGTACCATAGAATACAGATTTAACCTAATTGATGCCATCTTAATAATTTTTTTATAAAATCTCGTTGAGTGTTATGCACCGAAAAAGGGCAAAAAAATCACCCGTTACTGATTGGGTGATTTAGTCAAAATCGTTTGTCTTCCTTATTAAAAGCTATTTTTAATTTTTAGTAACAAGAACACCCATCCTGCCGGTCATCGAAAGAAATTTGGTAGTTCAAGGCCGTTTCCTCAAAAATCGGGTGTGGCTTTTGATAAAAATACCCTTGCCGCAGTGGGATGTTAATGGTATTCAGAATTTGCTCGTCTTCAGGTGTTTCGATCCCTTCCACGACCAATCTCAGGGCATAGAGATCAGCAACACCTTTCCATTCTCGCAATTTTTCGGGAATGAGTGCCGCCCGCCCCTCCTGCCGAAAGTTTTGCATCGCAAATTTGATTTCCGTGGTAAATGCAAGCAACGGCCGAATCTGGTTAAGCTGGTTTTCACCAGTGCCAACGTCATCCAAGCTCAGCTGAACACCGCCGCTCGCAAGTAATTCGGCTGACCGCAGGATTGCGTTTCGCGCGTGCGGTGCCAGTAAGACCTGTTCCGTCAATTCAGCAACCAGCTGGGTGCCCCTAAACTCTTGATGAAACATGATCAGTGACCGGATAATGTGAATATTCGTAAACTGTGCGCGATTGAGATTGATGGCAATCGTGCATGAGACCCCTAATGTCTTGATGGCATCTCGAAGAAGGTCCAATTGTGTATCAATGGAAATTGACTCAAAATTCTCTGGTAGACGCCAGTGACCGTCTTGGTCTTGGCGAATCAGCGTTTCAAACCCAACTACTGCGTGTGACAGCTGGTTGATCTGAGGCTGAACAAAATAGCGATACATCAAAAACCCTCCCCTCGTTAGATTGTGTTGTGTGTTCACCACCAATGCCCCTTAACACAGGTGGTTGTTATTCAATTAAAGCATCACTAGGTTATGTAAATACGGACCCATCTGGTGCCGAGTCAACTGTAAACTACCACTGACCCACTGGATCATCACACCGGTTGCCGCATACACGAGATACGATAGCTTGGCAATTGACACCGTACTGATTGGATATTGTTTTGCAATGCCCTTGAGTGATTTTGTGGCCTTGTCTGCAAGTGCCGTGATCAGTTGCCTGCCTTCTGCAGTTTTACATACTAAACGCAGTAGTTCGCGATGCGTATCGCTGTAGGCAAGAAGCGATGAAATGGTTTTCTTAACGCTCACTGGTCCATCTTCCGACTCAGTCTGGGCTGTCTGCATCAATGCCTGTTTAATTGTCGTAAAAATGACATCATTCAACTGACGAACGCTTGAGAAACGCGCATTAAACGCTTCAATCGGCACCTCAGCCACAGTGACGACTTCTTGTGGCGTAATCGTTTCTAATGTGTGACTTTCCAAAAGTGTCAGCAGTGCCAATTCCAGCGTTAATCTCGTTTCATCTTTATCATCAGTCATGACATCATCGCTCCTTTCAATCAAATCGCCATCTACAGAAATGCTAACCGTCATAATACCGCTAAAAAGACGCCCTAATCCCCTTTTTAACGCTATCAGTACATACCACATATACGTCAAGGTGTGAATACGCTTTTACAACTTCATCTTATCGAATCCGAGCGCATGTATCAAGGTACAAAACTGGTATAAAGTGTATATTCTGCAACATAATCATCAATAAGTGTGGCACCGCTATTTTTGATCAGGTATTAGTAAAGTCCCAATACCATGATGGGTTAAACGTTTGCAACAATCCTACACTTTCAACGGTGATTGTTGTTTGGCATTAACCTGATTATGGCTCATAACGTACTGCACTCAGCAATGCAGACAAGACCTGGGCGCGATCAAGATCAAGTTGCCCATATAGCCAATGGTAAAGTATACCGGCCATCCCATGCACACTCATAATGATCAACACATTCGCCTCAGTGTCACTCTGCCGCACGTGAGCGCGCAACCGCCAGAGTTTAATCCCATTTTGAATAATGGCTAATAGTTGCACGTTACCTTCTGGAGTCCGGAAAAAAAGGCGCAAAAGTTCCTGGTTGGCTGTTAAATAATCGATCATCGTCGTCAGTGACTCGGCAAGACCAGCCTTGGTTAGGCCAGTCTCACGGTCCATACGCGACGAAATGTTCGTATTAATATCCGTTGTCACGAGTTGTTTGAGCTCGTACACACTCGTGAAGTAGTTATAAAAGGTATTGCGACTGATCTGAGCCTCATCCGAAATCTCCCGAACGGTGATTTTTTCAACGGGTGCGTCACAAAGCAGTCTTAAAAAAGCGACTTCAATTGTTTGTTTCGTTTTTTGCCTTTGACTTGTCACTGTAATTCCCCCCTGGGAACGTGGTTTAGCAATAACCGCAATTCTCCCCAGATTTGCAGTTATTGCTGTTGTTTTCATTAAGAAACATCGGTATTATAACAATTTCAATAACGGTCGTAGTTGCTTATACAGTACCATAATTTAAGCTGCCGAGAACACTATTTTACCTGTCAAACAATTAAATGAGTCACTTTATACTTTTTGCATGATTCTGGTAAACTATTGGTCCCGTTATCGACCACTAAAAAGCTAAGCAGGTCTTCATCACTGCTTAGCTTTTTAGTCTTTAATTTTAAACAGCCTATTTAAACTTAATCTCCGGCATCTGGCACAGCTTCCTAAAGAGATCCTGTTCCGTAATATCTAGCATCCCGCTGGCCCAGTCCTGCCAAATGCCAATGATGCCGTGGATCCGATAGGTCATCTCTGAAATATAACGCATGTCATCGCCTGGCAACTTATCAATTTGCATGCGCATGTCGATGCACTCATGCGCATAGTCATAAATTAAGCTTCGACCATCATTGGAACGCACCAGATAAGCATACGCCCGCTTGTGGTCAGCGACATAGGTCACAATTTTTTCAACCTCATCCGCAAAGGCTCGCCGACCCGTCTCATCATCCATAGCAGGTACCGCTGGAATTTGGTCCATCCGAATATGATCAATGTACTCTTTAAAAACGAGTTCCCGCAGTGCTGCTATGCTTTTAAAGTGGCGGTAAAACGTTGCTCGGTTCACATTGGCATTCTGTGATACCCGAGAAATCGTCACTTTGTTGATATCTTGTTTCTCTGCCAAGGTGAGCAAAAAAGATTCCTTTATGGCCTCTTCACTCTTAATAACGCGCCGATCAAGTCCCATCACTTTGTTCCTCCGATTACATTCAATACTTATCCAGCTTTAAACCGACAATCTTTTTAAACCATCAGCAACAGCTACCATCACGTGTTTACTCTCCAGTTAACAGGGAAGGCAGCGCTAAGTTAAACTCTTGATTCAGTCTCGCTATGGTTAATCAGGCTATATTTAATCATTATGTTGATAAATCGTTAATAACAAATCACTTATGACAGTTTATGACGTTTGATACACGTCAATTCCGAACATTCCGTCAAACATGACATAAAATATCACGTTATAACATACACCAATTTACCTTGAGATGGTAGGCTTTCACCCAAAATAATGATAATGAATTTGTTTACGAAACATAATAATCTTTAAACTGTCGCATAATCTGTACAACAGTTCCAACACATCCGTATAAATATAATTATTATGGCATTTATTAATCAATACCAATCGTTCTCAACCTGCAGAACCGATACTTGTCATCTCTGCAGTAATTTAATCTGCAACACACTGTCTCATTTCGTCCCTCAATTATACCATTGTTCCCCCTTATTACCGCATAAAATATTCGGTTAATGCCCGCCGTTAACAGCGTTGTATGCGTTTTTTTTAAAGTTTCTTTACCACTTAAAATTGTGGAGGCATCAAAGTGGCAAATAGGCGCGTATTCGCTTACCAAATCGCAAATCAATGACACCACAAAAAAGGCTGACGACAATAATGCCAGCCTTCATTTATTCTATCTTATTTTCTATGCTTTGCAGAGCGCTGAAGCCGCATTGCATTTAAAATTGCAATCAGCGTCACCCCAACGTCCGCAAACACAGCTCCCACATGCCAGCTAAGCCAATCGCACCAGCAATCAAAAATGCAATCTTCACGCTCAATGCAAAGATGATGTTCTCCCAAACAATCACCTTTGAGGCTGATCATCCATGATGACAACGTCAGCCGCTTCAATGGCCGCGTCAGAACCAAGGCCACCCATGGCGATACCGACATCCGCCCGTGCTAACACCGGTGTATCATTGATACCGTCACCCACAAAGGCCACCTTACCATTCTTAGCATGAGCCGCAGTCGTCAACTGGTCCACAATGCCGACCTTCTGTTCCGGCAACAAGCCTGCCGCAACGTTAGTGACACCGATTTCGGTTCCGATTGCGTCTGCGACTGGTTCACTGTCGCCAGTCAGCATCCATGTCTCGTTAACGCCGTGCTTTTTCAAGTCCGCAATCGCAGTCTGTGCATCCGGTTTCGGTTGATCTGCTACCGTAATGGCCCCAGCGTATACGCCGTCTAAGGCCACATATACTACAGTCTCAACCGTTTGTAGCTCGGAAACAGCGATGCCGTTTGCGTCAAGGGCTTTCGCATTTCCAACCACCACCTGCACCCCATTGATCAGTGCTGCGACGCCATGGCCAGCCGTTTCAGTCGACTGTGTGACCCGGTAGGTCGTTTTATCTACTGGAAACGCACTAACGATAGACTGTGCGATTGGGTGGGTCGACTGCTGTTCCGCGGCGGCCGTATACCCGGTCAACTTTGCTTCGCTGACCCCTGATACTGGCAACACTTGGCTCACTTCGAACTGGCCCTTTGTGAGCGTGCCCGTTTTATCAAACGCGACGACCGACACCTGATTTAAGACTTCCAGGAAGTTACTGCCTTTAACCAAGATGCCGTTTCGCGACGCCGCACTGACGCCACCGAAGAAACTCAGCGGCACAGAGATCACCAACGCACACGGACAACTGATCACCAGAAAGACCAACGCACGGTTGATCCAAGTCGACCAATCCCCCATGCCCACAAACGGTGGTATAATAGCCAACATGACGGCCAGGCCGACCACGACTGGCGTGTAGATCTTTGCAAACCGTTTGATAAACCGTTCCGTGGTCGTTTTCTTGCTGCTGGCGTTTTGAACCAGGTCCAGGATTCGCGCAATTGTCGAGTTTTCATATGGTTTTGTCACCCGCACATCAACTGTGGTACTCTGGTTGATGGACCCGCTTAAAATGGTGTCACCGCGTTGAAGTTCCCGCGGCATTGACTCACCCGTCAGCGCTGACGTATCAACAAGGGTGCTGCTGGTCAGTAATTCACCATCCAGCGGCACGCGTTCGCCGGCCCGAACCACGATGATGTCGCCTGGAACCACGGTTTCGGGTTTGACCGTTTCAGTCGTGTCGCCCCGGCGGACGGTCGCGGTGGTTGCTTTCACCTTAAGCAGCGATGAAATGGAACTTTTCGATCGACTTATGGCGGCGTCTTCAAACAGCTCACCGATTTCAAAGAACAGCATCACGGCAACGGCTTCAGGATACTGCTGTAAGAGCAGCGCCCCAACGGTAGCCACCGTCATCAAAAAGTTTTCGTCAAACAGCTCACCGGCGCCGATATTTTTCACTGAATCGAACAGCACCGGATGGCCGATCACTAAGTAAGCCAGCACGAAGGCAGCAATTTTAAGCGGTGATGCTGGTAACAGGACCGCAATGATCATTAAGAGAATCGTGACCATGATCATTGTGACTCGTCGTTTATCCTTAAACAAACTACGAATTATTGGGTTGTTTTGTCTCGTTGCAAGACTATTTTTCATCAAACTCACCTCATTCATATTTATGTATGCGCATATGTTAATATGTATTATAAAGCCTTTTCACCAAAATTTCAACCCATCACGGAGGTTTACGCACTATTATGGAAGATTCACAACACCTAGAACTCGTTACGCACTTAAAAGATCACCTCGTCCCAACAGCTGAACTGGAGGATCTGGTCAGCCTTTTCAAATCGCTGGGCGACCTCACCCGTCTGCGAATCATCCTCGCGCTGGCACAAACAACGCTAAGTGTATCGGAATTAACCGACATTTTGGGGATGAGTCAGTCAACCATTTCTCACCAACTGGGGTTGCTTAAACAGATGAACCTGGTTAAAGGCACGCGTTCGGGGAAGAACATTCACTATCGATTGGCGGATGAGCATATTTTGACGATCGTTCAGACGGTTAAGGACCATGTTGAGGAGCAGAAGAAGTAAAAATAGGATATATTTTTACATTTCTATGCTGTTTGCAGCGCTTAGTTATGGTTTACCGCAATTGTATTCGGAAGACTATCAGCGGATTGCCCTATTTTTGGGTGGTGGCTGATTTTTTTGTTTGGGTTGGATATTTTGAGGTATGTTTTCGATGTTAGATGATCGTTCGTTGCATTCTGCGGTTTGATACGCCGTGTTGTGCTCGGGATGTGTTCTCTTATTATAATTCAGCAAAATACAGGACTAGTGCGACTACTACCTTTGTTCACAAGCAGTGGTTTGATTTTACTCGGTGGGCATTGCCACGTGGTTCTTCTGTTATATTGCGGAAACGTGTTCAGCAAGACAGAGGGCTACTGCGTAAGCAACTCTGGCCAAAAGTCAGTTGTTCTATTCTACTGATTGGTGCTGGCTATGCGCTCCCTTGTTACATTGCGGAAACGTGTTCAGCACGGGGCTAACGTGTAAGGGACTCTGGCTAAAAGTCAGGCCCGGACTTTAGCCAGAGTCC